>NZ_MVAR01000029.1:28699-55722 GCF_001999325.1 Thioalkalivibrio versutus
CCACCGCCGGGCCGACACCCTTCAGCGCGGTCAGCGGGACCTGCAGCTCCACCGGTTGGGTTCGCGCAGCGCGATCAGTCGCGCGGGCACCAGGCGATGGCGTCCATTTCCACCTGGGCGCCCTTGGGCAGGGCGGCCACGCCGATCGCGGCACGTGCCGGGTAGGGCTCGTTGAAGACTTCGCTCATGATCTTGTTCACAAGCGGGAAGTGAGCCAGGTCGATCAGGAAGATGTTCAGTTTGGCGATATCGGCGGTGCTGGCTCCCGCCGCCTCCAGGACAGCCTGGAGGTTGGCGAACACCTGGCGGATCTGGTCCTCGATGCCGCCGTCGACCAGTTCCATGGTGGCCGGGTCCAGCGGGATCTGGCCGGACAGGTATAGGGTGTCGCCGGTACGCACGGCCTGCGAGTAGGGGCCGATGGCGGCCGGGGCGTTTTCGGTCTGGATGATCTCGCGCGACATGTGGACTCCTTGTACTGCCGGGTTGAATGTTGATAGGGCCGCGATTGCTGCATGCGGACCCGCCATTCTACTGATCAATCCGCACGCGTGTGCGGTTGGGGGGCTCGGCAGCCGTGCACGCGGACGGCTACACTGCGGGCCACATCCGTAACGACAAAAGGAAGCAGGCAATGACGGGATACGCACTGGCAAACGTGCTGCATGTACTGGCCGTGGTGATCTGGGTGGGCGGTATGTTCTTCGCCTACATGTTCCTGCGCCCGGTGGCCGGGCAGCAGCTCGAGGGGCCGGCGCGGCTGAAGCTCTGGGAGGGTGTGTTCGCGCGCTTCTTCCCCTGGGTCTGGGCCTCGGTCCTGGTGATCCTGGTGACCGGCTTCTACCTGATCTTCGGGGTGTTCGGCGGCATGGGTGATGTGCATCCCAGCGTGCACACCATGCTGCTGCTGGGCCTGATCATGATGGCGATCTTCGCCCATGTGTTCTTCGCCCCTTATCGGCGCATGCGCAAGGCCATTGCGGCAAACGATACCGAGGAAGGCCTGCGCCGGCTGGGGCAGATCCGCATCCTGGTCGGGATCAACACCGTCATCGGTCTGGTGACGATCGTGGTCGCTTCCGGCGGTCGCCTGCCGCTGTAGGCGGCACGCTACCTTCCTAGCCCCGGGTGCCATACCAGACGGGGCCGAGCCGGCGGTTCCAGCAGCACGGCTGCGTTCTGGCCGAAGGCCTCCAGCCAGCGCGCCAGCAGGTCGTCGGGCAGGTCCGCGATGGCCAGGCCCGGTTCGTCCGGCCACTGGCCGCGCGGGTCGCGGTTGCGGGCAGGCCATGCGCGCAGGCCGTGCTCGGCCACGGTCTGCTCCAGCCGGCGCTGGCGTTGGATGTTTTCACCCTCGGTGCCCGGCCGGCTGCCCGGATTGCAGGCGGTGAACAGGACCAGGCGCTGCATGTCCCGCTCGGCCATCCAGGCCGTGACATCCTCCGCGGGCTGGTCGATGTACAGAACTCGGCTGTTGCCCTCGATCTCCAGGCAGTAGGCGGCGCTTAGGTAGGCCTTCTCCAGTGTCGCCAGCTGCGCCACGGGAGCGGGCGACTCCGCGTGCGCGGCGGACATCCGGTCGCGGTATTTGCTTGTATTGGTGGACATCTCGCGGCACCCTCCCCGCCTGGATCGTGCGGATGTGGTCGATCAAACAGGGGGAGCGGGATGCGCGTCAAGGATGCGACAGCGGTTTGTGGTGCCTCGTCGGGTGCGGGTGCGTCCATGGACCGGCCCGTCCCCGGCTGGGATTGAGACGCGATGGCCCCGCGTCCCTTCGTTCCCGGGCTGACCGGCGCCTTTGTTGTGGTGCTGCTGCTGGTCGCGGTGGTCGCCGTCGCCAGCTGGCTTCGGGTGCAGCAGCTGCAGTACGACGTCCAGGCCCTTACCGAGGAGTACGTGCAGAAGGTGGACCGCGTGCATCGCATGCGCAGCCTCGTGCGCGAGCGCATGCTGCGCGCCTCGCTGGTGATCAGTGCCGAGGACCCGGCCCTGCAGGATCGCTACCAGCGGGAGTTTCGCGAGCTGGCCGAGCGCTTCCTGGTCGCCCGCGAGGGTGCGGAATTACTGGCTCGGACCCCACGCGACGCCGCGCTGCTGGCCGAACTGCGTGCGCTGACCGCGACCGGTGCCCCGATCCTGTCCGAGCTCCTCGACATTGCCCTGGCGGGTGGGCGCAACGAGGCGCTGGCGATCCTGTATGCGGACGCGATGCCGGTGCAGGAGGATGTGCTGGAGCAGATGGAGGCCATCCTCGCGGCCTTCGAACGTGATAACGAGGAGGCGGTGGCGGCCATGGCGCAGCGCCATGAACAGGCGCAGCAGGTGATGCTGGTGGCCACCGTCCTGACCATGCTGATGATTGTGCTGATGTGGGTGCGGGTGCGCCGGAGGATCTGGCGTGATCACGCCGCCTTGCACAAGGAACTGGAGGGACGCCAGCAGATCGAGGCGCGCCTGCGCGAGACGCAGGCCGGGCTGGAGGCGGCGGTGGCCCGGCGAACCGCGGCCCTGCAGGAGACCACCGAGCGCCTGGAAGAGGCCCAGCGGATTGCCGGGGCCGGTTACTGGGACTGGGATATTCGTGGTCTGCGGATGAACTGGTCCACGCATGTATTCGATCTGTTCGGGCTCGACCCGCAAACCGATACCGCGGGGTTCGAGGCCTACATGCGAGCCATCCATCCGGACGACCGTACGCGGGTGCGCCGCGCCACCAACGAGGCGCTGGATCACGAGGCCTATTACCGGGTGGATCACCGGGTGGTGCGCGCGGACGGCGGGCTGCGCCATGTGCGGGTCGAGGGCGAAATCGATCGGGACGCCCAAGGCCGCGCCGTGCAGGTCCTCGGGATGGTCCGTGACATCACCCGCGACAAGGCCTCCGAGGAGCGCCTGTGGCACCAGGCCCATCATGACTCCCTGACCGGCCTGCCCAATCGCAGTCTGCTGCAGGAGCATATTCAGCAGGCCCTGCGCCGGGCCCAGCGCGCCGGCACCGGCCTGGCCCTGGTGGTCTGCGATCTCGACGGCTTCAAACCCATCAACGATCGCCTGGGACACGATGCCGGCGACGTGATGCTCGTGACCGTGGCGCGGCGTCTGCGCGAGGGCGTGCGCGAGAGCGACGTGGTGGCCCGCGTGGGCGGCGACGAATTCGTGCTGCTGCTGGAGAATGTGCGTGATCCGGATGCGGTGACGGGGGTCGGACTCAAGCTGATCGAACGCTTCGAGGAGCCGGTGGAGGTGAATCGCGAGTCGGTTCGCGTCGGGCTCAGCATGGGGGCGGTGCTCTACCCCGAGGACGGGGACGATGTGGAGGCGTTGCTGCAGCGCGCCGACCGCGCGATGTACGTGGCAAAGGAGGAAGGCGGCAGCCGGATCGTGCTGTACCGGGAATGCCCCGGAGAGGAGCGCCGGCAAACGGATCTGTCCCTGCGCCGGCGCGGCGCGCTGGGTTGCGGGCTGGAAGACCCGGCCGCTCGCGACTGAATCGGCCGGCCTCGTCTACGGCCGATGCAGTCGCGCGACGAATTGTTCGTGTGTCAGCGGCGCGCTGAACAGGAAGCCCTGGAACCGGGTGCAGCCCAGGGCCAGGAGCTGCTCCCGCTGCTCCGGGTGCTCCACGCCCTCGGCGATGACGTCGAGCTCCATGTTGCGGGCAATGTCCACGATGTTCTCGATCAGGGTCCGGTCACCGCCGGCCAGCAGTTCCTTGACGAAGGATTTGTCGATCTTCAGCTCGTCCACCGGCAGGTCGCGCAGGTAGGCGAGCGAGGAATAGCCGGTCCCGAAGTCGTCCAGGGCGATGCGCATGCCGAGCCGGCGCAGCGCGCCCAGCTTGGTGATGGCGTCCGGCAGGTCGCGCAGCAGGCCGGACTCGGTGACCTCCAGGGTCAGGGCGTGGCCGTCCACCCCGTGTCGGCGCAGCCGCGCCTGGAACTGGTCGACGAAGTCCGGGCGCGCCAGTTGCCAGGGCGAGAGATTCAAGGCCAGGCGAGGTGGCTGCAGGTTCCCGGCCTGCCACTGCGACAGCTGCATCAGGGCGTGTTCCAGGACCCAGTTGCCGACCCCGTGGATCAGGCCGGTCTCCTCGGCGACCGGGATGAAGAGATCTGGCGGGACCTGGCCCATCTCCGGATGCTGCCAGCGCAGCAGGGCCTCGGCTCCGATCAGGCGCTCGGCGGCATCGAACTGCGGCTGGTAGTGCAGGTCCAGCTCGTCACGTTCGGCCGCTTGTCGTAGCCCGTCCTCGATCTGCAGGCGGGCATGCGCCTCGTCCTGCAGTGCATGGCGGTAGAACTGCACGCCGCCGCGGCCGGCACGCTTGGCCTGGTACAGGGCGATATCGGCGTGGCGCAGGGCTTCTGCCGAGCTCTCGCCGGCGTCGGGATAGCATACGCAGCCGAGACTGGCGCCGACCCCGAAGGTGCGTTCGCCGATGATGATCGGGCGCTGCAGGGCCTCCAGGATGCGCTCGGCGATTGCCTGCAGTTCCGGCTCCAGGGTCTCGCGTACCCGGGCGCAGGGGGGCAGGACAACGGCGAACTCGTCGCCACCCAGGCGCACGATCAGCGCATCCCCGGGGGCATGGCTGCGCAGGCGGTCCGCCACCGCGCCCAGCACGGTGTCGCCTACCGCATGCCCCAGGGCGTCGTTGATGGTCTTGAAGTGGTCCAGGTCGATCAGGATCAGCCCGCCATGCAGGTGGCCGGCGGTGGCCTCCTCGATGTGGCGGGTCAGGTCGTCGTGCAGGCGGGTGCGGTTGGCCAGCCCGGTCAGGGAGTCGTGGTAGGCCAGGGCATGGATGTGTTCCTCGGTGTGCAGGCGTTCCAGTTCCGCCCCCGCGCGGTCGGCCATGATCCCGAGGATCTCCATCGCCTTGTCGACATCCTCCACCGGATGTCGGTTGACCATGGCGATGTGCCCCAGCAGCGTGCCCTGGCTGTCCAGCAACGGGGCCCCCAGATAACTCTCGGCGTCCATCTCCACCAGCATCTCGTCGGCCGGAAAGCGCTGTTGTACGTCGCAGGGGTAGATACAGGTACCGATCTCCAGCACACGTTCGCAGGGGGTCTCGGCGAGGTCGTAGCGCAAGTTCTCCACGATCTGCCCCGCGGTGCACAGGGCGACGGTCTCCACCACGCCGGGTTTTTCCGGATCCTCGATGCCGATCAGGGCATAGTCGGCAGCGAACAGGTTGCTCAGCTTGAGAACCAGCTGCTGGAAGAACTCCTCGCGCGAGCGCGCCTGCAGCCCCTCGGCGATCAGGCGCAGGGCGTCCTCGCTGCGGTGCGCGGCGGTGATGTCCTCCTGCATCACGATCACGTCCTGTACCTCGCCGCGGGCATCCTGCAGTGGGTAGATGCAGCCCCGCAGCCAGCGCTCGGGGGTGATGAGCGGGGTGGTCTGGGTCGCCGGGTCGGGGTCGGCGGGTTCGGCCGACTGGTCGGGGCGGGCTGGTGGGGTGTAGGGCAGCGGGCCGATCTCGCGGTAGTGTCCGCGCAGGGCATCCTTGAGCGGTTCGTGGATGTGCCGGTCGATGGCATCCGGGCGGTCCAGAACGTTGCCGCCCGGCAGGGAGGCTTGTGCGCCGTGCATGGTTTCCCAGGCGGCGTTGCACTGGCGGATCTCGCCCTGCGGTGTGAGTACCTGGATGCCGACCGGGGATTGCTCCACCAGCGCCCGAAAACGGCTTTCCGAGTCACGCAGGCGTTCGCTGGTCTCGCGGTTCAGTACCAGGCTCATCATGACGACCATCACCACATAGCCGAACGGCGCGAGCTGGGGCATTTCCAGTGCGCCGCCCCGGGCCAGGACGCCCTGCAAGGTGAACAGGACGAAGACCCCGATCCCGCCCAGCAGGAGTAGGGTGGTGGTCTGGCGATAGCGCCGGTAGTGCCGGATCAGTGTGGTGAGGGCGAAGCCCAGGACCAGAAAGACCGCGAGCACGCCAAAGCCGAACCAGGGGCTGATGGTACCCACTGCCAGGGCCACGGTTTCGCCCCAGGGGAGTTCCAGGGGGCGGAGTTCGTCGATCACCTGGTACTGCATGCTGTAGGGCTGCAGGGTGTTGACCACCCAGGTGATGACCAGCAGTACCAGAAGACCGGAGATCAGCCAGCGGGCGGGGGTGCGCGTATGGGCCGCGACGAAGGCGGCGAACAGCACGTAGAACGGCCCCAGCAGATAGACGTTCAGGGTGAGCGCGCGGGTATAGGCCTCGACGGTGCCGGCCTGGTAGGTCTGGGCCGATCCGACGGCAAGCACCGCCATCAGGGCGCACATCGCGGCGAACAACCGGTGCTCGGTGCTCCGGGCGCTTTGCCGGCTGTGCAGCAGGTGGCTGAGCGTGGCGTAGATCGCTAGCCCCGCTGCAAGGTAGAGCGATGGCGCAAGGATCCCGTTCATCGGTTCCCTGCGCTTGCGTCCCAGTGCCGTGCCATCCCTTGCCCCCCTGCGGTGAAGCGATGCGGGTCGGTGCCCGCGCTCGGTCCCTGCCGCTACAGTACAAAAGACCACGCGCGCGCGTCCCGGTTCGCGTGAGGGTCACCGCGGGGGTGGCTAACGGTCGGTCACAGATACGGCGTGAGCAGGCGCGCGGCCCCGTCGCGCAGTTGGGTCGCGAGCGTCCGGGCACGGACCTCCTCGAGCGTCAGGGGGTGCGACTGTGCGCGCAGCGCGTCGGTCCAGTTGGCCAGTTCCTGGCCTAGTCCGGCATCCAGGCATTCCAGGTTGAACTCGAAGTTAAGGCGCAGGCTGCGCGGGTCCCAGTTGGCGGAGCCAACCAGGGCCCACTCGCGGTCTACCAGCATCAGCTTGGCGTGGTTGAACGGTGGTGGTGTGAGCCACAGCCGGCAGCCGCGCTCCAGCAGTTCGGCCTGCTGCGGGCGGCTGGCCCACTCCACCAGGCGCAGGTTGCTCCGGGCAGGGATCAGGATGTCGACTTGCACCCCGCGCAGGGCCGCGGCCTTCAGCGCCCCGGTGAGCGCCACGTCGGGCAGGAAGTACGGGGTCACGATGGTGACCTGTTCGCGGGCTTCGGCCAGCGCCGACTGCAGGGTGAAGTTCAGGACCTCGAAGTCCTCGTCCGGGCCGTCCGGCAGGCCGCGGCAGGCGCGGGCGCCGGCGGGGTCTACGGACTGCGGAAGCCAGAGCGG
Organism: Thioalkalivibrio versutus; assembly: GCF_001999325.1. Classification (GTDB taxonomy): domain Bacteria; phylum Pseudomonadota; class Gammaproteobacteria; order Ectothiorhodospirales; family Ectothiorhodospiraceae; genus Thioalkalivibrio; species Thioalkalivibrio versutus. Next base: position 35,860 of record NZ_MVAR01000029.1, read on the forward strand.
CCCCTCCAGGCGTTCGCCGGTGGCGAATTGCCAGTCTTCCGCGAAGACCCGCTGCAACTGGGTGCAGGCCGGACCCCGCAGCTCGAAGTGGAGGTCGTGTATGGGGTGCGGACCCGGGTTGGTGTGGCTGTGGCCGCGGCGGATATTCATGCCGCCGGTGAAGGCGCGGGCGCCGTCGATCACCAGCATCTTGCGGTGATTGCGCAGGTTGAAGGCGGCCAGGCTGCTCGGCAGGTGTACCGGCATGAAGGCGGCGGCAGGCAGGCCCACCCGGCGCAGCTGGCGCAGGGTGTTGCGACGGCTGTAGCGGGCGCCGATGGCATCGATCAGGATGCGCACCTGCACGCCCCGGTCCTGGGCCTGCTGCATGTGGGCGACGAAGCGCTCGCCTACCTGGTCATAGTCGAAGATGTACGTGGCCAGGCTGATGCTGTGACGGGACGCGTCGATCGCGGCCAGCATCTGCGCGTAGGCGCGATCGCCGTCGAACAGCGGTTCGATCGCGTTGCCACCGACCAGGCGGAACGGGCTCAGGCGGTCCCCGGAATGCAGCAGGCGCTGCCAGCGTTCCGGTGGCTCGGCCAGGCTGGTCCCGTCGGTGCTGGGGTCGGCGATCAGATAGCCCTCGCGCAGGGCGTGGGCCCGCCGGCGAATACGATTGACGCCGAACAGCCAGTAGAGCAGCGAGCCGGCCAGGGGCAGCAACACGATCAGCCCGACCCAGGCGATGACGGTCCCGGTATCGCGGCGTTGCAGCAGCGCGTGCACGACGCTCATCACCGCCAGGGCGAAGACGGCGATGGCGACGATACTGGCGGTCCAGCCTGTATCCGGCACGGACGGACTCCTTGTCGATGATGCGTTTTCCGACTGCACCCGTGGAACGCCGGGCGCGTGCCCGCTACAGTACGCGGGCCCGACCCGGCGTAAAACCCCGGCCCATCCACGTCCGCGAGACCGTCGATGACCGATATCGAGACCCCCAGCCTGTTCGCCAACAGCGGCGAGCAGCTGCCGCTGAAGGACTTCACCGAGAAGGCGTACCTGGACTACTCCATGTACGTGATCCTGGACCGTGCGCTGCCGCATATCGGCGACGGCCTGAAGCCCGTACAGCGGCGGATCATCTACGCGATGAGCGAGCTGGGGCTCTCCGCCACCGCCAAGTACAAGAAGTCCGCGCGCACCGTGGGCGACGTGCTCGGCAAGTTCCACCCGCACGGGGACTCGGCGTGCTACGAGGCGATGGTGCTGATGGCGCAGCCGTTCTCCTATCGCTATCCGTTCGTCGACGGGCAGGGCAACTGGGGTTCGCCGGATGATCCCAAGTCCTTTGCGGCGATGCGCTACACCGAGTCGCGCCTGTCGCGTTATGCGCAGCTGCTGCTTTCCGAACTGGGTCAGGGCACGGTGGACTGGGTGCCCAACTTCGATGGTGCGCTGGACGAGCCGAAGATGCTCCCGGCGCGGCTGCCGAATGTGCTGCTCAATGGCGGTTCCGGGATCGCGGTGGGTATGGCGACGGACATCCCGCCGCACAACCTGCGCGAGGTGGCCGCTGCCTGCGTGCACCTGCTGGAGCACCCGAAGGCAACGGTCGAGGAGTTGTGCGCGATCCTCCCGGCGCCGGATTTCCCCACCGAGGCCGAGATCATCTCCCCGCCGGCCGAGTTGCGAAAGGTCTACGAGACCGGCCAGGGCTCGATCCGGGCCCGGGCGCGCTACGAGCGCGAGGGCGACGACATCGTGGTGACCGCGCTGCCGCACCAGGTCTCCGGCGCCAAGCTGCTGGAGCAGATCGCCGCCCAGATCCGCGCGAAGAAGCTGCCGATGGTCGAGGACCTGCGCGACGAGTCCGACCACGAGCATCCGACGCGCCTGGTGATTACCCCGCGCTCGAACCGGGTGGACGTCGAGGGCCTGATGGCGCATCTGTTCGCGACCACGGATCTCGAGAAGACCTACCGCGTGAACATGAACGTGATCGGCCTCGATGGACGGCCGCGGGTGCGCGACCTGGCAGGGCTGCTCGGCGAGTGGCTGCAGTTCCGGATCGAGACGGTGCGCCGGCGCCTGCAATGGCGGCTGGAGAAGGTGCAGGCGCGGCTGCACGTGCTGGAAGGCCTGCTGATCGCCTATCTCAATATCGACGAGGTGATCGCGATCATCCGCGAACACGACCGGCCAAAGCCGGAATTGATGAGCCGGTTTGGCCTGAGCGATATCCAGGCCGAGGCGATCCTGGAGCTGAAACTGCGCCATCTGGCGAAGCTCGAGGAGATGAAGATCCGCGGCGAGCAGGACGAGCTCAGCCAGGAGCGCGACCAGCTGGAGAAGACGCTGGGCTCCGAGCGCCGCCTGCGCACCCTGGTCCGCCGCGAGATCGAGAAGGACGCGAAGGAGTATGGCGACGAGCGGCGCTCGCCGCTGGTCGAACGCGCGGCCGCGCAGGCGCTGGATGAATCGGCACTGGTGCCGACCGAGCCACTGACCATCGTGCTCTCGGAGAAGGGCTGGGCGCGGGCGGCCAAGGGCCACGATGTCGATCCCCGCGGGCTCAGCTACAAGGCCGGAGATGCCTTCCAGGCGGCGGTCATCGGGCGCAGCAACCAGCCGGTGGCGTTCATCGACTCCACCGGTCGCACCTACACCATTGCGGCCCACACGCTGCCGTCGGCGCGCGGCCAGGGCGAGCCGCTTTCCGGCCGGGTGAACCCGCCGGAGGGGGCGCGTTTTGTGGGCCTGGCCACCGGGGCGGAGGAAGACCGCTGGCTGCTGGGCTCGGATCACGGCTACGGCTTCATTGCCAAGCTGGGTGACCTGCTCGGCCGGCAGAAGGCAGGCAAGAACGTGCTGAGCGTACCGGCTGGCGCGGCCGTGCTGCAGCCGGCGCCGGTGCGCAACCCGCACGAGGATCACATCGCGGTGGTCACGACCCGCGGCTATCTGCTGGTGTTTCCGGCCGCGGGGCTGCCGGAACTGGCGCGCGGCAAAGGCAACAAGCTGATCGGCATCCCGTCCGCGGCGCTCAAGGATGGCTCCGAGCGGGTGCTCGGGGTGGCTGTGCTGGCGCCGCAGGACACCCTGGTCGTGCATGCGGGCAAGCGCTTCAAGGCACTGGCCCCGGCGGAATGGGCCGAGTACGTTGGCGAGCGCGCGCGTCGCGGGCGTCAGCTCCCGCGCGGCTATCAGAACGCGGACAGCCTGGAGGTGCGCCCGGCCTGAACCCGCGCGTACCTGTGTGGTCTGTGAACGCGGCGGTGCTTGAATTTGGCCGCTGCGCCCCGACTATCGGTTCATCCCGTCGAGTTTATTAATTGGAGTACAGGAAAGCTTCATGAAACGTATCGTGCTGTTTCTGGCGACCAACTTCGCCATCCTGATCGTCCTTAGCATCACTCTGCGCATCCTTGGGGTCGAGAGCATCCTGGACGACCAGGGGGTCAATCTCGACCTGACCGCGTTGCTGATTTTCGCCGCCGTGTTTGGCTTTGGTGGTTCGTTCATCTCGCTGGCCATCTCCAAGTGGATGGCGAAGAAGACGATGAAGGTCCACGTGATCGACAAGCCACGCAACGCCACCGAGCAGTGGCTGCTGGAGACGGTCACCCGTCAGGCCCGCGAGGCCGGAATCGGGATGCCGGAGGTCGGTATCTACGACTCGCCGGACCCGAACGCCTTCGCCACCGGCATGAGCAAGAACAATGCCCTGGTCGCGGTCAGCACGGGGTTGATGCAGAACATGGGGCAGGGCGAGGTCGAGGCCGTGCTGGGGCACGAGGTGGGCCACGTGGCCAATGGCGACATGGTGACCCTGGCGCTGATCCAGGGGGTGGTCAATACCTTCGTGATCTTCCTGTCGCGCGTGATCGGTCACTTTGTCGATCGCGTGATCTTCAAGAACGAGTCCGGTCACGGGCCGGCATTCTGGATCACCGCCATCGTGGCCGAGATCGTCCTCGCGATCCTGGCCTCCATCATCGTGTTCTGGTTCTCGCGTCAGCGCGAGTTCCGCGCCGACGAGGCGGGGGCTCGCTTTGCCAGCCGCGAGAAGATGATCGGGGCGCTGGAGTCGCTGGCGCGCGCCTCCGGTCGCCCGGTGGACATGCCGGACCAGATGGCCGCCTTTGGTATTCGCGGCGGCATGGCCCAGGGGCTGAAGAAGCTGTTCATGAGCCACCCGCCGATCGAGCAGCGCATCGCGGCGCTGCGCGCCAACGGCTGACCGCAAGCCTTTATGTGTACCAGGAGAGGGCCGCCCTTCGGGGCGGCCTTTTCCGTTTGCAGTGCCGGGGCGGCGGCCGGTCGGATCAGTAGTAGCGACCGCGTCCGGGTTCGCTGCCGGGGGCGGCGATGACGTCGTCGCCGACGAAGGGGTTGCTGCGGCGTTCTTCGCCGAAGGTCGACTCGGGACCATGACCGGGGACGAATCTGGTGTCGTCGCCCAGCGGCCAGAGCTTCCCGGTGATGGAGTCCAGCAGCTCGCGCCCGTTGCCGCGTGGAAAGTCGCTGCGGCCGATCGCGCCGTGGAACAGGACGTCACCGACCAGGGCGAGCCGGCCCTCGCGATCGTGGAAGACCACGTGGCCCGGGGTGTGGCCGGGACAGTGCAGGACGTGGAGGGTGGCTTGCCCGAGCTCGACGGTGTCGCCATCTTCCAACCACTGATCGGGCACCAGTGGCTGGACCTCGGAGAAGCCGAAGATCTGCGCCTGCGCCGGGAGCTGGTCCAGCCAGAAGGCATCGTCGCGGTGCGGGCCGATGATCGGCGCGCCGGTACGTTTGGCCAGTTCGGCGGCCGCGCCCACGTGGTCCAGGTGGCCATGGGTCAGCAGGATCTTTTCCAGGTGGACGCCCTGATCCCGCGCGATCCGTTCCAGGGCCGCGGCATCCGCGCCGGGATCGACCCAGGCCGCCGCCCCGCTGACGTCGCACCAGATCAGAGTGGCGTTCTGGGCAAGCGGGGTGACAGGGTGGCTCAGATGGCGAAGCATAGCGGCGGGATCCGTGAACGAATTCGAATTTTGAAGGCTGGAGGCGCTGGATTGCGCGCACCCGGGAATAGAACCGTCGAGCGGGCGTCTTACGGGGTATGCAGGTCTTCAAGGGTACGTGATATGACGATGCGGTGAATCTGCGACCCCCTGCGCATTCACCGCTTGACAAGAATATCGCCATATTAGAAGATTTGCATACGCTAATCGCTGTCCCCCCTGTCAGCGGTTGGTGGACTCCTCCATCCTCCTTTGGTGGTTTTCTTGGCGCGGGCCTCGACCCGCGCTTTTTTTTGCCTGCAATTCGCGTCATGCCGGCCGCCGTGTCTACCATGGTGGCCTTCGACGACGCTGCGAATCGCCCTTTATGACCCGACGCCTGAACAGTCTGCGCACCGCGGTGTTGTCGTTCGTGCTGCTGCCCCTGCTGCTGTTGATGGCCGCGGTGGTGGCGCTGGGTCTGCACGAATTTCAGACCCAGATGGAAAACCGGATGCAGGAGGACATCGAGCTGGTGGCGCGCTCGATCCGCCTGCCTGTGGCCGGTGCGATGCTGCAGGACGACGCGGCCGGTGTGCAGCAGTCGCTGGACTCCCTGTTCCAGATCGAGGAGGTGTTCGGGGTCTATGTCTACGATGCCGACGGCCGGATGGTGGCGGCCAGTGGCCCGCCCAGTCCGACCCTGCAGCGCCGTGGCGAGGCGCAGGTCATCAGCGAAACCGGGAGCCTCGGGGCTTTCGGCGAACATCAGGGGCGCGAGACCTTTTCGTTCTTTCTTCCGTTGTCCGATCCGGCCGGTCGCATCGTGGGGCTGTTGCAGGTGACGCGCGACGTCACACCGTTCCGGGCCTTCGTCGCGCAGCTCCAGTGGCAGGGTGGGTTGCTGATGCTGGGGATTAGCGGGCTGTTTCTGCTGGTGGTGCTGTTCGGGTACCACCGGGCGGTGGGGCGGCATGTGTCTCGGTTGATGGCCGCGATGCGCGCGATTGGCGGGGGTCAGCGTGGATTGCGGGCGCCGGAACAGGGACCGGCGGAGCTGCGCGGCCTGGCAGTCTCGATGAACCGCATGATGGAGCGTCGCGAGGCCTCGGAGGCCGAACTGGAGGCGCAACGCCTTGAGCAGGGACGGCTGGAGGAGAAGCTGCGGCACTCGGAGAAGCTGGCGGCGATCGGCCAGCTGGCGGCCGGCGTGGCACACGAACTGGGGACGCCGCTCGGGATTATCGCCGGTCGCGTGCAGCGCGCCATCCGGCACCTGCCGGAGGCGGATCCGGCGCGCACCGAGATGGAGGCGCTGAAGGCCGAGCTGGAGCGGGTGGAGACCATCGTGCGCCAGCTGCTGGACTTTGCCCGGCGCAATCCGTTGCAGGAACGCTCGCTGGGTCTCGCGCAGCTGGTTGGAGATCTGGTCGGGCGTGTGCGCGAGCGGCATGCCTCCGGCGGGGTGGAATTCCGGCTCGAAGGCCCCGAGTTGACCATCGCCGCGGACCGCCTGCGCTTGGGCCAGGCCCTGGAGAATCTGCTGGAGAATGCCGCGCAGGTCGCCGCCCGCGAGGTCCGGGTCCGCTGGTATGCCTCGTCCGACCGGGTCGAGCTGGTGGTGGCGGACGACGGCCCCACGGCCGGGCGAGGGATAGACGATGAGCAGGCCGAACGCCTGTTCGAGCCCTTCTTTACCACCAAGCCCACCGGCGAGGGGACCGGGCTCGGGCTGGCGGTGGCGCAGGTGGCGCTGGAGGACCACGGGGGTACGGTGATGCTGGATCGCAGTGTCGCGGGGGAGACCCGTTTTGTCGTGCATCTGCCGGTGTCAGCTGGCGCCCAGGAGGATTCGCTTCGATGAGCAGCAAGGCACAAGTCCCCGCAACGCCCCCGGAGTCGGTCCTGGTCGTGGAGGACGATCGCGGGCATCGCGAACTGCTGACCGAGGAGCTGACCGAGGCCGGCTACGCGGTTACGGCGGTTGCCAGTGCCGAGGATGCCGCGCGGGTGCTTGCGCAGCAGGCCTTCAGTCTGGTGGTGAGCGACCTGCGCCTGCCCGGCGCGGATGGCTTCCAGGTGCTCCAGGAGGCCCGCGCCCGGGTGCCGGCACCCGGGTTCATCATGCTCACGGGCTTTGGGACCATCGACCAGGCGGTGGCCGCGCTGAAGGCGGGGGCGGATGACTTCCTGACCAAGCCGGTGGATCTGGATCACCTGCGTCTGGCCGCCGACCGGGTGACCGAGGCGCGGCGTTTGAAGGACGAGGTGCGTCGCTTTCGTGAGGTCCTTGCGCAGGCCGATGGCTTTCACGGCATGCAGGGCCGCAGTCCGGCCATGCTGCAGTTGTTCGACCTGATTCGGCGGATCGCGGCCGCCGACGGCAGTGTCCTGATCACCGGCGAGTCCGGGACCGGCAAGGAACTGGTGGCGCGCGCGCTCCATGCGGAAAGCGAGCGGGCCGGTGGTCCGTTCGTGGCGATTAACTGCGCGGGCATCCCCGAGGCCCTGCTGGAGTCGGAGTTGCTGGGGCACGTGGCCGGTGCGTTCAGCGGGGCCAAGGGGGCTCGGCGCGGCCTGTTTACCGAGGCCGACGGCGGCACCCTGTTCCTGGACGAGATTGCCGAGATGCCGGTGGCCATGCAGAGCAAGCTGTTGCGTCTTCTGCAGGATGGTCGCGTGCGTCCGGTGGGCGCCAACGAGGAGATCGCGACCGATGTGCGTATCGTGGCGGCCACGCATCAGGATCTGCAGGCACATATTGCCGACGGTCGTTTCCGTGAGGATCTCTACTATCGCCTGGAGACCTTTCGTATCGAGATCCCGCCGCTGCGCGAGCGTGGCGATGACATCGAACGCCTGGCCCTGCAGTTCCTGCGTCAGCAGGCCCTGGCCCGCGACCTGCCCGAGCGTCGCCTGAGCCCGGAGGCCCTGCGTGCGCTGGTGCGGTATCCGTTCCCGGGGAACGTCCGCGAACTCGCGAGTCTGATGGAGCGTGCCGCCACCCTGGCGGCCGGCGAGGTCATCGAGACCCGTGATCTGCCGGAGCGCGTATTCGAGGCGCCCGCCGAGGATCCCGGCGGAACGACGGGCGACCGGGCGGAGGGGGCGACGCCGGTCCCGGGGATGGGCGACGACGGCCAGTGGCCGACCCTGGAGGAGCGCGAGCGCGACTACATTCGCAGGGTGCTGGAGCATGTGGACGGCAACAAGCAACGCGCTGCGCGGATCCTCGGCATCGGCCGCAAGACGCTGTACCGCAAACTCGGGGAATCCGACCCATCGTGACATCCTGACCCGGGTCGACCTGACCCATGTATCATTCTGACCCGGTTTACCGTTGGCGCGTTCCCCGGCCCTTTTGGGGTGATGAGAGCATAAGTCGCTGTTTAAAAGTGTTTTGTTTGTCTTTTTCCAATCTTGGCACGATGCCTGCTCCTCCTCGGGCAGCAATCGAGGAATCGGAACCGCAGTGACGGACCATTCCTCCTCACACGGTTGCAACGAAATCGGGCGTGCTGATGATCGACCTTGAGTCGTAGCCGGCTTCGCCCCGAGATCCGAACGATCCAAAGGAAAAGGAGCAACATGATGAATATGCGCAAGACGATGCTCGCGATGGCCCTGACCTCCCTGTTTGCCGTGGGTGGAGCCGCCTCCGCCCAGTACGGCGGTGCCGAAGGTGGCGCCGGTGGGGGTGACATGGGCGGTGCCCAGGGCGGCCAGCCGCCGGCTCAGGAAGGCGGTGCCGGTGGCGGTGCTCAGGGCGGCCAGCCACCTCAGGGTGGTGCCCAGGGTGGCGCCCCGATGCAGGAAGCCCCCGAGGTGGATCTGAGCGAAGAAGACATCGACACTTTCGTAAGCGCCTTCGTTGCGGTGCAGGAAGTGCGCGAAGACTTCGCCGACCGCCTGCAGAGTGCCGAGGACGAAACCGAGGCCCAGTCCATGCAGCAGGAAGCACAGGACGAAATGGTCAACGCGGTTGAAGACTCGGGCATGAGCGTCGAGGAATACAACGAAGTGGCCATGGCCCTGCAGAACGACCCCGAGTTGATGCAGGAAGTCCAGGAGCGCGCTGAAGCCCAGCTGTAACGGGCAGCGCAACCCCCCCCCGGGCATTGCGCCCGGGGGGTTGCAGGGGCCGGCCTTCGGGGCGGCCCCTTGTTTGTGTCCGGGGCATGCACGCGAATGTTCTGCACATTGATCCGTGATTCCCCCGAGGGCGGACGCCTTCGCGTCTCGGGAATTGTCCCTGTAGCTTGAATTGGGCGGAGGGAAGCGTTATTCTTGCGCGCTTTCTGAATCGCCCCGACCTCGGAGCATCGAACATCATGAGTACCATTAGCGCCAAGCCGGCCGAAGTCGAACGCGACTGGTTTCTCGTCGACGCCGACGGCAAGACCCTCGGTCGACTCGCCACGGAAATCGCACATCGCCTGCGCGGGAAGCACAAGCCCGTGTACACGCCGCATGTCGATACCGGCGACTACATCGTCGTGATCAACGCGGAGAAGATCCGCGTCTCCGGCAACAAGGCCATGGACAAGAAGTACTTCCACCATTCCGGTTACCCGGGTGGCATCAAGGAAGCCAACTTCACCCAGATGATCGAGCGTCATCCGGAGAAGGTGCTGGAGCTTGCCGTCAAGGGCATGCTGCCGCGCAACCCGCTTGGCCGGGCCATGTTCAAGAAGCTCAAGGTCTACGCCGGTACCGAACACCGGCACACGGCCCAGCAGCCGCAGCCGCTCGAAGTCTGAGCCGCCAGAATCAGCAAGGGAATCGATCCGAATGGCTATCAATCAGTATTACGGCACCGGCCGCCGCAAGACCGCCTCGGCGCGCGTCTTCCTGCGTCCCGGCACGGGCAACATCACGGTTAACGAGAAGCCGCTGGACGACTTCTTCGGCCGCAAGACCTCGCGCATGGTGGTACGCCAGCCGCTGGAGGCGACCGAGTCGACCGGCAACTTTGACGTGATCGCGACCGTTGAAGGCGGTGGCGGCAACGGCCAGGCCGGCGCGATCCGTCTGGGTATTGCCCGCGCCCTGGTGCAGTACAACGAAGACATGCGCCCGTCGCTGCGTCGTGGTGGTCACCTGACCCGCGATGCCCGCGAGGTGGAGCGCAAGAAGATCGGCCTGCGCAAGGCCCGTCGTGCAACGCAGTACTCGAAGCGCTAAAATTCGCGTCGAGTTTCGGGCTGCACCCGACCCGGTTTACTGGGGGATCGTCTAGCGGTAGGACTGCGGACTCTGACTCCGCCAACCCAGGTTCGAATCCTGGTCCCCCAGCCATTCATGGAAGAAGGCCCCCTTGTGGGGCCTTTTTTCATGAATGGCTGGAAGATTTCAGGATGTGAACCTGCAAGGTTCGACGGTGAGGCGTAGCCGAGCCGAACTGCGCCGTATGCGGCGCTGGCCCGAAGGGCGAGGCGCATAGCGCCGAGTAATCCTGGTCCTCCAGCCAAACATAGAGAAGGGCCCCCTCGTGGGGCTCTTTTCTATGTTTGTTTGAGCGTGTCCAGGGTTCGAACCTGGAAGGTTCGGCGAAGCGCGGCGAAGCACTGCACGCGCTTGCGCGTGCAGCCCCGAAGGGGTGAGGCGGCGCAGCCGCCGAATCATCCTGGTCCCCCATCCCCGGCGCCATGGCCGCGATTCGGGCCAGAACGTTTCGGCACCGCCCCGCTGATTTGTGGACGCCGACCCTGCTTCCGGTCTCCCTGCCTTTAAATGGCCAGCCACCGCTGACCTTGGCGACCGGTCCCCGGTAGCCACAAACGCCCGGACCCCGGCATCCCGTCAACCCCGCCCCCGACTCCGCTACAATCCCTCGACAGTGATCGGGAAATGCAGGGAATTCTCCCGCCCTTTTTCCGTCCAATTCCGCAGAACCCGGCCGCACTGGGTCGGATCGATCAAAATGCCAGAGAAGAGAGGATTGACCATGTCGGTACCCGAGAATCCCTACGAGCCGGTCAGCGTGGATGTGACAGCCCACGAGGTCGAAGGGCTGGACACTTGGTACATGATCGGGATCTCCGGTATTCCGGATCCCGACAACGAGGGGCATACCTCGAATGCGGGGTTCGTCGTGACCGACGAGGGCGTGGTGGTATATGACGCCCTGGGGACGCCGCCACTTGGTTTCGAGATGATTCGCCGGATCCGCGAGGTGACCGACCAGCCGATCAAGTACGTGATCGCAGGTCATTATCACGCGGATCACATCTATGGCCTGCAGGCGTTCGCGGACCACACCGATGCCAAGATCATCGGGCAGGCGCGCGCGCGGGACTATCTGGGAGGCGCCGGTGCGGTGGCGCGGCTCGAGCAACGCCGGGGCGTGCTGGCCCCATGGGTGGACGAGGACACCCAGATCATCCCGCCGGATGAATTCTTCGAGGACGAGTACACCATCCGTCTCGGCGGGAAGACCTTCCGGTGCGTGCACGCGGGGCCCGCACACTCGCCGGACGACATCATCATGGTGGTGGAGGAGACCGGCGTGGTGTTCGCCGGCGACATCGTGTTCGATGGCCGGATCCCGTTTCTGGGCGACGATGCGCTGGATTCGGAGAACTGGGTCAAGCGCCTGGAAGAGTTGATGGAGATGGACCTGAAGTTCCTGATTCCGGGGCATGGCGAGGCGACCGATCAGGCGGCCCGGGCGGTCAGGTTCACCCGCGACTACCTGGTGAAGCTGCGCGAGCACATGGCCGTGGCGGTCGAGAACATGGATTCCTTCGACGAGGCCTACTCCGCGATGGACTGGAGTGACTACGAAGACCTGCCGGCCTTCGAACAGACCAACCGCAGCAACGCCAACGCGGTCTATCTGGAGATGGAAGAGAAGCTCTTCTGAGATCGGCCCCAGGGGAAGCCCGGTCGGTGCGTCCGTTGCGGGTCCTTGATGTATCCCTGAATCCCACAAGCGAAAGGAATGATCGCCAATGACGCTGAATATTGAACCGGGCCTGCTCATGGCCATCCTGTCCCTGGTGGCGGGCATCCTGATCCTGATCCGGCCCCGCCTGCTGAACTACATCGTCGCGATCTATCTGATTGTTATCGGGGTGCTGGGTCTGCTGGCGTATTTTTAGGGAGATGCTCATGGGGCGCCAGCGCGGATGCGTGAATCGATCAGCGCCGCCCTGGCGACGTAAAGGTCCCCGTCACCGATAGTTTGGTGCCCAAAAGCATGGACCAACAGTGCGACTTCGTGCGCAGGGCGTGCGGACCCGTTACTCTTTGGCCACATTCTGATCGGGGGGCTACGCCTCAATGACCGCCGAACGCGTCCGAGAAATACCCTATAACTACACCTCATTCTCCGACCGCGAAATCGTTATCCGTTTCCTGGGTTCCGATACCTGGGACCTCCTCAACGAGTTGCGTGGGGAGCGTCGGACGGGTGTGTCTGCGCGCATGCTGTTCGAGGTTCTGGGCGACATGTGGGTGGTCACCCGAAACCCGTACATCCAGGATGATCTGCTGGAGGACAAGAAGCGCCGCAAGGCGCTGATTGATGCCATGCAGCATCGCCTGGGCCAGATCACGGCCCGGGCCGACGGCAACGAGAAGGCGCTCAAGCTGGGCCAGCGCGCGCAGGCGGCAGTGTCCGCCTTTGCGCAGGAGTTCGCCGATACCGCCGCGCTGCGCGATCAGGTGCGCAAGCGCATGAAGTCCCTGACGCACAAGGACAACATCCAGTTCGGCGGCCTGGCGCGGGTATCCCACGTGACGGATGCGACCGACTGGCGTGTGGAACTCCCGTTCGTGGTGCTCACCCCGGATTCCGAGGAGGAGATGGGCCCGCTGGTTGCGGCCTGCATCGACCTCGGTCTGACTGTGATCCCGCGTGGCGGTGGCACCGGCTACACCGGCAGTGCCGTCCCGCTGTCCAAGCGCTCGGCGGTCATCAACACCGAGAAGCTGGAAGGTCTGGGCGAGGTCGAGCGCCGGCCCCTGCCGGGCGTGGAGCGTGATGTCCCGGTGGTGCGCGTGGAGGCCGGTGTGGTCACCAAGCGCGTCTCCGAGCTGGCCGATCGCAACGGTCTGGTGTTCGCGGTGGATCCGACCTCGCAGGACGCCTCCACCATCGGCGGCAACGTCGCGATGAACGCCGGCGGCAAGAAGGCCGTGCTGTGGGGTACCGCGCTGGACAATCTGGCCGCCTGGACCATGGTGACCCCCGAGGCGGAGTGGATGTATGTCGAGCGCCTCGACCACAACCTCGGCAAGATCCACGACGCCGAGATCGTGCGCTTCCGTGTGAGCCGCTATCAGCCGGACGGCAAGACCCCGAAGGGCGAGCCCGAGATCCTGGAGATGCCGGGACAGAGCTTCCGCAAGCTGGGGTTGGGCAAGGACGTGACCGACAAGACCCTGATGGGCGTTCCGGGCATCCAGAAGGAAGGCTGTGACGGTCTGATTACTTCGGCCGAGTTCATCCTGCACCGGATGCCGGAGAACATCCGCACCGTGTGTCTGGAGTTCTACGGGACCGATCTGCACCAGGCCGTGCCGGCGATCGTCGAGATCAAGGATGCGGTGGACGCCGAGGACGAAGTCCTGCTGGCGGGCCTGGAGCACCTCGACGAGCGCTACGTGCGGGCGGTGAAGTACACCCCGAAGGGCGCCCGTGGTGACCTGCCGAAGATGGTCCTGGTCGCCGACATTGTGTCCGACAACGAGGATGCCCTGGGCAAGCTGGCGGCCAGGATGGTGCGTGCGGCGAACGCCCGCAATGGCGAGGGTTTCGTTGCGGTCAGTCCCGAGGCGCGCAAGCGCTTCTGGGCGGATCGCGCCCGCACCGCGGCGATTGCTCACCACACCAACGCGTTCAAGATCAACGAGGACGTGGTGATCCCGCTGGAGCGCCTGGCGGAGTACACCGAGGGGATCGAGACCCTGAACGTGCGCGAGTCGCTGAACAACAAGCTCCGGATGGTCGACGAGATGCAGGAGTGCATGCGCGGTGACCATCCGGAGCTGCGCGAGTTGCTGGACGACACCGGTGGCGAGGGCCAGCAGTGGTTCGAGGCCAAGCGCGAGCGTGCGGTGGAGGTCCTGGAGACGGTGAAGAAGCGCTGGGAGGCAATCTCGGACAACTTCTTCACCCAGGCCTCGGAATGTGACGAGCTGCTGGACGAGCCCGCTCGTGCGGATCGGCGCGACCATGACAAGCTCATCAATGTGCTGCTGCGGCGCAGCCTGCGCATCTCCTACCGCGCCGAGGTCGAGCGCCCGCTGTTCGAGATCTTTGGCGGGCACCAGCTGGAGCCGGTGCGCAAGCGGCTGACCGCGATCCACGACCGGGTACTGACCAGCCGCCTGTTTATCGCCCTGCACATGCACGCGGGCGATGGCAACGTGCACACCAACATCCCGGTCAATTCCAATGACTACCAGATGATGCACCAGGCCGAGCGCCTGGTGGATGAAGTGATGCGCCTGGCACGCGAGCTCAATGGGGTGATCTCCGGCGAGCACGGGATCGGGCTGACCAAGATGCAGTATCTGGAGCCCGAACGCATCGAGTCGTTCGCGAAGTACAAGAAGGACGTCGACCCGAATGGCGTGTTCAACGCCGGCAAGCTGCTGGTGGGCTCCGGGTTGTCCAATGCCTATACGCCGTCGCTGCGCCTGGTCAAGCAGGAGGCGTTGATCCTTGAACAAAGCGAGCTGGGCGATCTCAACGACGAGATCAAGGACTGCCTGCGTTGCGGCAAGTGCAAGCCGGTGTGCAACACGCACGTCCCGCGCGCCAATCTGCTGTACTCGCCGCGCAACAAGATCCTGGCGACCGGGTTGATCGTCGAGGCGTTCCTCTACGAGGAGCAGACCCGGCGCGGGCTGTCGCTGAATCACTTCGAGGAGATGAACGACGTCGCGGATCACTGCACGATCTGCCACAAGTGCCTGAATCCGTGTCCGGTCGACATCGACTTCGGCGACGTGACCATGCACATGCGTTCGATCCTGAACAAGAAGGGCAAGCGCAAGGCGACGCCGGCGACGATGATGTCCATGGCCTTCCTCAACGCCAAGGACCCGGCCACCATCAAGGGCATCCGCAAGGGTGCGATCCAGATGGGCTATGCCGCCCAGCGCCTGGGGCATTTCGCATTCAAGAAGCTGAACCTGACCGGGGAGGGCAAGACCCCGCGCTCGACCACCGGCAAGGCACCGATGCACGAGCAGGTCGTGCACTTCGTGAAAAAGCCGATGCCCGCCGGGTTGCCGAGCCAGACCACCCGCCAGATGCTGGGGCTGGAGGATTCGCGCTACGTGCCGATCCTGCGCGACCCGGTGAAGACCGATCTGGATTCGGATGCGGTGTTCTACTTTCCCGGTTGCGGTTCCGAGCGCCTGTTCAGTCAGGTGGGCCTTGCCACCCTGGCCATGCTCTACGACGTCGGCGCGCAGACCGTGCTACCGCCGGGCTACCTGTGCTGCGGGTATCCGCAGAATGCCGGTGGCGATTTCGAGAAGGGCCAGCAAATCAGTACCGAGAACCGGGTACTGTTCCATCGCCTCGCGACCACGCTCAACTACCTCGACATCAAGACCGTGGTGGTGTCCTGCGGCACCTGCATGGATCAGCTCCTGAAATACGAGTTCGAGCGGATCTTCCCGGGTTGCCGGTTGCTGGACATCCACGAGTACCTGATGGAGAAGGGCGTCCATCTCGAGGGGCTCGAGGGCGTGCAGTACATGTACCACGATCCCTGCCATTCGCCGATGAAGTCGCACAAGCCGACCGACGTCGCGGCCAAGCTGCTGGGTCAGGAGGTCCTGCAGTCCGACCGTTGCTGTGGCGAGGCCGGGACCTTTGCGATCAGCCGTCCGGATATCGCCACCCAGGTGCGCTTCCGCAAGCAGGAAGAGCTGCACAAGGGCATCAAGGAGCTGACCGGAGAGGAGAAGGCGAAGGACGGCAACGTGAAGATGCTGACCTCCTGCCCGGCTTGCCAGCAGGGCCTGGAGCGCTATCGCGAGGATACCGGGATGGATACCGACTACATCGTGGTGGAGATGGCTAACCGTCTGATGGGCGATGGCTGGCAGAAGGCCTTCATCGAACGGGCGCGCGAGGGCGGGATCGAGAAGGTCCTGCTGTAGGGCTGGCGAGCCGGCACAAGCGGGTGCTGCACATGGCCCGCCCGGGTTGGCTACAATCGGGGGCACCGGGCGGTCGCGACGGAATAAAGGATCGTCACGTCGCGTCGCCCCATCGGGCGTATGCAATGCCCGTCCAGGCCGCGGCAGTGTATGCGGCATGTCCACCCGTCCATGCAAGGGAGTTCGCATGACCTTTCGCTCTTTGAGTCCCCGTCTCGCCGTGATGGCCCTTTGTTTCGGGCTGGCGGCGGCCCCCGTCGTGGCCAGTGCCCAGGCCTTTGTCGAATTTCCCGGCCGCAGTCTTTACGAGCGATTCGGCGTGGATGCCGTGGACCTGTTCGATCTGCGGGGCCAGTTGTCGCGTTCCACGGTGATCGATGTCCGCCCGCGGCTGGAATACGACATCCTGCACATCGAGGGGGCCCATCATGTACCGCTGGGCGCCCCGGATTTCGAGGATCAGGTACGGGCCCTGGAAGACCAGCATGGCGGGCCCCTGGTGTTCTACTGCAACGGGCGCGAGAGCTACATGTCCTATCGCGCTGCCGCGCGGGCCAACGCGGCCGGGCTCGGTCCGACCCAGGCCTATGACGCCGGCGTCGCGGACTGGGCAGACCGCTACCCGGGGCTGGCCATGCTCCGCGGCGAGCCGATCGAGGACCCCGAGACCCAGCTCATCACGGACGAGGCCTTCGAGGCGCGGTTGCTGGATGCCGACACCTTCGCCCGTCGTGTTCGCAACGACGACAATGCGGTGGTGCTGGACGTGCGCGGCAACGAGGAGCGTGACGAGATCTCGCTGTTTGCCGGGCGCGAGATGTCGGCCCCGTTGGAGAACATCGATACGCTTAACCGCATCCTCGGCCAGGCCAACCGGGATGGTGATGCGCTGTTGATCTTTGACCAGGACGGTCAGCAGGTGCGCTGGTTGCAGTATCACCTGGAGGAACGCGGCATCGAGAACTACCACTTCCTGGAAGGCGGCCTGCAGCATTTCTACGACGAGGTGATGACGCGCTGATTGTCCGTCTCACCGCTTGCCTGCGTTAAAAAGGGCCGGGATCGTATGATCCCGGCCTTTTTTTGGAGCGGTATCAGCGACGAAACAGCGCCAGGAGGATCGTGATCCCCACGCTGACGATGATCATCGTGGTGAGTGGGAAGTAGAAGCGGGCGTTCTCGCGTTCGATCACGATGTCACCCGGGAGCCGGCCCCAGGGGATTTTTCCGAGCCACGGCCACAGCAGACCGATCAGGACGATCAGCCCGCCGATGATGATCAGCCATTTGCCCGTCGCGTTCACCGTGGCGGACTCGACCTGCTTAACCGGCGGTCATCTCCTCGACGCCCGAGGCGGAGCCCACCAGCATGACATCCGCCGAACGGCGGGCGAACAGTCCGTTGGTCACGACGCCGGCGATATGGTCCAGCTCGGATTCGAGCTCCACCGGGTTCATGATGCGCAGGTTGTGCACGTCGAGGATCACGTTGCCGTTGTCGGTCTTGAAGCCCTCGCGCAGTTCCGGGTTGCCGCCCAGCTTCGACAGGGCGCGGGCCACGTGGCTGCGCGCCATCGGGATGACCTCGATCGGTAGCGGGAAGGCGCCGAGATAGTCGACGACCTTGGTCTCGTCGACCACGCAGACGAAGGTCTTCGACGCCGCCGCGACGATCTTTTCGCGGGTCAGCGCGCCGCCGCCGCCCTTGGTCAGGTGCAGATGCCGGGTCGCCTCGTCGGCCCCGTCGACGTAGATCGGCAGCGGACCGGCGGAGTTCAGGTCCAGTACCTCGATACCGTGGCCGCGCAGGCGCTCGGCGCTGGCCTCGCTGGAGGCCACGGCGCCATCGATCTTGCCCTTGATGCCGGCCAGGGCGTCAATAAAGTAGTTCGCGGTGGAACCGGTGCCCACACCCACGATCCAGCCGCTCTCGATCCGTTCCAGCGCCGCCTCGGCGACCGCCTTTTTCATTTCGTCCTG
Source organism: Thioalkalivibrio versutus (assembly GCF_001999325.1). Classification (GTDB taxonomy): domain Bacteria; phylum Pseudomonadota; class Gammaproteobacteria; order Ectothiorhodospirales; family Ectothiorhodospiraceae; genus Thioalkalivibrio; species Thioalkalivibrio versutus. Next base: position 53,940 of record NZ_MVAR01000029.1, read on the forward strand.
ATTCATCACCGTCTCCCGAATATTCTGTCCGTAACCCATTGAGGATACCGACTGCTCCGTCCCCGGGACAAGCGGAAGCGTTAAGGCCTCGCATGCTATCGTTTGGGCCATGAAATTCCCCTATCTCGAGAAGATCCTGACGGCGCGCGTCTACGATGTCGCGCGTGAGACGCCACTGGACCCGATGCCGAATCTGTCGGAGCGCCTTGGCTCCACGTTGTGGCTCAAGCGCGAAGATCTGCAGCCGGTGTTCTCGTTCAAGCTGCGCGGCGCCTACAACAAGATCGCCCAGCTGACCCCGGAACAGCGCGCAAAGGGCGTGGTCGCCGCCTCCGCCGGCAACCATGCGCAGGGGGTTGCGCTGGGGGCCAGTCACCTCGGCATCAAGGCCGTGATCGTGATGCCAGTGACCACGCCGTCGATCAAGATCGACGCGGTGCGCCGGTTCGGTGGCAAGGCTGTGCTGCACGGCGACTCCTTCGACGAGGCGGCCGCCCACGCCCGCGAACTGGAACAGAAACACGGCTACACCTTCATCCATCCGTTCGACGATCCCGACGTGATCGCCGGGCAGGGCACGGTGGCGATGGAGCTATTGCGCCAGCACCCGGGTCATCTGGACGCGGTGTTCGTGTGCATCGGGGGGGGCGGACTGGCGGCCGGCATGGCCGCCTACATCAAGCGCCTGCGTCCGGAGATCAAGGTCATCGGCGTGGAGCCGGACGATGCGCCCTCGATGTACAAGGCGCTGCAACAGAACCGCCGGGTCACCCTCAAGCAGGTCGGGATCTTTGCCGACGGTGCGGCTGTGCGTCAGGTCGGCAAGGAGACCTTCCGTCTGTGCCGCGACCTGATTGACGAGGTCCTCCTCGTGGACACCGACTCCATTTGCGCGGCCATCAAGGACATCTTCGATGACACCCGCGTGGTGGCCGAGCCGGCCGGGGCCCTCGCGGTGGCCGGGATGAAGCAGTACATCCAGCGCGAGGGCCTGCAGGGCGCGAACCTGGCGGCGGTACTCAGCGGGGCCAATATCAACTTCGATCGCTTGCGCCACGTGGCCGAGCGCGCCGAGATCGGCGAGCATCGCGAGGCCCTGTTTGCGGTCACCATCCCCGAGCGTCCGGGTAGCTTTCGTCAGTTCTGTCAGGCCATCGGCAAGCGCGGGGTCACCGAATTCAACTACCGCTACGCAGATGACGAGCAAGCCCAGGTCTTTGCTGGGATCAAGCTGGAAGGGGGCGATGCCGAGCGCCAGGAAATCCTGGCGGCCCTGGAGGAGGCAGGTTACGACGTTCTGGACATGACCGAGAACGAGGTGGCCAAGCTCCATCTGCGGCACATGGTCGGCGGCCACGGTGGCGAGGTCCGCAACGAACGGATCTACCGCTTCGAGTTTCCGGAGCGACCCGGCGCGCTGCTGAATTTCCTGACGCACATGGGCCAGACCTGGAACATCAGCCTGTTCCACTATCGCAACCATGGCGCCGCCTATGGCCGCGTGCTGGTCGGCATGCAGATCCCCGCCGAGGATCGGGCGCGTTTTCGTGCTTTCCTGAAGGAGGTCGGGTATCCATGGCACGAGGAGACCGGGAATCCGGCCTACTCCCTCTTCCTGCGCTGACCGCGTCTCGCCCGCCTCCCGGGAGCGGCTGGCCCCGGTTCGTCATCTGCTGTTTACGGTGGCTTCGTCCGGCGGCGCTGCCGAGCGCTCTCTCGCGAGCGCACCGCGAGGTACTTCTTTGCTCGTGCAAAGAAGTAACCAAGAAACACGCCCGACTGC
>NZ_MVAR01000030.1 GCF_001999325.1 Thioalkalivibrio versutus
AAATCACTTGACCACCACAGCTGACCAGCGTTGTCACTTGTGTGACCTTGTTGGTCAGTTGGCAGGGCTGCCCCATCAGGGTCATCGTCCCGGCTCAACGACACGCCTGTGGCAGGAAGCGTGGGTCCACACTGCCGCTGCTGCAGTCCCATCCGCCAATCTGCGCGGAACCGTTCTGAGGTTCCATGACGATCGTTTGACCGCTGAGAACCCCAATCCCGAAAGTCGCGGTAATCTCCCCATCTTCATCCAGCACGACGGAGGATACGTAGCTTCCAGCCAAACCGCCGTCGTAAACATCTGGAATCTCTTCAGTTTCCGGAAAACGGCCCGTACTGGAGTGGAAGTCTGCGATGGCCGTCCGAAGGCCGCCTGTTATGGTAAACGCCTCCGTCGCTTGGGCCCGCGCCGTGTAATTCTGATACGCAGGAAGCGCAATAGCCGCCAAAATTCCGATAATGGCCACTACGATCATGAGCTCGATCAGGGTAAAGCCACGTTCCGAAGAGTCCACGATTCGCTCCCTCTTTAATCTGAAGTCACCAAAGCTCCTAGCAATTCCAGGGCCAGATGCGGTGTCTCCTTAATGAACGTCGCCGTGAGCTGTTGTGGACGAGTTGAGGAAAACGCACGACGAGGGGGTGGTTGCGGGGCGATTCGCGCGCGCGTGAGCATGGTGAATCAGCGTCTGCCTCGATCATGAAGCCTGGCGGCCATATTGCGAACCGCCTCCTGATCAGTGTTTCCCTAGAAGGGCCGGAACGTCTTTCGGCGTCACAGCCCACCAGCCGGTCGTGGCTGTTATATTCTCCCGCGGGGTTGAGCGATCCGGCATCACGTACCGGACGCCGATTGAGAGAAAAGGTCGTGTCGATGGGAATTCAGCATTGAGTCTGCCGGCGTTGCGCGCGGATACGCTGCGCATTGGTGTGCTGGGGCTGGCGTTCAAGGAAAACTGCGCCGATGTACGTAACACCCGTGTTATCGAAATTGCCCGTGAGCTGGAAACGTATGGTGTTCAGCTCAATGTGCATGTTCCCTGGGTAGATCCAGTCACAGCCCGTGACGAACTCGGAATCGACTTGGTCCCGCAGCCCGACGAGCGTGCCTATGACGGCCTGATACTCGCCGTCGCTCACCAACAGTTCCGGGATGCCGGCAACGCGGGCGATATCCTTGCCTGGGGAAAGGCGGACGCCGTAGTGTACGACGTGGGGGGCTCCTTGGACCGGACCCGGGTAGACGGACGTCTGTAGTGTCCGGAATCCGGACTCACGGGTTGTGGTGAATGCTGCCAGAAAAAGAAGCTTCTGTTGGGTTCGTTTACTGTTGGGTTTGCTGCCCGCTAGGTGGAAGCTCCCGCGAGTGTGGCGAAATGGTCCTAACGTGAATGTCCCGGATGAGTAGCGCTTTCGGCGTACCTCGCCGCGCGTTCAGACGGGTATGGCGCAGCCGCTTTGCGCGCAACGTCGTGGTCGTCGCGTCCGGCACGGCCGGGGCGCAGGCCATTACGGTCGCTTTCGCTCCGCTGATCACCCGTATCTATGGGCCGGAAGCCTTCGGCCTATTGGGTACCTTCATGGCTATCGTCACGGTCGCCATCCCCGTCGCCGCACTGGCCTATCCCATCGCCATCGTCCTGCCCAGAGATGAGCGTGACGCCCTCGGTCTGGTGCGCCTTTCGGCAATCCTGTCGTTCGGTGTGGCCCTCCTGGCGGCTGCCGCCCTCTGGGCGGGTGGCGATTGGCTCACGGCTACCCTCGGCACGGAAGCCGTGGCTGGCTTCCTGCTGCTGGTCCCGGTGGCGATGCTCTTCGCCGCTTGGATGCAGATTGCCCAACAGTGGCTGATCCGCAAAAAGGAATTCAGCGTGGTCGCCCGCTCCGCTGTCGCGCACTCCTTCGTCCTGAACAGCGCGATGAGCGGAATCGGCTGGCTGCATCCGCTAGGTGCGGTGCTCATCGTGCTCGCTACGTTGGGCCAGGCGCTTCACGCCGGGCTGTTGTTCATCGGCATCCGCCGCCGCCACCGGGACCAGGGTAGCGCGGCCGCGCGAGAGGAGCGTCCGGGGCTTCCATTGAAGGAACTGGTGTACCGATACCGTGATTTTCCGCTGTACCGGGCGCCGCAGAACTTCATCAACGCCGCCTCGCAGAGTCTTCCGGTGCTGATGTTGGCCGCCTTCTTCGGGCCGGCGGCTGCGGGGTTTTACACCCTCGGCAAGATGGTAATGGGCATGCCCAGCAATCTGCTCGGCAAGGCTGTGACCGATGTGTTCTATCCACGGATCACGGAAGCTGCGCACAACGGTGAAAACCTGCCCCAACACATTGTGCGCGCGACCGGCGTACTGCTTGCCATCGGGATCGTACCCTTCGGCCTTGTCGTTCTGTTGGGGCCCTGGCTGTTCAGCGTCGCTTTCGGTAGCGACTGGGCGATAGCCGGGGAATATGCCCGTTGGCTGGCGCTGTTTTTCCTGTTCAACTTTATCAACAAACCCAGCGTTGCGGCGGTTCCCGTGCTTGGCATTCAGCGTGGTCTTCTTATTTACGAGATGTTCAGTACAGGCGGCAAGGCCCTAGGGCTTTTTGTCGGTTTTTACTGCTTTGGGAGCGATCTTTGGGCCGTTGCCCTGTTTTCAGTTATTGGTGTGATCGCCTACAGCGTAATGATGCTGTGGATCCTTTCGCATGCGATGCGGTGAGAGTCGATGAAAAAACAAGTGGACAAGGCACACTACGATTTCGGAAAGTACGTCCACAAGCAACGTTGGGCGAGTATGTGGCACCAGCTTGACGAGGTGATCAATCTATACCCTGAGCGTGTCCTGGAGGTGGGGCCCGGTCCGGGACTGTTCAAGGCCGTGGCCAGCGCAATGGGTGTCCATGTCGAAACGCTGGATCTAGACCCGGAGCTTAAGCCTGACCATGTGGCGTCCGTATTCGAGATGCCCTTCGAGGACGCCTCGTTCGACGTCGTCTGTGCTTTCCAGATGCTCGAGCATATGCCGTTCGACCAGAGTCGAGAAGCCTTCCGGGAGATGGCGCGTGTTGCGGGAAAGGCGATTGTCATTTCTCTGCCGGACGCAGCGACCCGTTGGCCGGTATCAATCCATGTGCCAACGCTTGGCCCAGTAAGGTTTATGATTCCCAGGCCTCGGTTGGTGGCGCCCAGGCATGAGTTTGATGGCGAACACCATTGGGAAATTAGCAAGGCTGGCTATTCACTGAAGCGGGTTGCCAGTCACTTGCTGGACGGATTGCCGTTGCGCCTCACCAAGACGTTTCGGGTTCATGAGCACCCATACCATCGATTTTTCGTGTTCGAAAAAGCGAACACGCGGGGTCCGAATTGATGCGTTTATTTGTTCCCTTGGCGGCTGGATTCGTTTGGTCGGGACTTGTGCGTCAGCGCATCCAGGAGGCTGGGGCGCCAATGATCAATAGCGGCGACGATCTATGGCGGAAGTCCGGAGTCCCTTGGGGACGCACGTGAGCATGTGCGCAATGTGTCCGAGGGCGTGAGCGCAGCTAGCCGAGGGGTATTGGAGAAGGTTTTTCGGGATGGTGATACCCTGCTTTTTGTGGCAGTCGGCGTATGGGCGAGGCGGACAGCTGGATCGACTCAAGCCGAGTTGTCTGGACTTGGCCTGCAGCCAGCCAGAGCGGCAAGTGCCATACGCCCGGTTTGGTACAGCAGGACGCCCCGGAAAGCACGGGTGCGGATGCGCCAAGTGCTACAGCGGTAGAGGCTCAGCTAGCCAGCAGCGAACGGTCCATGGAAGACGTGGATCAGCCCCTCGGCTGGCGCACCGGGCGTGAGGAAATCGATCATTCGCCCAGTTTTGTAATGAGGTGATAGGATGAGAAAGCGGGCGCAAGCGCTATTCCCGCCCCGGGTTAGTGTGATCATTCCTACGTACAACGATTCGGAGCGGTGTGTTCGTTGCCTGAGGGCGCTTGCGGAACAGGAGTTTCCGCGTTCTGAATTCGAGATTTTGGTGGTTGACAACGGATCGGATCCTCAGCTCCGCTTGCCCTCGAATTTACCAGAGGATCTTCAGGTGACCCTGGTGGTTGAATTGTCTCCCGGCTCATATGCCGCCCGGAATCGGGGAATCCGGGAAGCGCGGGGCGATATCCTTGCATCTACCGATTCGGATTGTTTGCCCAGCCGCACCTGGCTTTCAACTGCCTTCGCGGTTCTCAATGAAAAAGCTCACGACGTCGTCTTGGCCGGAAATATTTCGCTCTTCCCGGAGATGGCAGAAAGACCGACCCCATCTGAACTTTATGACCTGTATTTCGGTCTTCGGCAGGCCCGTTTTGTTCACGAGTATGGGTTTGGCGCCACGGCCAATCTTATTGTACCAAAGCCGGTTTTAATCAGCTGCGGATCCTTCAATTCGGACCTCAAATCGAGTGGCGATCGCGAATGGGGACATCGCGTGCGTGCTGCCGGATACCGGATCGTCTACATCGACGCGCTGGTGGTCAGACATCCGGCTCGTAATACTCTTGACGCGCTCTTGGCGAAAGTCCGCCGCAAGGCTGGTGGGCGATATGATCTGCAATCCAAGTTGAGCAAGGATCACAACTCGAGCATGGCTGCTGGAAAGCGAGCCCGATTGGCACGGGGATCTTTGGGGCAGCTAATGGCGCTACGGCGGGAATATGGACTGATACCCGCACTGGGCGTGGTTGATCTCATGCTGAGAATTGTGGTCGCCACGCTGTCCGAAAGTAAGAGGTTGAGATGTGGCATGCAAAGCCGACGGTCCTAAGGGTGCCCGTCAATGGTGGTTGGCCCAATGGGTCACCACGATCGACTTGAGGAACTGCTCGAGGACGCGAGCACGGTCATCCCAGTCGGCTGCAGCGGTTTCAGCCAGTCGACCTGGGTAGTCTGCCAGCACGGACCGCAATACTTTCGCTAAGTCATCCGCATCGCCTGGATGGAATGATCCAACCAGCCCGGGAACGTTGTTTTCTGAGTCGAATAAGCCGACACGGGCGGCGACTATTGGAAGACCGCAGGCGATCATCTCGTTGTATTTCTGAGGATAACAATAGCGGCCGAAGGCGTTGTCTAAATTGCATATGATTCCCAGGTCGAGCGCATTGTAGAGCGATGGCACTAGTCCAGAGTCAATTATCCCAAGGTCCGCATACGTCCCGTGTTTCGGTGGTTTCCAGTCTTGGTCCCTCACTCCTGCCACCACAAGGGCTGTATTCGGGAAGTCGGTCGCCACTTGTTCGAATGCCTTGGACAGAGCCGCGATTCCACGACTGCTGGTCAGCGCACCGGCGGTTCCCAAGAGAAATGTGTCGCCAGGGAAGCCAAGGCGTTGTCGCTCGGCTGTCGGGTCGGTGCGTCTGAATGTGTCGCGGTTTACTCCGTTCTCAACGACGGCAACGCTCGTGGAGTCGATGTAGCGAGTGGTGGCGGCCTTGAGTGAGGAGGAGACACAGGTCACTCCGGCAACCTTCTTTAGAGCCCTGCGAAAAAACGCTTTTACGAACGGGATGCGTGTGAGGCCAAAGTACTCGTAGTTATCCTTCATGTCGGCCACACAAGGTAAACCATATTTCACTGCGAGACGCTGTCCCAGAATGACCTGGAGAGCATCAGAACCGGCCCAAATGAGGTCGGGATGCCAGGAGTCCATGTATGTGTGGATGGTGGAGAGGTAATGTAGTGGGGCCGGTCGGCGCCCCCGGAACATATGCGCGATATGCCAGGGTAGAGGGCCTGGCGGGGGGGCAGTTGAGTTGGCTTTGGCCGGTCGGTAGTCAGAGGCGAGGACCCGGACGTCGTGTCCTAGTGAACGCAACGCCATGGGCAGGGCGAACATGCGGCCATGACGGTCTTTTTGCGAGTCGCGACCCATGTTGAAACGTTTTGTCAGGACCAAGATCTTCACGCGGAATGTCGTCCGTTGGTGTGCCGGGGCGCAAGGTTGCCCAAAAGGGACTGGTCAGGCGTGTATCGGGTTCCCGTCACCCTTATGGCGCTGGGGCGTGCAACAACGGGATATACGATAGCGGCGCGGCGAATAGGATCCTGGCGTGCGGGGCTCACGCTCGGTTTCGGCAGAGATGGTAAACCTGGTACTGCCATGAGAGCGGCCATGCGGGTAATGCCAGAGCCTGCAGGAGCCTGAATGGCATAACGAACCAGGGGCGACGGAAGATCCAGGCACGGCTGAGTATGTGCAAGTCTTTCCATCGATCCTCCACTTGAAGGCCTGCGTTCTGAAGCAGTTCTTTCCACTCGTCGAGGGAGCGGATGGTTTCCTGAGCGGCCTGCTGATGCGTTCCGGTGTAGAGCTTCATCCGATAGGGCAGGAAGCCGGCGTTGGGAACGAGAATAAGGATTTGGGCGTCGGGTTTGGCAACCCTAGCCATCTCGCGCACTGCCAATGGCTGGTCGAGGAAGTGCTCCAGGGACCCGAGACAGCTGACGACATCAAATGTGTTGTCGGGAAAGGGCAGAGTTTCCGCGGGGCCTACGTGTAGATCGCTCTCGGGGAGCCGTTGCTGGCAGACGTCGATAGCGGTCTTGGAGAGGTCGATGCCGCTGATAATAGCGCCTCGCCGAGCGGCGGTCGCCAACCATGCGCCGGTGCCGCAGGCGACATCAAGGACGTGTTGTCCGGGCAAAATGTGGATGTGGTCTGCGAGGCGCGTTAGATGCGCGGAGGGCCGAAGATCGGACGACACATCTCGATAGTAGATGTGGTCATAGAAATCGGCGATCTTTTGGTGTTCAGGTGTGTTCATGTTGGCGTAGATTAATGTGAAAGCCTGTCGGTTGAGGGCCAGTCTTAAAAGCAAGTTCAGCTGGGGCAAGCGGAGCGTTGAAGCAGCGGCTCAATAGCATCGAGAAAACGTGAATCGAAGGTGTTCCAGCAGAAACGTTCGGCGTGGGCGCGGGCATCACGTACATGGCTCTGCTCAGTGTGACTATTCGCACGGTCGAGCGCGTTGAGGATGTTGTGTGTCAATTCGTCATATTGGCCGGGCTCCACGAGCCAGCCAGATTGTCCATGCGCGACCGCGTCGCCCACGCCGCCGGCTTTGAACGCGACCGTGGGGAGTCCATGGGCGGCGGCCTCGATTGCAACCATCCCGAATCCTTCAACGTCACCGGGGCGCTCGAGCACCGGGAATACGTGAACGTCGGCTGAGAAATAGGCGTCTGATAACTGCTCATCGTCGACGGCGCCGAGCAGTACAACGTGGGATTGCATCTTCGCCTCCCGAATGGCGGTTTGGATTTCGGTGATGATCCCTTGTCGGTGCTTAAGGCCGTGAGAGGGTTCCTCACCGATGATCACTAGAAGCGTCTCGGGAAGGTGGCGGACGACTTCTGGCAATGCGTGCCTGATGAACGGCGCGAGCCCCTTTCGTTCGGTAAGTCTGCCCGCGGCGAGAAGGAAGGGTCGGCTGCCAAACCCGAATTGGTCGCGGAATCTGGCGCGAGCTCCTTCGCGTAAGGAGAAATTCGGAAGATCCACACCAGGATGGACGACCACGATCCGTTCCTCGGGCACCCCGGCTGCGATTGCCAGCCCTGCGGTATGGCGACTGTTGACAATCAGGCGGTCGCATCTGCGGATGGCCGGGAGGAAGACCAAGCGGTAGGCCGGATGGTCGGCGACGATGTCCAAGCCGTGAAGGAAGCATGCAACAGGGGCCCTTGTCGAGCGCCCGGCCAAAAGGGCAGCTGGAGCCGTCAGCCCACTGCCGGAATACACGATTGCAGGACGGAAGCGGCGTGCCAGGCGAAACGTCTTCCATTGGCAGGTGACGAGGAAGCGCGATAACGACGATAGACCAACTTCCCTACACGTATCTTCCTCACGCACAATCGAATTGGCCCCTGCAGGGCCGCACAAGGCGACCTTGAAGCGCTTGCCTAGGGCTTGGTAGGCGTGATGGTTTAGGCGCTCCATGCCACCGGTGAGTGGCGGCAGGTTTCGGCTGACCATTACCGCACTGGGCCGTCGGTTCGTAGGGCGGCTATTGTTCATGGGTGGTGGAGCCGGGTGCAATGGTGGGGGGGCGAGCCTCTTCAGTGCCGGTGCCTTTGTACATCAGTTGGGTGATCTGCTCGGAGACAAGACCAATCAGGAAAATGATGACCGAGGTGGTGAGCAGCAGGGCGCTCATGTTGGTGAATCGCCCCGCCGTGATGAGGGTGAACAGGTAATAACCCAGCCCCACCAAAAAGAAGCTCAGACTGACGGGAACAAAGAGTTTCAGGGGCGAATACAGGGTGCCGATCCGGAAGATGATCAGCAGGAAGCGGGTGCCATCCTTCACAAGTCGGATATGGCTCGTGCCGATCCGCGGCGATGCGGTGATCGGGACATAGGCGACGGGATAGCCGGCCCGAAAGAACGCCATGGTGCTGGTGGTCGGATAGGAGAACCCGTTCGGCAGCAGCGAGAGGAATTCGCGGAACTTCTCGCTACGCGCTGCGCGGAAGCCCGATGTGAGGTCGTCGATACGGTGGCCGGTCATGTAGCTCGCGAGCCGATTGTAGAACCGGTTGGCGACGCCCCGGAGGATGCTGGCCTGCGAACTACTCTGGCGGGCGCCTACGGCCATGTCGAAACCGTTGTCGATCTGTTCGAGCAGTCGTGGGATATCGGACGGGTCGTGTTGGCCGTCGGCGTCCATGAATACGATCTTGCGCCCTTCGGCCACTCGGGCGCCATGTTTTATAGCGGCACCGTTGCCCATGCTGTAGGGGTGTGAGATCACTCGGGCTCCTGCCTTCTCCGCGATTTCGGCTGTGTTGTCCGTAGATCCATCGTTGACGACGAGGATTTCGATCTTCGGATACAACTCGAGGATCTTTTTAACGACTGGGCCGATCGCCTGAGCCTCGTTCTTCGCCGGTATAACGACGCTAAGCTGGGGTTGCATTGGCAATGTCCTTGAGTAGAAGGCGTGTCGGGATTAAAAGCGATTGTTCGCACGCGCATCGTTGATCGCCTTTCCCTCGTCGATTTTCTGAGAATCCTGCAGGATTTCTCGGAACTCATCTAGCCGTACCCGCCAAAGGCCGCGTCGAAGCGGGTCATTTGGGATGTACGTTTCCAGTTCATTCAAAAACGAAAAGGCGCTGTCATAATCGCCCAAGTTGGCTTGAAGGGACAGCGCACGGAACGCGACTTCCAGGTCCGGTTGTAGGCGGATCCCTTCATGAAAATGCTCCACGGCACGCTTGTATTCGCCAAGTTGCGCCAAGGCAAAGCCCTTGGCCAGCTGAAGCTGGGACGCGGCAAAGTCGCGCCGTGCGTATTTCGGGTTCGCGAGCAGTGCGTCGGCCATTTCAATGATGGCGTTATGGTCTCGTGGTGGGCATAGCACGGACGGTGACTCGGATCGGGCCAACTGGTTTAGCTCGATAGGGCCTATTGGTCGATATCGGGGCGTGGCCTCTAGAGCGGCTTTGACCTGTTCCAGCAAGTCAGGAAAGCCTTCGACGTCGTTAACGCAGTTGTTGGTGCGCTGAATCTGCAGGAGCGCGTTATGCGGGTACTGTTGCGCTGCTTGCTCAAGGGTGCGCCCGGCGGCGCGGTATTCGCCTTCCGATAGATAATGAGAGGCTAGGTACTGAGCAGCGCGGATCGAATGCGGGTTGTGGTTGACCCACAGTTGTGCGGTGACCGCCCGGTCATTCCAGCTGGCCGTAACCTGAAAGAGGTTGACCGCCATGATCAAGGCATACGCGCCCACTACTGAAGTCGCCAGACGGAAGTGAGCGGCGGAAATCGTCAGCGCGAAATAGACCAACGCAAAGAACACCCCGAAAGCGGGCACATAGTTGCGGTGCGCAAAGTAGAGCTCTAGGTTGATGTAGGTCGACTCTACAACGTGGCCTATGAGAAAGAAGGCCAAGCCGAAAGCTAGCCAAGGAGCCCGGTTGCGGAGCAACAGGGCCAATCCGGCGAGAGCGAACCAGAAAATCCAGGCGACTAAGGTGATGGGGGGTTCCAGCCAGCCGCTCGAATGGGGGGTGTGATCCATGAAGGGCGTCGCTGCGATTGGGCGTGGCAACAGGAGCTGGTGCAGATAGTCGAGCACGATCACCGGTTGTGTAAGTATCCGCTCCCAAGGGGAGAATTCCCGTCCGGAACCGTAGTCTCCCCGTTGCAGTGTCTCTATGAAGCCGCTACCGAGGTAGAAGATGATGAATGCGCTCGGAAGAAACATAAGCAGGCCGAGCAACCAGCGGTCGACGGTATCTCTGAGCCAGAGTTCTCGCGGGATCCATGCCAGCAGCATCACGAGGGCGAGGAGCGGCAGAAGCGCCCCGTTCTCCTTCGACAGAGTGGCTAGCAACGTCGCAAGGCCAAGGCCGGTGGCCAGAGCGAGTTGGCGCCAACGTTGTTGCTCCATGAAGTGTGCCCACACGAAAAGGGCGAGGCCGGCAAACACGAAAAGGCCGGAAAGACTGGTCATCCGTTGAATGGCCATCAGGTGGGTCGTGGCCAGAAAGGGTGCGAGGCCCCATATGGTGGCGACCAGTGCCCCGATCCACCAAGTCTTGGCAGGGGCGTTGGCAAGCCGTGCCCGCGAGAGCCCCGAAGCCAGGAAGAAGACCGCTACCATCGCAAGGAGGTGAATGCCAAAGTTGACCTTCAGCATTGCCTCGGGATGATTATCCCAGGCGTCCGCCTGTAGGGCGAAAGTCGCCAGTGAAACTTGGCGTCCGAGCGGCCCAGCTTCGCCGGACAGGATGAACCGGAGGGCCGACTGCACATCGTTAACCTGATTGAGCGCCACGAGGTTTGGCCAGTCGTCGAAAAGCCAGTATCCGGGGAGGGCGAGGGTGTAGAGTGCTGCGACCGTAGCCATGCCTGCGCTCACTAGAAGCAAGGGAGCGAGTAGAGCCGTCCGGGAGAAGTTTGTTGGGGTCTGCATCTGGGTGCCGTTCTGTTTACACAGCGAGGGTGCGTGGAAAAGATCCGTGGGGTGCCGCGGGTAACGCACCTTCAGGTTGTCCCAAGAAGCCGTAACCTGTCGGAGCGAATGCACTGTCTCGAGTCAACTGCCTTTTATAAAGGAGCTCGCATAAAAAAGGGCCACTGCGTTGTCCACAGTGGCCCTCTGGTGAGCGTGACTACGTGGTCAGCTTACGGGCGGCAAGCCGCGGGCAGGTACTTGGTTTCCACCGGCGCCACCGGGGTCTTGCAGGTCCAGCCCTGGATTTGGCCGTCAGTGGCGCTGATGCGCGGGGAGAGGTCGAAGGAGCCGGTATCCAACACGCCGTCGCCAAAGCTCACGGTGAACACACTGTTGGCGAAGGTCACCCCGCTAATATAGCGACCATCAAGATTGCTGAGGCCGCTGACCGTGGAATCGTAGTCTTCACCTTCGGAAGAGGCAACACCGAAGTCGGCGCGAGCGCCAGCGGTGGCGCTGAGACCTTCCGAGGCCTGGGCGCGTGCGGTGTAGTCCTGATAGGCCGGCAGCGCAATCGCCGCCAGAATGCCGATAATCGCCACAACGATCATCAGTTCGATCAGCGTGAAGCCCTTCTGGACGCTCTTCACTTTTTGCATGGTCATACTCCCTTGATGTGATAAAAGCTGGGCCTTCGGCCCGGCCACCCCGTGGGCAGCTGTCTGAGTAGAAGCATTGGGCGTGCCAAGAGTGCGGGAATGCGTGAAAATGGCGCCCGGCCGCGGTGTGGTCTGTGGCATGGGTCACGCCGACACTCTTCCCGGGTGTGTCACGTGACAAAAATGGTCACGTTAAGTGACGCGCGTTGTCAGTCTGGGGGCTGGGTTGCCCCTGGTTGTCATGGTGGGGAGCATCGATCAGGGGGGTGTTCGAGCGGTGGAGATCCCGGCTCTTCGCTGCGC
>NZ_MVAR01000031.1 GCF_001999325.1 Thioalkalivibrio versutus
CGCCGCGCGCGGCGCTCGCGTACACTTGAAGGCGTAATCGTATCCGTCCTCCGAGCACCGAATCGTTGCCGAAAAAGGGGTTCACACCCCGGTAGAGTGGTGCGGACGAGGGCGGGTCGCAGATCCCGAACGAATCGCAGTACCGCCGCCGGCGAATCGCCTGGCGGCCCCGACCCAGACCACCTGGAGGTCCCCCTGTGTCCGCGCCTGCTCTGCTCGTCCTGGAAGATGGCACTGTGTTTCATGGTCAGGCGATTGGCGCCCTGGGCCAGACGGTTGGCGAGGTGGTGTTCAACACCGCGATGACCGGGTACCAGGAGATCCTCACCGATCCGTCCTATCACCGGCAGATGGTCACGCTGACCTATCCGCATATCGGCAACACCGGAACGAACCCGGAGGACGACGAGTCCTCGCGGGCCCATGCCGCGGGCTTGATTATCCGTGATCTGCCGCCGCTGGTGTCCAACTGGCGCTCGCGCGAGTCGCTGCCGGACTACCTGCTGCGTCATGGCATTGTGGCGATCAGCGGGATCGATACCCGCAAGCTGACCCGCATCCTGCGCGAGAAGGGCGCGCTGAACGGCTGCATTCAGGCCGGCGACGTGGACGAGGCCTCGGCCCTGGCGGCCGCGCGCGAGTTCCCCGGGATCAAGGGCATGGATCTGGCGCGCGAGGTGACCACGCGCAGCCGCTACGAGTGGCTGGAAGGGACTTGGCAGCTGGGCGAGGAGCCGGCGCGGGTCGATGCGAAGGCCGCCGACTATCACGTGGTGGCTTACGACTTTGGCATGAAGCAGAACATCCTGCGCATGCTGGCCGATCGCGGCTGCCGCGTGACCGTGGTCCCGGCCGAGACGCCGGTGGACGAGGTGATGGAGCTGAAGCCCGACGGGGTGTTCCTGTCCAACGGGCCGGGCGATCCCGAGCCCTGCACCTATGCGATCGAGGCGATCCGGGATTTCTGCGAGCGCAAGCTGCCGCTGTTCGGGATCTGCCTGGGGCATCAGTTGCTGGGTATCGCCAGTGGCGGCAAGAGCGTGAAGATGAAGTTCGGCCACCACGGGGCGAACCACCCGATCCGGCACGAGGCCAGTGGGCGAGTGATGATCTCGTCGCAGAACCACGGCTTCGCGATCGACGAGGACAACCTGCCGGAGACGCTGACGCCGACGTACCGGTCGCTGTTCGACGGCACGCTGCAGGGCATCGCCCGCACCGACTGCCCGGCGTTCAGCCTGCAGGGCCACCCCGAGGCGAGCCCGGGGCCGCATGACGTGTCCCCGGCGTTCGACGACTTTGTCGAGATGATGCGCACGGCGCGCAGCTAACGCCTTCCCCCCGATTTTCCGACCGAATTTCCGATTTCGACAGCCTGCGAGAGCCGTCACATGCCCAAGCGTACCGACATCCAGAGCATCCTGATCCTCGGGGCCGGCCCGATCGTGATCGGTCAGGCCTGCGAGTTCGATTACTCCGGCGCCCAGGCCTGCAAGGCCCTGCGCGAGGAGGGCTACCGGGTGATCCTGGTGAACTCCAACCCGGCGACCATCATGACCGACCCCGAGATGGCGGATGCCACCTACATCGAGCCGGTGGACTGGCAGACGGTCGCCCAGATCATCGAGAAGGAGCGCCCGGACGCGGTGCTGCCGACCATGGGCGGGCAGACCGCGCTGAACTGCGCGCTGGACCTGTCCCGGGAAGGCGTGCTGGAGAAGTTCGGAGTGGAAATGATCGGTGCCAACGAGGCGGCGATCGATATGGCCGAGGACCGCGACCACTTCAAGGCGGCGATGGCTGATATCGGCCTGGATACGCCGACCGCGATGCTCGCGCACTCCTGGGAGGAGGCGCAGGAGATCCAGCCGAAGATCGGCTTCCCGGTGATCATCCGGCCGTCGTTCACCCTCGGTGGTTCGGGCGGCGGCATCGCCTACAACCGCGAGGAGTTCGAGTACATCGTCAAGAACGGGATCGATCTCTCGCCGGTGAACCAGGTGCTGCTGGAGGAGTCCGCGCTCGGCTGGAAGGAGTTCGAGATGGAGGTGGTCCGTGACAAGGCGGACAACTGCATCATCATCTGCTCGATCGAGAACCTCGATCCGATGGGCATCCACACCGGCGACTCGATCACCGTGGCCCCGGCGCAGACCCTGACCGACAAGGAATACCAGATCATGCGCGACGCCTCGCTGGCGGTACTGCGCAAGATCGGCGTGGAGACCGGTGGCTCCAACGTGCAGTTCGCGATCAACCCGGAGAACGGGCGCATGATCGTGATCGAGATGAACCCGCGGGTGTCGCGTTCCTCCGCGCTGGCCTCCAAGGCGACCGGCTTCCCGATCGCCAAGGTCGCGGCCAAGCTGGCGGTGGGCTACACCCTCGACGAGCTGAAGAACGACATTACCGGTGGTCTGACCCCGGCCTCGTTCGAGCCGTCCATCGATTACGTGGTCACCAAGATCCCGCGCTTCACCTTCGAGAAGTTCCCGCAGGCGGATGCACGCCTGACCACCCAGATGAAGGCGGTGGGTGAGGCCATGGCCATTGGCCGCACCTTCCAGGAGTCGTTCCAGAAGGCGCTGCGCTCGATGGAGACCGGCATGGACGGCCTCGACGAGCGCATCGATCTGACCGCCGATGACGTGACCGATCAGCTGCGCACGAAGCTCGCCAACCCCAGCCCCGAGCAGGTGCTGTACGTGGCCGATGCCTTCCGTGCGGGTTTCTCGATCCAGGATATCTTCGACCTGACCGCGATCGACCCCTGGTTCCTGGCCCAGATCCAGGAGCTGGTGGACGTCGAGAAGGGCGTGAAGGACCGCATCCTGGGCGAGATCAGCGCCGAGGAGATGTACCGTCTGAAACAGCGCGGATTCTCCGACCTGCGCCTGGCGAAGCTTGTGAACGATACCGAGAAGGCGGTGCGCAAACACCGCCATGGACTGGGCGTGCGCCCGGTGTACAAGCGGGTGGATACCTGTGCGGCCGAGTTCGCGACTACCACGGCCTACATGTACTCCTCGTACGAAGAGGAGAACGAGGCGGATCCCACCGACAAGCAGAAGATCATGGTGCTGGGCGGCGGGCCCAACCGCATCGGTCAGGGCATCGAGTTCGACTACTGCTGCGTGCATGCCGCGCTCGCGATGCGCGAGGACGGGTACGAGACCATCATGGTCAACTGCAACCCGGAGACGGTCTCGACCGATTACGACACCTCGGACCGGCTGTATTTCGAGCCGCTGACGCTGGAGGACGTGCTGGAGGTCGTGGCGACCGAGAAGCCGGCCGGCGTGATCGTGCAGTACGGTGGCCAGACGCCACTGAAGCTCGCGCGGGACCTGGAGGCCGCTGGCGTGCCGATCATCGGCACCAGCCCGGACTCCATCGACCTGGCCGAGGACCGCGAGCGCTTCCAGGCCCTGCTGAACAAGCTGGGGCTCAAGCAGCCGCCGAACCGCACCGCGCGCAGCGAGGAGGAGGCCGAGAAGCTGGCCGAGGAGATCGGCTACCCACTGGTCGTACGTCCGTCCTACGTGCTCGGTGGGCGCGCGATGGAGATCGTGCGCGACCGCGAGGACCTGCGCAGCTACATGAAGAACGCGGTGTCCGTCTCCAATGATGCCCCGGTGCTGCTGGACCGCTTCCTGGATGACGCCATCGAGGTCGACGTCGACGCGATCTCGGATGGCGAGAACGTGATCATCGGCGGGATCATGGAGCACATCGAGCAGGCCGGCGTGCACTCGGGCGACTCCGCCTGTTCCCTGCCGCCGTTCTCGTTGTCCATGGAACTCCAGGACGAGATGGTCGAGCAGGTGCGCAAGATGGCACTGGGCCTGAAGGTCGTCGGCCTGATGAACACCCAGTTTGCGATCAAGGGCGACGATATCTACGTGCTGGAGGTGAATCCACGGGCCTCGCGCACCGTGCCGTACGTCTCCAAGAGCGTCGGACGGCCGCTGGCCAAGATTGCCGCGCGTTGCATGGTCGGGCAGACCTTGCCCGAGCAGGGCGTGGGCGATGCGGTCTATCCGGACTATTATTCGGTGAAGGAATCGGTGTTTCCGTTCGCCAAGTTCCAGGGCGTGGACCCGATCCTGGGGCCGGAGATGAAATCCACTGGCGAGGTGATGGGGGTCGGGCGCAGTTTTGCCGAGGCGTTCGCCAAGAGCCAGCTGGGAGCGGGCGTACTGTTGCCGTCCACCGGCAAGGCCTTCGTGTCGGTGCGCGAGATCGACAAGCCGCACGTGGCGGAAGTGGCCCGGCGCCTGGTGGAGTTGGGCTTCGAGGTCCTGGCGACGCGTGGCACGGCGAACGTGCTGGAGGAAGCCGGCATTCAGGTGACGCGCGTGAACAAGGTCACCGAGGGTCGCCCGCACATCGTGGACATGATCAAGAACGACGAGATCAGCTTCATCATCAATACCGTGGAGGGGAAGCAGTCGACCTCCGACTCCTACACCATTCGCCGCGAGGCGTTGATGCACAAGGTGGGCTATACCACCACGATCGCCGGGGCCAAGGCCACCGTACAGGCCCTGGATCACCTGGGGGCGAATGACGTCTTCCGGCTGCAGGACCTCCACCAGGAAAATCTCGGAGGGAAAAGCGCATGAACAAGACGCCCTTGACCGTGACTGGCGCGGAAAAGATGAAGGAAGAGCTGAAGAAGCTGAAGGGCGAGGATCGCCCGCGCGTGGTCAACGCGATCTCCGATGCGCGCGAGCACGGCGACCTCAAGGAGAATGCCGAGTACCACGCGGCACGCGAACAGCAGAGCTTCATCGAGGGCCGCATCCGCGAGCTGGAGTCGAAGCTCTCCAACGCCCAGATCATCGACGTGGCCACCCTGCCGCAGACCGGCAAGGTGGTGTTCGGGACCACCGTGGTGCTGGAGGCGACTGCGGACGGGCGCCAGGTCACCTACAAGATCGTTGGTGACGACGAGGCCGATATCAAGAACAACATGATCTCGGTGTCTTCGCCGATTGCGCGGGCGCTGATCGGCAAGGAAGAAGGCGACGTCGTGACCGTGCAGGCCCCGGGCGGGGAGACGGAATACGAGATCCTGGAGGTTCGCTACGTCAACTGATGACGCGGCGGGTCCCGGTCGCGCTCAGGGGCGCAACCGGGCGGTGGGGTCAGGCCGGGTCCAGGGAGACCTTCGGGTCATCCGGGTTGCGGCGGAACAGGGTGGCGACATAGCCGACGCGTTGCACTCGCGCGGCGCCGGTGCGTTCACAGAGCTCTTCCACGGTGCCGTTGCGGACCTCGCGGTCGCCGATGTTCACCTTGATCTTGACCAGCTCGTGGTGGGTCAGCGCCAGCTCCAGCTCCGCCAGTACGGCATCAGTCAGCCCATTGCGGCCAATGGTCACGATGGGCTTGCGCGGATGGGCGAGGCTGCGCAGATGGCGGCGTTGCGCGTCGGTCAGATTCACAGGAGGCCATTTTTCAGTGTTTAAACATCAAAATTGTAGCATGCCGTCCGCAGCTGCGAGGCCGCTCAATGCCCAAGCGTAGCCGCTCCAGTCAGCGCTGGTTGAAGGAGCATTTCGACGATCCCTACGTCCAGCGGGCCCAGCAGGAGGGTTACCGCGGGCGGGCGGTGTACAAGCTGCAGGAGATCGATGAGCGCGACCGGTTGCTGAAACCCGGCATGCGCGTGGTGGACCTCGGCGCGGCACCGGGCGGCTGGACGCAGTACGCCGCTCGGAAGATTGGCCGCAAGGGCGTGCTGATTGCCACGGACATCTTGCCGATGGACCCGGTGCCGGGCGCGGAGATCGTCACCGGCGACTTCCGCGAGGACGCCGTGCTGGACGCGATACTTGCCCTGGTGGGCGATGAGCGTGCCGATCTTGTGCTTTCCGACATGGCCCCCAACCTGACCGGGACGGGTGCGGTGGATCTGCCGCGTTCGATCCATCTTTGTGAACTGGCGCTGGACTTGGCGACACGCATTCTGAACCCCGGGGGCGCATTTCTGGTCAAGCTGTTTCAGGGTGAAGGTTCTGATGCCTATCTGGCCGAGGTGCGTCGGCGGTTCGGCTCGGTAAAGGTGCGCAAGCCGAAGGCATCGCGGCCACGGTCACGCGAAGTGTACGTATTGGCGCGTGAGCCCCGGGATGTGTAAAGCTGCCAAAAGCTAACGATTAAATGTTCTTCGAGGTGTCGTTTTGAACGGTCTGGCCAAGAATCTGATCATCTGGGCGGTAATTGCCGTCGTCCTGATGTCCGTCTTCAACAACTTCGGCCCGCAGCAGCAGACGCAGGATGTTCGGAGCATTACGTACTCCGAGTTCATCCGCGACGTGCAGGGCGGTCGCGTGGACAACGTGACCATCAAGGGTGAGAAGATCGAGGGTACGACGATCGAGGGCCAGGCGTTTACCACGGTGAACCCGAACGACCCCGGTCTGATCGGCGACCTGCTGCAGAACAACGTGGAGCTGAACGCCCACGAGGAAGCCGAGCGCTCCCTGCTGATGAGCATCCTGATCAGCTGGTTCCCGATCCTGTTGCTGATCGCCGTGTGGATCTACTTCATGCGCCAGATGCAGGGCGGTGGTGCCGGTGGCAAGGGCGCGATGTCCTTCGGCAAGTCCAAGGCCAAGCTGATGTCCGAGGACCAGGTCAAGGTCAGCTTCAATGACGTGGCCGGCTGCGACGAGGCCAAGGAGGAGGTGACCGAGCTGGTCGACTTCCTGCGCGACCCGTCCAAGTTCCAGAAGCTGGGTGGCCAGATTCCGCGCGGCGTGCTGATGGTCGGCTCTCCGGGTACCGGCAAGACGCTGCTGGCCAAGGCGATTGCCGGCGAGGCCAAGGTGCCGTTCTTCAGCATCTCCGGTTCCGATTTCGTCGAGATGTTCGTTGGCGTGGGCGCCTCGCGCGTGCGCGACATGTTCGCCGAGGCCAAGAAGCACGCCCCCTGCATCATCTTCATCGACGAGATCGACGCGGTCGGTCGCCAGCGTGGTGCCGGCATGGGCGGCGGTCACGACGAGCGTGAGCAGACCCTGAACCAGCTGCTGGTCGAGATGGACGGCTTCGAGGGCACCGAGGGGGTTATCGTGATTGCCGCGACCAACCGTCCGGACGTGCTTGACCCGGCGCTGCTCCGCCCGGGTCGCTTCGACCGCCAGGTGGTGGTGCCGCCGCCGGACGTACGCGGTCGCGAGCAGATCCTCAAGGTGCATATGAAGAAAACGCCGATCTCCGACGACGTGCGTCCGGATCTGATCGCGCGCGGCACGCCGGGTTTCTCCGGCGCGGATCTGGCCAACCTGGTCAACGAGGCGGCGTTGTTTGCGGCGCGCTCCAACAAGCGCCTGGTGGACATGTCCGACTTCGAGCGCGCCAAGGACAAGATCATGATGGGCGCCGAGCGCAAGTCCATGGTGATGTCCGAGGACGAGAAGAAGCTGACCGCCTACCATGAGGCCGGCCACGCGATTGTTGGCCTGACGGTGCCGGAGCACGACCCGGTCTACAAGGTCAGCATCATCCCGCGTGGGCGGGCCCTGGGCGTGACCATGTTCCTGCCCGAGGAGGACCGCTACAGCCACTCGAAGACGCGTCTGGAGAGTCAGCTGGCGAGCCTGTTTGGCGGGCGTCTGGCAGAAGAGATTATCTTCGGCAATGACAAGGTGACCACCGGAGCCTCGAACGATATCGAGCGCGCCACTCAGATCGCCCGCAACATGGTCACCAAGTGGGGCCTGTCGGAAAAGCTCGGCCCGCTGGATTACGGTGAGGAAGAAGGGCATCCGTTCCTGGGTGGGCAAATGGGCAAGTCGAAGCCGATGTCCGACGACACTGCGCGCCAGATCGATGCCGAGGTCCGTCACATCATCGATGCGAACTACCAGCATGCGAAGCAGATCCTGGTCGACAATATCGATACGCTGCACGCGATGGCGCGGGCACTGATGAAATACGAGACCATCGACGACAAGCAGATCGCGGACATCATGGCCGGGCGCGAGCCCCGCGAGCCGGCGGATTGGGATAGCGGCGGCGGTTCCGGTGGCTCGGCGCAGGCCAGCGACGAGGCCGAGGGTGGTGCCTCGGATGCCGATGGTGACGCCAAGGACGGCTCCGATGGTCGGGGTGACGATGACAAGGGTGTGGTCGGCGGTCCTGCGCCGCAGTCCTGATCCGTCCACTTCGTGACCGGGCTTGGGTCCGGTCGCCGCCACTGGCCGCCAGGCCCTCGTCCTGGCGGCCTTTTTCGTTGGGTACTCACAGGAGAACGCCGATCGTGCCGACTGACGCACCGGTACTGCAATGCGGGGGGCACGCCCTAGACCTTGGGCAGCCGCGGATCATGGGGATTCTGAACGTCACCCCGGACTCGTTCTCCGACGGTGGCCAGTACGCGCGGGTGGAAGATGCGCTGACGCGGGCCCGCGCCATGGTCGCGGAGGGGGCCGAGATCCTTGACGTGGGCGGTGAATCCACTCGCCCCGGTGCGGCGCCAGTGGCGCTGGAGGATGAGCGTCAGCGGGTGCTTCCGGTCATCGAAGCCCTGCGCGCGGAACTGGATGTTCCGCTGTCCGTGGACACCATGAAGCCGGAGATGATGCGCGAGGCGGTTGCCGTCGGTGCCGGGATGCTGAATGACGTGAACGGCTTTCGCGCCGAAGGGGCGCTGGCGGTCGCGATGGGGGCGGCCCGCGAGCGTGGCGTAGCGCTTTGCGCGATGCACATGCAGGGCGATCCGCAGTCGATGCAGCGGGAGCCGCATTACGACGATGTGGTGGACGAGGTGCGCGCCTTCCTCGAGCAGCGGGTGGCGGAGTTGTTGCGTGGCGGCGTGCCGCGCGGCCAGATCCTGCTGGATCCGGGCTTCGGCTTCGGCAAGACCCTGGAGCACAACGTCGCGCTGTTTCGCGGCCTGCCGCGCCTGGCGGCCTCCGGCTTGCCGCTGCTGGTGGGCGTCTCGCGCAAGTCGATGATCGGTCAGCTGCTGGATGACCGTCCGGTCGCTGAGCGGGATCCCGGCAGTGCCGTGGCGGCCCTGTTGGCGGCACAGGCCGGTGCGCGTGTCCTGCGTGTGCACGATGTCTCGGCGACCCGTGATGCCCTGGCGCTATACTCAGCGTTGCGACCGGATGGTGGCGACGGACAGGACAATCGAGGGAACTGATGGGCAAGTATTTCGGAACCGACGGCATCCGTGGGCGCACCGGCGACTGGCCGATGACGCCGGAGTTTGCGCTGCGCCTCGGGTATGCCGTGGGCGAGGTGCTGGGCGAGAACGGCCACCGCCAGGGGCCGGTCCTGGTGGGCAAGGACACGCGCGTGTCCGGCTACATGTTCGAGTCGGCACTGGAGGCCGGGTTGTCCGCCGCCGGGCTGGACGTTGCGTTGCTGGGACCGATGCCGACCCCGGCCATCGCCTACTTGACGCATACCTTCCGTGCCACTGCGGGCGTCGTGATCAGTGCCTCGCACAACCCATTCCACGACAACGGGTTCAAGTTCTTCACCCCCGAGGGCGACAAGCTGCCGGATGCGACCGAGGCGGCTATCGAGGCGCGTCTCGATCAGCCGGCACAGCCCATCAACAGTGCGCGTCTGGGCAAGGCCGTGCGCATCCAGGATGCCGCTGGACGCTACGTCGAGTTCTGCAAGAGCGCGATCCCGGCGCGTTCCGAGCTGCGCGGGATGAAGATCGTCATCGATTGTGCCCACGGTGCGACCTACAACGTCTCCCCGCACGTGTTCGAGGAGCTGGGGGCACAGGTCGAGATCCTCGGCGCCAGTCCGGACGGCTACAACATCAACGACGGGGTCGGCGCCCTGCACCCGGAGAACGTCGCCGAACAGGTGCGGGCGACCGGGGCGGATCTCGGCATCGCGCTGGACGGCGACGGCGACCGGGTGATCTTGGCCGATGCCGACGGCACCGTGGTCGACGGGGACCAGATCCTCGGTATCCTGGCGCTGGCGCGGCAACAGGCCGGGGGCTTCGACGGCGGTGTGGTCGGGACCCTGATGACCAACCTGGGGCTGGAGCAGGCCCTGGGGGGCGCCGGCATCCCGTTCGTGCGCGCGAAGGTCGGGGATCGCTATGTCCTGGAGGAGCTCCGCCGTCGCGACTGGACCCTGGGCGGCGAGGGGTCGGGTCATATTGTCTGTCTGGAGCACACCACGACCGGCGACGGTACGGTGGCGGCGTTGCAGGTTGCACACCTGATGCACCGTACCGGTCAGCCGCTCTCGGCGCTCGCAGCGGCCATTCCCAAGCTGCCGCAGTGCCTGATCAACGTGCCCGTCAGCGGTGCCGCGGCCGGCTGCCTGGAGGCCGAGCCAGTGCGCGCCGAGGTCGCCGCGGTGGAGGATCAGCTCGGCCAGCGTGGCCGGGTCCTGCTGCGTCCCTCCGGTACCGAGCCCCTGGTGCGGGTGATGGTTGAGGGCGAAGATGTCGACGAGACCCGCTCGGCCGCCGAGCGCATCGCGGACAGCATCCGGGCGGCGATCTGATTGCCGCAACCAAGCCTCGCCTGCGCGCCCCGCGACGGCTTGGTTGATTTGCTACCGGTGCGCCGGTAACATCCCGCCGCTCTAATCATCATGATCGGACCCCGTGTATCTGCGGGGTTCGGCCGATCGCAGGAGGAAGATCCGCATGCGCACGCCGCTGGTCGCCGGAAACTGGAAGATGAACGGTTCGCGGGACGCGAACCGCGCGCTCCTGTCCGCCCTGAAGGGCAGCCTGGGCGACATCCGGGGCGTGGACGTGGCGGTCTGCCCGCCCGCGGTCTACCTCGCCGAAATCGCGAATGACCTGTCCGGTGGCCCCATCGCCGTCGGCGCGCAGGATTGTTCCGACCAGGAAAAGGGTGCCTACACCGGCGAACTGGCCGGCTCCATGCTGGCCGAGGTGGGCTGCCGCTATGTGATCGTCGGGCATTCCGAGCGCCGCGAGCGGCAGAACGAGGACAATGCCTGGGTAGCAGCCAAGTTCGTTGCGGCGCAGGCCGCCGGGCTGACGCCGATCCTGTGTGTGGGCGAGCAGAAGGCCGACCGCGAAGGCGGGCGCACCGAGACTGTGGTCGCCGAGCAACTCGATGCGGTCCTGGATGCGGCCGGAGTCGAGGCGTTCGACCGCGCCGTGATCGCCTACGAGCCGGTTTGGGCGATTGGCACCGGTCTGACCGCCACGCCGGAACAGGCCCAGGAAGTGCATGCATTCATCCGCAATCGTGTTGCGGGTCGCGACCCGCAGGTCGCAGCCGATCTGCGCATCCTCTACGGGGGCAGCATGAAGGCCGATAATGCGGCCGGCCTCCTGGCGCTCGAGGACATCGACGGCGGTTTGATCGGCGGTGCCTCGCTGGATGCCGACGCATTTTCCGCCATTGCCCGCGCCGCGGGCGAGCAGGTCGCGGCATGATTTACGGCCTGCTCCTGGTGGTCCAGGTCGCGGTATCGCTTGGCCTGATCGCGCTGATCCTGATGCAGCACGGCAAGGGCGCCGATGCCGGCGCGGCCTTCGGCAGCGGCGCATCGGCGACGGTGTTCGGTGCGGCCGGGTCGGCGAACTTCCTGAGCCGCTCGACGGCCGTGCTGGCGGTGGTCTTTTTCCTCAACAGCCTGACGCTTGCGTATCTGGCGGCATCCAGCCCGGAGGCCGAGAGCCTGCTGGACCAGATGGAGGCAATGGAAGAAGAGGGCGATGGTCCGCCGGACCTCCCGCCCGAAGTGCTCCCGGGGCAAGAGCCCCCGGGTGGCAGCGGCCCGCAATCCGGCCGGCCGGCCGATGTGCCCGATTGAGATCCGGTACCTGTACGAATTGGCAGATGTGGTGGAATTGGTAGACACGCTATCTTGAGGGGGTAGTGGCGCAAGCCGTGTGGGTTCGAGTCCCACCATCTGCACCAAATACTCGTTGCCCCGGGCCGCTGAATATCTGTCGGCGCCCGGGGTAATTAACAATAAAAACAGCATCTTATAAAATTACGAATACTTGACACCGTTTTTGGGCATCACCTAGACTCCGTGCCCGGTGTACGGCTCTGCCGCGTCTGTGCGGGACCGAGTCGTACCCGCGCTTTCAACCAGCAACGCTGAACGGCTCGCCGGCGCGCTCGATCCACGCGACGCCTCGCGAACCTGCCCGCCTGAGGCGGCGTACGGGAGAGAGAAATGCTGGAAGGTTATTTACCCATCCTGCTGTTCATCGCAGTAGGCATCGTGATCGGCGTCGTGCCGCTGGTGGTCGGTATGGCCGTGGGTCCGCACAAGCCGGACGCGGCGAAAAATTCGCCCTACGAGTGCGGCTTCGAGGCCTTCGAGGATTCGCGGCTGAAGTTCGATGTCCGCTTCTACCTGGTCGCGATCCTGTTCATCATCTTTGATCTCGAGATCGCGTTTCTCTTCCCGTGGGCCGTGTCGCTAGACACCATTGGCCTGTTCGGGCTTCTTGCGATGGCCCTGTTTCTTGTCATTCTGGTCGTCGGTTTCATCTACGAGTGGAAGAAGGGGGCGCTGGAATGGGAATAGAAGGCGTTCTTGAGAAGGGCTTCGTCACCACCTCGGCGGACAAGCTCATCAACTGGGCCCGCACCGGGTCGCTCTGGCCGATGACCTTCGGTCTCGCGTGCTGCGCGGTGGAGATGATGCATGCCGGTGCCGCGCGCTACGACCTCGACCGCTTCGGGATCATCTTTCGGCCGAGCCCGCGCCAGTCGGACGTGATGATTGTGGCCGGCACCCTAGTCAACAAGATGGCGCCGGCTCTGCGCAAGGTCTACGACCAGATGCCCGAGCCGCGCTGG
Source organism: Thioalkalivibrio versutus (assembly GCF_001999325.1). Lineage (GTDB taxonomy): Bacteria > Pseudomonadota > Gammaproteobacteria > Ectothiorhodospirales > Ectothiorhodospiraceae > Thioalkalivibrio > Thioalkalivibrio versutus. Next base: position 12,798 of record NZ_MVAR01000031.1, read on the forward strand.
GTGATCTCCATGGGCTCCTGCGCCAACGGGGGCGGGTACTACCACTACTCCTATGCGGTGGTGCGCGGTTGCGACCGCATCGTGCCGGTGGATGTCTACGTGCCGGGGTGCCCGCCGACGGCGGAGGCGCTGCTCTACGGCATTATCCAGCTGCAGAACAAGATCCGGCGCACGAACACGATCGCGCGCTGACGCACCCGGGGTAGCAGATGGCTGAACAAGACAACTGGACCGACGCCCTGCGGGCGGAACTGGGCGATGCCCTGGAAAGCCTGCACGAGGCGAACGGCGAGATTACTGTCGATATCGCACCGGGCTCCTGGCGCGAGGCGGGCGAGAAGCTGCGCGACGCCCTGGGCTTCGAGATCCTGATCGACCTGTGCGGGGTGGACTACCTCGAATACGGGCAGGACGAATGGGGCACCGACTCCGCCACCAATACGGGCTTTTCCCGCGGTGTCGAAGCGGCGACCTCCGGGCGTTTCACCTTCGATGATGCTCCGGAAGATTCCAACTGGGACGGCCCGCGGTTCACCGTGGTGGCCCACCTGCTGTCGCTCGAGCATAACCGCCGCGTGCGGATGCGCGCCTGGCTCAGTGACGAGGAGTTCCCCGAGGTCGAATCCCTCGTGGACGTCTGGGCCTCGGCCAACTGGTTCGAGCGCGAGGCCTTCGATCTGTTCGGCATCCTGTTCTCCGGGCATCCGGACCTGCGCCGCATCCTCACGGACTACGGCTTTGTGGGGCATCCGTTCCGCAAGGACTTCCCGCTGATCGGGCATGTCGAGATGCGTTATGACGCCGAGCAGGCCCGTGTGGTGTACCAGCCGGTGACGATCGAGCCGCGCGTGCTGGTGCCCAAGGTGATCCGCGCCGACCATCGCTACAGCGAGGGCGAGAAGCCGGGCGAAGGAGCCGAGAATGCCTGAGATTCGCAACTTCACCCTGAACTTCGGGCCGCAGCATCCCTCCGCCCACGGCGTATTGCGCCTGGTGCTGGAGATGGATGGCGAGGTGGTGCAGCGGGCCGACCCGCACATCGGCCTGCTGCACCGCGGCACCGAGAAGCTCGCGGAGAGCAAGCCGTACAACCAGTCGATCGGCTACATGGACCGTCTGGACTACGTGTCCATGATGGCTAACGAGCACGGCTATGTGCTCGCGATGGAAAAGCTGCTGGGCATCGAGGCCCCGCTGCGCGCGCAGTACATCCGGGTGATGTTCGACGAGATCACCCGCATCCTGAACCACCTGATGTGGCTGGGGGCGCATGCGCTGGATATCGGCGCCATGGCGGTGTTCCTGTACGCCTTCCGTGAGCGCGAGGACCTGATGGACTGCTACGAGGCGGTCTCGGGTGCGCGCATGCACGCGACCTATTACCGCCCTGGCGGTGTCGCGCGGGACCTGCCCGGCACGATGCCGAAGTATCAACCGTCCTCCTGGAAGTCGCAGGAGGTGGTGGATGACCTGAACAAGATCCGTCAGGGCTCGTTGCTGGACTTCATCGAGGCGTTTACCGAGCGCTTCCCCGGCTGCGTGGACGAGTACGAGACCCTGCTGACCGATAACCGGATCTGGAAGCAGCGCACCGTCGGGATCGGCGTGGTCGACCCGGATCGTGCGAAGCAGCTGGGCTTCACCGGCCCGATGCTGCGCGGCTCGGGAATCGAGTGGGACCTGCGCAAGAAGCAGCCCTACGAGGTCTACGACCGTCTCGATTTCGACATCCCGGTGGGCACCAACGGCGATTGTTACGACCGCTACCTGGTGCGCATCGAGGAGATGCGCCAGTCGAACCGCATCATTCGTCAGTGTGTGGACTGGCTGCGCCAGAATCCGGGCCCGGTGCTCCTCGAGGATCACAAGATCACCCCGCCAAAGCGCGAGGAGATGAAGGCCGACATGGAGGCCCTGATCCACCACTTCAAGCTGTTCACCGAGGGCATGTGCCTGCCGGAAGGCGAGGCCTACGCGGCGATCGAGCATCCGAAGGGCGAGTTCGGGGTCTACCTGGTCTCGGATGGTTCCAACAAACCGTATCGTCTGAAGGTCCGTCCGCCGGGCTTTGTGCACCTGTCCGCGCTGGACGAGATGGCGCGCGGCCACATGCTGGCCGATGTGGTCGCCATCATCGGGACTCAGGACATCGTATTCGGGGAGATCGACCGCTGATGGCTGCCGAACAGAAAACTGTCGCCTTCCACAAGCACGCCGCGAAGAAGGTCGAGCTGAGCGCGCACGAGCGCGAAGAAATCGACGCCTGGCTGGCGCGCTATCCCGAGGATCAAAAGCGCTCGGCCGTTCTGGGGGCTCTGCGTGCGGTGCAGCACGAGGATGGCTATCTCTCCACCGCGAAGATGGATGCCGTGGCCGACTATCTCGGGTTGCCGGCGATCGCGGTGTACGAGGTGGGTTCGTTCTACTCCATGTACGAACTGGAGCCGGTGGGCAAGCACACCATCATGGTGTGCGACAACATCTCCTGCATGCTGCGCGGCGCCGAGCCGATCATCGAGCATCTCGAGAAGCGTCTGGGCATCAAGCGCGGCGAGAGTACACCGGACGGCAAGTTCTACCTGAAGCTGGAAGAGGAGTGCCTTGCAGCCTGTTGCGGCGCCCCGATGATGCAGGTGGACCACAAGTACTACGAGAATCTCACCCCCGAGCGGGTCGACGAGATCCTCGACGGTCTGGAGAAGTAGCATGGCCAACCAGATCTGCTTTGCGACGCGTTACCTGGACAACGCCGCCGCGCTCGAGACCTACAAGAGCGTCGGCGGCTATCAGGCGCTGGAGAAGGTCTACAAGGGCAAGATGGCCCCCGAGGACGTGATCGAGGAGGTCAAGACCTCCAACCTCCGCGGCCGCGGAGGTGCGGGTTTCCCAACCGGTCTCAAGTGGTCGTTCATGCCGCGCAACAGCCCGGGGCAGAAGTACATCGTCTGCAACTCGGATGAATCCGAGCCGGGTACCTGCAAGGATCGCGAGATCCTGATGTACAACCCGCATGCGCTGATCGAGGGGATGGCGATCGCTGGGTACGCGATCGGCGCGACGGTGGGCTACAACTACATGCGCGGCGAGTTCATGGACGAAGTGAACACGCGCTTTACGGCCGCGCTGCAGGAGGCCTACGAAGCCGGCTACCTCGGCAAGGACATCTTCGGCTCGGGGGTGGACTTCGATCTGCATCCGTCGCTGGGGGCGGGCGCCTATATCTGTGGCGAAGAGACGGCGCTGCTGGAATCGCTGGAAGGCAAGAAGGGCCAGCCGCGCTTCAAGCCCCCGTTTCCGGCCAACTACGGCCTGTACGGCAAGCCGACCACGATCAATAACACCGAGTCGCTCGCCTCGATCCCGTCGATCATCCGCAACGGCGGCCAGTGGTTCGCGGATCTGGGTGTGCCCAAGTCCGGGGGCGAGAAGCTGTTCTCGGTGTCCGGGCACGTGAACAAGCCGGGCAACTTCGAGATCCCACTGGGCACTCCGTTCAAGGATCTGCTGGAAATGGCTGGCGGTGTGCTGAACGGGCGCAAGCTGAAGGCGGTGGTCCCGGGCGGATCATCGGTGCCGGTGGTACCGGGCGACGTGATGCTGAAGGCCAACATGGACTTCGATTCCATCGCGCATGCCGGTTCCATGCTGGGTTCCGGGGCGGTGATCGTGATGGACGAGACCGCCGACATGGTGAAGTCCCTGCAGCGGATCTCTCGCTTCTATTTCTCCGAGTCCTGTGGCCAGTGCACGCCCTGCCGCGAGGGGACCGGCTGGCTCTACCGCATGCTTACTCGCATCGTCGAGGGCCAGGGCCGACCCGAGGACCTGGAACGGCTGGACGACGTGGCCAGCAAGATCGAGGGCCATACCATCTGCGCCCTGGGCGACGCCGCCGCCATGCCGGTGCGCAGCTTCGTCAAGCATTTCCGCCACGAATTCGAATACTACATCCAGCACGGCCGGAGCCCGGTGGCAGACGCCGCCTGACGCTCTACCGCGCCATCGCATCAGGAATCGAGCATGAGTCAGGATCAGAAACAAGATCTGGTCAGCATCGAGATTGACGGCCGTACGGTGGAGGCGCCCAAGGGCGCCATGCTCATCGATGTCGCCGATGATGCCGATATCCGCATTCCGCGGTTCTGCTACCACAAGAAGCTGTCGGTGGCGGCCAACTGCCGTATGTGTCTGGTCGAGGTGGAAAAGGCACCCAAGCCGCTGCCGGCCTGCGCCACGCCGGTGATGGACGGCATGAAGGTGTACACCCAGTCCCCGCTGGCGCTACGCGCGCAGAAGGGGACCATGGAGTTCCTGCTGATCAACCATCCGCTGGACTGCCCGATCTGTGACCAGGGCGGCGAGTGCGAGCTGCAGGACGTGGCCATGGGCTACGGCGAGAGCGTGTCCACCTATACCGAAGCCAAGCGCGTGGTGAAGGACAAGGACATCGGTCCGCTGATCGAGACCGAGATGACCCGCTGCATCCACTGCACTCGTTGTGTGCGCTTCGGCGAGGAGATCGCCGGGGTGCGCGAGCTGGGCGCGACCGGACGCGGCGAGCACATGCGCATCGGCACCTACGTCGAGAAGACCGTGGCCCACGAGCTCTCCGGCAACGTGATCGACCTGTGTCCGGTTGGGGCGCTGACCGCCAAGCCGTCGCGCTACAGCGCGCGTGCCTGGGAATACGCGCAGGCGGCGACGATTGCCCCGCATGATGCGGTCGGCTCCAATCTGTTCCTGCATACCGACGACGGCCGTGCGATGCGGGTCGTCCCGCGCGAGAACGACGCGGTCAACGAGACCTGGATCTCCGACCGCGATCGCTTCAGCTACACCGGTCTGTATGCGGAGGATCGACTGACCCGCCCACGGATCAAGGTCGACGGCCAGTGGCAGGAGGTCTCCTGGGAGACCGCATTGAGCTACGCCGTCGAGGGCCTGAAGGAAGTGGCCCCGGCGCGCGTGGGCGCGTTGCTCTCGCCTGCACTCTCGCTGGAGGAACACTACCTGGCGCAAAAAGTGCTGCGGGGCATGGGTGTCACCGACATCGATCACCGCGTGAATCAGCGCGATTTCCGTGACGAGGCGGCGGCTCCGCTGTTCCCGTATCTGGGGGTCGCGATTGGCGAGCTCGAAAACGCGGATGCCGTTCTGCTGGTGGGCAGCAACCCGCGCCGCGAGCAGCCGTTGCTGGCACACCGCCTGCGCAAGGCGGCCTCGCGCGGTGCACATGTGAGCCTGATCAACGACATGCTGCTGGACCTGACCTATCCGGTTCAGGCCCAGCTGGTCGGCGACGAGCATGACCAGGTCCTGGCGCTCGCCGGAATCGCCGGGCAGCTCGCCGCGGCCGGCAAGTCGCTGCCGAAAAAGCTGGAAAAGATCGTCAAGGCGGCCGCGACAGACGACGGCGAGACGCGGGAAGCCTTCGAACGCGCAGCCCGTGCGCTGCTGGACGGGAAGCGGGGCCATGTGCTGCTGGGCGCCGCTGCAATCAACGGGCCAGCCTTTGCCACGTTGCGGGCCCTTGCAGGCTGGATCGCCAAACATACCGGTGCCAGCCTTGGCTACCTGCCGCAGGGCGGGAATGCCGCGGGTGCCTGGCTGGCTGGCGTCCTGCCGCATCGTGGCCCGGGTGGGGCGGAGCTGGATGTCGCCGGTACGAATGCCGCTGAGATGATCGAGCAGGGACGCGATGCATTCGTGATCGCCGGGCTGGAGCCGGGCCGCGATGGGGTCGATCCGGCGGCCTTCCAGGCAGCCCTGGAGCGTGCCGGTCTGGTGGTGGCCCTGAACAGCTTCGCCACGCCTGAACTGGAGGCTGTGGCGGATGTGCTGCTGCCGATCGCCACAAGCTTTGAGCAATCCGGGACCTTCGTGAACGCCGAGGGCCGCTGGCAGAGTTTCCGCGCCGCCTCGCGCGCCCCGGATGACGCCCGGCCGGGCTGGAAGGTCTGGCGCGTGCTGGGCAATCTGCTCGACCAGAGCGGCTTCGATTACCTGGATTCGCCCGCAGTGCGGGACGAGCTGAAGGGCCAGCTGGCGGAAGCCAGCTTCGATACCGGTGTCAACCTCAACAAGGTGCAGGTGGAGGTGCCCGAGGCCGGCGCGGGCGACGGGCTGTACCGTGTGCAGGCGGCCGCACTCTACAGCGGCGATCCGCTGGTGCGCCGTGCCGAGCCGCTGCAGACCAGCCCCGAAGGGCTGCTGGCCGAGAGCGTGCTGGTGCATCCCGAGTCTGCCGGCGAGCACGCCCATGGCAGCCGCGTGCGACTGCGTCAGGGCAAGGCCGAAACGGAATTGACCCTGTTGCTGGACGATTCGGTGCCGCCGGGTCTGGCCGTGACCTTTGCGGGTTCCGCGGCCATGGGGGCCCTCGGCCTGCCGAACACCACGGTCACGCTGGCGCGGGCCTGAGGGACTTAAGACATGTTCGACTGGATGATGAACCTCTTCTACAGCCTTCCGACGGTCATGCAGATCCTGATCGGCATTCAGCTGATCGTGATTCCGCTGATGCTGGCCGTGGCCTACACGACCTTCGCCGAACGCAAGGTCATCGGTTACGCCCACGTGCGCATCGGCCCGAACCGGGTGGGCCCGCGCGGCTGGTTGCAGCCGATCGCGGACGCCCTGAAGCTGTTGACCAAGGAGGTCATCCTCCCGACCAACGCTAATCGCTTCCTGTTCCTCAGCGCCCCGGTGCTTACGATTGCGCCGGCTTTGGCGGCCTGGGCGGTGGTTCCGTTTTTCGACGGCGGGGCCCTGGCGGACGTGAACGCCGGCCTGCTGTATCTGCTGGCCCTGACCTCCCTCGGTGTGTACGGCATTATTATCGCGGGCTGGGCCTCGAACTCGAAGTACGCGCTGCTGGGCTCGCTGCGCTCGGCCGCGCAACTGGTCTCCTACGAGATCGCGATGGGCTTTGCCCTGGTGGGCGTGCTGATGGCTGCCGGCACCCTGAACGTGGGCGGGATTATCGAGGCGCAGTCCGGGAGCGTGTACCACTGGTTCCTGCTGCCGTTGCTGCCGATGTTCTTCGTGTACTTCATCTCCGGGATCGCGGAGACCAACCGTGCGCCCTTCGACGTCGCGGAGGGCGAGTCCGAGATCGTGGCCGGGTTCCATGTGGAATACTCCGGCATGGCGTTCGCGGTGTTCTTCCTGGCCGAATACGCCAACATGATCCTGATCTCGGCGCTGACCGCGATCCTGTTCCTGGGGGGGTGGCTGTCGCCGTTCCAGGGCATCCTGCCGGCCGCCGTGTTCGACTGGCCGGTGATCGGGGCACTGCTGGATCACGGGATTCACTGGTTCCTGTTCAAGACGGCGGTGTTCCTGTTCGCCTTCCTGTGGTTCCGCGCCACCTTCCCGCGCTATCGCTATGACCAGATCATGCGCCTGGGCTGGAAGGTCCTGATCCCGGTGACCATCGTCTGGCTGTTTGTCGAGGGCGTGCTGGTCGCGTTCAACGTCGGCCCGTGGTTCGCCTGAGGAGATCGTGATGAAAGCCGTGCGCCGTTTCTTCAAGAGTTTCCTGTTCTTCGAGCTGCTGCTGGGGCTGCGCCTGACCGGGCGTTACCTGTTGAGCCGCAAGTTCACCGTGCAATACCCGGACGAGAAGACGCCGATGTCGCCGCGCTTCCGCGGACTGCACGCCCTGCGCCGTTATCCCAACGGCGAAGAGCGCTGCATCGCCTGCAAGCTGTGCGAGGCGGTGTGCCCGGCGCTGGCGATCACCATCGACTCCGAGGAGCGCGACGACGGCACGCGGCGGACCACGCGCTACGACATTGACCTGTTCAAGTGCATCTTCTGCGGCTTCTGCGAAGAGGCCTGTCCGGTGGATTCCATCGTCGAGACGCACCTGTTCGAGTACCACTTCGAGAACCGGGGCGAGCAGATCATGACCAAGGACAAGCTCCTGGCCATTGGTGACCGCTTCGAGAAAGAGATCGCGCAGGCCCGCGCGGTCGACGCCCCCTACCGGTAACGCAGGGAACGCCTCATGACCTTCGAGCTTGTCCTTTTCTACCTGTTCGGTGCGATCCTGCTGGGAGGTGCGCTGGCGATGATCAGCGTGCGCAACCCGGTGCATGCGGCGCTGTTCCTGGTGCTTTGCTTTGTTGCCGCCGCGGCATTGTGGGTCATGGCGGAGGCCGAGTTCCTGGGCATCGTCCTGGTGCTGGTGTACGTCGGCGCGGTCATGGTGCTGTTCCTGTTCGTGGTGATGATGCTGGACATCAACCTCGCCAAACTGCGCGAGGGCTTCGCCGAGTATCTGCCGGCGGGGATCGTGGTCGCGCTGGCCATGGCCACTGTGCTGGTGCTGGTGATTACCCGCTACATCACCATGGACGCCCCCGAGCGCGCCGGCCCCGAGTACGCCAACACCGAGGCCCTGGGCGCGATCTTGTACACCGAGTACGTCTATCCGTTCGAGATCGCCGCGGTCATCCTGCTGGTCGCGATCATCGCCGCGATCTCGCTGACCATGCGCAAGCGGCCGGACAACAAGTCGATCGACCCGGGCAAGCAGATGGCGGTCTCCCGCGAAGGGCGGGTGCGCATGGTCGCCATGCCGTCGGAGAAGAAAGAAGCCCCGCGCCGGGGTGCGCAGGGGTCCGGGGCGAACGCCCCGGGCAGGGACGACGGCTCGAAGTAGGCACACCGAGTACACAGGCATCCCGGCCGCGCGCCGGGACCCGGACACCGGGGGCGGGCAACGTCCCCGAAAGAACTCAGGGCTAGAACATGATTACGCTAGAGCACTACTTGGTGCTGGCCGCGCTTTTGTTTTCCATTAGCGTGGCCGGGATCTTCCTGAACCGGAAAAACGTGATCGTGCTGTTGATGTGCATCGAGCTGATGATGCTCGCGGTGAACATCAACTTCATTGCCTTCTCGTTCTTCCTGCAGGACCTCGCGGGCCAGGTGTTCGTGTTCTTCATCCTGACCGTCGCCGCGGCCGAGGCGGCCATCGGCCTCGCCATCCTGGTGTTGCTGTTCCGTAATCGCGGAACCATCAACGTCCAGGACATGGATGCAATGAAGGGATAAACGGCCATGGATACGATCTATCTGCTCATTGTTCTGGCGCCACTGTTCGGCGCGATCGCCGCCGGCCTGTTCGGTCGCCAGATTGGCCGTGCCGGGGCGCACACCGTCACCATCCTGGGGGTGGCGGTGTCGTTCATCCTGTCTGTGGTGGTCTTCTGGGCGCATGTCTTCGGGGATGCCGGGGTCTACAACGAGACCCTCTACACCTGGCTGGTGTCGGACGGCATCCAGTTCGAAGTCGGGTTCCTGGTCGACAACCTGACCGCCATGATGATGCTCGTGGTCACCTTCGTCTCCCTGATGGTGCACATCTACACCATCGGGTACATGAAGGACGATCCAGGCTATCAGCGCTTCTTTGCGTACATCTCGTTGTTCACCTTCTCCATGCTGATGCTGGTGATGGCGAACAACTTCATGCAGCTGTTCTTCGGCTGGGAGGCCGTGGGGCTGGTCTCCTATCTGCTGATTGGCTTCTGGTACAAGCGCCCGACCGCGACCTACGCGAACATGAAGGCGTTCATCGTGAACCGCGTCGGGGACTTCGGTTTCCTGATCGGCATCGCCGCGCTGGTGTTCTATACCGGCAGCCTGAACTACACCGAGGTGTTCGCCGAAGGCCAGGCGATGAGCGAGGCCACGATCACCATCTGGCCGGGCTGGACCTTCGGCCTGCTGGACCTGGCGCTGATCTTCCTGTTCATCGGTGCGATGGGGAAATCCGCCCAGGTGCCGCTGCACGTCTGGCTGCCGGACTCCATGGAAGGCCCGACGCCGATCTCCGCGCTGATCCACGCGGCCACCATGGTGACCGCGGGCATCTTCATGGTCGCGCGCATGTCGCCGCTGTACGAGTTCTCGGTCGCGGCGCTGTCGTTCATTCTCATCATCGGCGCGATCACTGCGTTCTTCATGGGCCTGATCGGGCTGGTGCAGAACGACATCAAGCGCGTGGTCGCGTACTCGACGCTGTCCCAGCTGGGTTACATGACCGTGGCTCTGGGTGCGTCGGCGTACGCCGCGGGGCTGTTCCACCTGATGACCCACGCCTTCTTCAAGGCGCTGCTGTTCCTGGCTGCCGGCTCGGTGATCATCGCCATGCACCACCTGCAGGACATGCGCGCGATGGGCGGCCTGCGTCGGTACATGCCGATCACCTACGTGACGGCGCTCATCGGGTCCCTGGCGTTGATCGGCTTCCCGTTCTTTTCCGGGTTCTTCTCCAAGGACGCGATCATCGAGGCGGTGGGCTATTCCGAAACCCCAGGGGCCACGTTCGCCTACTGGCTGGTGCTGGCCGGGGTGTTCGTCACCGCGCTATACACCTTCCGCATGTTCTTCATGGTGTTCCATGGCGAGGAGCGCTATGACCAGGCACACAAGTACATGCCGGACCACGGCGACGAACACGACGATGAGCATGGCGATGACCACCACCACGGTCCGTTGCAGCCGAAGGAGTCGCCGTGGGTGGTGACCGTGCCGCTGATCCTGCTGGCGATCCCGTCGGTCGTGGCTGGCTACTTCATCGGTCCGATGTTGTTTGGCGACTTCTTCGCCAACAGCCTGTTCGTGTTGCCGGAGCAGGATGTGCTGGCGACCAAGGGCGAGACCTACACCGGGGTCATCGGCTTTGTACTGCACGGTCTGATGCTGCCGGCGTTCTGGCTGGCAATGGCCGGCCTGGCGACCGCCTGGTACCTGTACATGAAGCGCCCGGAACTGCCGGCGTTGATCGCCGAGCGCCTGAAGCTCGGGGTGCGCATCCTCGAGGACAAGTACGGCTTCGACCGCTTCAACGACTGGTTCTTTGCCGGCGGGTCGGTGCGTCTCGGGCGGGCGCTGTGGCGCTATGGTGACGCGCTGATCATCGACGGCTTGCTGGTCAATGGCACGGCGCGCTCGATCGGCTGGATCTCGTCGCGTGTCCGCCACATGCAGTCCGGCTTCCTCTACCACTACGCGTTCGTGATGATCATCGGCCTGCTGGTCCTGATGTTCGCCTTCGTGATCTGAGCGGCTTCGACACCCATGCGCTCGAAGCCCATCGCTGTTTCAAGGAACGACCATGTTTGCTGACTGGCCTATCTTGAGTCTGTTGATCTGGCTGCCGATTCTCGGTGGCTTCCTGGTGCTCGCCGCCGGGCGCGACGCGCCCCATGTGGCGCGTCGGCTCGGGCTCGCGGTGGCCGTAGCGACCTTTGTCGTCAGCCTGCCGCTCTGGTTCGTGTTCGAGCGGGGGACCGCCGAGATGCAGTTCCAGGAGCTGGCCTCCTGGATCCCGGCGTTCAACGTGAACTACCACCTGGGTGTGGACGGCATCTCCATGCCGCTGATCCTGCTGACCACGCTGATCACCGTGGTCGTCGTGGTTGCCGCGTGGGAATCGGTGAAGGACCGCATCGCCTACTACATGGCCGCGATGCTGGTGATGGAAGGCCTGATGATCGGCATGTTCGCATCGATGGATGCGGTGCTGTTCTACGTGTTCTTCGAGGCGATGCTGATCCCGATGTTCCTGGTGATCGGGATCTGGGGCGGTCCGCGACGTGTCTACGCCACCCTCAAGTTCTTCCTCTACACCTTTCTCGGTTCGGTGTTCATGCTGGTCGCGCTGATCTGGATGTACATCCAGTCCGGCAGCTTCCTGATCCAGGATTTCCATGCCCTGCAGATCGGCCTGACCGCGCAGATCCTGATCTTCCTCGCGTTCTTCATGGCGTTCGCGGTGAAGATCCCGATGTTCCCGGTGCATACCTGGCTGCCGGATGCCCACGTGGAAGCGCCCACTGGCGGCTCGGTGATCCTGGCCGCGATCATGCTGAAGATCGGGGGCTATGGCTTCCTGCGCTTCTCGCTGCCGATCACCCCGGATGCCAGCGCCGTGCTCGACACCATGATGATCGTGCTGTCGCTGATCGCCATCGTCTACATCGGCCTGGTGGCGCTGATCCAGAGCGACATGAAGAAGCTGATCGCGTATTCGTCGATCGCGCACATGGGCTTCGTGACCCTGGGCTTCTTCCTGGCCTTCTACATCTACTCCAACACCGGTGACTGGGAAGGCGCCTCGCTGGGTATCGCCGGCGGCATGGTGCAGATGATCTCGCACGGCTTCATCTCGGCGGCGATGTTCCTCGCGGTGGGGGTGCTGTACGACCGCCTGCACAGCCGGCAGATCGCCGACTACGGCGGTGTGGTGAACACCATGCCGTGGTTCGCCGCGTTCTTCGTGCTGTTCGCCATGGCCAACACTGGCCTGCCGGGCACGTCCGGATTCGTCGGCGAGTTCATGGTCATCCTGGCCGCGTTCAAGGCGGATTTCTGGATCGCGTTCCTCGCCGCGACCACCCTGATCCTGGCCGCTGGCTACACCCTGTGGCTGGTCAAGCGCGTGATCTTCGGCGCGGTGGCCAACGAGAACGTGGCCGGTCTTTCCGACATGAATCGCCGCGAGTTCTTCCTGATGGGCGTGCTGGCCTTCTTCACGCTGCTTCTGGGCGTATGGCCGGCCCCGCTGCTGGATGTGATGAACGCGACCATCGACCACCTCGTGGCGCATATCGCGCAGTCGAAGCTCTGAAGGGGCGCCTGACATGAATTTCGAGATCCCCAATTTCCTCCCCGCCGTGCCCGAGATGTTCGTGCTCGGGATGGCGTGCCTGATCCTGGTGATCGACGCGTTCCTGCCGGATTCGCGGCGTGATGTCACCTACGGCCTGGTGCAGGCGACCCTGGTCGCGGCGGCGGGTCTGACACTGTGGATGATGGGGCCGGAGACGGTCCTGACCTTCTCGGATACCTTCGTGAAGGACCCGATGGCCGACATCCTGAAGGTGGCGGTGTACGTGACCAGCTTCCTGGTCTTCCTGTATGCCCGTCCGTACCTGATGGAGCGCGGTATCCACAAGGGCGAGTTCTACGTGCTGGGCCTGTTCGCGGTGCTCGGCATGATGATCATGATCTCGGGGCACAACCTGCTGACCCTGTACCTGGGCCTGGAGTTGCTGTCGCTGTCGTCCTACGCGCTGGTCGCGTTCTGGCGCGACAACTCGCGCGCCACCGAGGCGGCCATGAAGTACTTCGTGCTGGGTGCGCTGGCATCTGGTTTGCTGCTCTACGGCATGTCCATGATCTATGGCATGACCGGTTCGCTGGATATTGCCGTGATCGCCGCCGAATTGGTGGCTGCGGACGAGAGCATGAACGTCCCGCTGGTCTTCGGCCTGGTGTTCCTGGTGGTCGCCATCGCGTTCAAGCTGGGGGCAGTCCCGTTCCACATGTGGGTGCCGGACGTCTACGACGGCGCGCCCACGGCGGTCACGCTGTTCATCGCCACGGCGCCGAAGATTGCGGCTTTCGCCTTCCTGATGCGGCTGCTGGTGGAAGGCATGGGGCCACTGCACGCTGACTGGCAGGGCATGCTGATTATCCTCGCGGTCCTGTCGCTCGCAGTGGGCAACGTGATCGCGATCGCCCAGACCAGCATCAAGCGCATGCTGGCCTATTCGACGATTGCCCATATCGGGTTCCTGTTCATGGGGATCTTGGCGGGCACCGACAGCGGGTACGCCTCGGCCATGTTCTACGTGATCGTCTACGCGATCACGGCCGCCGGTGGTTTCGGGATGATCGTGTTCCTGTCGCGCAAGGGGTACGAAGCGGACCAGATCGATGATTTCAAGGGGCTCGCCAAGCGCAACCCCTGGTTTGCGTTCATCATGCTGCTCCTGTTGTTCTCCATGGCCGGTGTACCGCCGACCGTCGGCTTCTACGCCAAGCTGGCGGTGATCCAGGCCGCCGTGGGCGCGGAACTGGTCTGGCTGGCGATCGTCGCGGTGATCTTCTCGATCATTGGCGCCTTCTACTACCTGCGTGTGGTCAAGATGATGTTCTTCGACGACCCCCAGGAAGGTGCCGAGGAGCCGGTCCAGCCGTCCGGTGCGCTGGCCGCTGCGCTTAGCATTAATGGGCTTGCGGTGCTGCTGTTGGGAATTTTCCCGGGTCTGCTGCTGTCTTTAACCCACTACGCAATTATCGGGTAACTCGTGACACAGTGGATTCCGTTTGATGTTCTAGTCTGGGGGTTTGTGGTGGTGGCGTTTATCAGCGCCAACCTGCCCTGGCTCAGTGATCGTATCGGCCTGATGGTGGTGCCGGAGAGTGGCATCAAGGGGCCGTGGACCCGCATTGGCGAATGGCTGGTGCTGTATATCGTGATCGGCGCCATCGGGAAGGGGCTGGAGTTCCAGGCGACCGGCGGTATCCATCCGCAGGGTTGGGAGTTCTACGTGATCACCCTGTCGCTGTTCGCGATGTTTGCCCTGCCCGGATACATCTGGCGCTACGACCTGCGTCCACACCTGCGGGCTGGCCAGCGCCGGGCACGGTAGTAAATAATCGGCGACAGCCCTTGCGGGGCGGGTCGCCGCTTTGGTATAGTTCTGCGTCTCGGATGCGGGGTGGAGCAGTCTGGCAGCTCGTCGGGCTCATAACCCGAAGGTCGCAGGTTCAAATCCTGCCCCCGCTACCAATTGTCAGAGAGGCCCCGTACGGGGCCTTTTTGTTAAGGGTCTTCGCCCGGTGTGGTGAATCGCCCTTGGGCCGCGCTCCCGCGCGCCTCGCAGCACCCAAGGTGTTGCTGTCATCTGGAGAGGTGTACGAGGGGCGTTCGGCGCCCTTTTTTTGTTTCCGGGTCCCGCCAAAGGGACGGAGTCGATCGAGACGCCCTTGTCGCAGAAGGCTGAACAACTGAAAACACTGCTGACCCCGGTTGTCGAGGGGGAAGGCATGCAGCTGTGGGGGCTGGAGTATCACTCCGGTTCCACGCCGCCTGTCGTGCGGATCTATATCGATGGCGAGAATGGCGTCACGGTGGACGATTGCGCGCGCGTCAGCGATCAGGCCGGTGCGGTCATCGAGGTCGAGGAGGCTCTGAAGGGGAACTACACCCTGGAGGTGTCCAGCCCCGGTATCGAACGCCCTCTGTTTACCCCCGAGCAGTTCCGGACCTACATCGGTCATCCGGTGAAGGTGCGTCTGGCATGGCCGGAGCATGACCGCCGCAATTTCCGTGGCGTACTGCTGTCGGTGGAAGATCCGATGATCGAGGTGGAAGTGGACGGCATGGCCTACGAGCTGCCGCTGGCCGCGATCCACAACGCGCGTGTCCTTGAGCAGCTATAAAAAATAGCTGTAGTCCAGGGCGCTGCTACGCTTTTTGTTGAATCGGCAGGCAACTGCCGAGTGCGGAGAGGCAAGACATGAACAAGGAGATCCTGCTGGTCGCTGATGCCGTGGCGAACGAGAAGGGAGTGGAGAAGGACATCATCTTCGAAGCCCTGGAATCGGCCCTGGCGATGGCGACCCGCAAGTACCACGGCGGCAAGATGGACGTGCGCGTGAGCATCGACCGCGAGGAGGGTGATTACGAGGCCTTCCGGCGCTGGACCGTGGTGGACGACGAGGACCCCGAGTTCGAATCCCCGGAATACCAGACGCTGCTGTCCTATGCCCAGCAGAAGAATCCGGATGCCCAGGTCGGCGACGTGATCGAGGAGCCGGTCGAGGCCGTGGACTTCGGTCGCATTGCGGCCCAGGCCGCGAAGCAGGTCATCGTGCAGAAAGTACGCGAAGCCGAGCGAGCCAAGGTCGTCGCGGAGTACCAGGATCGCGTTGGCACGCTGGTCATGGGGATCGTCAAGCGTACGGATCGCAATGGCACCTATGTGGACCTCGGGAGCAACGCCGAGGCCCTGATCCCGCGCGAACACATGATCCCGCGCGAGACCGTGCGTACCAATGACCGGCTGCGCGGCTATCTCAAGGAGATCCGCCCCGAGGCCCGTGGCCCGCAGTTGATCCTCAGCCGCACCGCGCCGGAGTTCCTGATGGAGCTGTTCAAGCTCGAGGTGCCCGAGGTCGGCCAGAACATTATCGACATCATGGGCGCGGCCCGTGACCCGGGTATGCGTGCCAAGATTGCGGTGCGCTCCAACGACCCGCGTCTGGATCCGGTCGGCGCCTGCGTCGGCATGCGCGGCTCGCGTGTGCAGTCGGTGTCCAACGAGCTGGCCGGCGAGCGCATCGACATCATTGTCTGGGACGAGAATCCGGCTCAGTTCGTGATCAATGCGATGTCGCCGGCGGAGGTCCTGTCGATCGTGGTCGACGAGGACAAGCAGTCGATGGATATCGCGGTCGAGGAAGACAAGCTGTCGCTGGCCATCGGCCGTGGCGGCCAGAACATCCGCCTGGCCTCCCAGCTGACCGGCTGGGAACTGAACGTGATGACCGAGGAACAGGCGGCCGAAAAGAGCGACGCCGAGGCCCAGCAGTTGGTCGCGTTCTTCATGGAGGCCCTGGATGTCGACGAGGAAGTTGCCAGCATCCTGGTTCAGGAAGGCTTTACGACCCTGGACGAAGTGGCCTATGTGGAAGAGGCAGAACTGCTGGCGATCGAGGAGTTCGACGAGGCCATGGTCGAGGAGCTGCGCAATCGTGCGAGCGACGCGCTCCTGACCAAGGCCATCGCGGCCGAGGGTGGCGATGGCTATCAGCCCGCGGAGGATCTCCTCGGCATGGAAGGCATGAGCCCGGCGCTGGCGAACAAGCTGGCGTCACATGGCGTGTGCACCATGGAGGACCTGGCGGAGCAGGCATCCGACGACGTGGTCGAGATGACCGGCCTGGATACGGAAGAGGCGTCGGCGCTGATTATGACGGCGCGCGCCCCGTGGTTCGAAACCGGGGAGTAAGCCCCGGTCGCTCGTCTCGCGGACGCGTATCACAGGCTGTCGGTTGGCCTGAAAAGAATCTGGAATGGAGGTAGGCGCCATGGCGCAAATGACAGTGCAGCAATTCGCGGAATCGGTGGGAACACCGGTTGACCGCCTCATGGTTCAGCTCAAGGAGGCGGGCGTCGAGGTCGATGGTCCGGAAGCGGCGATCACCGATGCCGAAAAGCGCAAGCTGCTCGATCACCTCCGTCAGGCGCATGGCGAGGGCGACGCAGGGCGCGTGACCCTGAAGCGCCGGACCCAGGCGCAGACCCTCAAGGTCAGCTCCGGCCAGGGGCGCTCCAAGACGGTTAACGTCGAGGTGCGCAAGAAGCGGACCCTGAAGCCCAAGCCCGCCGAGGCACAGCCCGAGGCCCCGGTGGAAGAGCCGCCGGTAGCCGAGGAGCAACAGGCCCCGGCGCCCGAGGCCCCGGAAGAAATCCGTGCCGCCGGCCCGGCGGAAGAAGCGGCCCCCGAGGCCCCGGTCGAGGACGAGACCTCGGTCGCCGAAGAGGTGCCGGTCGAGGAGCCCAAGGCCGAAGAGCCGGTCGTCGAGACCCCGGCCGAGCCGGAACCCGAGCTGGCCGAAGAGGCCCCAGTCGAGGAGCCCGCTGCCGAACCGGAGCCCGTGCCCGAGAAGCCGAAACGTCCGCTTAGCCGTACCGAGCAGCTGGCGCTGCAGGTGGAGGCCGAGCGCGAAGCCCAGCGCAAGGCGTCCGACGCGCGCAAGCAGGAAGCCGTTGAACGCGAAGAACGCCAGAAGCGTCGGGCGAAAGAGCTCGAGGCCCAGGAGGCCAAGCGCGAGAAGGAAGAACAGACACGGTTGGAGCGCGAAGCCGCAGCCCGGCAGGCCGCTCCGGCGGCTGCTGCCCCGGCAGCCGATGCCAAGGCCGGCAAGGGCGCCCGCAAGGGTGGTCGCAAAGACGAGCGCAAGGAACTGCATGTCGCCGGGGACCGCCGCGGTCGCCGCAAGAAGGGCGAGAGCCGCAAGGCCCAGTCCGCAGCGGCTCAGGCCGTGACCAGCAAGCACGGCTTTGCCAAGCCGACCGCGCCGGTGGTGCGGGATGTCGAGGTGCCGGAAACCATTACCGTGGCCGACTTGGCCCAGGCGATGGCGATCAAGGCGCCGCAGCTGATCAAGGCCCTGATGGGCATGGGCGTGATGGCGACCATCAATCAGTCGATTGATCAGGACACCGCGATGCTGGTGGTCGAGGAGATGGGGCATAACCCGATCGCCGCGAAGGAAACCTCGGTCGAGGACGAGATCGATACCGGTCTCGAGCAGAATGCCGAGGCCCGTCCGCGGCCGCCGGTGGTGACCGTGATGGGTCACGTCGACCACGGGAAGACCTCGCTGCTGGACTATATCCGCAAGGAGAAGGTCGCCTCTGGCGAGGCAGGCGGGATTACCCAGCACATCGGCGCCTACCACGTGAAGAACAACCACGATGGCGTGACCTTCCTGGATACCCCGGGGCATGCCGCGTTTACCGCAATGCGTGCCCGCGGCGCCCAATCCACCGACATTGTGATCCTGGTGGTTGCGGCGGATGACGGCGTGATGCCGCAGACCATCGAGGCGATCCAGCATGCGAAGGCTGCGGGCGTGCCGATGGTCGTGGCGGTCAACAAGGTCGACAAGCCCGAGGCCGAACCGGATCGGGTCATGAACGAACTGGCCCAGCACGAGGTCATCCCCGAGTCCTGGGGCGGCGATACCCAGTTCATTCAGGTCTCCGCCCATACCGGCCAGGGGATCGACGATCTGCTGGAGTCCCTGGGGCTGCAGGCCGAGGTGATGGAGCTGAAGGCCCCGGACGAGGGTCCGGCGCGTGGTGTGGTCATCGAATCGCGCCTGGAGAAAGGCCGCGGTCCGGTGGCGACCATTCTGGTCCAGTCCGGCAAGCTCAAGCACGGCGACATCGTGCTCTCGGGCAAGGAATACGGCCGCGTGCGGGCGATGTTCGACGACACTGGTGTGGCCGTGAAGGAAGTCGGCCCGTCGATGCCGGTCGAGGTCCTGGGCCTGTCCGGGGTGCCGGACGCTGGCGACGAGGTGTTGGTGGTGGCCGATGACAAGACGGCCCGCGAGGTCGCAGAACATCGCGACACCAAGCAGCGCGAGCGCAAGCTGGCCGCGCAACAGGCGTCGAAGCTGGAGAACATCTTCAACCAGATGCAGGACGGCCAGATCGCGACCGTGAACATCCTGATCAAGGCGGATGTGCAGGGCTCGGCCGAGGCCCTGCGCGAGTCGCTGATCAAGCTGTCCACCGACGAGGTCCGCGTGAAGGTGGTCTCCGCCGGGGTGGGCGGGATCTCCGAGTCCGACATGAACCTGGCGATGGCCTCCGAGGCGATCGTGATCGCGTTCAACGTGCGTGCCGATGCGGGCGCGAAGCGCCTCGCGGCGGAGAACGAGATCGACGTGCGCTACTACTCGGTGATCTACGAGGCGATCGACGACGTGAAGCAGGCGCTGTCCGGTCTGCTGTCGGCCGAGATCCGCGAAGAGATCGTCGGCCTGGCGCAGGTGCGCGACGTGTTCAAGGCCTCGGGCTTTGGTCAGGTGGCCGGCTGTCTGGTGATGGAGGGCGCGGTCAAGCGGGGCAACCCGATCCGCGTGCTGCGCGACAACGTCGTAATCTACGAGGGCGAGCTGGAGAGCCTGCGTCGCTTCAAGGACGATGTGAACGAGGTCAAGGCCGGTACCGAATGTGGTATCGCGGTGAAGAACTACAACGACGTGAAGGCGGGTGACCAGATCGAGGTCTTCCAGCGCGTCGAGGTGGCCCGGACGCTCTGATGCCCGGTAACCGCGACTTCCATCGTTCCGACCGTGTCGGGGAGCAGATCCAGCGCGAGCTGGCCGAGCTCATCCGCATGGAGGTCAAGGACCCGCGGGTCGGCATGATCACGCTGGCCGGGGTCGAGGTGTCGCGCGATCTGGCGTATGCCCGAGTGTATTTCACCCAGCTCGGCGGGGCCGAGAAGGGTCAGGAGGCGCAGAAGGGCTTGAACAGCGCCGCCGGTTTTCTGCGTCGGGCCCTGGGGCAGCGCATGCGTCTGCGCTCGGTGCCGCAACTGCGCTTCATCTATGACGATACGCCGGAGCGCGGTGCGCACCTGTCGTCACTGATCAACCAGGCGCTGGCCGAGGATCGGGCGCATCATGCGGACGATCCCGAGGCCCCGGATGGGGACGGCGCGGCAGATGACGGTGGCTCCGACGAGCGACGCGATCCGGACGAGGGACCGGAACGCGGGGCCTGAGCCCGGGCGTTTTCGGCCGGGCGTTTCATCCATGGCGAGCAAGCGGCGCGAGGTCGACGGCATCCTGTTGCTGGACAAGCCGCGGGGGCGCAGCTCCAACCAGGCGCTGGGCCGGGTCAAGTATCTGTTGCAGGCGAAGAAGGCCGGTCATACCGGGGCACTGGACCCGCGGGCGACGGGCCTTTTGCCGTTGTGCTTCGGGCAGGCCACCAAGGTCTCTGGCTGGCTGCTGGATGCGGACAAGCGCTATGTCGCCGAGGCGCGCCTGGGGGTTGAGACGGACAGCGCGGACCTCGATGGCGCAGTGATCCGCGAGGCGGCGGTGCCGCCCATCGAGCCGGCCACCCTGCGCGAGCTGGAGCGGCGGTTCAGTGGCGACCAGGCGCAAGTCCCGCCAATGGTCTCGGCCCTAAAGCATCAGGGCAAGCGCCTGTATGAGCTCGCGCGTCAGGGTGTGGAGGTGGATCGCCCCCCGCGTCCGGTGCAGATACATTCCCTGGAGATCGAGCAGATCGCGGCGGACGGCCTGCGTTTGACGGTGCATTGCTCCAAGGGGACCTATATCCGTTCGCTGGTTGCCGACATCGGGCATGCGCTCGGTTGTGGAGCGGCGGTGGATACGTTGCACCGGGTCGGGCACGGCCACTTCGACGCCGCCGCGATGGTCTCGCTGGATGCCATTGAGGCGGCCTTCGAGGCGGGCGGGGTCGCCGCCATCGAGGCCTTGCTGCAACCGGCGGAGGCGGCGCTGGCGCACTGGCCGTCGGTCACGCTCGACGCCGCCGCCAGCGCCGCCATGCGCCATGGCAACCCGGCCGCGCCGACCGCCGTGGTCGGGCAGGCCCCAGGGGCGGCGGATGCGCCGTACGAAGGGGATACTGGCTGGCCCCTGGTGCGGATTTTTGATGATGGTGGCCGCTTCCTGGCGGTCGGTGTTCGCGACCCCGACGGGCAGATCCGGGCGCGCCGTTTGTTCGTGCCGGCGGCGCACGCGCCGGCCTGAGCGTGCCCGGTCTCTTTCTGTTCACGTCGTCGTGCGTCGTGCTACCATTGCCCGCCTATCGCCAGCGCCACTGGTCGGTTAACGGTTTAGAAATTTTTCAGGAGTCAGGTTTTCATGTCGCTCACCACCGAAGAAAAATCGGCCATCGTCGAGAAGCACAAGCGCGATCCCAACGACACCGGTTCGCCGGAAGTCCAGGTCGCGCTGCTGACGGCCCGCATCCAGCATCTGATGGGGCACTTCGACAAGCACAAGCAGGATCATCACTCGCGCCGCGGCCTGTTGAAGATGGTCAGCACGCGCCGCAAGTTGCTGACCTATCTCAAGCGTCATGACCAGGAGCGCTATCAGGCCCTGGTTCAGGAGCTTGGGCTGCGCCGCTAAGGCCGGCATGACGGGCCCGCGCCATTGGTGCGGGCCCGTTCGCTTTCGGGCCGGCACCAATGGGTCGCGAGAGCGAGAATTCAGGCATCAAAGTCGCAAGAACACGGGAAACGGGAAATAACGTGGCATACAAGAAGTCATTCCAGTACGGAAACCATACGGTCACCTTCGAAACCGGTGACATCGCTCGTCAGGCCAGTGGCGCCGTCATCGTCAATATGGCCGAGACCGTGGTGCTGGTCACCGTGGTGGCTCGCAAGGAAGCCGACCCGGGCCGAGACTTCTTCCCCCTGACCGTGAACTACCAGGAGCGCACCTACGCGGCCGGCAAGATCCCGGGTGGATTCTTCAAGCGCGAGGGGCGCCCGAGCGAGAAGGAAACCCTGACTTGCCGCCTGATCGACCGACCGATCCGTCCGCTGTTCCCGGAAGGCTTCAAGAACGAGACCCAGGTGGTCGCGACGGTTATGTCGATCAACCCCGAGGTGGATCCCGATATCCCCGCGATGCTCGGGACCTCGGCCGCGCTGGCGCTCTCCGGCGTGCCCTTTGCCGGGCCGATTGGCGCCGCGCGAGTCGGTTACCGCGCCGGTGAATATCTTCTGAACCCGACCTACAGCGCCCTGGCGGATTCCGACCTTGATCTTGTCGTGGCGGGTACCGAGAACGCCGTGCTGATGGTCGAATCCGAGGCCAACCAGCTCTCCGAAGAGGTGATGCTGGGTGCGGTGATGTACGGCCACGAGCAGATGCAGGCCGCGATCCAGGCGATCAAGGAACTGGCGGCCGAGGCCGGCAAGCCCGCGTGGGAGTGGCAGCCGGCAGCGTCGCTCGAATCGCTCGAGGAGCAGATCCAGGGGGTGGTCGGCGAGGAACTGGTGGAGGCGTACCAGATCGCCGAGAAGCAGGCGCGCACGCAGCGCATTGGCGAACTGCGCGGCAAGGCCGTGGAGGCCCTGGTCAGTGAAGACGAGTCCGGGCCCAGCCTGGATGACGTGAAGACGGCCTTCCACGACCTGGAGTACCGCCTGGTCCGTGATCGTATCCTCGACGGCAACCCGCGCATCGATGGCCGCGACACCAAGACGGTGCGCCCGATCCACGTGGATACGGGCGTGCTGCCGCGCGCGCACGGCTCCGCCGTGTTTACCCGGGGCGAGACGCAGGCAATGGTGGTGGCCACCCTCGGCACCGATCGCGATGCCCAGATCATCGACGCCCTGGAAGGCGAGCGCCGCGACCGTTTCATGCTGCACTACAACTTTCCGCCTTACTGCACCGGCGAAACCGGCTTTGTCGGGACACCCAAGCGCCGCGAGATCGGGCACGGGCGCCTCGCCAAGCGTGGCGTGCAGGCGGTGATGCCGAACGAGGCGGACTTCCCCTATGTGCTTCGCGTGGTCTCCGAGATCACCGAATCCAACGGGTCCAGCTCCATGGCCTCTGTCTGCGGTACCTCGCTGGCGCTGATGGATGCCGGCGTGCCGCTGAAGGCCCCGGTTGCAGGTATTGCGATGGGCCTGATCAAGGAAGGCGATCGCTTCGCCGTGCTCTCCGACATCCTCGGCGACGAGGACCATCTGGGGGACATGGACTTCAAGGTGGCCGGCACCAACGACGGCGTGACCGCGTTGCAGATGGACATCAAGATCGACGGGATCACCCGCGAGATCATGGAGCGGGCGCTGGCCCAGGCCCGTGAGGGCCGCATGCATATCCTCGGATGCATGAACGAAGTACTGCCGCATCATCGTGACGAGATGTCCTCGCACGCGCCGCGCTTCATCACCATGAAGATCAACCCGGACAAGATCCGCGACGTGATCGGCAAGGGCGGGGCGACCATTCGCGCACTGACCGAAGAGACCGGCGCGACCATCGACATCCAGGACGACGGCACGGTGAAGGTCGCCTCCACCGATCAGGCGGCGGGCCTCGAGGCCAAGCGCCGTATCGAAGAGCTGACCGCGGATATCGAGGTGGGGCGCCAGTACACCGGGAAGGTGGCGAAGATCATGGACTTCGGGGCGTTCGTCTCGATCCTGCCGGGCCGTGACGGTCTGGTCCACATCTCGCAGATCTCCGATGAACGTGTCGAGAGCGTCGGCGATTTCCTCGCGGAAGGGGATTCGGTGACGGTGCGGGTCCTGGAAGTGGACAAGCAGGGCCGCATCCGTCTGAGCATGAAGGCGGTCGAACCCGAGTCCTGATCGGACTCGCTTCGATCACGGGCGCTGCTTTTCCCGGCGTCCGGCCATTCAGATTCGGGACGCGTGGGCATGGACCTCGTCAGTATTCGCAAAAGTTACCGGCGCTACGCTCGCCACTACGACGCCACCTTCGGTCGAGTGTTCGCGACCGGGCGCGCCAGCGCGCGGGAGACCCTGGCGCCGGTCTCGGGCAAGCGCATCCTGGAGGTCGGGGTCGGCACCGGGATCTCGCTGCCGGATTACCCGGATGACTGCGAGGTGGTGGGGATCGATGTATCCCGCGAGATGCTGGAGGTTGCGCGTGGGCGCCTGAACGGTGGTCTGCCGGCAGTATCTGGCCTGTGCGAGATGGATGCCGAAAAGCTCGGCTTCGCCGATAATAGCTTTGACGCGGTGGTCGCGATGTATGTGGCAACCGTGGTGCCCAACCCCGATGCCCTGTTCGCCGAGATGTGGCGAGTCTGCCGCCCCGGGGGGCGCTTGCTGGTGGTCAACCACTTTGCCTCGCAGCAATGGTTGTTGCGCGGCGTCGAGCGCTGCCTGCGGCCGCTGTCGAAGGCCGTTGGGTTCCGGCCGGACATGGAATACGAGGACTTCGTGCGCGTGACCGGGCAGGAGCCCTGCATGGTCGCCCCGGCGAGCCTGTTCGGCTACTGGAAACAGGTCGAATTCCGCAAGCCTGTCTGAACGTTCGTCCTCGCATGGCGCCGCCACGAGCCCCGTGATGGCGAGGAGCGCAGCGACGAAGGAAGCAACCTCCGTCCGCACCCCCCTGCGTTTTGTTCGGTTCGGTTGCCTGGCCGCCCAGGAAGGCCGCCATGTCGCTACATTCCTTGCGATGGCAGGGCTTGTGACAAGGCCATGGTTGGTCAGCGGCGGGTGAACAACGGCAGCTCGTGGCGCCGCGCATTGGCGGCGAGAAACTGCCCGCGGCCATCCCGCTCGGCATCCAGCCCGGCCTGTTCCGTTGAAGGTTCCCCCAGGATTGTTGCCAGGAAGACCTCCAGTTCCCGCCCGTCCACCCGCAACCTGCCGAAGGGCGTGCCGTCGGCGGCCGCATACCAGAACAACCGTGGCTGCCAGTTGCATCCCTGGATCTTTGGGTGGCGGTAGAGTTCGATCAGGCGCTGTTCGAGTGCGTCGGACATGGGAACCTCGGTCGGGGCGGGCCGGACGAAACGCTGTGGGCAGAAACGTCGACTGTCGCCAAAAGGCGTTACTGTAGAACAACACCATCCCCGCGTCAGAGGACCCGACGAATGGCCATCGACTGGAAGCAATACGATTCCGCCCCGTTTTACGACGAACTGATCGAGAAACCTGGCCAGCCACGCCCTCCGGCTCGGGCACTCGCGGAATACCTGGCCTCGCTGGACGCGGGCGAGATCCACAGCCGCAAGCAGGCCGCGGACAGCGCGATTCTCGAGATGGGTATCAGCTTCACGGTCTACACTGAAGGCGAGAACATCGACCGTGCCTGGCCGTTCGACATCATCCCGCGGGTCATTGCGCGCAAGGAATGGGATCAGGTCACGGCCGGCCTGGAGCAGCGC
Organism: Thioalkalivibrio versutus; assembly: GCF_001999325.1. Classification (GTDB taxonomy): domain Bacteria; phylum Pseudomonadota; class Gammaproteobacteria; order Ectothiorhodospirales; family Ectothiorhodospiraceae; genus Thioalkalivibrio; species Thioalkalivibrio versutus. Next base: position 38,065 of record NZ_MVAR01000031.1, read on the forward strand.
CTGAATGCCCTGAATCTGTTCATTGACGATATCTACAACGAGCAGCGGATCTTCCAGGACAAGGTGATTCCGCGCTACGTGCTGAACCAGTCAAAGAACTTCCGCGAACAGTGTGTTGGCATCAAGCCGCCGCAGGGCGTCTGGGCACACATCTGCGGCTCGGACCTGGTGCGCGACGGCTCGGGGCAGTTCTACGTGCTGGAGGACAACCTCCGCGTGCCCTCCGGCGTGTCGTACATGCTGGAGAATCGGCAAGTCACCAAGCGGGTGTTCCCGGAGCTGTTCGAGAGTTCCAGCATCCTGCCGGTGGATGAATATCCCACCCAGCTGTTCGACATGCTCGCCTCGATCTCGCCGCGTCCGCAGGACTACCCGGAGATCGCGGTGCTGACGCCGGGGATCTACAACTCGGCCTACTTCGAACACTCCTTCCTCGCCCAGCGCATGGGCGCGGAGCTGGTGGAGGGCGCGGATCTGGTGGTCGGCGACGACGACTGCGTCTACATGCGCACCATCGATGGTCTGGAGCGCGTCGACGTCATCTACCGGCGCATCGACGACGAGTTCCTGGATCCGGAGGTCTTCAATCCGGATTCGATGCTGGGCGTGCCCGGGCTGATGCGCGCCTGGCGCCAGGGCAACGTGGGGCTCGCCAACGCGCCGGGCGCGGGCGTGGCCGACGACAAGGTGATGTATGCCTTTGTGCCGGACATTATCCGCTATTACCTGGATCAGGAACCGATCATCCCCAATGTGCCGACCTATCTCTGCGTCAACGAGAAGGATCGTGCCTACGTGCTGGATCACCTTGACGAGCTGGTGGTGAAGCCGGCCAACGAGTCTGGTGGCTACGGCATGCTGGTCGGCCCGCACGCAACCAAGAAGCAACGGGCCGAGTTCGCGCAGCTGATCAAGAAAGACCCGCGCAATTACATCGCCCAGCCGACGCTGGACCTTTCGGTGGCCCCGACGCTGTGCGGTGACGAGATCGAACCGCGGCACCTGGATCTGCGCCCGTTCGTCCTGCAGGGGGTGCGCACCGACGTGACCGCCGGCGGGCTGACCCGCGTGGCGATGCGCAAGGGCTCGCTGGTGGTGAACTCCTCGCAGGGCGGGGGCAGCAAGGACACCTGGATCGTGGACGAGGAGAACTAAGATGCTCTCGAGAGTCGCAGAACGCGTGTACTGGATGGCGCGCTATGTGGAGCGTGCCGAGAACACGGCGCGCATGGTCATGGCCTTCAATCTGCTGGCGCTGGACATGCCGAAATCGGTGCAGCTGTCCTGGAAGGGGCTGGTGGACGTCACCGGTAACGAGGCCCTGTTCGACAACCACTACCAGCGCGAAGATGAACGTAACTGCGTGAAGTTCCTCTTGGCCGATGCCGACAACCCCAGCTCCATCCTCAACTCCCTGCGCGCCGCGCGCGAGAACGTTCGCACCACGCGCGATCTGGTGCCCTCCGAGGCCTGGGAGGTGATGAACGAACTCTATCTGTTCGCGCGCGACCATATCGACCAGGGTATCGGCAAGCGCGGGCGTTTCGAATTCCTCTCGGACGTCATCCAGCGCTGCCAGACCCTGACCGGGCTGCTGGCCGGAACCATGAGCCACGATGCCGCCTACGACTTTATCCGCCTGGGACGCAACCTGGAGCGGGCCGACATGGGGACGCGGCAGATCGACGTTGGCGCACTGCGTCACCTGAAGAAGGATGGCGAGGATCCGGGGCCCTACGAGGGACTGCTGTGGACCAGCATCCTGCGTTCGGAGAGCGGCTTCCAGATGTATCGTCAGCATGTGAAGCGGCGTATCAACGGCGTGGATGTGGTTCGCTACCTGTTGCAGGACACCGCCTTCCCGCGGTCGGTTACCCACGCCCTGACCCAGGTACAGGACGCGCTGGAAAAACTGCCGAACAACGAACTGCCCCTGCGCCTGGTGATCCAGGGGCGCCGTCACGCGGCCGATGCGCACGTGGACGAATTGATCAAGGAAGAGGCCCTGCACGCCTTCATCGACGTGCTGCAGCGGGATATCGGAGATATTCACGGCGCGAACGCCGAGACCTGGTTCCTGGCCTCGCCGGCGCAGGTGCAGACTCAGGCGGCGTAGCGTCGCCGCGCTGCCGTGTTCAGCGCCGCGGCTTTTTCGTCTTGGTCGAGGAAGACCCCGCCGTCTTGCCGGAGCCGCGGCTGACGCGCGTCCCGCGCAGCTTGCGTTCGTGGGCGGATTCCCAGTCGAAGCGCGGCAGGTCGGTGAAGGCCTTCTTGATGTTCATGTCCCAGGCCTGGGTGAGCGACCGCAGGTAGTCGTCGTCCGTCTCCAGGCACAGGTAATGGTCGAAGGTCAGGGTGCCGCGCTCATAGACCATCACCTCGATCGGTGGCCCCACGGTCAGGTTCGAACGGATCGTCGAGTCGATGGAGACCAGGGCACAGCGCGCGGCATCGCCCAGCGGGGTGGTCGGGTCGATGATGCGGTCCAGAATCGGCTTGCCGTATTTGCTCTCGCCGATCTGCAAGAAGCGTGTCTGCTGCGAGGTGGTGATGTAGTTGCCCTGCGGGTAAACCATGAAGATCGCCGGCGCGTCCTGGCCGATCTGGCCGCCGATGATCAGCGTGGCCTCGGCCTTGATGCCGGAGCGGGACAGTGCCTCGGAGTGCTTTTCCGCCTCTTCGCGGTTGAGCCGGCCCAGATAGTCGGCTGCATCCGACATGCGCTCCACGGTGGCCAGGCTCTCGTCGGCACCTTCTTCCATGTCCCGTTTGAGCTGCTGTACCACGGATTGCGTAGTGGCGAGGTTGCCGGCAGCGAGGACCACAAAGACCCGCTGACCCTCGATCTCGAAGGTGTGCATCTTGCTGTAGGTGCTGACCTGGTCGACGCCCGCATTGGTGCGGGAGTCGGAGGCGAAGACGAGACCGTCGTCCAGATCGATGGCGACACAATAGGTCATGGGGACGCGGGTTTCCGGGCAAGGGGGTGACGGCATACTAGGGCTGGGGTCGGGGGGCGTCAACGCGCCGGGCGGATGGTTGCGCCCAGAATATGCATCGAACCGATGCCCTTGGATGACGGTCTCTTGCTTCGTTGAACCCCGTTCTCACTGGAGGTCCCGATGCTTCGGCGCTGGTTCTTGTTCTTGATCATCCTTGGATTCTCCCCCGTAATCGCGAGCGCCGGCACACTGGCCCCGGATGCGCTGATCGAGCGCATGCAGGCGGGTGGGCTGGTGATCTACTGGCGGCATGCGGCCACCGACCGCAGCCAGCGGGACACCGACCTGTCCGACATGAGCCGTTGCGAGGGGCAGCGCAATCTCGACGACCGCGGGTACGAGCAGGCACGTCAGGTGGGCGAGGGCTTCGAACGCCACGCGATCCCGGTCGAGCGCATCCTGAGCTCGCCCTTCTGCCGCAATGTCGACAGTGCCCGGATTGCCTTCGGCGAGGACTCCTGGGAGGTCCGTGACGACCTGTTCAATGTGCCGCCAGTGCGTGACCGTCAACGCCAGCAGGAGCTGGTGGATGCATTGCGGCGCTATCTGGTGACGGCGCCGGGGGATGCCGGGAAGAACGTGGTGATCGTGGGCCACAACATCAATCTTCAGCAGGCCGCCCGGGTTCGCATCGACGAGGGTGAAATCGCCGTGTTCGAGCCCGGCAGCGACTCGCCCCGGGTACTCGGGGTGCTGACGCCCGACGACTTCGACTGAGCCCCGGGAGACTGGGAGGCGCGGGCCCGGTGGGTGTCGGGTACCGCGGCCGCAGAGCGTCCGCACACAAGGGAAACACCGAATCCATCACTCGCGAGGAGGACGGCATGCGAAATGGGATACTGAGCGCAATCCTGGCCCTGTTGCTGGTGGCGTTCGCTACCGCAAATGCGGGGACGCTGGCACCGGATGCGCTGATCGAGCGTATGCAGGCGGGTGGGCTGGTGGTGTACTGGCGGCATGCGGCGACCGATCGTTCGCATGACGACTACGACCTGTCCGACATGGACGATTGCGAAGGACAGCGCAATCTGAGTACGCGCGGGCGCGAGCAGGCGCGCCAGGTGGGCAAGGGCTTCGATCATTACGCGATCCCGGTGGAGCAGGTATTGACCAGCGAGTTCTGCCGTAACTGGGAGACCGCGCACTATGCCTTCGGTGACTACGAGATTCGGACCGAGCTCTACAATCTGCCGATTATCCAGGACGATGAGCGCCGCGAGGACCTGATCGAAGGCCTTCGGGGGCATCTGAATACTCCGCCCAGGGATCCGAAGCAAAACATCGTCGTTGTGGGCCACGATCTCAACCTGCGCCACGCCGCGGATGTGGAAATCGAGGAGGCGGAAATGGCGGTGTTCGAGCCACACGCCGACGGCCCGCGCCTGCTGGGCACGCTGAAGCCGGACGATCTCGGCAAGCGATGAGGGGCGTTGGAGCCGACCGGTCGCCCCTGGCCCCGCTATGCGGGGCCAGGGCTGGAATGGTGCCTAGTAGAGGAAGTCGGGCAGGTGCTTGCGCAGGGTGGTGGCGTCGGTCGACTTGGTGATGTTCTTGGCGACCTCGGCGGTGACGCTATGGGCGACGGTCGGGTCCAGCATTTCGCGCAGGGCGCCCAGGAACGAGGGTGCGGCGACGATCACCAGTTTTTTGAAGGTGCCGTCGTTATGGGCGGACTTGAGGCGTTCGGCCACCTGACGGGCAAAGCGGTTGCGCTCGTTGGCGGCCGGGTCGGTGCTGTCCTGCATGGCGTGGCGGGCGTCCCCGCTGGCGCTGCTCCAGCTGCGCCCGGGACGATCCGAGACGAGATCCTGATTGTGGGCGCGGGATTCGCTGTGCGAGAGCGTCTCGCTCTCGTGCATCCCCTGGCAGGCACGGCCCTCGCAGGTGAAGATGCGGGCTCGTGCGGCGTCGGCGACAACGATCCAGACAGTATCCATGCAGATCCTCCTGTAGCGTATTCGGTGGCCCGACCGGCCGTTTCCTGACGTACCGGGCCGCTGTGGTGCCGGCCCGACAGGCATCGGCCCCATCTCCAAGTGTAGATGTTTTGCCGGTTTGCGGGTGCGGCTTGGCACGACGAAACGAACGTTCCGTGCGGGCGCGCACGGCTTGCCACGCGGTACCCTGAAGCCTCTCCCGTTCGTGCGCCGTGTTGCCCAAGGAAAAGACCCCATGAGCGTCCTCACCTGGCTGGGTATCCTCGTCTGCCTGTCCCAATCGGCGATTCTGTCCGGACTCAATCTCGGACTGTTCTCGCGCAGCAAGCTGGAGCTGGAGGTCGAGGCGCAGAAGGGTGACCGGCGCGCGGAGCGCCTGCTGGCCCTGCGCGCCGATGCCAACTTTGCCCTGGTGACCATTCTCTGGGGAAACGTCTCCGTCAACGTGCTGCTGGCGTTGTTGTCGGGTTCGGTGATGGGCGGCGTGGCGGCATTCCTGTTCTCTACCGTGGTGATCACGATCTTTGCCGAGATTCTGCCGCAGTCCTACTTTTCGCGGCATGCCCTGCGGGTCGCCGGGGCGCTGTATCCACTGCTGCGCTTCTACCAGATCCTGATGTACCCGGTGGCACGGCCCACTGCCTGGGTGCTGGACCGCTGGCTGGGGGGCGAGGAGATTCGCTTCTTCCCCGAGCGGGACCTGCATCACCTGATCGACCTGCACATGCAGGCCCACGGCAGCGAGATTACCCGGGTCGAGGGGCGGGGCGCGCGGAATTTCCTCGAGCTGGACGACATCCTGGTGCAACACGAGGGCCAGGCGCTGGCCCCGGACAGCGTGATCACGCTGGGCTTCGAGGCCGGGCGTCCGGTGTTCCCGGCGATCGAGTCCCGTACCGATGATGCGTTCCTGCGTCGACTCAATGGACCGGGTCGCAGCTGGATGGTGGTCATCGATCCCGAGGGCGAGCCGCGCACGGTGATCCGGGTCGCGGATTTTACCCGCGAGGCGCTGTTTGCGCCGGAGCGGTTCGATCCCCACCATCACTGCCATCACCCGCTGGTCGTGCGTGATGGCAGCCACCGGCTGGGCAGCCTGGTACCCCATTTCCGGGTGCGCCCGGCCAGCAGCGGTGACACGGTGGTTGGGGACGACGTGATCCTGCTGTGGACCGATAGTCAGCGCCGGATATTGAGTGGGTCGGATATCCTTGGGCGCCTCTTGCGCGGTGTCGGCCGGGAGGCCCCTGCGGACACGCCGGCGCCGGTTTGATTGTGATACCGGGGGGGGCGAATGGAGTTCAGGATCGTGGGAGGGGCGGGGATTGCCCCCTATCTGGAGGATGTTGCACGCCTGCGCATCGCAGTCTTCCGCGAGTGGCCATATCTCTACGACGGGAGCGCGGAGTACGAAGAGCGGTATCTGCAGGACTACGTCGGCTGCCCGGACAGTACGCTGGTACTCGCGCTGGAAGGTGATCGCGTCGTGGGGGCCTCCACTGCGCTGCCGCTGGCTGCGGCCGAGGCGGAATTCCAGGCCCCGTTCCTTGAGCAAGGACTGGACCCGGCGGCGTATTACTACCTGGCGGAATCGGTACTGGAGCCGGACTTCCGCGGCCAGGGAGACGCTGATTGAATCGCGCGCTCGCGCTCGAGTCGCTTTTGCGTGCGAACAAGGCGCGGCGACTGCCGTGCAGTCATTCTGCACAAGGGAGCCGCAACGCTGTTCGCGCGCCCGTTCTCGTCAACAACGGGCGGCCGAGCCCCTGCATTCAATCGCTTGTGGGGTTGGTGCCCCCTGTTCCCCGATCCTGCGTTGCGCCGCTTGCGGGTAGAACCACTACCCGCTGCACGACGCGCCTTGTCTCGGAAAACAGGGGGCACCAACGCGAGAGCGCGATTCAATCAGCGTCTCCCTCGGGGGCGGGGCATCGGTTCTTCGACGAGCGCGAGGCGGCAGCGCGGCGCCTGGGCTTTGCCCATGCCACCTTCTGCGCGGTGGTGCGCCCGGAGGATCACCCGCGACGCCCGGCCGGTTACCGGTCCCTGGACGGGTTCTGGAAAAAGCGCGGCTACCGGCGCGCCGAGGGGCGGGTTGGCCACTTCCCGTGGCCGGATATCGGCGAGAGGCAGGAGAGCCTCAAGCCATTGCAGTTCTGGTGGCGCCGGCTCTGACCCGATGCCGACATCCAGCCCGCAGTCGTTTTACGTTTTCGGGTCGTCGCCGCCCCGGTTGTTGTCGTCAAGCAACCCGGCCAGTCCGGCAAAGGGGTTGTGGGTAGCCGAGGAGGTGCTCGCCGTATTCCCGCTGCCCGGAGTGGCGTCGGTGTAGCGCTGGTGTTCATTGTCGTGGCAGTACAGGCACAGCAGCTCCCAGTTGCTGCCGTCGGATGGATTGTTGTCGTGGTTGTGGTCGCGGTGGTGCACGGTTAGCTCGCGCAGATTGACGCGGGTGAATTCGCGCCCGCAGCGGCCGCATACCCACGGATACATCTTCAACGCTTGCTCGCGGTAGCCCTGTTCCCGTTCCGCCTGGTCGCGGCGGCTGCGGGCAACCAGGTCGTCGAGGCGGTTGGGGGTCGAGTGGCTCATAGGGCGTTCTCCGAAGGTTGGCTGGGTCCACCGTAGCGCCAGCGCGCGGTGGTGGCCAGAGAAACCCGAGTCAGTGCTTTTCGCGCAGGTACTGCGCCAGGGCGTCGGGCGAGCGTTCGTGGCCCGAGGGGAGGCTTCCCTCGGGGTCCCGCAGCCAGGCGGCGATGTCGTCGAACGTGGTCTCGGCCCCGGTATACCGGGTCAGCATGTGATAGCCCTCGGGGTAGAGCGCGGCCCGATGGTCATCGGATCCCTGGGCGGTCAGGGCCTCCAGCAGGCGCGCCAGGGGCAAGGATGGCACCAGATCGTCGCGCGCTCCGTACAGCGTCAGGCTCGGTGGGGGCAGAGCCGGGCCCGCCTCCAGCGCGTGGGTCATCAGGGTGGTCAGGCCGTCCAGGGCATCGATGCGGGCATCACGCAACACCAGCGGGTCGTCACGCATCTGTTGTAGCACCGCGGGATCATCGGTGGGATGGATGTCGAGGTCAGCGGCCATCTCGCCGTCCAGGCGCCAGCCGGGCGCCAGGCGCGCCCCGAGCCACAGGCCGAAGCGCTGATACCAGGGCATGTCGCCACGGCTCCAGACCGCCGGGGCGATCAGGACCGTGCCGGCGACCCGGGGCGATGCAGTGGCGGAATCGGTCGTTTCCTCCATGGCCAGAAGCGCGACAGCGCCGCCCATGCTCTTGCCGATGAGGTAGGGCGTCTGGTCGGGGTAGCGCTCTTGCAGCAGCCGGAGTGCGGTGCGGGCGTCCTCGGCCAGCAGTCGGTGACCGGACCAGTAGCCGGCGTTGCGCGTGGCTCCGAAGCCGCGCTGGTCATAGGCATACACCGCATTGGCGTGCCCGGCCAGCGCCTCGCCCAGCGCCTGCATGCTGCCACCGTGGTCGTTGAAGCCGTGCAGGGCCAGCACAACCCGCTCGGGGGTGTCCGGCCCCCAGCGGTGCAGCGGCAGCCGGTCGCCATCCGCCGTGTGGATCACCTCGGAGGCGATCAGCGGGGTGCGGGTCTCGTCACCGGACGGGCTGGGTACCGTCCCGGCACAGCCGGCGAGCGATAGCGCGAGTGTCGGCGCCAGCAGACGCAAGGCCCTGCTAACGAGCATCGGACTCGTCGTCGCCTCCGTTGGTCGTGGTCTGCGCGCCGGGCGGGAACAGGAATTCGCCCGGACGTTCGCGCAGGTGGCGACCATAGGCGCGAACGACGCGGCCAAAGGTCCCGATGCGCACGCCACGGGCGCGCAGCGCAACGTACAGCGCGAGCCCGAAGCTGACCCACAGGTTGACTGCCCCGATCAGCAGCACGAACACCAGAAACAGGACGAACATGCCCAGCCCGGGCGCTTCGCTGGCGGTGACATAGCCGAGGTTGGCCGAGGCAAAGGCGACGTGCTGGATGTCCAGTGGCAGGTTCAGCAGGTAGCCGACATATCCGGTCACTCCCAAAAGCACGCCGAACAGGAAGTTGCCGATCAGTGCACCGTAGTTGTGGCCGATCCAGTCGGCCAGGCGGTGGCGCGCCCCGGTCGGCAGCAACCGGCGCAGCAGCGGATGCTCGCGCAGGCGGCCGGGCAGGTCGAGGTAGGCGCAGCGGTTGTCGAAGAAGCCCGCAATCAGGCCGGAGACGAACAGCCAGACCCCGGCGATCGCGGCAAAGAATAGCGCCAGGCCCATGATCGGGTGCAGCCCGTCCACCAGGTAGTCGACCTCGCGACCGGACAGGACCGGAGCGTTGAACAGACCCGCCGCAAACAGACCGATCAGGATGGCGGTCGGCAGCGCGATGCCCACGTTGCCGAGTACGGCGGCGAACTGCGAACGGCCCACCCGCATCAGGAGATCTGCCATGGTTCGTGGATCGGCTGTGCCGCGTTCGCTTTCTTCGATGGCGGCGGCCAGACGCGCGGCGGTCATTGCCGGCTGCTTGGTGGCCACGGTGAAATGCAGGATGTGGATCAGCACAAAGCCGAGGCCGTAGTTCAGGCTCACCCACAGGGTGTTGACCGCGTGGGACAGTCCCAGGGATTCGATCTGGATTTTGATCAGGGCCATGACCGCGATGATCAGCCCGGCGCCGGCTCCGGAGCGCAGCATCTGGAAGTATTCGCCGCGCGACTGCGTGATGTAGTGCTCGCCGGTGTCGCTGACTTGCTGGGTGATGCTGCGCGAGACCAGCTTGATGTTGTCCTGCCACAGCGCGCGTACGCCGTGCTGGCGGGCGCTGATGGTGATGAGTTCGCGGAACACCCCGACCGAGGCCGCGCGCGTGTCGCGGTCCGCGTCCGGCTCCAGCAGGTCCAGTAGCTTGTGAATGCGGCCGAGGGTCTGGTCCAGACGTTCCAGAAGGTGGGTGAGCGACAGGCTGTTGCCATGGGTGATGGCCAGCTGGCGCAGGCGCGCGATCTGCTCGCTGCACTGCTCCAGAAGCACCCGCGCGTGGCGGTCGTCCATGCGTTCGCGGTTGGGGTCCTCCAGGGTGGCGCGGTAGTCACGCACGTAGGCGGAGATCTCGCGCTCCTGGGCGACAAAGGCCGAGTTGTGCTCGGCGATCGATGGGTCCAGGCGCAGCAGTTCCGGCTCCAGCTCCTCCGCGGCCACCCAGATCGACAGCATCTCCAGGGCGTAGAGGATTTCTTCGCGTGCCCGTTGCAGGACCCCGGGGTGTTCCCCGGTCAGGCAGCCCAGGGCCTCCAGCAGGCGCCACCAGGCATCGTCCGGCAGGGCCGCAACCCAGGCGGCGTCATCGGTCTGGTGAAACACGTGATAAAGCACGTCTTTCAGGTCGCGCCGGTCCATCGGGCGCGGATTGATCCGCTCGTAGATCAGCTCCGCGGCCTCGCGGAAGAAACCCTTGCGCGAGAACAGCCCGATCCCGGTGTACAGCGTCAGGTGCCGGGCGTCCTCCAGCCCGTCCTCCAGGCGCTCACGCAGCCGGTCCTGCAGGCGCGGGTTCTCGCCCAGGGCGAGGGTTAACTGCTCAATACGGGAGATCACCGGCGCGACATTGCGCGGGTCCTCCGGGCGCAGCCAGTCCACGAGCTGGCGCAGGGTCTCGGCCAGATCGAGATCGGCGTCTTCCACGCTGGCGAGGAGGTGTTCCGCATCCTTCTTCGGCATGACAATCCCTGTGGCTGCGGGGTTGGCGTTGCATTATACGAGCGTCTTCCCGGGACGTGTGGCCGCCCGAAGGCCGGCCCGTGAAGGCACTCAACGTTGAGCTTGGGGCGCGCTGCGTTCACAATACGTCCTCCAATTCTCCCGCGTGTGCACGCGAGCCCGCCCATTTCGGGGCGGCTTGCATGAGGCGTGCGCGGATTCCCGCGCGGGTTCGGGCCGCGACGTGCGGGAACCATGGGCCGCAGGCCCTGGCCCAGAGCGAATCGATGATCCAGCTGCGCACCTACGTCTACATGGATTCCCTCCAGCCGCAGCTGGCGGAATACATGGCTACGGTCTCCCAGGGCTTCCTGCCCGTTCCGGGAGACTCCTGCCTGTGGGTGGAAGTGTCCCCGGGGATGGCGGTGCACCGCCTGACCGACGTCGCACTCAAGGCGACCAACGTGCACCTCGCGCAGCAGGTGGTGGAGCGCGAATTCGGCTCCATGGTGATCCACCACCGCGACCAGAGCGATGTGCAGGAGGCCGGCCGCGTGCTGCTGGCACGCCTGGGCGCCAGCCAGGACGATCGCCAGCCCTGCCGCATCCCGTGGCAGGAGACCATCCGCGGGATGACCCCGGATCACACCGTGCTGATCAACCGCCAGAACCGTCGCGGCAACATGATCCTGCCGGAACAGAGCATGTTCATCCTCGAGGCGGAGCCGGCGGGGTACATCATCTATGCCGCGAACCAGGCCCTGAAGGCCGCCAACGTCTCGCTGATCGACGTGCGTGCGGTGGGGGCCTTTGGCCGACTGACCCTGGCCGGCAGAGAGGGCGATGTGGACGAGGCCGCGCGCGCGGCGATCCACGCGCTGCACAACCCCGCCGGGACCTGAGATGCATCGCGCCCAGCTGCTGGACCTGCTCGCCCGACACCAGACGACCTTCATCGAGGAGGCCGGCTACGTCCGCCGCGCCCTGGAGTTCGTCAGCGAGCACCCGGACTGCTTCCACTGCGATCTCCTGCCCGCGCATGTAACCGGTTCCGCCTGGGTGGTCAGCCCCGATCGTGAGCAGGCCCTGTTGCTGCTGCACGGCAAGCACCACCGCTGGTTCCAGCCCGGCGGGCATGCCGACGGCCAGGCCGACATCCTGCAGGTGGCGCTGCGCGAGACCCACGAAGAGACTGGCCTCGCCCCCGAGCAGATCCGCCTGGTGGAAGAGGATGTCTTCGATCTCGACATCCACACCATCCCGGCCAGCCCGCATTTCCCGATGCACGAGCACATCGACGTGCGCTTCCTGCTGGAGATCGACGACCGCCTGCCGGTGCCCGGCAGCGACGAGTCGAACGACATCCTCTGGGTGCCGCTGCAGCACGTCTCGCGCTACAACAACTGCCGTTCCCTCTGGCGCATGGTGGAGAAGACCCGACGCCTGCGTACCTACCAGCACACCCACCTGCGCTGATCCTGCCCCGGCTTCGGCGCCTCCGTGCGCCGTTCCCGCGAACGCGAGTGGGCGCTATAGTCGCGGTCGGTTCCCTTGATGGATGCCCGCGTGTCGATACGATCCCTGCCGCGTTTGGCCTTGCTGCTGTCTCTGCTTCTGCTGCTTCCGCCAGCGGGTGCCGGCGAGGTGGAATCGCACACCGTCACGGTGACCGATCCCGCTGGCGTGGACCTGGAGGTCACCGTGTACCCGGCCGCCGGCGATCGAGTCTACCTCTGGCTGCTGCCACAGGCGGGCGAACACGCCAACCATGCGCGCCTCGGCCGCGAGCTTGCTGCGATGGGTGTCGAGGTCTGGCAGGTCGATCTGCTGGATGCCCATTTCCTCCCGCGCACCAACGAGAGCATGCGCAGCCTGGATGGCGTCAGCGTAGCGGCGCTACTGCGCGCGGCGCACGAGCAGACCGGCAAGCAGGTGATGCTGGTGGCCTCGGGCCGCCCGGCGATCACCGCCCTGCGCGGCATGCGTCAGTGGCAGGAGGACGGCCCCGAAGAGGCTTACGTACTCGGTGCGGCGCTAGCCTTCCCCAACCTGATGGTCGACACGCCGGTGGCGGGTGCCCCCGCCGAGTTCGTCGATGTGGTGCGCGCCACCAGTCTGCCGGTCTTCCTGCTGCAGCCCACCCAGGGCGTCTATCGCTGGCACCTGGACGACATCCTGGCCGACCTGCGCCGTGGTGGTAGTGCCGTGTTCGTGCAGACGGTCCCGCATGTGCGCGACTTTTATTACCTGCGCCGTTCCGATCCCGAGCCGGAGGAACAGGCCGCGGCCGAGCGCCTGCCTGCGCAACTGCTGCAGGCAGGCCGGCTACTGGCCAGCGTCCCGCGCCCGCTGGCGGCCGCGCCGCTGCCGGAGGCCATCCGTGCGATCGAAGTCGGCCGCGGGCTGGTGGAGCGTGATCGTCCACGGCCGGTCGCGGACTTCACGCTGACCGATCACCTGGGTGACGAGCAGTCGCTGTCCGATTACGACGGCCAGGTGGTGCTGCTGAATTTCTGGGCCAGCTGGTGTCCGCCCTGCGTGCACGAGATCCCGTCGATGAACCGCATGGCCGAGACCCTGGGCGAGGGCTTCGCCATCGTATCGGTCAATTATCAGGAAAGCGCCGAGCACATCACGGCCTTCATGCAAGAGGTGCAGGTGGATTTCCCGGTCCTGATGGACTTCGACGGACGAGTAGCTGCCGACTGGCGCGTTTTTGCCTTCCCCAGTTCGTTCATTCTCGACCGTGACGGCCGCGTCCGCTATTCGGTCAACAGCGCCATCGAATGGGACGACCCCGACGTCATTGCCACCGTCGAGGCCCTGATGGCGGAGCCGAAGTAGCTGATTCGCTGCCTGGCGGAGTCACCGCCGATTCGCCACCCATTCCGTCCTTGCGAGCACCGCGAAGTAATCGGGTGGGGCTGTGCCCTGGTCTGGCCGAGGGCTTCGCTGCGCTTGCAACGACGAGGCAGGCGTCCTCTCGGGTTAGCCGTCGGTCTCGCCCTCGACCGTGGTCAGGCCGAAGGCGTGCCACATCTGCATGCCGCCGCGGTACCACTTGAGGCGCTCGGCCGGGTAGCCGAGGAGGCCCCCGAATCGGCTTCCGGAAGGATTGTTAATATCCGGTCTCCTGCATGTTGTATGTGATAGCCTTCACAAAAATGAAAGGTCGCGGGTTAGGGGGCTGATGGACAGGGGAGTGGAGTATGACCGGGCGCGCATGCCCAGGGTCTTTGTCGGGAAGTGGGCACGGGTCACTTGCGGCGTTGTGCTGCCATGGATCCTGTCGGTCCCCGGCTACGCTGCAACTCTGGACCAGGAGCGCGAACAGGCCGTTGCACTTGCCCAGGAAGGACGGGTGTTCGAGGCCGCCGAGCGCTTGCGTGCGCTGGAGGCCCGCTCCCCGAATCAGCCCCGCCTGCAAGCGGACCTGATTGTTGTGTTGCGTCTGGTCGGGGATAACGCGGCGATCGTCTCTCGAACCCAGGACCTCGATCCCGAGTCCGTCCCGGACTATGCCCACATGAGCTGGGCCTTCGCCCTGCGTGACGAAGGCGAATTTGCGGCAGCGGCGGCTATCCTGCGCGACTCTAGGAAAAGGCTGGGTAGTTCCGCGCAGATCCTTTTCGCCGTGGCCAGCGCCGAGGCAGGTGATGCAGCAACGGCGCGCCAGGCCCTTGCGGAAATCGACCCCTTGCCCGAATCGGTTCAGGAGCTGGCTCTGATGGCGTATGGCTTGCGCCAGTCGGATACACCGCGTCAGGCCCTGGCAATGGCCAATCGTGCGCGCGCCCGCGATCCGCAGCATCCTCTGGCTTTTCAGGAGCAGACACTGGCCTTGTGGACGCTTGGGGCCAGCAACCGGGCGTTTGCCGCGATGCAGGAACGCCCGGACCTGTTCGAGGTCGATGTTCGCTATCAGGCCGAGGCGGATGCGATCGCGGCGGATATCCGGCAGGCACTGGATATCCGCTCCAAGCTGGAGGCCGAAGGCCGCCACGAAGAGCGGGACCGGGAGCTGAATCGGGTCCTGGCCAGCGCGGACGAATTTCTTTCGCGCATCCCGGAGGCGCATCCGCAGCATTTGCGGGTCCGTTTCGATCGAATCGCCTTGTTGCGGGAACTCGAGCGAATGCCGGAGACGGTTGCGGCGTTCGAGGCACTACCGGAGCGCACAATCGCCCCGGCCTATGTGCGTCGAGCGGCGGCCGATGCCTACCTGGCTGAAGAGCAGCCCGAAACGGCCCTGCCCCTGTACGAGTCCCTGGTTCCGGAGGACGAGCCGCCGGAGGTCTCGTTGCTGCTGGACCTCTATTACACGCACATCGCGCTCGAGGAATATTCCGCGGCGGCGGATCTGCTTGAGCGCGCCCAGCGCCACACGCCGGTCTGGCTGGATATCGATCCGGATCGTGATCCGATCCCCAACTGGGAGCGGGTCGACGTCGATCAGCTTCGGGTGTATGACGCGGCCTATCGCCAGGATCTCGATCGAGCCTGGGAACGCAGTGGAGAACTGGTCCGCCAGGCTCCGGCCCACGCCGGCCTGCGGAACACCCAGGCGCGCATGGCTCGCTGGCGCGGCTGGCCGGCGCGCTCGCGGGACATCACCGAAGTGGCGGAGCGCTGGGCGCCCGATGCACGGGATACGCGACTCAATCGGGCGGAGAATGCGCGCGACCTGGGCGAGCACGACACCTGGGTCCGGGAAGTCGAGTCCCTGCGGGCCGATTATCCCCGCAGTACGGATGTTCAGCGCCTGTCCGAAGAGCTGGAAGACCGTGGCCGCCCCTCCATCGAGAGCGAGGTCGTTTTTGGCCGGACATCGGGTGGCGAAGGGCTGGTAAGCGGTGATCGCGACCGGGAATGGCGTACCCGACTGAATTCGCCCTGGTCCGATCATCCACTTCGGGCCTTTCTGGAACATCGCTACACCACGGCGTCATTCGGCGATATCGATGGACGCTATGACCGCATTGGTGCGGGCATCGAGTGGGACGCGCGGCGCCAGCAGGCCTGGTTGCGCTTCGATCGTGATCTCAAGGGGGATGCCAATCCCGGGATCGCGGCCGGATGGTCGCGGTGGCTCGGTGACCACTGGCGGATCGGCGTCGAAGCGGACAGCTACTCGATGGAGACGCCCTTGCGGGCGATCGATGCGGGTCTGAAAGGCTGGTCGGCCTCGGCTTCCGTGGACTGGCGGGCCCACGAATCCCTTTCGGCGTATGCCAACGTGGGCCTGTTGTCGATTGATGACGGCAATCGCCGGAGCTCGCTGGGCGGGGGCGTCACACGACGAGTGTATGCCAGTGCCCACCACACGACCGATGTGGGCGCCGATTTCTTTTTCCAGAACAACAGCCAGCCGGGCGGACCCTATTTCAACCCGGAGCAGTCGGCCAGCACCTCCGTTCGGGTGGACCACGACTGGATTACCTGGCGTGACTACGACCGGGCCTTTACGCAACATTTTCACGCCGCGGTCGGTACGGGCTACCAGTCCGGGTTTGGCAGTGACCCGACGGTGGCGCTGCGCTACGAGCATCGCTGGGATCTGGATCGTCGCTGGTCCGTCGACTACGGCCTCGGCTGGGGTTCCACCACCTACGATGGTGACCGGGAAGACCGGCTGTTCGGGCTTGTGCGCCTGCGAGGGACCTTCTGATGCGTCGTCTTATGATCATCCTGCTGATGCTTGCGGGGGTATCGCATGGCCTAGTGCATGCGCAGGACGCCTTCACCATCCCGGATGGGCACTTCCTCGCGCTTTCCTATCACGATGTACGCGACGACGTGCAGCCGGGGAGGGATGCGGACCCGTACGCCGTCAGCACGCAGCGGCTGGTGGAATGGTTTGACTGGATGGAGCGGCAGGGGTGGCGGCCGGTTTCGTTGCAGCAGATCGTTGATGCCCGCGAGGGAAGGGAGCCGCTGCCGGCCAATGCGGTGCTGCTGACCTTCGATGATGGTCTGGCCAGTGTCTACAGCCACGTGTTCCCGTTGTTGCAGGCCTATGAGTATCCGGCGCTGGTCGCGCTGCAGACCGGTTGGTTGGAGACCGTCTGGGCGGGCGAGGATGTCACCTACAACCCCGAGACATTCGCGGATGTCGCGAGCCCCGAGCCGGCAGCGGATCAGCCCCCGCCCGGGACCGTCACGTACAACGAAGCGCCGCTCGGAGCCGAGGGCTTTCTGGCGCTGTCCGAGTTGCGCGAGATGCAGGCATCGGGGCTGGTGGAATTCGCCAGTCACAGTCACGACCTGCATCGCGGCATCCTGGCCAACCCGCAGGGGAACGAGCAGCCAGCGGCCATTACGCGTCGTTATGACCCGGAAATCGGCCGTTACGAGGACCACGACACATTCCGTCAGCGGATCCTCGATGACATGCGGGCCAGCAATGCCTCGCTGGAGGCGATGGTAGGTGTTGCGCCGCGCGCCATCGTCTGGCCCTACGGCGCTCACAGTGCGGAGGTGGACGCACTGGCGACGGAGGCCGGGATGCCCTGGTCGATCTCGCTAGGCGCGGACCCGGTCAACCACCCGGAACAAGCGCGGGTCAACCGCTTGCTGATCAGTGGAGATCCGCGGCCGGTACAGATTGCGCAGAGCGCGCGTCCCGAATCCGCGACACGTGCGACATCGCCGCAGCCACAGCGGGTGGTCCATGTGGATCTTGACTACGTCTACGATCCCGATCCGGAGCAGACCAATCGCAATCTCGGTGTACTCCTGGACCGCATCCAACGGATGCAGGTCCGCACGGTCTACCTGCAAGCCTTTGCCGACCCGAACGGTGATGGCAACGCGGATGCGTTGTACTTTCCGAATCGGCACCTGCCCGTGCGTGCCGACCTGTTCAATCGCGTCGCCTGGCAGCTGCGGACGCGGGCCGGCGTGCGCGTGTATGCCTGGATGCCACTGCTCTCCTTTGATCTGCCCGATCAGGACCTCCATGCCGAACTGTCGGTGCAGCGGCCCGGGCCCGAAGGTGCCCCCGTGCCGGCGGATCGTGACTATCGCCGCCTGAGTCCGTTTCTTCCTCAGTCCCTGGAGATTGTCGGCGAGATCTACGAGGACCTCGGGATGGCGGCAAGCGGTATTGCCGGGGTGTTGATCCACGACGACGCCTACCTGGCAGCCGACGAGGACCTGGCGGCCTGTCAGGACGGAGCGCGCTGGCCCGGAACGGACCGCCCGCTCTCGGATTGCACTCTGCGGCCGGAGGAGAAGACCCAGGCCCTGATCGATTTCGGGGAAGAGGTGATCGGCCGGCTGCGCTATTTCACCAATCTGTCTCTCGAATTTCGCACCGCGCGCAACCTGTATGCGCGGGTGATTCTCGAACCGGAAGCCGAGGAGCGGTTCGCCCAGGCGCTGCCCGCTGCGGTCGAGGCATACGACGAGGTCGCCATCATGGCCATGCCCTGGCTGGACGGGACCGAGCTTCCGCCGGATGTCTGGCTGGCCCGACTCGCGGATGCGGTGGACGAGCAGATCGGGGGCTTCGAGGACGTTGTATTCGAGTTGCAGGCGCGTGACTGGCGAGGCGAAGGCCGCTGGCTGGAAGCGACGCTCTTGCGCGACTGGATGGAGCAGCTTGTGCGGCGCGGGGTGCTGAACTTCGGGTACTACCCGGACGACTTCCTGCGGGATCAGCCGGAATTCGGCCCCACGTTCGAGGGCATGTCTCTGAATGCCTTCCCTCATCCGCGATAGGGAGTCGGCATGACCTTCAACGCCCTGACCAATTTTGCCTTCTTCTACCCGCTAATCATGGCCTGGGTCTGGATCATTGGGGGCGTCTGGTATTACCTCCGCTGGGAGCGCCGCAAGGGGGCCGATCCCGATCATCCGCCCGACAGTGGCAGTCTGGCTGCGTGCAGCATCATCATTCCTTGCTTCAACGAGGCAGAGGTGATTCGCGACACGATCCATTACGCCCATGCGAGCGAGTACCACGACTTCGAGATCATCGCCGTCAACGATGGCAGCAGCGATGCAAGCCCCGAGATTCTCGAACAATTGACTCACGAGTATCCCCGTCTGCGCGTGGTGCACCTGGCCAGCAATCAGGGCAAGGCCGTTGCCCTGCGGACCGGGGCACTGGCGGCGCAGAACGACTTTCTGATCTGCATCGACGGCGACGCGTTGCTGCATCCGAACGCCGTGGCCTGGATGATGTTCCACCTGACTTCGGGTCCCCGAGTGGGCGCCGTTACCGGTAACCCGCGCATCGTCAATCGCAGCAGCCTGCTGGGCAAGCTTCAGGTTGGGGAGTTCTCGGCCACTATCGGTCTGATCAAGCGCGCCCAGCGAGTCTACGGGCGCATATTCACCGTCTCGGGCGTGATCGCGGGTTTTCGTCGCACGGCCCTCGATCGGGTCGGGTACTGGAGCAGCGACATGGTCACCGAGGACATCGATATCTCCTGGCGGCTCCAGCTCGACCACTGGGACATACGATACGAGCCCAATGCGCTGTCTTACATCTACATGCCGGAGACTCTGGCAGGACTTTGGCGTCAGCGCCTGCGCTGGGCTCAAGGGGGGGTGGAGACGGTGCTCCGCCACGGCGCCAGTCTGTTCCATTGGCCCAAGCGGCGGCTATGGGGCGTGGCCCTCGAGTATGGGGTCAGTATCGTCTGGGCCTACGTCATGTTTGTCATCATCCTTGTGGCCTTTCTGGGTCTGGTGATCGAGCTTCCGGAAGGCTGGATCCAGCCGGGGCTGCTGCCGCAATGGGCGGGCGTAATTCTCGGACTGACCGCGCTGATGCAGTTCCTCGTCAGTTTGATGATTGATCGTCGCTACGAGGTCGATGGCCGGTTTTTCCGCAATTATTTCTGGGTGATCTGGTATCCACTGGCGTTCTGGCTGTTGTCCATGGTCACCACGGTCGTGGCGGTCCCGCGCGCCCTTCTCAAGCGTTCCGGAGAGCGTGCTCGATGGATCAGCCCGGATCGCGGGCTGCGGCCCCCGGAAGAATGAGCCCATGAAGCACTTGCGACCGCGTGTTCCCAAAATGATCGACCGCTCGGATCTGGAGCCGAGTAGAAAGCGCTATATCAGTCAGTTGGTCAGTCTTGTTGGATGGGGCATCTGGATCTACCTGTTCACACCCCTGATCGCATTGGTCGGGTGGGCGCTGGGCGTGGAGTTGTTCGAGCGCTACATCCTGGATGACCCCATGGGCACGTTGCGGGCAATTCAAACGTACGCCATCGCGATTGTCTCGGCGGGCGCGATCTTCATAGGGTGGGCCGGTTACAACTGGTTCCGCTTTCACAACAAGGAACGTCGGCGCGCACCGGAACCGGTCGGGACCGAGGAGTTGGCCCGGCATTTCGGCATCGATCGTGACGAGGCCGAGATTATCGCAACGGCTCGCATTGTGACGGTTCATTTTGATGAGACCGCACGGATCGTCGATGTCCAGACCATGGTTCCGCGAGCTCCATCGGAGCTCGCAGGCGATTCCGACGAATCCAGTGACTCTGATCCGCCGGCGGACCCGAATGGGGAGCGCCGCTACGGCTGACTGGCGGTGGTTTCTTTGTACGCCCGTTATTGGTTGGCCTTGCCGCCCGCGGGGTTACCTACACGCCGGATTGCTTCGCAGCGCTCGCAATGACGAGATGGACGCCAAGCGGGCTAGTCGCTGGTCTCGCCCTCGACCGTGGTCAGGCCGAAGGCGTGCCACATCTGCATGCCGCCGCGGTACCACTTGATGCGCTCGGCCGGGTAGCCGAGGTTGGTCAGGGTGCGGATGTTGGTGGGTGACTGGCCGCACCAGGGGCCGTTGCAGAACAGCACCAGGGTCTTCGCCCGGCTGAAGTCGTAGAAGTCGCCGTCGAAGATTGCGCCGAAGTCTTCGGTCAGCACGTTGCGCACGTCGTCCGGGTCCGCGCCGGAGGCGAAGTGCAGGCGGTCCCAGGGGATGTTGACGGCGCCGGGGATGGTGCCGCGGCGGTATTCGCGCGGGGTGCGCGAATCGATGATCACCAGGTCGTCGCGCTCCGTGGTCTGCTGGAGGTAGTCGATGAACTCCAGTTCGCCCAGGGTCTCGACGCCGCGGCCAAGGCTCATCGGCTGGATGCAGAATGGCGGGCAGGGCCGCGCGATCTGTGCGTAGTCGAGGTCGATGGTCGCGAAGGTGTCCTGGTCGCGGGCTACCGTCACGGTCTCGTTGCCGTGGCGCACGTCGAATGCGGCCATGTCGGCGGTGATGCCGACCTCCGTTTCCGCGAATGCCGGAGCGGTCAGGAACAGGACCGCCGCTGCGAGCAGGCTCGATCGCACTTTTCGTGCGCTAAAGGGTGCTTTCATGGGGGGAGTCTCCGCTACGTCTCTCATACGTCGAACGTAGTCTCGAACTGCGGCGCTTGCGCGAAATAACGCCTGCCCGCGTGGGCATTTCCTGACCCGGCACGGTCCTGCACGAGGGGGCGCGCGATCCATCAGGCGGGGGGTGACCGATGATGTACGGACGCCTCGGTATTCGGGGAGTCGTGCAGGTCTGGTAGGGTGCGCGCTCGTTTGCGCGGGGCAGGTGCGCGCAGGATTGCGTCCAGAGGAAGGAAGGTGTTTGTGTTGCGAGGAATGCGTACGTTTTGGGTGGCCGGCATTGCGCTGGTGGCCACCGGATGTTCCATCACCCAGTCGATTGAGCCACTGGATGCGGTGGATGTCAGCCTGGTCTGCGTGCTCGACAACCCCGAGATCCACATGGCTGGATTTCAGCCCGAGATGCGCGAACTGATCGAGCAGCGAGGTATCCGCACGGACGTCTATTCCGGTTCCCGCCCTGCACGGTGTTCGCATTACCTGGAACACACCGCGAACTGGAAGTGGGATCTGGCAATGTACCTCTCGTACGCCGATCTTCGCGTCTATGACGCCCAGGGCCTGGCGGGGCAGGCCACCTACGATGCCCGCAGCGGTAGCGGGCGGATGGACAAGTTCGGGCCGACCCGAGAGAAGCTGGCGCCGCTCGTGGACGAGCTGTTCGCGCAAGTGAATGCCGTGGAGTTGATCCGCGGAGGTGAACAGGCGGATCAGGGACGCGATGAAGACTCCGACGGCCGTTCGGTCGAGGCGCGACTGGAAGAGCTGGATCGCTTGCACGACCGGGGGCTGATTACCGAAGCGGCCTACGAGGAGCGCCTGCGCGCCATCCTGGCGGATCTTTAGCACGCCCCGCGCGGCGCCGCGCCCTTTCCCGACCGCTACGCGTCTTCGTCCAGCAGGTCGCGGATCTGGTCGATCACGCCGGGTTCGGTCCATTCGATGGCGCCGAACAGGTAGTAGCGCAGGCGGCCCTTGCGGTCGACGACGTAGCTGGTGGGGTAGGCCATCGCGCGCCAGTCGTCGAGGGAGTCCTGTTCCGGATCGAGGAGGATGGTGAACTCGGTCTGCACCTCGTCCTCGATGAAGCGTTGGATGGTGTCCTCGTCCTCGCCCAGGTTCACCGCCAGGATGCGAAAGCCTTCGTCGCGCAGTTCGTCCTCCAGCAGTTGCATGGACGGCATCTCGTGCACGCAGGGCGGGCACCAGCTGGCCCAGAAATTGATCAGCACCACCTCGCCGCGATAGTCCTCCAGTCGATGGATATCCCCCGCCAGGTCGGGCCGCTCCAGCGGCGGGGCCGCCACGGGTTCATCCAGGGCGTTGAGCTGTGCGTCGGTGCCGCTTGGGGTGCGTACTGCCAGGTCCGTGTCCGGTCCGGCCACGGCGGGTGTGCGTTGATGAGGCAGCCGCGTCAGCAGTTCCAAGGCGAAGATGATTTCGCGGTGGAAGGTCTCGCTGGCGAGTCGCTCGGCTTCGGTCGCATCGGGGCGGAAGAAGAAGCGGTCGCGGATCCCGGGAAGCAGGCGCGCCCCCACTGCACTGCCGCCCTCGGTCAGCCCGCTGCGAATCCGCCCGAGATGCTGGCGCTGGGGCGACTGGGCCGGTTGCAGGATGTACACCGGCAGATTGGTCAGCCGGACGATGGGTTGTAGTTCGGCCTCATCGGTATCCACGCCGGTATGCAGGAAGGGGCTGGTCATCAGCAGTCCGGCCAGGTAGTCCGCCTCGGGGTGGGCTTGTTGCCACTGGTACAGGCCGGTGAGCAGCCAGGGCAGGGCACGGTCATGCCCGAAGGCATAGACCGGTCGTCCGGTATCGGTGTGGGTTGCCTCGATCAGGTCCGTCACCGTGGCGGTGGGCATGTCGTCGAAGCTGGATGCCGCCTCGGGCAGGAAGTGGCCGGTGAACGGATCGGCCAGCCAGGTCTCGACCCCGGCCGCCTGCAGCGCCAGCGCCTGTTGTCGATGGCCGTCCTGCAGGCCGTGTTCGGAGGGGAACCACAAAAGCACGGCGTCGCCATCGGCGCGATAGCGTTCCACCGGGATCTCGGCCCCGCCGGCCTCGATCGAAGCGGCGGCGTCGACTGCGCCCGTCGGGCCGTTCGCCTCCTGCGCCAGTGCGGCGAACGGGATCATCAGCAGGGCCGCGAGGGCAAACAGGCGTACGAGAATACGGTGTGTCATGGAAACCTTGGTGAAGGGGCTCGGGAATAGACGCGCGAGAGCTTGATATTGCTCCACGGATCTCCTGCAGGGTGTCAGGATTGTGTTCGCAGTCGGGGATTCCGGTCCCTACAACGCGGGCATGCCTGCAACGGGTATGGGTTCGGCGGGGGCGATCATGATGCGGTCACGTCCGCCGTCCTTCGCGGCGTACAGGGCCTGGTCGGCGCGTCCCAGCAGCGAGTCCATGGTGTCGCCGGGGTGGAAGCTGGCGATCCCGGCCGAGCAGGTCTGGCCGTTGGGCATCGCGGTGCGCAGGCGTTCCAGCACGCGGCGGGCCTGCTGCGCATCAATGTGCGGGAACACCACCACGAATTCCTCGCCGCCAAAACGTGCCAGCAGGTCCGTGGGCCGCAGGATGGGACGCCAGGCATCCACCATTTCCTGCAGCAGGGCATCGCCGGCTGCATGGCCGTGGGAATCGTTGAAGCGCTTGAAGTGGTCAATATCCAGGAATGCGAGGTTGAGCGGGCCCTGGGTGCGTTCGGCGCGGGCGATCTCGCGGGTTAACTGTTCTTCCAGGTGGCGACGATTGCCGGCCCCGGTCAGCGGGTCGGTACGCGAGAGGTTCTCCAGGCGCTTGGCCTGGTGCTGGGTCTCGCGCAGCAATCCAGCCATGCGGTACAACACCAGCAGGAACAGCAGGATGGAGGCGATCGCCGCAACGCGAATGATCTCCATCTCGCTGCCCGCCGTGAACAGGATCACCATCGGCACCAGGACGGACGCGGCGCCCAGCACGAGCAGACGCCGGCCGGAGAGCTCGGCGTGCGAGATGTGTGCGCGCGGTTCGGTCTTCGCGGAAGGATGCCATGCCGCCGCCACGATCAGGGAATAGGCAATCAACCAGAAGGCATCGGTCAGTCCGCCCGCGGTGTACCAGCCGGTGGAGTTGCCGTGGGCGTAGAGCAGGTCGGCCGTCAGATAGGCGAGCATCCCCAGGAGGAGGAAACTGTGGGCCGTGATGCCGGTTCGGTGGAGGAACACCAGGCGCAGGACCAGGGGCAGCAGGATCAGGTCCGCGACCGGATAGCCCGTGGATACCAGCAGTTGCAGCCAGGTCAGGTCGGGGTCGTAGGTGTAGGGTGCGATCAGCAGGGCCCACCCGAGCACCGCGGCCGAAATGCCCACGATCAGGGCATCCACAAACGCGCCGTCGTCGCGTGCGGTCTGGCTTCCCAGTTGCCACAGCGCGATGGCGAACAGCGGGTATACCGACAGGTAGAAGATATCCGCGGCTGAGGGGAAGGGTTCCAGGCCCTGCAGATCGAGCCAGTACCAGATGCCGTGGCCGATGGCCGCCAGCGTCAGTACGGTGGCGATCAGGCCCCAGGCGGTCGCGGCGAATGGCCTCGGCCGGCGCAGTGCGGCGATGCCGACAGCGAGGGCAGCGCTTGTGGTGCCCAGCACGTAGAGACTGCTGGCCAGCAGGCCATAGGGCAGGGCGACATAGGTTGCGGTCAGCAGGAGGCCAATGCCCAGAAGAACCTGCCAGGTATCCGGCCGAACGGCCCGGGCGCCGCGATGGTTTCCCCCGTCAGCGCAGTGCGTGTCGTCGTGCTGGATACTGGCCCATTTCCCCATGGATAATATGGTGACAGACCGATTGCGGGTTGTCCCGTTTCGGCATGCCTCTTGAGCCGCTCAGCCGGGCGCCACGGGCTACAAATAGCCCGTGGCGCCCGGCAGGTTACGTTACAGGCCGATCAGTTCGGCGTGGACACCGGTCGCGGTTACCGTGTCCAGCAGCTTGCGGCTGTCGACCCGTTCCGGATCGTACTCCACCACCATCAGGTGGGGCCGTTCGTCGTGACTGGAGGCGGCCATGACGCCGGGGAGTTCACGCAGGGTGTCCTGGATGCGCTCGCGGGCCGCGTGGTCGGTGTTTTCGTCGATGTGGATGGTGACATCCGCCATGTGATTGCTCATTGGGGGTTCCTTCGGCTGCTGGGCCGTGTGCCTTTACCCTGAATATAGACACTGTACGGGGTGGCTCAAGCGGAGGCCTGGCCGGCGGCGGAACAGGGGGCTATGGTGGAGGGATGGACGCCACAAGGAGAATCACGATGCGAGCGATCTGGCTGGGACTGGCCCTTGCCGCGGTAGGTAGTACCGCGCAGGCCGAAGAACTGACGGGCGACACGCTGCTGGAGGCCGCCAACGCCGAGATCACCAACATCGACAAGGAGGGCCTGCAGGAGTGGATCGCCAGCGAGCCGGACCATGTCGTGATCGACGTGCGCACCCGCACCGAGATCGAGCACACCGGCGGGCAGATCCGGTCCAGCGAGACGCTCAATATCCCGCGTGGCTGGATCGAGTTCGAGGTGCCCGGCGAGATCCCGGACAAGGACACCCCGATCGTCGTCTATTGCGGCCAGAACCTGCGCAGCGTGGCCGCCGCGCAGACCCTGCAGCAGATGGGCTACACCAACGTGCAGAACTACCCCGGCGGCTTCTTCGAGTGGCAGGACGCGGGCCTGCCACTGTACGTGCTCGACAAGGCGCGCGACTCGTTCCTTTATGACCGGCCGCAGGAGGTGACCGATGGCGTGTGGTCGGCGATCGGCGCGACCCAGCCCTCCACCTACGAGAACTCCGGCCACAACAACAACCTGTCGTTCATCATTACCGAGGACGGCGTGGTGGTGATGAACGCCGGCGACAACTACCTGCTGGCGAAATCACTGCACGAGGAGATCCGGAAGCTCACCGACCAGCCAGTGAAATACGTGGTGCTGGAGAACGCCCAGGGCCATGCCATGCTCGGCATGACCTACTGGCAGGAGCAGGGCGCCACGGTGATCGCGCACAAGGATGCCTGGCGCGAGATCGAGGCCAACGGCCAGGCCAGCCTGGAGGGCGCGGCCAATCGTACCCGCGACAAGGCGTTCATGACCGAGCTGGGTACGCCGGATGTGACCTTCGCCACCCGCCTCGACCTGGACATGGGTGGCGAGACCATCCAGATCCGCTACCTCGGACCGGGCCATGCCCCGGGCGATATCGCCATCTGGGCGCCCGCGCGCAAGGCGCTCATTACCGGCGACCTGGCCTTTCACCAGCGCATGCTCCCGATCTTCGATTACACCGATACCGCCGGCTGGATCGAGACCTGGCACGAACTGGAGGCCCTGGATGCCGACTACATCATCCCGGGTCACGGCGAGCCGGTGAATGACTTCGACGTGCTGCGCCTCTACACCCACGACTACCTCGTGCATCTGCGCGAGGAGGTCCAGCGCATCCTCGACGAGGGCGGCACGCTGAACGATGCCTACAACATCGACCAGTCCGCCTACCGCCACCTGGACACCTACGGCGAGCTGCACCGTCAAAACGCCGGCCGCGTTTTCCGCACCATGGAGTTCGAGGACTTCTGAACCAGAATCCGGGTGCGGTGACCCGGTCATTGCGATCGCAGCGAAGCAATCTCCATCCGAAACCACCGGACCCAGGGTCGACTCAGGGTCCGGTGGTATATCCCTGGGCGGGACCGGCGGCATTGGGCTCGGTCGACAAGCTCGCAAAGCCTTTTTCTCACCCCATATCGGCTTGCATATGGCATTCACCAGATATTCGCGCTAAATTAGAACGAACGTTCGGTTCGGTTGTGGTGATGACGGAAAACCCGAAGCAATCAGTGCGCGGTGCCGCGCTGCGCAAGCTCGTGCTGGATACTGCCCTGGAGCGGTTCAGTCGTGATGGCTATTTCAATACCTCCATCCATGACATCCGTCGCCAGGCCGGGGTCTCCATCGGCTCGATCTATCACCACTTCGGCAACAAGGAGGCGCTGGCCAAGGCGCTGTACGACGACCTGCTGCAACGCATGGACGCCGGCCTGGCCGAGGTGATGGGGCGCGAGAGTGACTGCCGTGCGCGCTGTGACGGGATCATCGCGTTCCTGT
Source organism: Thioalkalivibrio versutus (assembly GCF_001999325.1). Classification (GTDB taxonomy): domain Bacteria; phylum Pseudomonadota; class Gammaproteobacteria; order Ectothiorhodospirales; family Ectothiorhodospiraceae; genus Thioalkalivibrio; species Thioalkalivibrio versutus. The sequence goes on from NZ_MVAR01000031.1 coordinate 65,177, forward strand.
TCCAGGCCGCGATCGAGGCCCCTCAGACCCTGCGCTTCGTGCTGGAGGCGCGCCACCGCGAGTTCCTTCCGGACGAGCCGCCGGTGTGTTCCTCGCAGCCGTTCCAGCGCATGCGCGAGTGCATCGAGCAGGGCATCGAGCGTGGCGAGGTACGACCGATGGAGGTTCCGGTAGCCGCTACCGCCGCGTTCGGCGGCGCGATCCGCCTGCTGCACCTGCACCTCGACGGTGTCCTGGAGCAACCGCTGGCGCACTACCTGGCCGAGACGCAGGAGGCTGCCTGGCGGGCCATCGCCATGACTCCGGCGGATCGACCGTGACCCCCGCTTTCAATCATCGAAGGAGATTCCCCTGATGAAGATCGTTGCTTCCGTGTTCCTGCTGCTGGCCCTTTCCCTGACCGCCCTGGGTGTCCAGGCCGATGCCCCAACCGACGCTCGCGCCCTGGAGGGCGTCGAGCAGGGTCGTGTCGTCTTCGACCTGAACAACACGGACCCGGAGATGCTGGCGCTGTACCTGATGGTGATTCGCGAGACGCATGAAGACCTGACCGACCAAGGCGTGGAGCCGGACATGATCCTTGCCTTTCGTGGCCAGGCCGTGACCATGATCAGCGAGGACCGCGAGCGCTTCGAACTGACCGAGTTCGATCACCTGGACGCGATCGAGGAGCACATTGCCGCCTTGCGGGAGAAGGGCGTGCGCATGGAATCCTGCTCCGTGGCCACGCGGCTGTTCGGCGTGGACGCTGGCGAGCTGCTGCCCGGCATCGAACCGGTGCGCAACACCTTCGTCTCCCTGACCGGCTATCAGGCGCAGGGCTACGCGGTCATCCCCATCTACTGAGTCCGAGTGATTCAGGCTCCGAGTCCGGGGACGAGACACCCGGACCTAAACCACGAAAGGAGGAGTATCCATGCGAAACCGAATAGTGATCCTGCTTGTGGCCCTGCTGCTGCCGCTCGGGCTGGGTTCGACGGCCGCCGCCGAGGGCCTGGACAACCGCGAGGCGACCCAGGGCATCGAGACCATGCGAGCGGTCTACGACATGCGCAAGTCCGACCCGAACGTGATGCTCGCCTATTTGCGTGGCATCGCCACCAACCACGAGAACCTGATCAAGGAGGGTGTGGAGCCCGATCTGCGCATGGTCTTCATCGCCGAGGCCGTCAAGTTCATCACCACGGATCCCGAGCCGGAGATCGCTATCGACCACGGCGACACCCTGGAAGAGATCGCGAAGGCTGTCGACCGCCTCGATGAGCTGGGCGTGAAGATGGAGGTCTGCGCCGCCGCGACCCGCGCCTACGGGGTGGACAACGACAAGGTGCTGGACGCGATCCAGCCGGTCCGCAGTGGGTTCATCGCCGTCATGGGCTACCAGAACCAGGGCTACGCACTGGTCCCCGTCTACTGAGTTCCCGTCGGCCCTCACACGGGCCCGTTCTTGTCGTCGCAGGGAGGCGACGACTTTTTTGCCGGCAGCGGAGTGGAAAACCGCTGCGAACCTGTCCGGGGGGCGTCGGGCGCACGGGGCATCCGTGACCCGGTCTCCCTGATCATCGGTCCCTCCTCTATCGGCCTCGAGTGACGCCCTCCACTCGGCCCCGTGCTTTTCGAATACCATGCTGCGCGAGATTCGGGAGTTGCTCCGGCGGGAAACCTTGCGGGCGGGGCGGTGTCCCAGCCTCGCGTGCTGCCAAACGGCATTGGCGCGAAGTGATTTCGCACCGTGGGCGCCCCGGACGATCGAACCGGGGCGCCCACGGCCCTCACCGAATCCACGGGATCAACGCAATGCCCAGCAGTCGTGATCTGCTTGACGGACTGGCCCACCTGACGGGGATCCGCAATGCCCGGCGTCTGGAGTACAGCCTGCTCAAGACGCTGGACGACATCTACGAGAGTGCCCTCATCTGGGCGATTCAGCTTGATGCAGAAGGCCAGCCCCGGAGCCTGCATACCTTTGATCGCAAGCACGATGCCGTGATGACGGTGCCGTTCGATCCCGAGGATCAGCCTGTGCCCGCCGGGTTGCTGGAGCAGGCGTTGGCGACCGGTCAGCCGGTTTCGGAGGCCGACGTGTCCGGCCGCCGGGTCTCGGTCTTTCCGATGTCCGGGCTCAACGAGTTCAGTATCTGCCTGGTGTTTTCATTCGATGGCGATGGCGCTGACGCGTCACTGGATGCACGCCTGGTCAAGAGTTTCCTTTCGGTGTATCGCAACTTCGTCAAGCTGATTGATGACGCCCAGACCGATGAGCTCACCGGCCTGCTGAACCGCAAGACCTTCGACGACAATTTTCGCGACCTTGCGACACTGGAGCGCAGCGTCCACCGGCCGGGCCTGGCGGAGGACCGCCGCTAGGAGGCCGATCCCGAGGAGACTCAGATCTGGCTGGGCGTGATCGACATCGACGACTTCAAGAAGGTCAATGACGGCTTCGGCCACGTCTACGGCGACGAGGTGTTGATTCTTCTCGCGCGGCTGCTGCAACAGAGTTTCCGCGACAATGACTTGGTCTATCGCTTTGGCGGCGAGGAGTTCGTGGTGCTGGCCGAGGTTGCCGGTGCCGACAGGGCGGCCGCAGCCTTCGAACGCCTGAAACACGCGGTCGCCGCCTGCACATTGCCGCGGGTCGGCCGGGTTACGACCAGTATCGGCGTGACCCAGTTGCGCCCCTACAAGACCGCCAGCGTGGTGCTGGACGAAGCCGATCAGGCCCTGTACTACGCCAAGGCAAACGGCAAGAACCAGGTCTGTTTGTTCGACCGCCTGGTTGCCGAAGGCGCGATTCAGACGCCCACGATCAGGACCGGGGAAATCGAACTGTTCTGACCGCGCTTGTCGGCCGCTAACCGCGCGCTAGGCGGCGGTTGAGTGCGTAGACCGACAGCGGCGCGAACACCAGCACGATGCCCAGTGCCCAGGCCAGCGACCAAAGTGCCGGCTCAAGGGCCGGACCATCGGCATTCATCAGTGCGCGCGCCGCGTCGGCCAGCAGCGACACCGGGTTGGCCTGCACGAAGCCCTGCAGCCACGGTGGCATCGTATCCACCGGCACGAAGGCCGAGCTCACGAAGGTGACCGGGAACAGCGCGGTAAAGCCGAACAGCTGCACGTGTTCCGGGTCGCGTGCGATGACGCCGACCAGCACCATCACCCAGGAAAAGGCCACGGCAAAGGTCAGCACCAGCGCCACCATCGCCAGTAGATGCGCCCACGAAGTCTCGAGCCGAAAGCCCAGCAGGAATCCGACGACCAGCAACAGGGCAATGCACAGCAGCTGCTTGACCACGTCCGCCAGGATGCGCCCGGCCAGCGGCGCCCAGCGCGGGATGGGCAGGGCGCGAAAGCGGTCGAACACGCCGCGGGTCAGGTCGGTGTTCAGGCCGTGGCCCACGTACACGGTGACGAACAGCATGTTCATTACGATCACGCCTGGCAGCACGAACGCCAGGTAGTTCTCTGGCGAGCCGGCAATTGCCCCGCCGAATACGAACAGGAACAGCACCAGAAACAGGATCGGCTGGATGCTGTAGTCGCCCAGCTCCCAGGGGTTGCGCCGCACCTGCACCAGGCTGCGCCAGGCGAGCGCCAGGGTCTGATCGAGGGCCTTCATGGCGTGTCCTCCGCGTTGCCCGACTCTTCGCGGCAGGCCCCGCTGCGCCCGGTCAGGGACAGGAACACATCATCCAGACTGGCGCCGCGCAGCCCCAGCTCCGCGACCTCGATGCCGGCGGCGTCCAGCTCTCGCAGCAACGCGGGCAGCAGGGCCGGGTCCGACACCGGTACGCTGATCGTTTCGCCCTCCACACGGGGCGGGGTGCCCACCATCGCGGCGACCCGCTCGCCGGCCGCCGCGGCCTGTTCCGCGCGGGCCACCATCAGGAACAGCGAGCGTCCGCCGACCCGGGCCTTCAGCTGTGCGGCGGTGCCTTCGGCGATCACGCGTCCGTGGTCCAGTACTACGATGGCATCGGCCAAGGCGTCGGCTTCCTCCAGGTACTGGGTGGTCAGCAGCACGGTTGTGCCGTCAGTCTGCAGTTGGCGGACACGCTCCCACAGGTCGCGGCGGGCCCGCGGGTCGAGGCCAGTGGAGGGCTCGTCGAGGAACAGGATGCGCGGGCGCCCGACCAGGCTGGCGGCCAGATCCAGCCGGCGCCGCATCCCGCCGGAGTAGGTCTGGGCCGGGCGCTGACCGGCCTCGCGCAGGTCGAAATCCTGCAACAACTCGTCAGCGCGGGCCCTGGCGTCACGGCGTTTCAGGCCCAGCAGGCGGCCGATCAGGATCAGGTTCTCCCGTCCGGTCAGCTTCTCGTCCACCGAGGCGTACTGGCCGGTCAGGCCGATGATCTCGCGCACCCGAGCGCCGTCGCGAGCCACATCGAAGCCGCCTACACGGGCGACCCCGGCGGTGGGCGTCAGCAGAGTGGCGAGCATACGCACTACGGTTGTCTTGCCGGCGCCGTTGGGCCCCAGCAGGCCCAGCACGTGGCCGGCCGGCACCCGCAGATCCACGCCGTCCACGGCCCGCGTACCGCCAAAGTCGCGCACCAGGCCTTCCACTTCGATGGCGTTGTCCAAACTCGTCTCCCTGTTCGATGCCCTTGCTGAGACGCCGTCTGGCCGTACCGGTTCCTCAGCGTGTCCCTCAGTCACCTTGCCGCACCTTCAACAGGTCGCGGATCTCCGTCAACAGTTTCTCTTCGTTGCTGGGCGCCGCGGGTTCCTCCGCTTTGGCCTCTTCCTTGCGCTGCAGGCGGGCGATCCCCTTGATGGCGGCGAATACCACCACGGCGATAATCAGGAAGTCCACCACGCGCTTGATGAACAGTCCGTAATTGATCGTGACCGCCGCCACGCCGTTCTCCGCCTCGCGCAGCACGATCGCGAGTTCTCCAAAGTCGACCCCGCCGATCAGCAGGCCGATGGGTGGCATCACTACATCGGATACCAGTGATGACACGATCTGGCCGAACGCCAGCCCGATGATGACCCCCACGGCCATGTCGACCACGTTGCCGCGCGCCACAAACTGCTTGAACTCGTTCACGATGCCCATGGCCCCTCTCCAGTCGATGACGTTGCTAGATCTATAGGCCACAGCCGGGGCTGTTGCTGTGGAAGGGTGGAGGGGGAGACCCAAGTTTGCACGGGGGATACGTCAGTGCGAGTGCCGCGGCGTTGCACTCGACGCGCGTGATTTTTCGGCGCGATGCTGTGAATAGATGCATGGTCTATAAAGGTTATAGCGGAGCGTTGTGGATCCGCTCCAGAGGAGGGGGCAATGAAACGACCAGAATCGGCATATCCTTCGGCCATCGGACGTAATCCACTGGGTGCCCATTTCGCGGCCGGGCTCGCGGTGGTCCTGTTGTGGTATTTCGCCTCAGTGGCCCAGGCGTCGATGGGGCCGGATTTCAGCGAGCTGTTTGGTAACAGCGACTTTATCGAGATCATCGAGCGTGACGAGGGGCTCGAGACCCGGCCGACCGGGTACGTCTCCCAGGACGCCGAACCGGATCATGTATTCCGGATCGACCTGGACGAGGGGCAGGTGCCGATCGGGCAGGGCGTGGTCTACGACGGCTTCCTGATCGACGGAAAACTGCCCGGGCCAACCTTGCGGGTGACCGAGGGCAACATCGTGCGTATGGAGATCAGCAACAGCGGGGATGTGATGCACGGCGCCTCGATCCACGCGGCCTACACGCAGACCTCGAAGCATGTCGGGCACATCCTTCCCGGGCAGACCAAGTCGATCACCTTCCGCGCGACCACACCGGGGGTCTTTATGTATCACTGTGCCCCGGGTGGTCATGCGATCCCCATGCACGTGATGTTCGGGCAGTACGGCATGATCGTTGTCGAGCCGCGCGACGAACCCTACAAGCTGGAAGCCGACCTGGGGCAGGAGCCGGACCTGAAGCTCTATATGTTGCAGCACGAGCTGTATGCCAGCGGCAAAGAGGCGGTGGAAGGGGATGCCAGTTACACCGCGTTCAACGGCCAGCTGTTTCGCTACGTGGAGAACCCGATCCCCGTCCGTCCGGGGGACTACGTACGCATGTACTTCCTCAACGTGGGCCCCAATCTGCTGTCGACCTTCCATATCGTCGGCATCGTCTGGGATTACGTGTACTGGCAGGGGCATCCCGAGGCACTGTGGCCCGGTGGGCAGACGGTGACCACGGGGCCGTCGGATTCCTGGGTGATCGAGTTCCGTATACCGCCGGAGGAAGGGGTCTACACCATGCTGGATCATGGCGTCGGGGCCACCAGTCGGGGTGCCATTGGGCTGCTGGATGCCCGAGCGGATGCGGATACACCAGCCGCGATTCTGGCCGAGGGGCCCGTTTACGAGTCGGAGGAACGTGTGGAACGGATCAGCGAAGCCCGCCGCATACTTTCACCGTTCGGGATTCCCGAAGTCGAGGCCAATCCGATTCCCGCGCGGGCCGACCGTCCGGTTCGCTTCGGAGCGGATGTGGACGAGGTCGTGATCGAGATGAAAGGCAATTCCTTCTATCCGAAGAGCGTTGAGGTGGCCCCCGGCACGAAAGTCACCTGGGTCAACGAGGATGTCTTCACCTATGGGCTCGGGGAGACCTCGGGCGCTCACAACGCCGTCGCCATGCGGGGGCCACAGTCGTTTTCAACGGCGATGCTGGAGCATGCCGAAAGCGACAGCGTCACGCTGACGGAGCCGGGTACCTACGACTACATCTGTGCCCCGCATCCCTACATGCAGGGGCGCATCGTCGTACGTGACCCCGACTGAGAGTTGCCTGCCCGACCGCCTGTAGTCGTCCAGGATTGGCGCGCCGGCGGGTTTCAGGATCCGTGGGCGGTGCGCGAGTCTTCAGGCGCCTGGGCGCGCTCGTGCATCCCGTAGTCGCGGACCACCTCGGCCACGCGCAGGCGGTAGTCGGCGAAGATGCCGCCGCGGCCGGCCGCCTGCACCTGGCGGTGTTCCTCGAGGTTGCGCCATTCCCGAACGGCGGCTTCATCCCGCCAGAAAGACAGTGACAGCACCTTGCCCGGCTGGCTCAGGCTCTCGAAACGCTCGATGGAGAGGAATCCGTCGACGTCTTTCAGGTGTTCGCGCAGACTCGCGGCCGCATCCAGGTAGTCCTGTTTGCGTTCGGCGTGTGGTTCCACTTCGAAGATTACGGCGATCATGGTGGGCTTTGGTATGGGGATGAAGGGCCGATTAGACCACGCGAACGTCGGTGTTGGGGAAGGCATTCAAGGGACGAGTGGCCAGTCCGATTCATCGAGGCACACCTGGGGCTGTCATCCCGGCTCTGCGCTTCGCTCCGGCCGGGATGACGAGCGGGGGCAGCAGCCGGTTGGGTGGTGGCCCGTGATGAGTGAGCGTCAGGCCGTCCTGGCCGCGCTTGCGTTGGGGATTTCGCGCCGGATCAGGTGGTCGACGTAGAGAAAGCCGAAGGGCACCACCCCAAGGAACAGGACCAGCAGCCATTTCCAGACTGGCCACCCGCTCAGGTGGCTGGCGATCAACGACGTCGCGCCATAGACGATGAACAGGATGCCGTGCACCCAGCCCACGTAGGTCACCGCCAGTGGCATATCCGCGTAGGTGCGTAGCGGCATGGCGACAAAGAGCAGGGTGACGAGGGAAATGCCCTCGACAATGCTGATCAGGCGGAAGAATTTCATAGGGCTGGCCCGGCGGCATGGGAATCGGCGCGGAGGGTAGCACACGGGGCCCGAACGCCTGATAACCTTCCGGTACGAGAAGCCTTTGCTCCGGTAACCAGGAACCCGCATGAGCACCAAGCCGCACTGGGAAGACGTCTACCAGACCCGCGCCACCGATGCCGTGGGGTGGTATCAGGCGGAGGCGCGGACGTCGCGGGCCCTGATTCGGGCGGTGGCGTCGGCCCCCGATGCCGCGATTGTCGATATCGGTGGCGGTGCCTCGGTCCTGGTGGACGAACTGCTGGCTGAGGGCTATCGCAACCTGACGGTGCTCGATCTGTCCGGGGCGGCGCTCGAGAAGGCGCGCGAGCGGGTCGGGGAGCGCGCCGCAGCGGTCGCATGGCAGGAAGCGGACGTACTGGAACACGCATTCCCGGAGGCAGCGCTTGATGTCTGGCATGACCGCGCGGTGTTTCACTTCCTGATCGCCGCGGATCAACGGGCCCGATACGTGCAGCAGGTGCAGCATGCCCTTCGCCCAGGGGGGGATATCGTAATCGGGACCTTTGCGCTGGATGGCCCGGAAAAATGTTCCGGCCTGCCGGTGCAGCGGCATTCCCCGGAGACCCTGCAGGACGCGTTCGGTCCGGGTTTCGCGCTGGTGAAGTCGCAACGCGAGGTCCACGTGACCCCGGGCGAGACCGAGCAGCCGTTCAACTGGTGCGTGTTCCGCAAGAACGACTGATCCCGACCGCACCACGTTCAGCGGTGCCGCCGCGGCGATCAGCGGCGTTTGACCTCCGCGGCATGGGCCTTGGCCCGGGAGCGGATCTCCTCGAAAAACAGTGCCTCCCAGCGGGTGTTGCGTTCGTCCCTCGACAGGGCGTTGTCCTGCGCCTCGCGCTTGAGGCGCTCATCCGCCCCCGCCTCCGCAGCGTCCAGGATCGTCTTGAAGCTCTCCTGTGCCGCGGCCGCCTTCGGGTCGATCCCTTGGCGTTGCAGGACATCGGCCAGCAGTGCCCCGCCTTTCTTCCACTTCGACCAAAGCCTCATAAGTGGCCCCCTGGGGTTCGTTTGGAACGGCCCGGTCCCATGCGTGACGGGCTCGGAGCCTGGGCTCCGCCAGACAACAAACAGTGTACCCGGGCGCGCCTGCGATGGAATCCGGCCGTCCAAACGGAAAAGGCCCTCCGAAGAGGGCCCCGTCAGCATCGAAAGCGGGCGATCAGTTCGAGAAGAAGCGCACGTTCGGATCGGCCATATAGGCACCGACTTCTTCCGGGTCGGCCGGGGTGATGCCGTCAAGCAGGTCGGCCTCGGTGTAGTCCGTGTTCGGCAGGAAGATGGCGCAGGTCTCAACGGTGGCGCCGTTGTTGAGCAGGTTCATCATCAGCTGCTGCGCGTTCCGGTCGGCCGGCTGCATGGTGGCGCCCTCAAAATCTTCGGTCGCCATCGTAGCGGCGGGGCCGCACAGCAGGACGCGGATCTCCTGACCCTGACGCATGCTCTGGTTGGCCAACACCATGGACATGAACTGGGTGTGGTCGTCGGCCGAGGTGACGCTGACGAACAGCTTGGAGGGCTCATCCGCCTGCGCAACTGTGCCGGCACCGGCGAGGGCGAGAAGGGCGGAAGCCGCTAGAGTCTTGATGGCTCGCATGGAGTCTCCTGATTGGTTCGAAAAATGGAACGTCAGAAGATAAGCGTATGCTGATCATAAATGCAAAAGAATGCGTCTAGATCGTGTTTATCGGGCTCCCCGAAATTCATCCACCTTCGGCAGGTGGAAGCATCGCGAACAACCTGAGGTACTGAGGCTCGGAGTGCGGCCGGGGTCTCGAGTTCCCGGTGGCCCTTGACGAGCCTCCATTTTTTGCATCGCAAGTTCGGAGCGCGTGGCTTCTCCTGACGGATCCGTTTCTTCGGATGCTTTCGTGCAAAGCGGTGGCCGCCCGCCTGGCAAGCCGGAGCCGAAGCCGAAGCCGAGCTCGCGGTGCTCTGTAGGAGTGGGGGTCAGCCAATGCGGTAGGCGGAGGCCAGGTCGCGTACACGCGAGGCGATGTCCGCGACCTCCTGGCTGGCGGTCGCCGTCTGGCGGGCCCCGTTGGCGGTATCGCCGGTGATGTCATTGATGGCGTAGATGTTCCGGTTGATCTCCTCGGCCACCGCGTTCTGTTCTTCGGCCGCGCTGGCGATCTGCGTGGTCATGTCGCTGATCCGACCGACTGCCTGGACGATGGATTCCAGCGCCTGGCCGGCGCGTTCGGCGTCGTTGCTGGTGGCCTCGGCCATTTCGCGGCCGCGGCCCATCGCGGTGACGGCGTTGCGGGTACCCGCCTGGAGCGACTCGATCATCGCCTGGATATCCGCCGTGGAGTCCTGCGTGCGCGAGGCGAGGGTACGCACCTCGTCGGCGACCACGGCGAAGCCGCGTCCCTGTTCGCCGGCGCGGGCGGCCTCGATGGCCGCATTCAGGGCCAGGAGGTTGGTCTGCTCGGCAATGCCGCGAATGACGTCGAGCACCGAGCCAATCTGCTGCCCCTTCTCGTCCAGGTTGCGCACGGATTCCTCGATGGTCGCGACCTCGCCCGACAGGCGTCCGATGTCGCTGACCACCGTGCGCACCACTTCGCCACCCGCGCGGGACTCCTGATCGGCTTCCTGGCTGGAGGACGCGGCATCGGAGGCGTTGCGCGCGACCTCCTGCACCGTCGCGGCCATCTCGTTCATCGCCGTCGAGACCTGTTCGGTCTGCGAGCGCTGCTGGTCGATGTTCCCGTTGGTCTGGGTACTGACGGCGGACAGCTGTTCCGCGGCAGAGGCCATCTGATCCGTCAGGGTGCGCAACTCGCGGATCGAGTCCTGGAATTGGTCGAGCATGCTGTTCAGGGCGCCTGCAGTGGCGCCGATCTCGTCGTCGGAGCGAACGTCGACCCGGCGCGAGAGGTCATGGTGCTCGGCGATCTCCGTGAGTGTCGCGCGCATCCGCGAGATCGGGAGTGCCACCGAGCGATACGTCCACACCCCGGTGACCACGACGATGATCAAGACCACCAGCATCAGCGCGCCGCTGCGCACCAGAACCTGGGTGTAGAACGCCGATACCCGCTCGGCCTCGGTCCCGGCAACATCGATCTGCAGGTCGACCAGCTGGGTGATCTGGTCGCTGATCGGATCGATGGTGTCGTACAGGGGACCGTTGAAGGCGTCGAGCTCGCCCTGGACATCACCGGACATCCCGCCAAGAGCCTCCTCCAGGCGGTCCAGGTGGGCGTTGGCTGCGCGGAACAACCCGCGGGCACCATCAGCCAGTTCCTGCTCACGGGGCGTCAGGGTCGTGGCCAGGTAGGCGTCCCAGATCTCGGCGATCTCCTCTCGTGCCTCACGGACGTCGGCGAGAGCCTCTTCCGCCGTCATCCGTCCGGCGTCCGCCTTGTTGACCGCGTCGATGACCAGCACCGCATAGTTGTCGGCGATGGTCTTCAGCTGCTGCAGGGGCACGACGCGGTCGTGATAGATGTTCTGCACGCCCTCTTCGATGTTGGCTGTGCCGCGTGCGGCCAGGGCCGCCAACAGCAGGAGCGCGGCCACGGGTACCACGATGGTGATGACCAGCTTGGATCGAACAGAGAGCGAGCGGAAATTCATGGGCGGTCCTTGTGTGGCCAGTATTGGGAGCAGCCCGCAACCTCGGGCCTTGACCACTGTAAACGGCCTGGCCGGCCAAACCTTGAGGTGGGTCACCCGTGGCGACGTCCGCTAGCAGTCCACTCCCAGCCGGTTCGAACAGGTGTCGGGCCTGCGCGGTTGGCGGCGTACTTGTCGGGGGTTCAGCGGCGTTTTCTGCGGGGTCGGCTGACCAAGCAAAAGGCAAGGTTTGACCCCGAAGGTTTGAACCCGAAGGTCGCGAAGGTCTCGCGTTCTACTTCATCTCGCGGACGGTCCGGACGACAGGGTCTCGCGGATGCGCCGCACGTCGCGCACATACTCCAGCATGGCCGTCATGGCATCGGCGAACAGGTAGGCCGCGAACAGGACCAAACCACCCGCGAACAACCCGGCGAGGGGCCAGAGGATCGCCGTCAGGAGGGCCAGTCCCCAGCTCGCCGGTTCCACCAGCTCGGCTTCAAGGCCGAACGCGGCCACCGCGGTGCCCGCAAAGGGCTCCACCGCCGTCAGGGAGATGACCGACAACGCCAGCGCGAGCAGCACGAAGGCAATCGCCAGCAGCTCGCCGACCAGCCGTGTGCAGACGACAACGCAGGTGATGGCGGGATAGTCCCGCGTCTCCAGCGCGCCCAGTGCGCGGGCCCTTCGCCACAGGAGCACGACCCAGGCCAGCACCGCAACGGCAAAGAGGGCCTGCAGCAACACCAGGGATGCGACCGGCCAGGGCACCTGCGGCGTTTCCTGTGCCAGCGTCCAGAGCGTCACCGATGTCAGTAGCCCGACCAGGCCCGTCAGGACCGCGATACCGCGCAGCCCCCATCCCGCCAGCCGCTGCAGGGGGAGTGCGCCCTCGGTCCCGCCGGTTGTCTCGTCGTTCACGGCCGTCTCCATGTCGTTCGCATACGGCCACACGATAGTGCCCGAAAACCGGCCCCGTCAGGTCGCGGGAGAGCGCCCGGGTCAGTCTTTCTTGCCGAGCAGGTCGGCGAAGCCGTGGTTAACGTCCCGGTGGCCTGCCTCATCGGCGCGTACCGCGCGGATCACGTCGGACAGGCGGGCATCTTCCGGAAGGTTCCAGTACTGGATTGCGCGTGCCGGCGCGGCGACGTTATCGAGCCCGCCGGACTCCACTTCCTCCAGGTACTCGGTGTAGCTGACGACCGCTTCCTCTTCAAAGTAGCCTACGATCCGGTGCGCCGTGCGCGACGAGATGATGTAGATCATAAAGAACAACGTGTAGAAGAAGCCCTGCGCCAGGATGATCAGGAAGCGCTCCAGCCAGTTGGGCGAGGTGATCTCAATGAAGGTGAGCAGGTGCATGCGCTCGTTCTCGGCCTCGTCCATCAGCGTGCGGATCCAGCCGTGGTCATCCTCCATGCGCCGCAGCGAGCGCAGGTGCTGCAGCGTGGCGCCCACCATGCCGGGGACGCCCGCAACCGTCTCCAGGACCACGGCGCGGTGTCCGTAGCGCCGGGCAAAGAAGGTGTCGGCGAAGAATCGCATCAGCGAGGTAAAGCCCCGTGCGACGCGGTCGGAGAAATCACGGGGTTCGTGGTGGCGGCTCAGGTCGATATCGCGGTCGTTCGGCATGCTGCCCCTAACGCTGATCAGTGCGCCGTTTCAGGCGGCAGGTATCCATGGAGCATAGAACCCGCCGTCTGAAATGTCGTGGGGCCGCTTCACAGAGCGTGAAACCCCATGCATGACAGAAGCCCGGACCGGGTTTCTGATGTCCAATGTCGAGGTTGTGGATCGGGCGGTGCAATCGGGGGAACCGGGAGCCGAGAAGGCGGCCTCAGAGAGAGGCGAACATCAAAGGAGAACGCATGGCGAACGAAACGAGCAAGCCGCAGCTGGAGATCAGCGTGAACGCGGCGCGCGAACTGGTCGATATCGGCCTGGCCGTGTTGCTGGATATCCGTCAGCCCTTCGAACTGGAGCTGGAAGGCGCGGTAGAAGGTGCCGTCCCTGTGCCCCTGTTCCGCCTGAAGCAGTTGCTGGGTCGCGAGCTGTCCGAGGAGGAACAGGAACTGCTGGATGCGGACGAGCCGGACGAGCGGGATTTCCAGCACTTCATCTCCCTGATCAACCGCCACCACGTCACCCAGGACCAGATCCTGCTGTGCCTGTGCAACAGCGGCCGCCGCAGCCTGCGTGCCGCAGAGCTCCTGCGGGACCTCGGGTATGCACGCTGCCTTTCCGTCCGGGAAGGTTTCCGCGGCTGGACCAGCAAGGGAGACACATGATCCATGGGCATGTTCGCCAGTGCTGATCGCGGATATGGGCTATCTAAGGAGGTGAGTGGGGGCGACTTCGCCTCAATGGTCACCGTTTCGGGCCCTGACCCGGGGCCGACCCCGTCATGACCGTCAATGGGCGCCGGCCGGGTGATTCTACGGAGGGGCGCTGCCATGCTTCGACTGCCGGCCGTTCCGTTTGCCCACCAATCCTGGTGCCGACTGCACATCGTCGCGCTTGTCGGGTTGGCTCTGCTTGTCGGAAGCCCTCTACTGGCGCATGCGGATGGCGCCGAAGACTGGCTGGCCGCCATTGCCGAATCACCGCTGGGCGAGCCGATTGCCGTTACCTCCACTGTGCAGGGCGGCGTCGTCGAGGGGGCGGTGCACGCCCGGCTGCCGTATTCGTTTGCGCTGGTGGCCAGTGAGCTGGAAGCGCTTTCGGCGTGGTGCGAAATCACCGTCCTGCACATCAACATCAAGAGCTGCGTCTACCGCGAGGGGGCGGATGCCTTGCTGCACCTGTACGTGGGCCGTGCGCGTTACGAGCAGGCGGAGTATGCAGAGCGTGTGGAGCTCGTCAGGCGGTCGGCCCAGATGGGTGAGGACTGGCTGCTGATCGAGCTGGAGGGCGATCGTGGGCCCTACGGAACCCGGGATTACTCCATCGTCGTCCACGTCGTTCCGCACGACACGGGGACCCTCGTCAACCTCGAGTATTCGTTGCGCTTCGGGGTGATTGCCCGGCTGGCCGCGCTCGTCTACCTCGCCACCGGGGGACGCGAGCGGGTGGGTTTCACCGTGGTCGGTTACGAAAACGGCGAGCCACAATACATCGGCGGCCTGGAAGGCATGATCGAGCGCACCGTCATGCGTTTCTATCTTGCACTGCAGGCCTGGCTCGACGTCCGCGACCGGCCGGCTCAGGAGCTCCTTTTGGCCCGCCTGGAACGCTGGTTCGACCTGACCGACGAATACCCGCGCCAGCTACGCGAGCTGGACCGCGAGACCTACCTCGAGCAGAAGCAACGCGAGTACGCGAACCAGCAGAGGCTGCAGGATGCCCCACCGCCCCGCCGGCGCATCCTGCCCCTGGACTGACGGGCTATCCGAATCTCCCTGTCCTTGCAGCTCGGACAGGAGGCGGGTGTCGTGTTCTTCCGTCTTCGGCCGCATGGCGGTGTGGGTCAGGGGTGCTCCGGTGCGTTGGTGTATTCCTGGCGGGGGCGGTCGAGTTCGAGCAGTTCCAGGCGGTGGTTGCCGGTCGGATGGGGTCCCGAGGGGCCCTGGACGAGGAGGGCGAGGCCGTCGTCGATGCCGTGCTCGGTGAGCCACTGGCGCGCGAAGTCGTTCCAGTCGGCGCGGTCCTCGGCGACATCCACGGGGTGGACACCGTAGGAAAACTGCAGGCCCTGGGCGGTGGCCGGGTTCGGGGTGAAGGCGGCGATCCAGCAGGGCAGGCGCAGTCGCGCGATGCGCCGGGCGGTGGCGCCACTGGCCGTAGGCGCCAGGGTGACCCGTGGCAGGCGCCGCTGCGCGGTGTGCAGTACGCTGCGCGCGATGAGGTCGACGGCTCGGTCAAGACCTGCCTCGTCAGGGTCGTCCGGGCCGTCGGCGCCGATGCCGCCGTCGCGTTCCGGTTCGATGGAGCGGGCAATGGCCGCCAGCATCGCCACGGCCTCCACCGGGTACAGCCCCATCGCCGACTCGGCGGAAAGCATCACGCAGTCGGTGCCGCCGAGGATGGCGTTGGCGACGTCGGTGGCCTCGGCGCGGGTAGGGCGGCGCGAGGCGACCATGGACTCCAGCATCTGGGTGGCGGTGATCACCGGGCGGTTGTGCTGGTTGGCGCGTCGGGTGATGCGCCGCTGGGCGAGGGCAATGCGCGCGATCGGGATCTCCACTCCGAGATCCCCGCGTGCCACCATGATGCCGTCGGCGGCTTCGAGGATGCTGTCGAGCTGCTCCAGCGCGGCGGCGCGCTCGATCTTGGCGATGATGAAGGGGGCGTAGTCCAGTGCTTCTGCCGCCTTGCGCACCGCAAGGATGTCGTCGCCGTCGACCACGAAGCTCTGGCTGACCGCATCCACGCCGTGTTCCGCTGCAAACCGCAGCCATTGGTGGTCTTCCGTGGTGAAGGCGCGGATGCCGAGATCGATGCCCGGCAGATTCAGGCCCTTGCGCGAGCGCAGTTCGCCGCCGGTATGCACGCGGCAGATCACTTCTCTGCGCTCGACCGTCACCACCTCCAGCTCGATGAAGCCATCGTTCAGGAACAGGGCATCGCCCGGCTGCACCGCCTCCGGCAGGCTCGCGAACGACACGCTGACCCGCGAGGCATCGCCAATGCAGTCCTCGGTAGTCAGGGTGATGGTCTGGTCGGGGTGCAGTTCGATCGGCTCTTCCGCCAGTTCGCCGATACGCATCTTCGGACCGGGAAGGTCACCGAGGATCGCGACGCGGGTGCCGGTCGCATGCGCGGCGTCGCGGATGCGACCGATCAACTCGGCATGGTAGGCGGCATCGCCGTGCGAGAAGTTCAGCCGAGCTACATCGAGCCCGGCCAGCATCATGTGCCGCAGCGTCTCTGGTGAATCGGACGCGGGCCCAATGGTGGCAACGATCTTGGTCTTCTGCGTGGGAAACGGCATGGGCGGGTTATTCATCCGGGCGGTGTCTTAGGAGGGTAGACCGTCCGCGGGTACCTGTCGCCGTGCCCGTGGCGTGTCCATGTGCGGCCGCTGGAATTGTTAGACGACCCTCAGTGCGATGCGTCCGCTTTAATCGTGGCGTAACCCTGCCGGGGGAGTGATAGCGGCTCGTTGGGTCGAACGTTCGGACCATCGGAACAACATGGGTGTCCTCTTCTTCCTGGTCCTGGAGCAAGAAGGATGAGCGAGATAACAGCACAACCCATCGAGCGGTTTCGTTTATTCGTTCATGTCTTCGCGCTTTGAGCGCTCCTCCTGACGTCGCTTGCGAATGGTGCTGGACTTTATGAATGGCAGGAGTTTCAGCAGCCCCGTAACAAGGCGTGAACGATAGTACTCGACGCGTACGATGAAGCGGACAGCCCAGTGTTCCTTACCCAGCTTTTCCTTGGCCTCTGTCATCGCGGCACTGCTGCCGGCATTGCGGACGCTGGCCAGGCGGAACAGTTCAATCTGTCGGAGCAGGGCCGTGTGTCGCAGCAGCGGCAGGGGGCGGAGAAGTCGGATCAGGCGAGTGGATTTGAGTATCTCGTGAAGCAGTGGAAACGAGAAGATGATAATCAACACCGACAGCCAGTTTTCTTTGGTCGTCTTCCAGCGGTCATGCGAGATGGCCATGTAAAAAGCATACTCGACCACGAACACTGCCCAGATCAGCCAATCGGCGACCGTGATCAGGGGGTGTTCCACGTCTAACCAGTAAGTGATCGTCAGCGGTGCGGTCAGTATGGCGGCAATGATGACGGCAGCGGTCAGGTAATTGCTGAGCGATTCTTCAAGCGCCGATTCAAGCTTCAGTCGCACCGGCTCCCTCCCGCTACCCTGAGTGGCCGCCTTCCAGCGCACGAATGGCAATGGATAACGTCAGGCCAGGGATTCGTGCCTTTGCATGGCGCGTTCGTCATCAACACCGACTGTTCGCCACCATAGGCCGAGGTCAGGCTGGCGTCGGTACGGTGCCAAACAGAACGGTTTTGCGGCTCTTTGCGGCGGAAAATCCGGCCTTTTCCAGCAGGGCGAGCGCCGCGGCTGACGCCAGGAGCCCGTACCGCTGGGGTCGGTGAAGGCCGGCTGCAAGAAGATGGGGATCTCTTCTTCCGGCTGAGGGGGTACCACTAGCTCCGCCATGATCGGAAGGAGGGGCAACAGGCAAGGTCGACCCCATGCCATGCGCGCACCCAATAGCGTGACGCACTTGACTGAGACCGGCGCCGTAACGTGGAGCCCTTCTGATTCGGTTTCTCTACAATACCCGGCATCACACCCTTCCGGATCAACCCATGCAGCTGGAACAACGCGCCCGTTCCTTCGCCATTGCCGCGCATGCGCGCGTCGAGCACGTCTGCCGGTATACCGGCGAGCCCTATATCGTGCATCCGGCGCGGGTTGTGGAACTGCTGCGTTCGGTGCAGCACACCGAGTGCATGCGGGCGGCCGTCTGGCTGCAGGACACCATTCGGGATACCGGGGTCAAACCCGAGACCCTGGAGCGGCTGTTTGGTGCGGAGGTCGCAGAAATGGTGGTGATGATCAGCGACGTGAGTCATCCGGAGGACGGCAACCGTGCCCAGCGCAAGGCGATCGACCGGGCGCATCTGGCGCGGGCGACGGCCCCGGCCAAGACCGTGAAACTGGCCCAGCTGATCGATCTGGCCTGTACCGTATTCATGCATGATCGTGCCTTCACCCCGGTGTTTGTTCGCGAGAAGGCGGCCTGGCTGGAGGTGCTGGAGGGCGGCGACCCGTTGCTCTGGCGCCAGTTGCGGGATCTGACACCGGCCATGCACCCGGAAATGGCGGACAAGGACGCCGACTGGCGTCGAAACTGCCCCTTCGCACGGCGCTCTCCCCTGCGCCGGTACGATGTCGCAGTGGGGCGTGGTATTCGGGAAGGATCCAGCAACCAGGACACGGCTGCGGCCGGGTGAAGCGACAGTCCGAACCGCGCAGGAACAGGAACCGGTCCCCATTATCGCGGTCGGCGGCGGATTGGTTCTAGCGCGAGTCTTACACCGTCCCCAGCAGCGTTGGCCTCACTCGCCGGGGACACTCGCGGTGCTCGTGCCGAACGGGTGATGGACTAACTAACTGGAGGCTCGGCCTTGCGCGCCTCGGGAAGTAAGGGGTCAGACCTGGTCTTTTTCTCTGCCTTCACCACAGGGGCAAAAGGCAAGGTGTGACCCCATGCCATAGCGGGAGATGCCGCATTGCCGTCTGTCTGCGAGCAAGTTGGCCATTTTCGTCCCTGAAATTGTCCGTTTAAGGCCATCTGTGGGCCTGGAAACCGCTATAACCGAAAGTATTTCAGGCTCTTGTCGTGGTCCGACCCCGTCGCGCTTGTCAGCCCTTTTCCGGATCGGCTTCATCCGGGTGTTGCGGTGTCCGCTCGTCGGCGCGAAGTATGTTGACCACCATGAACCGCAGCCGGCTCCGCAGGAGGGAGACCTCGGCGGTCCCGTTCCGTTGGAGCCCCAGCAAACGTGCGGCAAGCGGCGACAGGATGGATATCTTCGCCTGTTCGGGTCTCGCGTCTTCCGGCTCGCAGAGTTCGACGACAAACGTCTCCTCGGTTTGCAGATCCAGTAGTTGTACCCGGGAGCCTACTCTGGCGATGGGCTCCCCGTGGGTTGCTGCCGCTTGGCTTCCATCGTCGAGCTTCTCGAGAAGGCAGGCGAGTTCCATCGGGGTGCCGATAGCTCCGCAGTAGTCCTTCCGGATCCATTGATGGGTTCGGGTATCGGCGGCTGGCCGAAGGTAATACGGGTTGTTGCGCGCCACGGTCGCATCTCCTGATCAGAAACAAGAAGAAGGGGGTTGGCCGGGCGCACGAACGAGGAAACGGCGCCCGGCCTAAGCGAGAGTTCTCATGGCGTTTGGGACTCCAGACCGAGTATTGCGGGGGTTGTCGTTACGAAAGCCGGATGCTAGACAGCTCCCTCAACAAAGGCAAATCCGCACGAATAGAGGCAGTTATCGTGTGCGTATAAGAGTCCGGCGTTCCCGGCTCAGCAGGATGGTGCCTGTCCCTGTCCTTCTCGTTACGACCTTGCCGTGGCCTCATATCGCGAGGCGCAAGATGCCTGATCGGCGCGTGCACGCGCGCCTATCATGTGATGGGCGGACCGAAGGGTTCGGTCTTGCGCGTCTCGGCCTCCGCGCGTTGCTCCGGGGTGAGTTGCTGGTGGATGTAGTCGCGCGCCTCGGCCGCCGGCTTGTGGCCCTGATCGGCGGCGCGCGCGAACCAGACCCAGGCGGCGACATAGTCGACCTCCACACCATGGCCGTCGGCCAGCACGATGCCCAGGTTGTACTGCGCCGGGGCCAGGCCCTGCCGGGCAGAGGCTTCATACCAGCGCGCCGCCGCCGACTGGTCCCGGGGTACCCCCAGGCCTCGATCCAGCAGGACCCCAAGATTGGCCTGGGCCTGGGGGTGGCCCGCTTCGGCCGCCGCCCGATACCAGTGAGCGGCAGCTTCCATGTCTTCCTTTGTGCCCTTGCCATCGCGGCAGAGATTCCCCAGTTTCGCCGCGGCGTCGGGGTCCCCGGCCTCGGCCGCCTGCTGATACCAGCGGACAGCGGCGGTCAGGTCCGCGTCCACTCCATCGCCCTGTTCCAGGGCGAGGGCGAGGTTGAAGGCCGCGTCGCGGTGTCCCGCGTTGGCCGCCTGGGCGTAATACCCGACGGCGGCCGTTCGATCCCGCTGGCAGCCGCTGCCCTGCTGGTGGGCGACCCCAAGGCTGTTTAGGGCATCGGGGTCGCCGCGTTCCGCGGAGCGTTTCCACCACTGGACGGCCTCGGTGGCGGCGGCGTCGCCGCCCTGGTTGAGCAGCAGAACCGCCAGATTGTTCTGTGCCGCGACGTGTCCTGACTCGGCCGCGCGGCGATACCAATGCCGGGCCATCTCGGTATCCGCCGGCTCTGCCTTCTCGGCCATCACGCCCAGGTTGAAGCTGGCATCGCTCAGTCCTTGTTCCGCAGCCTGAGTCCAGTATTCGCGTGCACGCGCCGGGTCCGCCTCCAGCCCCAGTCCCTCCGCGTAGAGGATTCCCATGCCGAGCTGCGCCCAGGCCGAGCCACCATCGGCGCGGGCCTCCCAGATATTCCGGGCGGCCCGGTAGTCGCCCCGTTCGAAGGCGAAAAAACCGTCGCGGTCGGCGCCGCCCGGACTGTCGGGGGGCAAGGGATTGGCAGATGAGGTGGGCGTGTCCATGGCTGATGCGCTCGGTGGCAGGTGACAGCCCGAGGATACAGGCCCGGATGCCTACCGCAAGACACAGCACGGAACATCGTCGGGGTTACACGGCTTGCCCCCTATTCGCCCGGCCGAGCCAGCCGGTCATGGCCCGTCTCCAGCCCGGACCTTGGCTCTTGAGGAGGCTTTACAGGCCACGATCCGGCAGCGACCGCTCGATGCTCAGTACCTTGTCGAGGCCCGAATCGGCAATGCGTGGCTGACCCCGCTAGCCCGTGCAACTTTTTAGGGCGGCCAAATCCACAGGATCAGCGGCACGGCAGTCACGATGACGATCAGCGACAGTGGCAGGCCCATGCGCCAGTAGTCGCGGAATTCGTAGCCACCGGGGGCCATGACCAGGGTGTTCGACTGGTGCCCGATCGGCGTCAGGAAGGCGCAGGACGCGCCCACGGCGACCGCCATCAGAAACGGATCCGGGGCGGCCTCCATCGACCGGGCCAGCGCGATCCCCACTGGCGCCGCCAGCACTGCCGCGGCGGCGTTGTTGACCACGTTCGACAGCAGCATGACCACGGCCATCAGCAGCGCGAGCATCCATGCGGGCGAGGCGGCCGCGCCCAGTGCGAACAGCCCATCCGCGATCAACTGCGATCCGCCGGTTGTTTCCAGTGCCTGTCCCACCGGCAACAAGGCCGCCAGCAGCACAATCACCGGCCATTCGATCCCGCGGTACACCTCGCTCGGACCGATCAGTCCCACCAGCACCATGGCTACAGCTGCCCCGACTAGCGCCGGCGCTGCCGGCACCCAGCCCAGGGCCACCAGTCCCAGGGCCAGGGCAAACAGGCTGGTGGCCAGGATGACCTTGCGCGGCCGGGCAATGCGCAGCCCGCGAGACGCCAACGGCAGACAGCCGAGCTCGCCCAGCGCATCGGGTAACTCCTCTTCGCTCCCCTGTACCAGCAGGATGTCACCGGCCCGGAAGCGCACCTGATCCAGCCGCTCGCGCAGCCGGACCCCCTGACGTGCAACCGCGAGTACGTTCAGTGCGTAGCGCTGGCGCAGTTCCAGGGCGCTGGCAGTGGCACCGACCAGGCGCGAAGTGGGTGTGACGATGGCCTCCTCCAGTGCCAGTTCGCCCATGGGGCTATCGCGGCCCTCTCCGCGGCCCTTTTGCGCGTCTTGTTCCTGTGCCTCTTCGAGCCTTGCCTCCAGCTCCATTCCCGTCACGTCCAGTAACGTCTTCAGGCTGTCGGGGTCCGCCTCGACCAGCAGGATGTCGCCCGCGCGCAGTACTTCATAGATGGCCGGCATCGGCTCGCGGCGTTCTCCGCGCACCAGACCGACCACCACCACCTCGGCCTCACCCTGCAGTTCGCGCATCAGCTCGAAGACGGTGTGCCCCACATAGCGATTCTCCTCGGTGACCCGCACCTCGGTCAGATAGGCGCTGATCTCGAACAGCTCGCCGGTCGCGGCCGGGCGTTCCCGCTGGGGTGTCAGGCGCCAGCCGATCAAGGCGATGAAGATCACGCCGACCGCGGTGACGCCCAATCCCACCGGCATGAAGTCGAACATCGCGAACGGCGCGCCCGTGATCTCCGCGCGGTACCCTGCGATGATGATGTTCGGTGGCGTGCCGATCATCGTCAGCATCCCGCCAAGCAATGACCCGAATGCCAGTGGCATCAGCAGGAAAGAGGGTGACCGGCCGCTCTGGCGCGCCATCCACACGGCCACCGGCATCAACAGGGCCAAAGCGCCCACGTTGTTCATGAACCCCGAGGCCAGGGCGACAATCACGGTCAGCGCGGTGACCTGCACCCAGGGGCGTTCCCCCACCCGGGTGAGTTGCCGCGCCACTGCGTCCACCACGCCCGCATTCAGCAGCCCTCGGCTCAGTACCAGGACCGCCGCGACCGTAATCACCGCCGGATGACCGAATCCGGAGAACATCTCGCCGAACGGGACCAGCCCCAGGAACGCCGCAGTCAGTAGCGCTGCAATGGCGACGATGTCGTAACGCCAGCGGTTCCACACGAACAACGCGAGGGTTGCCGTCAACACCCCAAAGATCATCCACTGCTCGGTCGTCACACCCGGATCCCTGGCTACTGTCTGCAATCAATGTAAGGCCTTCATACCCCGATTGCATCGTTCATGGCGGTCGGCAAGCGCTTGTTCTTCTAGCCCGGCAGTTGGCTCTTTAAGGCGTCCTGGAGGCTTCGGCCTAGCTGCTAGGCTTCAATGTTCAGTGCCTTACCGAGGTCCGACCCGTTTTTCCCACCGCTCGGAGGACTTTAGGAAGCAGCTTGAATGGGACAGCGCCGGCGGTGAATTGATTGACCGCCCCCGCGACATACAGGTCGGGCTCCGGGGCGTGAAAAAGCCAGGTTCCGGTCGACCCTGTGTGTCCTACGGCCTGCGGAACCGGCCTGAAAGGGGTGAAGTAACGGGGAAGCCGGAAGCGCAAGAAAGTGGGGTCAGACCTTGCCTTTTGCCCCTT
This sequence comes from Thioalkalivibrio versutus, assembly GCF_001999325.1. Taxonomy (GTDB): domain Bacteria; phylum Pseudomonadota; class Gammaproteobacteria; order Ectothiorhodospirales; family Ectothiorhodospiraceae; genus Thioalkalivibrio; species Thioalkalivibrio versutus. Next base: position 88,163 of record NZ_MVAR01000031.1, read on the forward strand.
GCCACCGTTTCAGAGAACTAGAGCTGGAAACTATGCCCTTCTGATCAGTGCCTTTTAGAGGTCCGACGCCGCAAGGTGTTTAGGTGGGCTCGATCGGCTACTGAGCGGTTGGTTGCCCCTGGTCGGATTGGTCATCGAACCGCATCTTCTGGACCTTGCCCAGCTTCACGTTTTTGCGCGCGCACCAGAGATCGTGCTGGTCTTGCATGGCCAGCCAGCTTTCCGGAGAACGTCCGAGCGTCTTGGATAGACGCAGTGCCATCTCGGGACTCACCCCGCTGCGACCCAGAAGGACACGCCCGAGCGTGGAGGGCGAGACATCGAGCTTGTCCGCCAACTGCCGGGCGCTCAGGGCGTACGGTTCAAGATAGACCTCGCGAATGAACTCGCCCGGGTGCGGAGGGTTGTGCATGGTCATCAGTGGTAATCCTCGTAGTCCAGGACGTGGACATTGCCGTCACGGTGTTCGAAGGTCAGGCGCCAGTTGCCGCTGACCCGGATGGTCCAGCGTCCTTGCTCGGAACCCTTGAGTGGGTGCAAGTGGAAGCCGGGGATATCCAGGTCTTCGATTGTGTAAGCGGTATCAAGGGCCGACAGCAGCATCCTCAGCCGCTTCGCGTGCCGAGGTTGTATGCCGGTGACGCTCCCCGACTCGTAGAAACGGCGCAGTCCCTTGTGCCGAAACGACTTGATCATGTCGCGAGTATAGCGTATCGCGCAATACGCAACATCCGAGCCCCTGGTTACAGGCTGTGAAAGCCTTTCACGGCCTGTTTCTAGCGCGGAAATTGGCAGTTTAACGCGGTATGGGGCCCTTGGTTTGGCCCTTACCGCTCTATGTTCAGTGCATTACCGACGTCCGACTCGGTAATGTTCTGGACTTCCTCGTTCTTCGTTTCTCAGTTCCTCGCACCGCACGGTGCCGCCGGTAATTCGCCTTCCAGAGTTCGCTGCCATGCCGTGGCAACTTCCTGAGAACTGAATATCCCATGTAAGTTTCCACTAGGAATTGGCGTCCATATTGTTGCCCTCGAAAACTGGCGACCAATGACAACGATGCGGGTCATCTTCCCGCTGTTTGCTTTCGTGAACGTCTCAAAACTTGTGGCACCAAGTTCTGTCAACTTGACGTAAACCGGCCAGCCCCTATCTGTCTTTTCCCCTGCCACTGATTTCTGCACATAGGGCGAGCACAGATGAAACTCTAGATCAGTGTCTGCTACCACAATGGCAGGAGTAACCAGCAACAGAACAGGCATCCATTTCAGCATGACGATTTCCTAAGGCCGCGCTCAGCCGGGGAAGGCCGCGTCTCGGCCTGATGCCGTCTGGAGCGACGTGTTAGAGCGTTTTCGTAGCATGGGAAGGTCGAGTGTGCTGTGACGCGGTTCCCCAACCCCGGACCCTATGGGGTACGGAATCCGCTTGCCGGCCTCGGCATATCCCCTGCGGGTGTAGTACTGGACAAGTTCCCGACGCACAGACACGACTACCAACACGAACTCCTCTACCCCCGGCGCAGCGCTCGCCCATGCCTCTGCGCGCAAGAGAAGCGAGTTACCTATTCCCTTAGCCTGCATTCCTGGCGCGACCGCACGCGTGCCGATATACGCCTCCCTTCCATTAACGTCAACCTGAACGCAGCCGACAGTTCGCGCACCATCCAAGGCGAGCATAATCCTTGATAGCCCCACTGCCTCCCCGATCTCCATCGGATTGGTTCTCTGGCCTCCAACCAAAATCGATTCGTGAGTCCAACCCCCGTCTCCGGTGCTGGGCCGATATGCGGCATTGACAAGTCGAGCGATGTCCTCCACATCGTCTGGTGTCGCCGTCCGATACACCAGATCGACCATTACCTTCTCCGCAGCTTTAACAGTGATTAGGTAGCGCGCACAGATATTGGTTGAACGTGCGCGCGATATATCCCGGATGAGTGTGGTGGTCAAGTGATTTC
>NZ_MVAR01000032.1:0-15000 GCF_001999325.1 Thioalkalivibrio versutus
GAGGGAAACCCCGGCCCGCTGCGCGGGCCGGGGTCGCGGCAGTCGGGCGTGTTTCTTGGGTACTTCTTTGCACGAGCAAAGAAGCCCGTTGTTGATCAAAAACGGGCGCGGCGCGCTGGCGAGTCAGCGCGTGGCAGGCGGCCGGACGAAGGCACGTAAACACCGGATGACGAACCAGGGCCAGCCTCAGGACGGCCGGCAAAGCTCAGGCACAAAAAAAGGCGCCCGGGGGGGCGCCTTTCGATACGCGGAAGAACGCGGCGTTAGTTGATGGCGTCGAGATCGGCGGCCAGCGACTCGCGGGTGCCTTCGGCGACCGCGTCCAGCCGGTGGTTGTAGTTCTCGTGCTCCACACCCATGGCAATGGCCGCACCCGACTTCGCCGCCGCGACCATCTCCGGCGTCAACTCGAAGCGCAGGAAGTGCACCGACGAGGTCTTGTCGTCCGTCTCGCGCTCGAGGTCCTCGTTCGCGATCGGGTAGACCTTGTCATGCCCTTCGACCTGCACATAAGTCTTGCGCTCGATCCCGATCAGTTTGGACAGCTGCACCTTGCGCTCGTCCACGTCCGGATACTCGACCATCATGGTCGCCTTCCAGTTGGAGCCGTCCGGGATCAAGGGGTTGTAGGAATCCAGCTCTTCCTGGATGCCCTCGGCGTCGAAGATCTTCTCGACCCGCAGCATCTCCTGGATCTGGTACTGCATCGTCTTGCGATCCTCGAAGTGCAGGCTCACGGCCGGGCCCACCTGCACGACGCGATTGCGTTTGTGCTGCATCACCTCGGCGCGGAACTGGGGCCGCATCTCGTGGTACTTCTCCAGCGAATACAGGTCTTCACGACTCAGCTTGTCCACACTTGCCTCCATCTTCATCTCGATACCTCCTTCGCGCCGGACGGGTCCGTCAGGATCAGCACATCTCAGTGATCGTGATGCCCCGTCTTCGTGTAGTCCTTGTCGGACCAGAGGTTGTCTTTCAGTTCGTGATCGAACACCGGGTTATGCCGACGGATCCACTCCAGCACCATCGCGGCGTGCTCGATCTCCTCGTCGCGGTTGTGCGCGAGGATCGCCTTGAGCTCTTCGTCCTTGCAGCCGTCGATGCGCTGCTGGTACCAGTCCACCGCCTCGAGTTCTTCCATCAACGAGACGATCGCGCGATGCATCTCGCGCGACTCGTCGCTCAGTTCCTCCACCGGTTCGTGGTAGCTGTCACTCGCCATGGGTTCTCTCCGTTCGCGGGCGTTCGTTCACGCCCTTGCTGATCCTGATATACCGCCCGGCAGCCTTACAGGCCATACGCCTGGCGCAGAAGGGTTAGCGGATGCTCGGGCGCCTTGTCCTCGCCCTTGCCCTGCAGCCCGTTCTCGATCATGTGGCCGGCCATCGGGCAATCGCTCGAGTAGTGGTCGGACTCGGCCTTCTGCACGCGGCTGACTACCGGACGGCAGATCTTGGATGCCGTCTCGTAGAATTCGCTTTTCACCCCGTAGGTGCCGTCGTGTCCGGAGCAGCGCTCGATCACGTCGATCTCGGTCTCCGGCACCAGTTTGAGCAGATCACGGGTCTTCAGACCCATGTTCTGCACCCGCAGGTGGCAGGCGGCGTGGTAAGCGATCTTGCCGAGCTTCTCGGGGAAATCGGTATTCAGCTTGCCGTCCTTGTGCCGCTCCATCAGGTACTCGAACGGGTCGAAGATGCGGTCGCGCACTGCGATCACGTCGGCGTCGTCCGGGAACATCAGCGGAAGTTCCTGCTTGAACATCAGCACGCAGGACGGCACCGGGGCCACGATGTCATAGCCCTGGTCGATCATGCGCTTCATTGCCGGGATGTTGGCGTCCTTGGAGGCCTCTACCGACTTCAGGTCGCCCAGCTCCAGCTTGGGCATGCCGCAGCACTGTTCCTTCTCGACCAGGGTGACCTCGATACCGTTGTGCTCGAAGACCTTGACCAGGTCCTCGACCAGATGCGGCTCGTTGTAGTTGCCGTAGCAGGTCGCGTAGAGGGCGACCTTGCCCTGGGTGGCACCGGCCGGCTCGGGGTTGCTGACACCCTTCGCGGTCTTGGCAACGCGCGAGCGGCCCTTGCTGGAGTGGTACTCGGGGACCGGGGCGTCCGGGTGCACGCCCATGGTCTTGTCCAGCATCTTGCGCACCGCGCCGTTCTTGTTCGCGGCATTGACCGCGCCGGCGACCACCGGGATGCCCGCCAGCTTGCCGACCATGTCCGTGCTGGACATCAGCTTGTGCGAGGTCTTGGCGCCCTCGTTCTGGAAACGGAAGGCCTTGGCCCGCAACATCAGGTGCGGGAAGTCCACGTTCCACTCGTGCGGCGGCACATAGGGACACTTGGTCAGGTAGCACAGATCACACAGGTAGCAGTGATCGACGACCTGCCAGTAATCCTTCTTGTCGACCCCGTCGACTTCCAGGGTCTCGGATTCGTCGACCAAGTCGAACAGGGTGGGGAAGGAGTTGCACAGGCTTACGCAACGACGGCAGCCGTGGCAGATATCAAAGACCCGTTCCAGTTCGCTGAACAGCGATTCCTCGTTGTAGAACTCCGGGTTCTTCCAGTCCAGCGGATGACGGGTCGGGGCTTCGAGACTTCCTTCACGTTGGTGCGTCGGCGCAGACATGCATCCCTCCGGTGTCCGTATCAGTACGATGCTTCGAGGGAAACACGGAACAGCATGCGAGGTGAACTGCATTCAGCCACGCCACAGGCTGTTCCGTATCTCCCGGAAAACGGGGCCGGCGGACCGGCCCCGTGTACTTCCAGCACTGCGAGACGATCAGTCGTCCAGCTGGTCCAGCGCCTTCTGGAAGCGGTTGGCGTGGGAACGCTCCGCCTTGGCGAGGGTTTCGAACCAGTCGGCGACTTCGTCGAAGCCTTCGTCGCGGGCGGTCTTGGCCATGCCCGGGTACATGTCGGTGTACTCGTGGGTCTCGCCGGCGACGGCGGTCTTCAGGTTGGCGGAGGTGGGGCCGAACTCCAGGCCGGTGGCCGGATCGCCGCAGCTCTCGAGGTACTCGAGATGACCGTGGGCGTGGCCGGTTTCACCTTCCGCGGTGGAACGGAACACGGTGGCGACGTCGTTGTAGCCTTCCACGTCGGCCTTGGAAGCGAAGTACAGGTAACGGCGGTTGGCCATCGATTCGCCGGCAAAGGCCTCTTTCAGGGCTTCTTCGGTCTTGCTGCCTTTCAGGTCCATGGTGCTCTCCTTCTCTCTGGATAAGTTCTACACAACCACAGGAATGCCTGTGCAGACGGGCGTTTAGACTCGGTCTAAACCGTACGAAAACTCTAGTCGGCACCCGGTTCAGTGTCAACCGGAAGCCCTCCGGATTATGGGGGCGGTGGCGCCATAAACAAGGACTGCCGTGCGCCACGCCTTTCCTCGCCGCAGCGGATCGGATACTTTCTCACCTTTTCGACCCGGTAATCCATCATGACCGATTCGCCCAGCGCCGACAGCCCGGCGGAATTCGAAGCCAGCCTGGAGGCCCTGGAGGCCCTGGTCGCCCGGATGGAGTCCGGCGAGCTCGGCCTGGAGCAGTCGCTGGGCGAATTCCAGCGTGGCATGGAACTGGTCAACCGCTGCCAGCTGGCGCTCGACGATGCCCAGCGCCGGATCGAGGCACTGGCCCAGGAAGCACCTTCCGGCACCGCTGCCCAGAATGACCATCACGCAAGCACCCATGTTCCCCGGACACCGGAGCCGCACGATACGACGGACCCCGATGTCCCGTTCTAGCGAGCCGCCATTGACCGCCACCGCCCCCGAGCAGGCCCTGAACGAATACCAGCATCGCATCGAGGTCGTCCTCGACCGCCACCTGGGCACGGGCGGCGCCCCCGACGCCCGCCTGATCGAGGCGATGCGCTACGCCACGCTGTCCGGCGGCAAGCGCCTGCGCCCGGTCCTGGTCTACGCGGCCGGGCGCACGACCGGCGCCCCGGAACCGGCGCTGGATGCGATGGCCGCAGCGGTGGAGATGATCCACGTCTATTCCCTGATCCACGATGACCTTCCGGCGATGGACGATGACGACCTGCGTCGCGGCCGCCCGACCTGCCACAAGGCCTTCGACGAGGCGACCGCCATCCTCGCCGGGGATGCCTTGCAGGCCCTGGCCTTCGACATCCTGACCGATGGCGTCGCGGAACTGCCCGCGCCGACCGGGCTGAACGCGGTGCGCGAGCTCGCGCGCGCCGCCGGCCTGCACGGCATGGCGGGTGGCCAGGCGATCGACCTCGGGGCCTGCGGCCAGCCCATCGACCTGCCGGAACTGGAACGCATGCACCGGCTGAAGACCGGCGCCCTGATCCGCGCCTCGGTGCGGCTGGGGGCGCTGGCCGGCACGCCCGACCCCGACGCCCTGGAGCGCCTGACACGCTACGCCGAATGCATCGGCCTGGCCTTCCAGATCCGTGACGACGTCCTCGACGTGGAAGGCGACCCCGAGATCCTGGGCAAGGCCTGTGGCGCGGATGCCCGTCTGCACAAGCCCACCTTCCCCTCGCTGCAGGGCCTGGAGGCCTCGCGCGAGCGGGCGGTGGCCCTGGTCGACGAGGCACTGACCGAGCTGCAACCCTTCGGTCAGGAGGCGGACTTGCTTCGCTTCCTGGCGCGGTACATCGTCGATCGCATGAATTGAACCGGCCCGCCTAGATGACCCCCACACCCTTGCTGGATGCAATCGAATGGCCCGCCGACCTGCGGGAACGCCCGGCCTCGGACCTCACCGGGGTGGCCGACGAACTGCGTCAATTCCTGATCGAGAGCGTCTCGCGCACCGGCGGCCATCTCGCTGCCAACCTCGGCACGGTGGAACTCGCGATCGCGCTGCACTACGCGTTCAACACCCCCGACGACCGCATCGTCTGGGACGTCGGCCATCAGGCCTACGCCCACAAGATCCTGACCGGACGCCGGGCCGACATGGCCCGTCTGCGCCAGTACGGGGGCCTGGCCGGCTTCCCCAAACGCGCGGAGAGCGAATACGACGCCTTCGGGGCGGGGCACTCCAGCACCTCCATCAGCGCTGCCGCCGGCATGGCCCTGGCGGCGAAGCACGCCGGGCTGGACCGGCGCCACGTGGCCGTAATCGGCGACGGCGCGATGACCGCGGGCATGGCCTTCGAGGCGCTGAACCACATCGGCGATCTCGACTGCAACCTGCTGGTGATCCTGAACGACAACGATATGTCGATCTCGCCCAATGTCGGCGCGCTCAATCAGTACTTCACCCGACTGCTGTCCGGCCCCCTGTACAGCTCGATGCGCGAAGGCTCCAAGCGCATGCTGGAGTTCGTCCCGCCGATGAAGGCCTTTGCCCAGCGCGCCGAGGAACACATGAAGGGCATGTTCGTGCCCGGTACGCTGTTCGAGGAACTGGGCTTTCGCTACTTCGGCCCGGTGGACGGCCACGACGTGAACGGGCTGGTCTCGATCCTGAAGAACCTGCGCGGCACCCACGGGCCGCAACTGCTGCACGTGGTTACCCGCAAGGGCCAGGGCTATGCACCCGCGGAGGAAGACCCCTGCCGCTACCATGGCGTGTCCAAGTTCGAGCCGGAAAATGGCCTCGCCCCGTCCGCCCCGAAGCCCCCAACCTACACCGACATCTTCAGCCAGTGGCTGTGCGACCAGGCCACGGCCGACAATCGCCTGCTGGGTATCACCCCGGCCATGCGCGAGGGTTCCGGCCTGGTCGCGTTCTCCGAACAATTCCCACAGCGCTATTTCGACGTCGGGATCGCCGAGCAGCATGCCGTCACCCTGGCCGCGGGCATGGCCTGCGAGGGCCAGAAGCCCGTGGTGGCGATCTACTCGACCTTCCTGCAGCGCGCCATGGATCAGGTGATCCACGACGTCGCACTGCAGAATCTGCCGGTGCTGTTCGCCGTGGATCGTGCCGGGATCGTCGGCGCCGATGGCCCGACCCATGCCGGCACCTTCGACACGGCCCTGCTGCGCACGGTCCCCAACCTGCTGCTGATGGCACCCGCCAACGAGCGCGAGTGTCGCCAGATGCTGTCCACCGGCTTCGCCCACGACGGCCCGGCGGCGGTGCGCTATCCGCGCGGTGGCGGGCCCGGCGAACTGCCGGAGGGCGGCAGCGAGGATCTGGAAACATTGCCGGTCGGGCGCGCCGAGGTCGTGCGCGAGGGCCGGGGTCTGGCCATCCTCAGCTTCGGCGCTCTGCTGGAGACCGCCCTGGCGGCCGGCGAGGCGCTGGATGCCACCGTGGTCAACATGCGCTTCATCAAGCCCCTGGATACGGCGCTGCTGGCGCAACTGGCCGCCAGCCACCAGGGCTTCGTGACGCTCGAGGATCATGCGCGCGCCGGTGGTGCCGGCAGCGCAGTACTGGAGTGGCTCTCGGCCGAAGGGCTGACCCGGCCCTGCCAGGTACTGGGCATCCCGGATGCCTTCACCGAGCATGGCTCGCGCGAGCAGATCCTCGCCGATTGCGGCCTCGACACGGCCGGCGTACTGGCCGCGATTCGCCACGCCTTCGGGCTGGAGAATTGCGCGGACGACGGCAGCCGGATAGGCTTCGCGGGCTAATCAAAACCCGGCCGCCATGGCCGCTCGCCCGGAAAACGATCATGAGTGCCCGTTACACCCTTCGCGTCCTGACCGACTTTGCCTCCGCGCATACCCTGCGCGACTACCCGGGGCAGTGCGCGAACATGCACGGGCACAACTGGAAGGTGGAGGCCGAGGTCCAGGCCGAGACCCTGGACGATTCCGGCATGGCGGTGGACTTCAAGGTGGTCAAGACCGCCGCGCGCGAGATCGCCGGGCAGCTGGATCACCGCTACCTGAACGACGTCCCGCCGTTCGACACGGTCAACCCCACGGCCGAGAACATTGCCCAGTGGTTCTACCGGGAAATGGCCGGACGCCTGAACCGCCCGGGCCTGCGCATGCACGCGCTGACCCTGTGGGAGACCGACCGCGCCTGCGTGCGCTACAGCGAGGACGGCTGAGCCCATTCCTCGCAACTGGCACCGTCATTGCGAGGCCCCGCAGGGGCCGCGGCAACCGCCCGAAGCTGGCGCTGAGCTAGATGCGGAATCAGATGATCCCGGACGGAGGTCGCCACGTCGCTTCGCTCCTCGCAATGACGGTGCCCGTTTCCCGCTCCGTTGCCGCCCCCGCGTTTGTCTTCCCGACACCTACAAGTGATTCGATGCGTAGTCCGCCAGCCGTGAGCGCTCCCCGCGTGTCAGCGTGATGTGGCCGCTGTGGGTCCAGTTGCGGAACCGGTCCACTACATAGGTCAGTCCGCTGGAAGTCTCGGTCAGGTACGGGGTGTCGATCTGCGCGATATTGCCCAGCGCGACCACCTTGGTCCCGGGCCCGGCCCGGGTGATCAGGGTCTTCATCTGCTTGGAGGTCAGGTTCTGCGCCTCGTCAAGGATGATGTAGCGGTTGAGGAAGGTACGCCCGCGCATGAAGTTCAGCGAGCGGATCTTGATGCGGCTGGTCAGGACGTCGTTGGTGGCCATGCGCCCCCAGTCCCCGGCGCCCTCGGACTTGGCCAGCACCTCGAGGTTGTCCATCAGCGCTCCCATCCACGGGGTCATCTTTTCCTCTTCGGTCCCGGGCAGGAAGCCGATATCCTCGCCCACCGGGACCGTGACCCGGGTCATGATGATCTCCTTGTAGGTGTTGTCCTCCAGTGTCTGCGCAAGCCCGGCGGCCAGGGTCAGCAGGGTCTTGCCGGTGCCGGCGGCCCCCAGCAGGGAGACGAAGTCCACCTCCGGGTCCATCAGCAGGTTCAGGGCGTAGTTCTGCTCGCGATTGCGGGCGTTGATGCCCCAGACGCTGTGGCGCGGGGTCATGTAGTCGTCGACCAGCTCGATTACCGCGGATTCGTTCGGCTGGTCGATCTCCAGCACGATCGCGGACAGCGGGTTCTCGCCCTCGCGGTAGACGAACTGGTTGGGCTGCCACTCGGCCACCAGCGGGCCGGTCACGCGATAGTAGGTGCGGCCGGACTCCTGCCAGGAGTCCATCTTGGCACCGTGGGTCTCCCAGAAGTCCGCTGGCAGTTCGGTCATGCCGGAGAACAGCAGGCTGACGTCGTCCAGCACCTGATCGTTGTAGTAGTCCTCCGCGTGCAGGCCGATCACCGTGGCCTTGATGCGCAGGTTGATGTCCTTGGATACCAGCGTCACCGGGGTGTCGGGATACTCGGTCTTCAGCGCCTGGGCAGTGGCGAGGATGTCATTGTCGGCCGAGGTGCCCGGCAGCGAGGCCGGCAGGCTGGAGGACAGGTTGCGGGTCTGAAAGAACAGGCGCCCGGTGGGCGCGAACGTCGACTCGCTGAGCGAATCCGCCTGCAGCGGCAACCCGGCGGCGATCTGCTCGTGCTGGGCGCCGGTGGTGAGCTCGTCAATGAAGCGCGAGACCTGGCGTACGTTGCGCGCGACTTCGGAAACCCCCTTCTTGCCACGGTCAAGCTCCTCGAGCACGACCATGGGCAGGAAGATGTCGTGTTCCTTGAAGCGGAACAGCGCCGTGGGGTCGTGCATCAGGACATTGGTGTCCAGGACGAGCAGGCGTTTCGGATCCTGGGCGATCGCGTTCATGACACCTCCGGGGCGCAGTGGGGGAAGAGGGGCTCAGCTCCCTGCGAGTTCGCGCACCGCGGCGAGGACCTCGTCCACATGGCCCGGCACCTTCACCTTGCGCCACTCCTTGCGCAACACGCCATCGGCATCGATCACGAACGTGGAGCGCTCGATACCACGCACCTGCTTGCCGTACATGTTCTTCATCTTGATGACATCGAAGGCGTCGCACAGGGTCTCGTCGCCATCGCTCAACAGATCGAAGGGCAACTCCTGCTTGGCGCGGAAGTTCTCGTGGCTCTTCACGCTGTCGCGCGAGACACCGAGGATCACTGCACCGGCGGCGTCAAAGGCGGCCTGGTTGGCAGCAAAGTCGCGGCTCTCGTTGGTGCAGCCGGGGGTACTGTCCTTGGGGTAAAAATACAGGACCACGATGCGGCCCTTGAAGTCGGCCGGTCCCAGCGTCTGGTCGCCGGTCGCCGGCACACGCAGGTCCTCGGGTACCCGCTGGTCGATTGCGATGCTCATCAGGCGTTGCTCCTTGAGTAGAGGGTCTCAAAGCAGAAGACTGCGGACGCCACGCGAGCCCGGCCGGTTCAGGCCTTGATCGGGTCCAGCACGCCGTCCACGTTCAGTTCGTCACAGAAATCCATGAACTCGCCACGCAGGGTGGCCAGGTGCTGCCCTGCGGGGATATCCACGACCATGTTGGCCGCAAACATGCGCGCCCCGGTCTGCTGGGCAATGTATACCCGGGTCTGGACGTCGCGTAGGTTCACTCCACGGCTGGTAAAGAAATCGGCCAGGGCATTCAGCAGGCCCGGGGTGTCCAGGGCTACTGCGTCCACGGCATAGGGCATCGCCGCCTCGGGGCGCTCCTCCAGCGGGCCGCGACGGGCCACCACGACCAGCCCCATCTCCGCCTCCAGGCGCTGCAGACGGGACTCCAGGGTACCCAGGGTCTTCCAGTTGCCACTGGCGCTAAGCGCCATGCAGCAGTAGCCACCCACGACCGTGATGCGACTGGATTCGAGATTGCAGCCGGTATCGGCGATCACGCGGGTCACGCTGGACACCAGACCGGGCTGATCGGGCCCGATCAGGTTGAGGATCAAGTGGGTGTGGGTGCCCGCGCCAACCACCTCAGCCATGCGGCACCCGCCGGCTGCGCGCGAGGCAAGGGACGGGCAAGCACCCGGGGGGGCTCTGCGTGAAAGCGGCAACAGGCATGATGGCTCGCAACATACCACCTTGCCCCGGCGGCGCCAACGCAGCCGGGCGACTTGATCCGCGTGTCTCCCCGCCAGGGGAGGCGACCGGGTGCACGAAAGACGAGGTGCGGCGAACACCCGGCCGAAGGAATCTTGAATGCCCTGTCACCCGCCCGTTAGACTGCACCATTACCGTTGTTGGAGGAGTCGATGTTTCAAGGCAGCATGGTCGCACTGGCGACCCCGATGCACGCGGACGGCAGCCTGGACTGGCCGGCCCTGGATCGGCTCCTGGAATTCCACATCGAGGCCGGCACCGATGCCATTGTTGCCGTCGGCACCACCGGTGAATCCGCGACCCTCGATTTCGACGAGCACTGCGAGGCCATCGCCCACACGGTGAAGACCGTCGCGGGGCGCCTGCCGGTGATCGCGGGTACCGGCGCGAACTCCACGCGCGAGGCCATCGCCCTGACCCGCTGCGCCAAGGAAGGCGGCGCGGATGCCTGCCTGCTGGTCTCCCCCTACTACAACAAGCCGACCCAGGAAGGCCTTTACCTGCACCACAAGGCCATTGCGGAAGCGGTGGACATCCCGCAGATCCTGTACAACGTGCCTGGCCGCACCGCAGTCGATCTGTTGCCGGAGACGGTGGAGCGTCTGGCCGACATCCCGAACATCATCGGGATCAAGGAAGCCTCGGCCAGTAACGAACGCACCGCCGAGCTGGTCGCCCGTGTCGGCAACCGCTTGGACCTCTACAGTGGGGATGACGGCAACGGGCTGGCCTTTCTGCTCGCGGGCGGCCACGGGGTTATCTCGGTCACCGCCAACGTCGCACCGCAACTGATGGCCGCGATGTGCCGCGCCGTGCGCGAAGGCCGCCCCGACGAGGCGCGTGAGATCAATCGCCAGTTGGACGGGCTGCATTCGGCCCTGTTCCTCGAGGCCAACCCGATTCCGGTCAAATGGGCGCTGCAACGCATGGGGCTCATGGAGGAAGGCATCCGCCTGCCTCTGACTCCGTTGTCCGAACCCTTCCATGCGCCGGTCCTGGACGCGATGCGCCAGGCCGGCATAGAGGTCTGATCCCCGACATGAAACAGTCTGCCAAGCTCCACCGCCACGCGACCCGCACCGCCCTGGCCCTGGCTACGGGCCTGGCCATCGCCGGGTGCTCGACCTCCGGCGACCGCCAGTCCGGCCCCGAGTACGAAATGAGTCGGCAGATGGACAACCTCGAGGTCCCGCCGGACCTGATCGCGCCCGACAGCGAACGCGCCTACCGTATTCCGGACGCCCCGGGCGAACGGATCAGCGCCCGCGAGATGCAGCAAGACTCCGCGGCCCGCCAGCAGCAGCGCCAGCCCACCGGGACAACCGCGCCGGTCCGCAGCGATGCCCGGGTGCTTCCGGAATCGACCGAGATCCAGCTGATGCGCGAAGGCAGCGTCCGCTGGCTGAGTGTCGAGGTGGCCCCGGAGGATCTCTGGGATCGCCTGACCGCATTCTGGGACAGTCAGAACCTGCGCCTGGAGCGCAACGAACCCCAGGTCGGCGTCATGGAGACCGAATGGGCCGAAGACCGCGCCGGGATTCCGCTGCGGGGCACACAGAACATCTTCGCCCGTGCGCTGGGTAACGTGTACGACGCCAACACGCGCGACCAATACCGCCTGCGCGTCGAACGCGACAATGGCCGCTCAGCCATCTACATCTCGCACCGAAGGGCCACCGAAGAACCCGAGGGCGAGACCTGGCGCTGGGCAATGCGCCCGTCCGATCCCGAACTCGAGGCCGAAATGCTTAATCGCCTGCGTGTCTACCTCGCCACGGGCGAGACCCCCGAGGGCGGCACCCGGGTAGCCGAGACCATTGGCGACCGTCCGACCGAGCTGCACCAGACGGAACACGAAGGCCAGCCGGTACTGGTGACGGGCAGCGACTTCGACCGCATGTGGTCGCAGATGGGCACCTACCTGGATCGCGCCGGCCTCCTGGTGGACGAGCAAGACCGCAATACGGGGACCTTCGAGGTGACCTATCGCCCCGACATGGTCGGCGAGAGCGAACGCGGCGGCTTCTTCAGTCGGATCTTCGGGCGCGGCGGTGATCGTCGCGAGAACGAGCGTTATCAGATTCGCCTGACCGACATCGGCGACGGCGATCTGCGAATCGAGGCGCGCGACATCGATGGCGAGCCCCTTGGCCGCCGTGACGCCGAGTTCGTACTGGAGCAGATCGAGCAGCAGATCCTTCGCTAGAACGCGGCGAGCCCAGCCACCATGATCCGCTTCTGCTCCCTGGGCAGCGGGAGTTCCGGCAACGCCCTGGTGGTCGAGATCGGTGCCACTCGCCTGCTGGTGGATTGCGGATTCTCGATGCAGGAGCTGGAACGCCGCCTGTCCCGGGTCGACCTGACCCCACAGGACCTGACGGCCGTCCTGGTGACCCATGAGCACGCCGACCACATCGGCGCCACCGCGCCGCTATCCCGGCGTTACGGCCTCACCGTATTTACCAGCCCCGGCACCCGATTGGCCGCCCGCGACACCGGTTTTGCTCACATCCAGGAGATCCAGGCGGATGCACCGCTGGAGATCGACGACGCCTGGGTGCAACCGTACACGGTGCCGCACGACTCCCGCGAACCCATCCAATTCGCGTTTTCCGACGGCGATCACCGGCTGGTCCTGATGACGGATGCCGGCCACATCTCCCCGCACATGGTCGACGTGGCCAATGCAGCCGAAGCCCTGTTACTGGAGTGCAACCACGACCCTGCCATGCTCGCCGCCGGGCGGTACCCGGCATCGCTCAAGCGACGTATTGCGGGCGGTTACGGCCACCTGCCGAATCACGCGGCCACCGACCTTCTCCATCGCATCGATCGATCCAGGCTACGCCACGTGATCGGTATGCACCTGTCGAGTGACAACAACCACGAGACGCTTGCACGCCAAGCGCTCGCCGACGGCCTTGGCTCCTCCCCATCCGACCCCGAGATCGCAAACCAGGACTACGGCTTCACGTGGCGAACCACGGCTCAAGCCTGACTCCAACTACCGGTCCAACGCCGTGCCCCCGGTCACGTCAGCCCGGCCGCGGCCGCATGTCGAAGGGCTGCGCCAATCAACCGACATGCCGCAGCCCCCCCCCCCTCCGGCCACCTGACGCTGCGGTCGGAAACCAAGGCCGGCTCTCCAACGTGGTCCCAAGCCCAGTGTGATCAGCGGCGCGACTCCCGAAGGAAATACAGGCCCCCGATCACGAAGGCCACGCCAATGACTGTTGCCACCGGCCCGCCAAACCCGGAACCCTCCCGCGGCGCAATGGGCGTGAAAGCCAACTGTCCGCCGAAAATCGCATAGAGTCCAATTCCGAGCAGGACCAGCCCTACCAGGGCCAACCCTCCGTCCGTCCGCTTCTGTCTCATCCCAGCCTCCGTCACGGCACCTGCGTCCCTTTCAAACCGGCCAAGGGCCGCAGCAGCAGACTTCACCGTCCGCACACGGTGCCTGACTAACACGCATAAAAAAAGCCCGGCCCCCAAAAAGGGGACCGGGCTTCGGATTAATGCCTGGCGGTGACCTACTCTCACATGGGGAGACCCCACACTACCATCGGCGCAGAGCAGTTTCACTTCCGAGTTCGGGATGGGATCGGGTGGTTCCTACTCGCTATTGCCGCCAGACAAACTGGCTAGACCACGCGGACTGTTCCACGTCATCTAAATTCGGAATGCATTCTAGGCTTGTGTACGTAGCGATGTGTCAAACGAGACCACCAACACTTTGGGTGTTATATGGTCAAGCCTCACGGGCAATTAGTACTGGTTAGCTACACGCGTTACCGCGCTTCAACACCCAGCCTATCAACGTTGTAGTCTTCAACGGCCCTACAGGGACCTCGAGGGTCCAGGGAGATATCATCTTCAGGTGGGTTTCCCGCTTAGATGCTTTCAGCGGTTATCCCTTCCGCACTTAGCTACCCGGCAATGCCACTGGCGTGACAACCGGAACACCAGAGGTGCGTCCATCCCGGTCCTCTCGTACTAAGGACAGATCCTGTCAAATCTCCGACGCCCACGGCAGATAGGGACCGAACTGTCTCACGACGTTCTAAACCCAGCTCGCGTACCACTTTAAATGGCGAACAGCCATACCCTTGGGACCTGCTTCAGCCCCAGGATGTGATGAGCCGACATCGAGGTGCCAAACACTGCCGTCGATATGGACTCTTGGGCAGTATCAGCCTGTTATCCCCGGAGTACCTTTTATCCGTTGAGCGATGGCCCTTCCATACAGAACCACCGGATCACTAAGACCTGCTTTCGCACCTGCTCGACGTGTCTGTCTCGCAGTTAAGCACCCTTATGCCTTTGCACTCGTCGCGCGATTTCCGACCGCGCTGAGGGTACCTTCGCACTCCTCCGTTACTCTTTGGGAGGAGACCGCCCCAGTCAAACTACCCACCACACACGGTCCCCGACCTGGATAACAGGCCTGGGTTAGAACTCCAAAATTGCCAGGGTGGTATTTCAAGGTTGGCTCCGCCGAGACTGGCGTCCCGGTTTCAAAGCCTCCCACCTATCCTACACAAACAAGTTCAAAGTTCAGTGTGAAGCTGTAGTAAAGGTTCACGGGGTCTTTCCGTCTAGCCGCGGGTACACAGCATCTTCACTGCGATTTCAATTTCACTGAGTCTCGGGTGGAGACAGCGCCGCCATCGTTACGCCATTCGTGCAGGTCGGAACTTACCCGACAAGGAATTTCGCTACCTTAGGACCGTTATAGTTACGGCCGCCGTTTACCGGGGCTTCGATCAAGAGCTTCTCCGAAGATAACCCCATCAATTAACCTTCCGGCACCGGGCAGGCGTCACACCCTATACGTCCTCTTTCGAGTTTGCAGAGTGCTGTGTTTTTAATAAACAGTCGCAGCGGCCTGGTCTCTGCGACCTCGGCCAGCTCAGGGAGCAAGTCCCATCACCAGCCGAGGCGTACCTTCTCCCGAAGTTACGGTACCATTTTGCCTAGTTCCTTCACCCGAGTTCTCTCAAGCGCCTTGGGATTCTCACCCTGCCCACCTGTGTCGGTTTGGGGTACGGTCAACTGTTAACTGAAGCTTAGAGGCTTTTCCTGGAAGCATGGCATCAGTGACTTCGCCTCCGTGGAGGCTCGTCATCGTATC
>NZ_MVAR01000032.1:20000-33636 GCF_001999325.1 Thioalkalivibrio versutus
CCTGGAGCTGGCGCAGCTTGTTGATCAGCACCGTGTGCCCCAGATGCAGGTCCGGGGCGGTGGGATCGAATCCCGCCTTCACCCGGAGGGGGCGGCCACTCTTGAGGCGCTCGACAAGATCGTCCTCGAGCAGGATTTCATCGGTGCCGCGACGAATAACGGCCAGCTGGTCTTCGAGTTCCATGACGCCCCTTGGTCGAGATCAGAGACCGGCCGGGCTGGCCGGTCGCGCGCAAGGATACCGCGACCCCCGAACGGACGCGAAATGCCGCGGTGGTCCAGAATGGACGCCGACCCATGTAATGCGCGCGCGAGGATCACCACTATGACGGAACGCTTTATCGGGCTGATGTCCGGCACCAGCCGGGACGGCGTGGACGCCGTGCTGACAGAGATCCGCGAGACCGGGCCGGTACGCGTGGTGGATCACTGCCAGCTGGGGTACCCCGACGACCTCGCCCAGGAGCTGGCGACGGCGGCCACCACTGAAACCCTGCGCTACCGGCACCTGGGCGCGCTGGATGCGCGGCTCGGCATGCTGTTCGCCCGTACCGTGCAAGCCCTGCTGGACCAGACCGGTCTGGCGCCGACCGCGATCCGGGCGATCGGCAGTCACGGCCAGACCGTACACCACGCCCCCGACGCCGATCCGCCCTTCACCTGGCAGATCGGCGATCCCTTCCGCATCGCAGAGGCCACCGGCATCGACACCGTGGCGCAGTTCCGGCCGCGCGATATTGCTGCCGGCGGCGAGGGGGCACCACTGGCCTGCGGCTTTCACGCGACGCAGTTCGGATCCACGGACGAGACCCGCGCAGTCCTCAATCTAGGCGGCATCGCCAACATCACCTGGCTGCAGCCGGGTCAGCCCGTGATCGGCTTCGACTGCGGCCCGGCGAATACGCTGATGGACGACTGGAATCGGCGTCACCATCAGACGCCGTTCGATCATGACGGCGCATGGGCCCGCAGCGGCACGCCCGACCCCGAACTGCTGACCCGGCTGCTCCAGGATTCGTTCTTCCAGCGCCCTCCGCCAAAAAGCACCGGGCCCGAATACTTTTCGCCGGCCTGGCTGCGTGCCGGGGCTGGCGACCGCCTGGACCGAGCCCGGCCCGAGGACATTCAGGCCACCCTGGCAGAACTGACCGTGGAGGGCGTGCGGCACGCGCTGGAGCATCTGCACATGCAGCCGCCCGCCCGCTTGCTGGTGTGCGGCGGCGGCGCGCACAACCGCCACCTGATGAAGCGCCTCGCCAAGGCCCTGCCCGCGACCCTGGTGGAGACCACCGAACGCCATGGGGTCCCCCCACAGCAGGTGGAGGGTGCCGCCTTTGCCTGGCTGGCCGCGCGAACCCTGGCCGGCGAACCCGGCAACCTGCCGGAAGTGACCGGCGCGCGCGGCCCACGCGTACTCGGCTGCATCATCCCCGGCGGTCCCCGGACACCCGGGGGCCATTAACCCCGACCCTGAACAAAAAAGGGCCCGATCCGGAATCCCCGGATCGGGCCCTTTCTTAACCGCTTGTCAGCGTCTCTCTAGACCGAGAAGCTGGAACCGCAGCCGCAGGTCGTGGTGGCATTCGGATTGCGGATCACGAACTGCGCGCCCTCAAGACCTTCGCTGTAGTCGATCTCGGCACCCGCCAGATACTGGAAGCTCATCGGGTCGATCAGCAGGGTCACCCCACCATTCTCCACGAGGGTGTCGCCATCGCCGACGGTCTCGTCGAAGGTGAAGCCGTACTGAAAGCCGGAACAACCGCCCCCGCTGACGAATACGCGCAGCTTGAGGTTGTCGTTGTTCTCTTCCTCGATCAGCCCCTTCACCTTGGTGGCCGCGGCATCGGTAAAGATCAACGGGCTGGGCATTTCGATGTCCAGTTCCGCTTCGGACGTCATGGGCTCGGACATTCGGGGCCTCCTGTAATAATCATTTTCATTCACGCTACGGAAGACTGAGCCCCGGAGTCAAGAATGCTCATCTTCCGTGGGATTGGTCAGGGCCTGGGTCTCGCCCGTCCCCTCCAGCTCGCCCTCGAGGGGATGCTCCACCCGCTTGAGCAAGCCGTCGATCTGCGCGCCCTCTGCCATTTGCAGCACGGTGTAGTAGAGGTTACCGGCCAGACGGGCCGTCTCGCCAAGCTCCACGTGCTCTCCCACATGGACATCGCCACGCACCTCGCCGTTCATCAGCAGGTGCGGAACCGCGACATGGCCCTCGACCACGCCCCCACCCGCGACTACCAGAACGGCCGACGAATCGGTCGCGGCCCGGATATCCCCGATCACGCGGCCTTCGATATGCAGCCCGCCTCCAAACTCGATATCACCGTGGACCACTGTATGGCGCCCCACCAGGGTATCCACTTTCCGCGCGCGGCGGCCTCGTTTGCGTCCCATCATTGCGTACTCTCCAGCAGGCGATCCCAGTCGGCCCATTCCGAAACCGGTTCAAGATCCTCGTCGTTCGCGGCGCTCGCCCTCAGCGTCAACCCTACCGGCTCGAAGCCCTCCGGAAGATGGATCCGGGCGCGCTGATTGCGCAACAACCGAAACCCCTCGACCAGGCGATCGTTCTCCAGCCCCAGCGCATCGGTCTCCAGGGTGGACAGCGCCTCTTCCCCGGTCGCATAGCCTTCGACCTCCAGCGCCCAGCGCAAATCCACCGAACGACTCAACCCCGGGCGGTAGAGCTGGAACACGACATCAAACACGCCCGACTGCCCCGTGCGCTGCAACTGCAGCGACCGGATGCCCAGGGCATCTGCACCCGCGCCCTCCGCAAGCCGCCGATAAAACGCCAGCTCCTCGCGCAACTCCAGCAACTCGGCCTCCTGGCGCTCGATATCGCCGGAGAAGGCCGCAAGCTCCGCGGTCTTCATTTCCAGCTGCTGCTCGGCGTGGCGGCGCGCCTCCTCGGCAGCCTGGCGCGCGGCGAGCGCCTGCTCCAGGTCATCCCGCAGGCCCTCGATACCGCGTTGCGCATCGACCGTGTCCCGTATGTCCTCGCGCCAGTTCTCCACCAGCCAGGCTCCGCCCGCCAC
Organism: Thioalkalivibrio versutus; assembly: GCF_001999325.1. Taxonomy (GTDB): domain Bacteria; phylum Pseudomonadota; class Gammaproteobacteria; order Ectothiorhodospirales; family Ectothiorhodospiraceae; genus Thioalkalivibrio; species Thioalkalivibrio versutus. The sequence goes on from NZ_MVAR01000032.1 coordinate 23,048, forward strand.
CAACAACAGGATCAGCATCAGCAGCCCCGCGCGCCACCACCCGCCGCGGCGTCCCGACCCGCTGCGCCGCCGCGCGGGAATGCGCGGAATCCGGGGCAGACGTGGACGCGGGACACCCGTAGTCATGTGGCAGGCCAGGACATCAGGGGAAAACCGACAGCCCGTCCAGACCGGCTGTCTCGGCCTGGCCGAACATCAGATTCATGTTCTGCACGGCCTGCCCGGCCGCGCCCTTCACCAGGTTGTCGATCACCGACAGCACCATCAGCCGTCCGGAGTGCGGCGGTTGCGCCAGCGCAATGCGACAAAGATTGGTACCGCGCACGCTGGCCGTTTGCGGATGAGCCCCCGGCGGCATCACATCCACGAACGGCTCGTCGCAATAGCGCTGCTCGAAACAGGCCTGCCAGTCCGCGTCCGCCACCTGCGGGCGCAGATAGAGCGTCGCGTGAATCCCGCGCGTCATCGGCACCAGATGCGGCTGGAAGATCAGTCCTACCGACCGCCCGGCCACGCCACTGAGCGTCTGGTGGATCTCCGGCCAATGCCGATGCCCGCCACTGGCATAGGCACGAAAGTCCTCCTGCACCTCGGCGAAAAGCCCACCGATTTGCGCCTTGCGCCCGGCCCCGCTGACACCGCTCTTGGCATCCGCGATCACGTCCGCGGGATCGACCAGACCGGCCTCCAGCAGAGGCAGCACCGCCAGCGACACCGCCGTGGGATAGCAACCCGGCACCGCGATCAGTCGCGCATCACGGATCTGCGCCCGGTTCAGTTCGGGCAGGCCGTACACGGCCTCGTCCAGATACTGCGGCGCACCATGCGCCTGTCCGTACCACCGCGCCCAGAGCTCGGGATCGCGGATGCGGAAATCCGCCGACAGGTCGATGATGCGCGTGCCCCGCTCAAGCAGCGGCGCGGCCAGGCCGTGGGCCACCCCGTGCGGGGTGGCGAAAAAGACCACGTCGCACTCGCCCAGGGTCGCCTCGTCCGGGGCCTGGAAGACGGCATCCACCGCGCCGCGCAGGCTGGGGAACAAATCCGCCACGGGCGTGCCCGCCTCGCCGCGCGAGGTCACCACCTGAAGATCGGCCGCGGGATGCCGCGCCAGCAGGCGCAGGAGTTCCACGCCGGTGTAGCCGGTGGCCCCGACAACCCCGATGCGGATGGGTTTGCTGTTGGTTGCATTCGTCATGCTGCGGCATGATACCGCCTTGGCCGGAACCACGGAACGCACGCGGTTTCGGCCAGTCCACAAATGCAGGCTATTCGATCAACGGATCACACCCCTATGAGCAAAGTCAGGATCGACCGCAAGGCCATCTTCGGAGGCATCTTCATCATCGCGCTGGTCGCCGTCGCCGCGACCATCTGGTTGACCGACGACGGCATGCGCCCGGCACCCGCCTTCGCGGCCACCACCCTGGATGGCGAGAAGGTGGCGCTGAAGGACTACGAAGGCCGCCCGGTGATGATCTCTTTCTGGGCCACCAGCTGCCCGGAGTGCGTCCGCGAGATCCCGAAACTGGCCCACCTGCACGAGACCTACGCGGACAAGGGCTTCGAGTTGCTGGCGGTTGCCCTGTCCTACGACCCGATCAACCGCGTGGAGGCCATGCGCGAGGATCGCGAGATGCCCTACAAGATCATCCACGACAGCGACGATGCCTTCTCCCAGGCCTATGGCGGGGTACGCCTGACGCCGACTACCTTCCTGATCTCGCCAAACGGCCGCATCGTCTACCAGAAGCTGGGCGACCCGGACTTCGAACAGATCGAACGCCACCTGGAACGCTGGCTCTCCTGAGCCGCCCCGCGCAGCGACACCGCACCCGCTTCCGAGAAGGACCTCCATGCAAGCCTATAACTGGTTCCTCAGCCTGCACGTGATCTTCATGGTCACCTGGTTCGCCGGGCTGTTCTATCTGCCGCGCCTGTTCGTCTATCACGCGATGACCGAGGACGCCCTCGGTCACGAGCGCTTCAAGGTGATGGAGCGCAAACTGTTCTACGGGATCATGACCCCCGGCGCGCTAATCACCATCCTTTTCGGCGTGATCATGCTGGTGGATCGCTCGTTCTATCTGGCCGAGCCGTGGATGCACTTCAAGCTGACGCTGATTGCCGTCCTGGTCGCCTATCACGTCTGGTGCGGCAAGATCGTGCACGACTTCCGCGATGACCTGAACCGGCGTGATCACACCTGGTATCGCTGGTTCAACGAGGTGCCGGTCCCGATCCTGGTGGGCGTGGTCGTGCTGGTGGTCAACCGCTCCATCGTGGATGCGCTCATCGCCATCGGCGTGGTGCTCGGGATCTTCCTCCTGAGTGCGCTGATCGCGCTGTGGCGGGCACGCCGCACCTGAGCTGCGCCCCCCTGCCGGCCACGGGTGAGCGCCGCGGTCAGGTCTTGCCGGCGCGCACCAGCCCGCCCAGTCCGGCCTGGACCAGGGCATTGTTCAGCAGCGACCGGATCTGATCGGCGTTCTCCAGCAGCCGGCACTGCGCCAGCAAGGCCTCGGCGCGGTCGGTGGAGAAACTGCGGATCACCCACTTAACCCGCGGGATCGAGGACACGCTGACGCTCAGGCTGTCGATCCCCATCCCCAGCAGCAGGATCACCGCGGCCGGGTCGGCTGCCATCTCCCCGCAAACGCTGACCGGCTTGCCCGCCCGGTGCGAACCGTCGGTAATCGTCTCCAGCGCGTGGATGCAGGCCGGGTGCAGGGTGTCGTAGAGATGCGCCACACGGGCGTTGTTGCGGTCCACCGCCAGCAGGTACTGGACCAGGTCGTTGGTGCCCACGGACAGGAAGTCCACCCGCCGGGCAAGCATTTCCGACATGTACACCGCCGCCGGCACCTCGACCATCACCCCGATGCGCGGCATCGGGATGCGGAAACCCTCGTCCAGCAACTCTTCGCGCGCCCGGTTGAGCAGGGTCATCGCGCCCTTCAGCTCGTCCAGCGCCGAGATCATCGGGAACAGGATCTGCAGGTTGTCGTGGGAGCGACTCGCCTTGAGCATCGCCCGCAGCTGGGTCAGGAAGATCTCCGGGTGATCCAGCGAGATACGGATCCCGCGCCAGCCGAGGAACGGGTTGTCCTCCTTCACCGGGAAATATGGCAGGGCCTTGTCGCCGCCGATATCCAGGGTGCGCAGGGTCACCGGCATGGGGTCGAAGGAGGCCAGCACCTGCTCGTAGAGCTGGACCTGCTCCTCCTCGCCGGGGAAGCGGTCGCGGATCATGAACGGGACCTCGGTACGGTACAGCCCGACCCCCTCGGCACCGGACTCCAGCGACGGCTTGATGTCCGCCAGAAGACCCGAGTTCGCGAGCACCGGCACCGCGACGCCATCGCGGGTCTCGGCCGGGTCCTTGGCCAGCGCGCGCAGGTCCTCCGCCAGCTCGCGCTCCTCGCGCACCAGGCGCTCGAACTCCACGCGCAGCTCGGCGTTGGGGTTCACGAACAGCCGCCCGCGATAACCATCAACCAGGATCTCGCGCCCTTCCAGGCGCCCCACCGGGAGCTCGGACACGCCCATCACCGCAGGGATATTGAGCGCCCGCGCCAGGATCGCGATGTGCGAAGAACCCGTGCCCTTGGCCGAGACCATGGCCCCCAACCGCTCGATCGGAACCTCCGCAAGATGCGAGGCGGTCAGGTCATCCCCGACCAGGATGCCGCCATCGGGAAACTCGTCCTGGCTGCGATCGGCCGGCAGCAGGTGCGACAGCACGCGGCGACCCAGATCGCGCACATCCGCCGCCCGCTCGCGCAGGTACGGGTCCTCCATGTCCTCGAATACCCGCACGCTCTCACGCACCGTGTCGCGCAAAGCCGCCGGGGCCCACTGCCCATTACGGATGCGCGTCTGGGTCTTGTGCACCAGAGAGTCGGAACCCAGCAGCATCAGGTAGGCATCGAACAGCACCTGCTCGTCCGGCCCCAGGGCCTCGCCCATGCGCTGCTTCAGGTCCTCGATCTCGGTGCGGGTCTCCGCCACCGCCTGCCCGAAATGCTCCAGCTCGTGATCCACCCCGGCGCCTTCGCGATCCGGGATGGAGTCCATGTCCGCCAGGCGGTAGGCCACCACGGCCCGGCCAATGGCCACGCCCGGCGAGCCGGCAATGCCGGTGGCCTCGACGTTCACATGCCCGATCAACGGGGTCTCGGAGGAGATCTCGTCGTTGAACTCGGCATAGGCGATCGCCCCGGCCAGCTGCGCCGCCAGGGTGATCAGGAAGGAGACATGCTCGTCATCGAACTTGCGCGCCTGGTGCTGCTGCACGACCAGCACGCCCAGCAAGCTGCGCTGGTGGATGATCGGGACCCCCAGAAACGCGAGGAAGTGTTCCTCGCCGGTCTCCGGGAAATAACGAAAACGCGGGTGGTCCTGAGCGCTGTCAAGGTTGACTGGCTCGGCCCGCGAGGCGACCAGACCCACCAGACCCTCCGACGGGTCCATCTCGACCTGCCCGATGGACTCCTCGCGCAGACCCTCCGAGGCCATCAGCACCAGGCGCCCCGACTGCGGCGACTTCAGGTAGATCGAACAGACATCGATCTCCAGCGCCGCCTTCACCCGCGTAACGATGATATGCAGCGCTTCGAAGAAATCCGCGGCACCGTTCACTTCCTGCACCACACGGCGCAGGACCTCGAGCATCGAGGGCTGCTTCGGGACCGTCAACGCGAGGACACCGGCGAACGGGGCTGGGGCTGGGCCGGGCCACGGCGGCCGGAACGCCGCGCGCGCGCCTGCTCGAGTTCCGGGAACATCAGCGGCACCAGCTCGCACAGCGCACGGCGATAGACCTGGCGCTTGAAGTGCACGACCTCGCGTGCCGGACGCCAGTAGTCGATCCAGCGCCAATCATCGAATTCCGGGGTTTCCATCGCATCCAGCACCACGTCGCTCTCGTCTCCGACCATGCGCAGCAGGAACCAGCGCTGTTTCTGGCCGATGCAGACCGGGCGTTGATGGCGCCGGACCATGCGCTCCGGCAGGCGGTAGCGCAGCCAATGGCGGGTACTGCCCAGCACCTCGACGTGCCGGGGGAACAGGCCCGTCTCCTCGTGCAGCTCGCGAAACATCGCCTCCTCGGGCGTTTCTTCCGCATGCACGCCCCCCTGGGGAAACTGCCAGGCCGCCTGCCCGACCCGCTTGCCCCAGAACAGCTGCTGTTCCGCGTTGCACAGGATGATGCCTACGTTTGCGCGATACCCGTCACAATCAATCACTTGCATCAGCCAGACGCTTCTCTATTACTGGCATTGTTCCACAGCCGGTGCCCCGGCGGCAAAGCCCCTACCATGCCTCCGGTGCCGGCCCCAAAAGGGGCCTGTGGCTGCAGCCGACGACGCCCGCCGGTACACTCGCGTCCGATCCAAGCCAACCCGAGAGCACCCTCATGGCCCTGGCCCTGTTCGACCTCGACAACACCCTGCTCGCCGGCGACAGCGATCACGCCTGGAACGAGTTCCTGGCAGAGGTGGGCGCCGTCCACCCGACCTGTCACGCCGAGACCAATGACCGCTTCTACCAGGAGTATGTGGCGGGCACCCTCGACATCCACGAATTCTGCCGCTTCGCCTTCAGCCCGCTGGCCGAACACCCGCGCGCGCAGCTCGAGGCCTGGAGGGAGCGCTTCATCGACACGCTGATCCGGCCAATGATCGCCCCCGGCGCCCCGCCCCTGCTGGCCCGACACCGCGAGGCCGGTGACGAGCTGGTCATCATCACCGCGACCAACCAGTTCGTCACCCAGCCGATTGCCGACCTGCTGGGCGTGGACCATCTGATCGCGACCCTGGCGGAGGAAGGCGAGGACCTAGAATTTACCGGCGACCTGACCGGGGTGCCCTGCTTCCAGGAAGGCAAGATCGAACGCCTGCGCCAGTACCTCGCGGATCATCCGGATCCCGAGGACAGCATCGCGCAGGCCAGTTTCTACAGCGACTCGCGCAACGACATCCCGCTACTGGAACGTGTAAGGCACCCCGTCGCAGTGGACCCGGACCCGACCCTTGCCGCGCACGCTCACAACCAAGGCTGGCCAGTCATCTCGTTGCGCTAGGGAGACGACGTCAGCTGAAGACGCTGGCGATCTCGGCGAGGCGCTGCCCCGCAGGGGTATCCGCCTTGCCGGCCGCCGCGACCGCATCGCGATAGCCGGCAACCAATTCCGGCACCACGGCCACCACCTGCTTGCGCCGCAGGCGCGCGGCACCGGTCACCGGCCAGGTCGCCCGGAAGTCGCAGTTGTCCAGCGCATCGCAGACCCACAGGCTCCATTCGTGGCGGGTCACATCGATCTCGTGCTGACGGATGACCAGCCGATAGACATGCTCGGCCTGCATGTCCGCCATGCCGACGGCGGGCCCCACGTATTCCACCTGCAACTCGCCGGCGAGCCGGTTCAACTCCTGCTCCAGCGCGGCCAGGGCCTGATCGACCTCTGCGTTCAGCGTGCCACCCGCTTCGGCGGCGGCGACCAGGGGACGGAGGGACTCGACTTCGAACTCGCTGCTCATGCTGCGTACACTCCCGGGATGCGGAACAAGAACGCCCCGGGGGTGCCGGGGCGCGCGCAACCTTAGCACGGGAGCCCCCATTCATGAATCATCCCCCGATCGCGCTGACCATTGCCGGCTCCGACCCCGGTGGCGGCGCCGGCCTGCAGGCCGATCTGACCACCTTTACCCGCCTCGGCGTACACGGGGGTACGGCCGTGACCGCGATCACCGTGCAGGACACCCGCAACGTGTTGGACTTCAGCGTGCTGTCTGCGGAACAGCTGCGCGCCCAGATCGAGGTCACCCTGGCCGATCTTGCCGTCGCCGCAATCAAGATCGGCATGCTGGGCTCAGTGGAAAACGTAAAAATGGTCGCGGCGCTGCTGGCCGAGCACCCGCACATCCCGGTGGTGCTGGACCCGGTGATGGTCGCCGGCGGCGGCGGGGCGCTCGCGACGGAGGCCGTGGTGGACGCGACCCGCGAGGCCCTGCTGCCACGCGCCACCCTGATCACGCCCAACGGACCGGAGGCCGCGCGCCTGGCCCGAACCGACGATGCCACCCAGTGGGGCCAACGGCTGCGCGAACGGGGCGCGCGCAACGTGCTGGTCACCGGCGGCCACGAAGGCGGCGATCAGGACCCCATCATCAACCGCCTGTACCGCGAGGACGGGCACATGCGCGCCTTCGAACTGCCACGCCATCCGGCCGGCTTCCACGGCTCCGGCTGCACCCTGGCTGCGGCGATCGCCGCCTTCCTGGCGCGCGGCCGTGACCTGGAGCCGGCGGTGATCGAGGCCCAGGCCTTCATGAACGACGCGGTCGCGCGGGGCTACGCCCCCGGCCACGGCCAGCACGTCCCCAACCGGCTGTGCCCACATGGCGACTGAGCATACCCCCCGCCTGCGCGGGCTCTATTTCATCACCCCGGCGGTCCCGGAGGACGCGAGCCCACGCGCCACACACCTCGCCAATGCCAAGGCTGCGCTGCGTGGCGGTGCGCGCCTGATCCAGTTCCGCGACAAGACCCTCGCAGGCGCCGCACGCGAGGCAATCGCCCGCGAACTGGTCGCCCTTGCGCATGCGCACGGCGCGCTGTGCATCATCAACGACGACACCGAGCTGGCCGCGGGCGTCGAGGCCGATGGCGTGCACCTCGGGCGTGACGACCCGGACCCGGTCGCGGCCCGCGCGCGGCTCGGCCCCGGCGCGGTGGTCGGCGTCTCCTGCTACAACGAGCTCGAACGAGCCCGCTCGGCACAGCTGGCCGGCGCGAGCTATGTGGCCTTCGGTTCCGTGTTCCCCTCCCCGACCAAGCCCGACGCGGCACGCGCGGATCTCGAGCTGCTGCGCGAGGCGCGCACCACACTGGAGCTGCCGATCTGTGCGATCGGCGGGATCACGGCGGCGAACGCCCCCGAGGTCGTCGCGGCCGGGGCAGACCTGCTCGCCGTGATCCAGGGCATCAGCGCCGCGCCCGACCCCGAGGCCGCCGCGCGTCAGATAAGCGGACTGTTCGGCTGATCCCTTTGCACCCGCCCGCAGCCGTCGCTATGGTTGCCAGGCTTCCCGAATTCATCGACCCGAATCCAACAATCACAGGACACCGTCATGCAGGAAACCGAGCGTCTGTTCGAGGCCGCCAAGCAGCACATCCCCGGCGGCGTGAATTCCCCCGTGCGCGCCTTCAAGGGCGTCGGCGGGACCCCGATCTTCATGGACCGCGCCAACGGCGCCTACATGTGGGACGCCGACGGCCAGCGCTATATCGACTACATCGGTTCCTGGGGCCCGATGGTGGCCGGCCACGCCCACCCCGAGGTGATCGAGGCGGTGCGCGAGGCCTGCAACAACGGCCTGTCCTTCGGCTGCCCCACGCGGCTGGAGAACGACATGGCCGCCAAGGTCTGCGAGCTGGTGCCGTCGATGGATATGGTGCGCATGACCAACTCGGGCTCCGAGGCGACCATGAGTGCGATCCGCCTGGCGCGTGGCTATACCGGCCGCGACCGCATCGTGAAGTTCGAGGGCAACTACCATGGCCACGGCGACTCGCTGCTGGTGAAGGCCGGCTCCGGGGCCCTGACCCTCGGCCAGCCGAGTTCCCCGGGCGTGCCCAAGGAACTGGCCGCGCTGACCAGCACCCTGACCTACAACGACCCGGACGGCGTGCGCGCGTTCTTTGCCGAGAAGGGTGACGAGGTCGCCTGCATCATCGTCGAGCCCATCGCGGGCAACATGAACTGCATCCCGCCCGAGCCCGGGTTCCTGGAGACCCTGCGCGAGGTCTGCGACCAGCACGGCGCGGTACTGATCTTCGACGAGGTGATGACCGGCTTCCGGGTGTCGAAGAACTGCGCCCAGGGCTACCTGGGCGTGACCCCGGACCTGACCACGCTGGGCAAGATCATCGGCGGCGGCATGCCGGTGGGGGCCTTCGGCGGCAAGCACGCCATCATGGAACACCTCTCCCCGCTGGGCCCGGTCTACCAGGCCGGCACCCTGTCCGGGAATCCGATCGCGATGACCGCCGGGCTGAAGACCCTGGAGATCCTGTCGCGCCCGGGCTTCCACGACGAGCTGGAGCAGCGTACGAAGAAGGTCGTCGCGGGCTTCGAGGACGCCGCGCGCGAGGCCGGCGTGGCCGTGACCACCAACCAGGTGCCGGGCATGTTCGGGCTGTTTTTCTCGGAGCAGAAGGTCACCGACTTCGCCGGCGCCACGGCCTGCGATACCGCCGCCTTCGGCCGCTTCTTCCACGCGATGCTGGGCGAGGGGGTCTACCTGGCCCCCAGCGCCTTCGAGGCCGGCTTCATGTCCAACGCCCACTCGGACGCCGACATCGACGCGACCATCGAGGCCGCCCTCAAGTCCTTCAAGGCGCTCTGAGCGCGCCCTCGCCTCTCCTGCGCAGTGAACCGGCGACCCCAGCGGTCCGCCGGTCCGCTGCGCCCTGACCCGCTACTCGCCACTACGCACGAATGACCGAGACACTGATCCAGTCACCGCTGGCGCTGGGGCTGCTGTTTGTGGCGCTGGGCCTGGTCGCGGGCATCCCGGCTGGCATGTTCGGCATCGGCGGCGGGCTGATCCTGGTGCCGGTGTTCGTCGCCGTGTTCAGCCTGCTGGCCTTCGACTCGGCCAGCCTGGTGCAGCTCGCGGTCGGCTCCTCGCTGGGTGCGATCATCCCCACGGCGATCCTGTCGGCGCGCGCCCACCACCGCCGCGGCGGCGTGGACGGCGCGGCAGTGCGCCGTCTGCTGCCGGGCATCATCATCGGCGCGCTGATCGGCGCCTGGCTGGCCACGCGCATCGACTCCGACCACCTGGGGCGTATCTTTGGCACCTTCGAGGTGGCGATCGGCATCTGGATGCTCCTGAACATCCAGCCACCTGAGGCCCCGGTACCCCGGCGCAGCGTCTGGCTGGGCGGCGGGACCCTGATCGGAGCCGTATCCTCGCTGATCGGCATCGGCGGCGGCACACTGACCACGCCGTTCCTGGTCAGCCAGGGCCTGGAACTGCGCCGTGCGATCGGCTCGGCGGCGGCGCTGGGCGTGCCGATCTCCATTGGCGCCAGCCTGGTGTTCGCCCTGCCGCAATGGACCGATCCGGCCTATCAGGCGCCGGAATGGGCCCTCGGCTATCTCTACCTGCCGGCCATCCTCGGCGTCGTGATCGGCACATCCATCAGCGTGCGCGGTGGCGTATGGCTGACCCATCATCTGCCGGTCGCCCACCTCCGCCGCGGCTTCGCTGGCGTCCTGATCCTCGCCGGCCTCCTCATGCTCATCCGCTAGCACTTGCCCCCGCCGACTCTTCCCCCGCTGTAGGATGCCGATGAGCGAAGCGAATCGCATCGGTACGGCGATTGCCCCGCAGCTTGAGGCTGGTCCAGGTTCGTCCACTGTGTTTACGCCGGCTTCGGTCCACCACATGCCAGGTGGTGGCTGGCCCTGGTTCATCACCCGGTGTTTACGGTGGCTTCGGTCCGCATACTGCCCGGCGCTGACTCGCCAGCGCGCCCCGAGTTACTTCTTTGCTCGTGCAAAGAAGTAACCAAGA
>NZ_MVAR01000032.1:33694-43739 GCF_001999325.1 Thioalkalivibrio versutus
CCGAAGGCCTGTGCCATTGGATGGAGGCGGGCTGTTCCGGCATCTGGGCACGCTCGGCCTTCGGCCATGGCGTGCCGCGCCCGCAAAGCGGGCGCCGGGGCCTTCGGACGGCATTGCCTATTGTTATGTCCGGGGGACGGAACACCTTCTGTCTTGACCTTCGCCTCCCGTATGGAGCCCCTTGCGGAGGGCGTGATGGGCCGGCCAGTTAACAATAGACATGGGGCGCTGGATGTCTGAGCGAAGCGCAGCGTAGCGAGTTCAGCGCGTCCGGAGCGAGGTTCACGGGCGAAATCCGGGTGCGCCTCGAAGGGTACTTTCTTGAGCAAGCAAGAAAGTACCTCGCGGTGCGCTGGCGAGTCAGCGCCGGGCAGTATGCGGACCGAAGGCACCGTAAACACCGACGATGAAACAGGGCCAGCCACCAACTGCGTTGAAGGTCAGGCGATGAGGCGGGTGGCGAGGGCGAACCACAGGGGCAGGGTGACCAACGACAGCGCCGTGGTCAGCGTGACCGCGGCCGCGTAGAGGCCGGTATCCAGACGGAAGCGGTCGCAGAACACCAGTCCCAGGACCATCGCCGGCATCGCCGCCTCCAGAACCGACCCGACACCGGGCACACCCTCGAGGCCGGTCCACAGCACCAGCCCCAGCGCAAAGATGGGGGCCAGGATCAGTTGCACAATGGCCACTACCGCCAGCGGCCGGGCATCGCGTCCACGAAAGCGATTGAATACCAGCGCCAGGCCCAGCGAGAACAGCATCAGCGGGGCCACGCTGTCCGCCAGGAAGCCGAGAAAGACGTCCAGCCAGTCGAGCAATGGGACCCCGGCGAGATTCAGGGCCACGCCAACCACCGCCGCCCAGATCGACGGCACCGCCGCCAGCCCGCGCAGCGGGCTCCCGCCCCCGTACAGGCGTACCGCCTCGGGATCGCCGTAGCGCCGCGCCAGCAACACGCCCAGCGTCAGTAGCAGCGGGAGGCAAGCAAACAGGTCGTACTGGATCGCCACCGCGCGGCCAGGCTCGCCGAACAGGCTGTCGAGCACCGGGAGACCGAGATAGGTGGCATTGGGCCAGGCAGCCGCCAGCAGCATCGCGCCGATCGCCGCACGCTCCGCCATGCAGACGCGACAGGCCAGCAACGTGACACCGACCATCGCCAGAACCGTGAGGCCCGCCACCAGGGCGATACGCAGGGAGTCGAGGCCCAGCGGGGCCACCCACAGCACCTGCAGGACCAGCGCCGGAAGCAACAGGTAGTAGACCAGGGTCGTAAGGACCCGGCGCGTCGTATCCGCATCCAGACCACCCGGCTGCAGGGCGCGCCAGACCACGCCCGCGACGATCAGCGCCCCCATCTGGGTCATCACGCTCAACATGGCAGGCGTCCGGCCTCGGGGTGCTGGGACATGGTGACGGCATCCTTTCGCGCATGGCGCAGGGGTTTGCGGTCATTCTACGATCCTGGCACGCGCCCCACACAAAAAAACCCGGCGGGGCGACGCCCCCGGCCGGGTTCGATCTCGCGGGTTTGGCCCGCGGGAAACCGTTGTCAGAGGCGGCTTACGCGCCCCCGGCCTGCTCCTGTTCCTGCTGCTGGCGCTCGACGTCGGCACGCACCTGCTCCATGTCCAGCTCGCGCACCTTGCCCAGCACCTCGTCCAGCTGACCGGCGGACAGCACGCCCGGCTGGGAGAACACGATGATCTGCTCGCGGAAGATCATCAGGGTCGGGATGGAACGGATCTGGAAGGCGCCGGCGATGGCCTGCTCTTCGTCGGTATTCACCTTGGCGAAGACCACGTCGGGGTGCTTGCCGGAGGCCTCCTCGAAGGTCGGGGCAAACTGCTGGCACGGGCCGCACCAGGGGGCCCAGAAGTCCATGATGACGATGTCATTCCCGGTAATGGTGGATTCGAAGGTGTCCTGCGTGAGTTCCTGAACGGCCATGATGGCGGGCTCCGGTTAAAAATGTCCCCGAACCTTACCAGCCTCCGCGGCCGCTTTCAGGATTTCGATGCTGCGAGCATGGCCGCTCGCAGGCGTTCCAGACGCTCGATCGGGTCGTCCGCCTCCAGCAATTGCTGCTTGATTTCGAGGTCGATCGGGAGCAGTTCGGTCAGCCGCGCGGCAACCCAGGTCGAGTCGTCGAAGCGCCGTTCCAGGTGCGACCAGGGCGTACCCAGCTGGTCCAGCAAGCGCTCCAGCAGATCGGCCAGCGAGGCATAATCCACCGGCAGACTCACCTCGGGATACTCCGGCAAGGGCTCCACATCACCCAGCCACAGACCGTCATCGGCGTGCCGGGCATTGTGGATGACCCGCCGGCCCTCGCCCTTGACCAGGATCCCCAGCAACCCGTCGGGGCGCTGGTCCCAGTCCACGATGACCGCCTCGGTGCCGACACTGTAGAAACCCGCTGAGGGATCCGTCTCGGACGGGAGTTCACCGGATTCGCGTTCCGGTTCGGTCGCCACGATGACGAAGCGACCATCGCTGCGCAGGCAGCGCCGCACCATGTCCAGATAGCGGGTCTCGAAGATCCGCAGCGGCAGCAACCCCTCGGGGAACAACACCGTGTTCAGCGGAAACAGCGGCAGCGTGGTCATGCATCCTCTCCCGGCTCCGGGGCCGCGCCCCAGCGCGGCACCAGGGCGTGCTCGACGTCGAGGTGATCCAGCACCCGCGCCACCATGAAGTCGATCAGGTCATCGATGGACTGCGGACGGTGATAGAAGGCCGGATTGGCCGGCATCACCACCGCACCCATGCGCGCCAGACGCAGCATGTTCTCCAGGTGGATCTCGGAGAACGGCGTCTCGCGCACCACCAGCAGGAGCTTGCGCCGCTCCTTGAGCACCACGTCGGCGGCACGCTCGATCAGCCCGCGCGAGGCCCCGGTCGCGATGGCCGACACGGTGGCGGTGGTGCAGGGGCAGACCACCATGGCCTCCGGCACGGCCGAGCCACTGGCGACCGGGGCGGTCCATTGCTCGGGCCCGTAACAGTGGATCTGATCGGGGGCCGCCTGATAGCGGTCGGCGAAGTAGCGCGCAATCTCCACCGGGCGGCCGGGCAAATTCAGGTCCGTTTCCAGCCCGAGGACGACCTGGGCCGGCTTCGACAGCATCAGGTGCACCTGGACGCCGGACTCGACCAGGCACTGCAACAGGCGCAAACCATAGGGCGCACCGGAGGCGCCGGTCAGGGCCAGAGAGATGCTGCGCGGGCGTTCGGTCATGCGGGCGTCCCCTGCAGGGCGTCAATCAGGCGCAGGTGCAACCCGTCGAAGCCTCCGTTGCTCATGATCACCAGCGTATCGCCGGATCGAACGGTGGCAAGAATCCCCTGCAGCAGGGATTCGATATCGCGCGCCACGGACAGGTGCTCGCCGAGTTGCTGTTGCAGGCCCTCGGTGGACCAGTCGATCTCCGGGGCATGGTACAGGTGCACTGCGTCGGCCTGTGCAAGCGCCGTACCCAGGGCCTCGGCGTGCACTCCCATGCGCATCGTGTTAGAACGCGGCTCGAGGATCGCCACCAGACGCCCACCCGGCGCCACCTGTCCGCGCAGCCCTTCGAGGGTCAAGCGGATCGCCGTGGGGTGGTGGGCGAAGTCGTCGATCACCCGGATGCCGTCGATCTCGGCGCGCAGCTCCTGGCGCCGACGAACGCCGCGAAACGCCGGCATGGCGGCCAAGCCCGTAGCCAGCGGAACGCCGGCATGCCGAGCGGCGGCCAGGGCCGCCAGGGCATTCGCCAGGTTGTGACGCCCGGTCAGCGACCATTCCACCCGCCCCTGTGCCACGCCATCGGCCAGCACTTCGAAGACCGAGGCCTCGGGGTTCAGGGCGCGCGCCGCCAGGGCGGGGGGCGCATTTCCAGTGTCGCCTTCAGGGTCGGTCGCGAGGCGCTCCACCGGCGTCCAGCAACCCATCTCCAGCACCCTCTCCAGTGCGGCATCACCGGCCGGCATCAGGATGCGTCCCTGCCCCGGCACCGTACGGACCAGGTGATGGAACTGGCGCTCGATCGCGGACAGGTCGGGGTAGATGTCGGCGTGGTCGAATTCGAGATTATTCAGGACCAGGGTGCGCGGGCGGTAATGGACGAACTTGGCGCGCTTGTCGAAGAACGCGCTGTCGTATTCGTCGGCCTCGATCACGAAAAACGGGGCATTCCCCAGGCGCGCACTGACCCCGAAATTGCCGGGGACCCCGCCGATCAGAAAGCCGGGGCTCAGCCCCGCGTATTCAAGAATCCAGGCGAGCATGCTGGCGGTCGTGGTCTTGCCGTGGGTACCGGCCACCGCCAGCACCCAGCGATCACGAAGGATGTGTTCGGCCAGCCACTGCGGGCCCGAGGTGTAGGCCAGCCCGCGATCCAGCAGGGCCTCGACGACGGGCATGCCGCGGCGCATTACATTACCGACCACGACGGGCCCCGCGTCGGGCAGCGTGTCGGGGTCGTAGCCCTCGTGGTAGGCAATCCCGGCCTGTTCCAGCTGGTCGCTCATGGGCGGGTACAGCTTCTGGTCGGAACCCGTGACCGCATACCCCTGCGCGCGCGCCAACTGGGCCAGCCCGCCCATGAAGGTCCCGCCAATCCCGAGGACGTGGAGCTGCCCGCCGGTCACTGGAACAACCCGATCGCGGTCTGGGTGGCCACGCTGGAGACCACGATATAGCCAAGTGCGATCAGCATTCCCACCAGACGCGAACCCAACCCCAGCGCCTGCTGCAGGATGTGACCAAAAACGAGCAGCAACCAGGCCAGGAGCACCAGCATCCCGAACACGACCCCGGTGGCGACCTCCTCCGGCTCGCGCGCCGGATCGGGTCCGCCCGCCAGCACCATCAGCAACGCCATCAACAAGCCCAGGACCGCGCCGGTCCCCGCCATCGCGGTGAAGGTCTGGCGCCAGCGATCCGATACGCCCTGCATGCTCAGCAGGATGGCGACAAAGGCATACAGGACCACCAGGTCCATCACGTTCAGTGCCAGCGCCTGGCCGAAGCCGTACAACGGGATCCCGATCACCATGCCGGCGATCAGGGCGATGCCGACCCAGAAGATCAGCGTGCCGTTATCCGCCGGCAAGTCCTGCGGCCCGGCGCGCAGGCGCAGGATGTTCAGCATCGCGGCAAGGCCGTTCAACGTTCGCTCTCCTCGGCCTCCATGGCCTCCAGCGCCTCGAGCTCATCCAGTTCGTCCAGCATGGCATCGGCCTCGCCATCCGGCGTGCCGCCCCGCACCAGGAAGTCCCGGCGCTGCAGGTAACCCTGGCGCATCGCGATGTAGGGGTCGTCGGACAGTTGCGCCAGCATGCGTTCGGTCGGGATCAAGCCGGCGCGCATGTCGACCACGTCCAGTGCGATCAGGCCGATCCACCACCCGGTGTGATCGTCGCGCAGGTTGGTGTGATAGAGCGGGCTGGTGTAGCCATCCACCAGCCGCGCCGGGGCATCCCGTGCCGTGCTCGGTCCGAGGAAGGGCAGCTGGAGGTAGGGGCCTCGCGCCACGCCCCAGGCGCCCAGTGTCTGGCCGAAGTCCTCGTTGTTCTTGTCCAGCCCCATGGGCGAGGCGACGTCGATCAGCCCGAACAGTCCGAAGGTCGAATTGAACATGATTCGCCCGGTATCCGAGGCGGCGTTTTCCAGGTTGCCCTGCAACAGGTTGTTGAACAGGACCGTGAAGTCATTGAGGTTGGAAAAGAAGTTGCCCACCCCGGTCTGCACCGGTTGCGGCAGGCGCTGGTACTGCACTGCGGCCGGGCGCAGCAGCGACTCGTCGAAGTCCTGATTGATCTCGAACACCGCCCGGTTGTAGGACTCCCAGGGATCATCGGGGTGGCGGTCCTCGCTGGGCACCGTCGCGCAACCGGCCAGGCCAAGGAACATCAGGGCCAGCAGGCCCGGGCGCAAACAGGAGACAACAGACATGTGATTCCTTAACTTTTCGATCCGGCGCCGAGCCGGTTACGCTCAGGCCCCGGTGATCGGGTAGATGTCCGCCTTGCGGGCAACCCCGACCTGACCACGGCCCTGATCCTTGGCTTGATAACAGGCGCGATCCGCGGCGACAAAGGCCTCGTCCACCCCCGGCACGTCCGGTCCCAGCTCGACCACGCCCACCGAGGCGCCAATGGTGACTTCCCGGGCCTCCACCTGCAACGGCCGGTCGGCGAGGGCCGAGCAGATCCGCTGACCAAGGATACGCCCATACTCCGCGTTCGTATCGCGCGCGATCACGGCGAATTCGTCACCCCCAATCCGCGCCACGGCATCGTGACCACGGGTAAGCTGGCGCAGCACATGAGCGACCTGGCGCAGCAGTTCGTCGCCGACCCGATGGCCATGGTGGTCGTTCACGTCCTTGAAGTAGTCGAGGTCCACCAGCAGCAGGCTGGCCACCGCACGGTTGTCGCGGGCGGCATGCATGGCAATCTCCAGCTCGCGCTCGAAGGCGCGCCGGTTCAACAAGCCGGTGAGGCCATCGTGGCTCGCCTCGTGCACCAGCCGATCCACCAGCCTGCGTTCCTCGGAGACATCCGTCAGCACCAGCAGGGTCCGCACGGAACTGCCGGCTACCGGGTCAAGCGCGGTACGGGCGATACGCACGATCAGTTCGTGACCGTCACGCCGGACCAGACGGGCATCCGAACGCTCGCCGAGGGCCTGGTTCAGCGCTTCGCCCCGGGCATCCGCCGGCAGCAGGGGGTGGCCGGTACCCAGTTCGCGCAAGTCGAGCAATTGATCCAGGGAACAACCCAGAACCTGGTCCCGGGTCAGCCCCGCCAGCTCGCGGGCCGCGGGGTTGACATAGGAGATCCCGCCACGCGCATCCAGGGTGATCACCGCATCCGGGATCGCGTCCATGCTGCGCTCGAGGTTGCGACCGGAGCGGCGCACCCGGGTGTGGACCCGCGAGACATACAACAGCGCCAGCAGCGCGACCACTGCCAGCGCCGAGACCAGCCACAGGATGTTGCCACGCAGCCAGACCAGGATATCGAAGGGCTGCGGCGCATACAGGCCAACCCCCAGTTCGTACATCAGCCCGTGCACGTCCTCGTAGGACCGGGGTGCCGCCCAGCCGCCGATGCCGGCCGCCTGACTTGCCGGATGTTCCTCATCCAGCAACAGGGTCGCCAGCAGGATGGCATGCGCCAGCCCGGTATCCAGGTCACCACGCATCGCCAGCGGCCACTCGGGGTACAAACGGGTACTGGCGCGGTAAGTGAACGATGGGAAGGCGCGCTCGCCGACCACCCGGACCTGCTCCACCCGTGGATCGCCACGTGCCTCCAGGTCCTCCAGGATGCCGGTCCGGAAGGTCGCGGCATCGACCTCCCCCTGCAGCACCCAGTCGAGGCCGCGGCCGACCGGGAAGCCGGTAAATACCACCGACGCCAGATCACTCTCGACGTCCAGCCCGGCCGCCTGCAATTCGCGCCAGGTCATCCACCAGCCCCCAAAGGCATCAGGATGCACCGCGGACAAGCGCTGCCCCCGCAGGTCGTCCAGCTCCACCAGGTCATCCCGATCGGCGCGGGCGATCACGACGGCCCCGAAACGGTCCTCGTCACGGCCCACCTGACGCGGCTGCATGGTCGCGATGCGCGATATCCCGTGCTGCTGCTCCAACATCACGTAGGAACCGCTGTTGGTCAGGATCAGATCGAAGCGCTTGTCTGCTACGGCCGCCTGCAACCCGTCGTTGTCCACCGGCTCCAGCACGAAACGGGCCCCGTCGATCTGCTCTGACAGGTACTCGACGAATGGCGTCCAGCGTTGGCGTGCCACATCGTCGCCGCGGTGGGCGAGCACCCCGAGGACCAGCCGCTGCTCGTCCACCGCCGCCGTTTCCTCCGCGAACAAGGGCGCCGAGGGATACAGCAACAGACAACAGAGCAGGAGCACCGCCAGGCCACCAGACATCCACGCGATTCCCGGGCGCCGGAGCGGGGCAACCCTCAATGAGGAGCGCTGGCGGCCCGCCCCGCTCATGTCATGTCGGCTTGCGGTTGCGGCTGGCGGCGATACGCAGGCGCAGCGCGTTCAGGCGGATGAAGCCCTCGGCGTCCTTCTGGTCGTAGGCGCCGGCGTCATCCTCGAAAGTGGCGATGGCATCGTCGAACAGGGTGTCCTCGGAGCGACGACCCGCGACGATCACGTTGCCCTTGTACAGGCGCAGGCGCACCTCGCCGTTGACCACGCCCTGGGTGTCGTCGATCGCGGCCTGCAGCATGCGCCGCTCCGGGCTCCACCAGTAGCCGTTGTAGATGATGCTGGCGTAGCGCGGCATCAACTCGTCCTTCAGATGCGCGGCCTCGCGGTCCAGGGTGATGGATTCCAGCGCCCGGCGGGCACGCAAGAGGATCGTGCCACCCGGGGTCTCGTAGCAGCCGCGGGACTTCATGCCGACATAGCGGTTTTCGACAATATCCAGCCGGCCAACACCGTGGGCCCCGCCACGCTCATTGAGCTTCGCGAGCAGTTCGGCCGCGCTCAGGCGCTCGCCATTGATCGAGACCGGATCACCCTTCTCGAAGCCGATGGTCAGGGTCTCGGATTCGTCCGGCGCGGCCTCCGGGGAGACCGACCAGCGCCACATGTCCTCCTCGGCCTCGGTCCACGGGTCCTCCAGCGGGCCACCTTCGTAGGAGATGTGCAGCAGGTTGGCGTCCATCGAATACGGCGACTTGGTGCCCTGCTTCTTGTAGTCCACCGGGATGTTGTGCTGCTCGGCGTAGGCCATCAGGCGCTCGCGCGAGTTCAGGTCCCATTCGCGCCAGGGGGCGATCACCTTGATGCCCGGCTTCAGCGCATAGGCGCCCAGCTCGAAACGCACCTGGTCGTTGCCCTTGCCGGTGGCGCCGTGGGCGATGGCATCGGCCCCGGTCTCCTCGGCGATCTCGACCAGGCGCCGTGCAATCAAGGGACGCGCGATGGAGGTACCCAGCAGGTACTCGCCCTCGTAGATCGTGTTGGCGCGGAACATCGGGAACACGTAATCGCGCACGAAGGTTTCACGCAGATCCTCGATGTAGATCTGCTTCACACCCAGGGCCTCGGCCTTGGCGCGGGCCGGCTCGACCTCCTCACCCTGACCCAGATCGGCGGTGAAGGTAATGACCTCGCAGCCGTACTGATCTTCCAACCATTTGAGGATGACCGAGGTATCCAGACCGCCGGAGTATGCAAGGACGACGCGCTTGATCGAGGAGCTCATAAGAATTTCTATCCTTTTCCTAAGGTAAAGATATAGTCGTTTTGACGGCTAGCGTCACTACCACGCCGGGGTCTCGGAGGGCGCAGCCGGGGCCGAATCGGGGCGCGGATTGTGGCCCTCAGGCTCTTCCGGGCCGGCGCCCGGCAGCACCTCAACCGATGCGCCGCCCGCGCCCGAATCGCCCGTATCCAGCCACCAAATATCACTGCGCCGCGAGGCCTGGCGCGCGCCATCGGCGGCCGGATCCACGCCAGGGGCCTCGATCTCGACCCGTGCAGCCGAGAGACCGGCCTCCGCCAGGGCATCGCGCACCACCTCAGCTCGGTTGCGGCTGAGTGGGCGGTTGATCTCCAGCGGGCCGGCAGCATCCGTCCAGCCGACCACCCGAATGCGGGGCGTTTCCGAATCGGCCAAGATGCGGGCTGCTTGTTCCAAGACCTCACGCGCCTCGGCATCCAGACGATGGCTACCCGTTTCGAAATAGACACTCCAGCGGTCCAGGGCCCCCGCTTCCGGGGTCGCGGCAGGCGTGTCCTGCTCCCCGTAACAGGCGCGGAAATCCCGCGCCCGCAGGGCAAAGCGGATACCCCGGAAGTGCACCGAGTCGTCGCCATCGGGAAAATCGATGCGCGCGTCATGGCCGGCCAGAAGACGGGCCTTCAGGGGCTGCGCCAACGCCTGGGGGACCCGGAACAGGCGGGCGTCGCGGGGCTGCAACCGCACATCCAGCGGCGATTGCGTCGCCGGGCGCAGCCATTCCGGCGCGCCGGTGCGCAGCCGCGGCGCGACGCCCGCCGGCATCGCGTAGG
>NZ_MVAR01000033.1 GCF_001999325.1 Thioalkalivibrio versutus
TGCGCGCGACGATGGCGGCGCGGGAGTCGTTGCGGGTGCGGTCTTCGACCAGGTCGTTGGGCTCGATCCAGCGGGCCTCGAGCCGCGCGTCCACGCGCACATCGCGCTCGGCCCGAGTCGCCTCCAGGGCGGCGCGGGCCTGTTCGCGGTCGGCGCGCGCCTGACGCACCCGGGGGTGCAGGGCGTCGACCCGCTCCAGGGCGTCACCCACCCGCATTGGGTTGGGCAGCGGGCCGAGGCCGGTCGCGCCGCCGGCTTCCTGCGCAGTCGCCGGCCCGGCCAGGGGCCACAGGAGCAGAATGGCCAGTAGCAGGCGAGCCAGGGGCCGCCGGCGTCCGGTGCAGGACGAGCGGGGGTGCATCGGCGACATCAGGCGTCGATCCTCGGGAGTGGCAAGAAGAGGGGTTTAGCGGCCGTCTTGCTCGCGCTTGAAGCGCGTGAAGTTCTGGTCCTTGTAATGCCCCTCGGCGACAAACTCGCCCAGTTGCAGGAATTCGCGGGAGTCGCGGGTGGCCCCGGTGAAGCGGGCGATGGGTTCGCCCTCCAGGTTGAAGAACTGGAACACCGGCGTGGCGCGTACCCGGTAGTCGCGGGTGGCCCAGTCCATCTGGGTCTTGGTCTCGCCCTCGAAGGTGACGATCTCGATGGCGCCCTCGACATCGACGCTGAACACCCGGAAGTGCTCGCTGAAGTATTCCTGGACCTCGGGCTGGTTCAGCACCTGGTTCTTCATGCGGTGGCAGAACGGGCAGTCGGCCATCTCGAAAAAGATCAGGATGCCTTTCTTGCCGGCCGCGCGCGCGTCTTCCAGCTCTTCGGGGAACTCGCCGAAGGTCGGGTCGAAGAAGTGGTGTGTCGGATCGCGCGGGTCTTCGACCGCGGCGGTTGCCAGAGCCGGGACAAGGAAGGCCAGCAGGGCCAGCATCAGGATTGGATTACGCAACATGAGCCGTCACTCTCCGAATATGTAGATAGCCGTATGCACCAATGACGTGCAGGAGACTGGCTTAATTCCCTTTGTCGTGCAAGGACAAAGGGGCGAGCTACCCGCGAGTGCCTGGATATCGGAGTATCCGCGCATCAGCGGGGTTCCAATCGACACCACCCGGGGCGCATGTTCCAATAAACAGGCCTGATCTGCGGAACCCCTTCGATGCGCAACCCCCTCTTTCCCCTGTTTGTCTTTCTCGGTCTGGTGCTGCTCGAGATCTTCGGCTTCGCCTGGGTGGGCGATGCCGTGGGCGCCCTGATGACGGTGGTGCTGGTGATCGTCACGGCGGCGGCCGGGCTGATGTTGTTCCGATTGCAGGGCTTCTACCATTGGCGGCGGCTGCAACAAAGCCTGGCGCGGGGGGAGGTTCCGGCGCGCGGGTTGGTCGAGGGCTGGCTGCTGATGTCGGCCGCCGTGTTGCTGTTGCTGCCGGGGTTCTTTACCGATGCCGCCGGCTTCGTGCTGTTGATTCCGCCGCTGCGGCGCTGGGCGGCGGCCGGCATCCTGCGCCGCGGCATGGTCCGCACGCGCACCGGCGGCCCTGGTGGGCCGCCGGGCGGCGGTACCATCGAGGGCGAATTCCGCCACCACGACGATCGCCCCGAGGCGCCGAACGATCGGCTGGACCACGACGACCGTCGCTGATTCACGTTTCTGGCCCCGCTTTCGTAACGCGCGCTCTTGACTCGCCCTTGTGTGCCCCTATTATTAGCACTCGTCAGGGGTGGGTGCTAACAGGGTGCCTGCCCGACAAACCAATTTTCCTGTTTGAGACATTTTATTAAGGAGTTCGCGCCATGAACCTGCGTCCTTTGCACGATCGAGTCATCGTGAAGCGTATGGAAGAAGAACGCACCACCCCCGGCGGCATCGTGATCCCGGATTCCGCGGCCGAGAAGCCGATCCGTGGCGAAGTGGTTGCAGTAGGCAACGGCAAGATCCTGGACAACGGCGAAGCCCGTCCCCTGGACGTGAAGGCTGGTGACACGGTCCTGTTCGGCAAGTACTCCGGCACCGAGGTCAAGGTCGATGGCAACGAAGTCCTCGTGATGCGCGAAGACGACATCATGGCCGTCATCGAGGGCTGAACGCCCCGAACCGCGACCGTCTAACACGAATTTTCAGGAGTAGAACGAATCATGAGCTCTAAAGAAGTACGCTTTGGTACCGACGCCCGTACCCGCATGGCCAAGGGCGTGAACACCCTGGCCAACGCCGTGAAGGTCACCCTCGGTCCGAAGGGCCGCAACGTGGTCCTGGACAAGGCCTTTGGTGCCCCGACCGTGACCAAGGACGGCGTGTCCGTGGCCAAGGAAATCGAGCTGGAAGACAAGTTCGAGAACATGGGCGCCCAGCTGGTTAAGGAAGTCTCCTCGCAGACCTCCGACACCGCCGGTGACGGCACCACCACCGCGACCGTGCTGGCCCAGTCCATCGTCCGCGAGGGCATGAAGGCGGTCACCGCCGGCATGAACCCGATGGACCTCAAGCGCGGCATCGACAAGGCCGTGAAGGCCGCCACCGAAGAGCTGAAGAAGCTCTCCAAGCCGTGCACCGAGCACAAGGCGATCGCCCAGGTGGGCTCGATCTCCGCGAACTCCGACACCGCGATCGGCGAGATCATTGCCGATGCGATGGACAAGGTCGGCAAGGAAGGCGTGATCACCGTCGAGGAAGGTTCCTCGCTGGAAAACGAGCTGGATGTCGTCGAAGGCATGCAGTTCGATCGCGGCTACCTGTCGCCTTACTTCATCAACAACCAGCAGAACATGAGTGCCGAGCTGGAGGATGCCTACATCCTGCTGTTCGACAAGAAAATCGCGAACATCCGTGATCTGCTGCCGATCCTGGAAGGCGTGGCCAAGGCCAACAAGCCGCTGCTGATCATCGCCGAGGACATCGAAGGCGAAGCCCTGGCGACCCTGGTCGTCAACTCCATGCGCGGCATCGTCAAGGTCGCCGCCGTGAAGGCCCCGGGCTTCGGTGATCGCCGCAAGGCCATGCTGCAGGATATCGCCGTGCTGACCGGTGGCCAGGTGATCTCGGAAGAAGTCGGCCTGTCGCTGGAGAAGACCACGGTGGAAGACCTGGGCCGCGCCAAGAAGGTGCAGGTGACCAAGGAGAACACCACGATCATCGACGGCATGGGGTCCAACAAGGACATCAAGGGCCGCGTCGACCAGATCCGTGCGCAGATCGAGGAAGCGAGCTCCGACTACGACAAGGAAAAGCTGCAGGAACGCGTGGCCAAGCTGGCCGGCGGTGTGGCCGTGATCAAGGTCGGTGCTGCCACCGAGATCGAGATGAAGGAGAAGAAGGCCCGCGTCGAAGACGCCCTGCACGCCACGCGTGCGGCGGTGGAAGAAGGCGTGGTTCCCGGCGGTGGCGTGGCCCTGCTGCGTGCCTGCGCCGCGATCACCAAGCTCAAGGGTGACAACGATGAGCAGACCGCCGGTATCAACATCTGCCGTCGTGCGATGGAAGAGCCGCTGCGCCAGATCGTCTACAACTCCGGCGACGAGCCGTCCGTGGTCCTCAACCAGGTCCTGGAAGGCAAGGGCAACTACGGCTACAACGCAGCAAGCGGCGAGTTCGGCGACATGATCGACATGGGCATCCTGGACCCGACCAAGGTGACCCGTTCCGCGCTGCAGAACGCCGCATCGGTCGCTGCCCTGCTGATCACCACCGAGGCCATGATTGCCGACATCCCGAAGAAGGATGACGGTGGCGGCGCCGGTGGCGACGACATGGGCGGTATGGGTGGCATGGGCGGCATGGGTGGCATGGGCGGCATGATGTAATTCGCCGCTTTACCCGTGCATCGTTGATGTACCTTGGGACCCCGCTTCGGCGGGGTCTTTTTGTCTGACCGGTACCGTTTCCTGGGGTCCGGGTTCGGGTGCCAAATCCGCGGTTTCAGGAACCCTTAGCAGGGTTGTGTGTCTTCCGGAGTACAGCTTGCCGGAATATGTCTGTGCGATTCGGGTTTCGCCTGTTGCAATATCGAAACAGGGCAGTCGAAAGTCACTGGATATTCGGAAATTTACGGAATGTGACGATGTTGTGATGTCGACACATAATTTGCGTTCCGATGCGTGCAAAACCCGAACTTGTGTGCCACTATCAGGGTACTGTAGGGGGCTTGGCGCAAGGAGCTCGCTGCTTTGGATTGCGGTCGCGGCGCGTACCATGGTGGTCGCGCGGTTCAACCCGGGTCCGACGTCTATTGTTTTTACAAGGAGGCTTTGCAATGAATCATAAGCTCGTTAAGAATCTTCTGGCCGCTTCCGTGGCCTCGCTGGTGCTCGGCGCCGCCGGGCAGGTTGTGGCGCAGGAACCGCCGGCCGCCAACGTGACCGACCGTAGCGGCAAGGTTGTGGTCGATCGCTCCGGCGAATGCGTGCGTACGCGTTCCTGGACGGAAGAAAACGTGAAGTTCCCGCATTGCGCGGGCTACATCGAAGAAGTTGCCGAGGCCCCCGAGCCCGAGCCGGCGGCTGCCCCGGCGCCGGAGCCGGAACCGGAATTCACCACCACCACGCTGAGCGCCCAGGCCCTGTTCGACTTCGACAGCGCTGATCTGCGTTCCGAAGGTCGTTCCGCCCTGCGTGATCTGGCCCGCAGCCTGACCTCCGACGACGCCGAGTACAGCTCGGTGCTGGTCGAAGGCCACACCTGCACCATCGGCCCGGCCGACTACAACCAGGGCCTGTCCGAGCGTCGTGCCCAGGCAGTCACCGACTTCCTGGCCAGCGAAGGCGTGCGTGAAAGCGACATCCGCACCGTCGGCTACGGTGAAGACCGCCCGACCGCCGACAACTCCACCCAGGAAGGCCGCGAAGCCAACCGCCGCGTGGAAGTGACCTCCGACGTGCGCAAGCGCGCCGACTAAGGTCGCCGGCAAGACCCTGACCGCCGGTTCGCCGGCGCGTTGGAATCAGGCCCCGCTCCGGCGGGGCCTTTTTTGTGGGCAACTCGCGGGCGCCATTCGGCGGACCTTCGGGCCGGCCGGAGGCGGGGGCGCGATTGCTGGCTCTTCAGCCTGCGTTAATGTGGCAGCCCTAGACTGGTTCCAAACACCCAAGGATCCATGATGACCATGACCCTCAATACGAACCTTCCCCGCTCCCCGTTCGCCTCGATGCTGCTGCGCTCCGGTGCCTTGTTGGTCGGCATGCTGCTGGCTACTGCGGTCGCGGCGGGCGGCGTCGAACGCGCCACGGACCTCCAGGCGCTGAACACCCAGGGCGATGGCAAGGCGACCGTGATCATGTTCGCGTCGAGTAGCTGCCCGTACTGTGATCGTGCCGAACAGCGCTATCTCGGCCCGATGACCGCGGACCCGGCCCTCCAGGGTGTGAATATCCGCAAGGTCATGCTGGATCGCGAAGAGGTGCGCGATTTCGACGGCACGACCAAGCTGGGCAGTGAGCTGGGTCGTGCCTACGGCGTGCGGGTGGTGCCGACGATCATGGCGTTCGATGCCGAGGGCCAGCCGGTCGGGCGTCCCCTGGTGGGCATCCCCAACGAACAGCTCTACCGCAGCCAGATCCGCGTGCGCATCGACGCCGCGCGCAACGGCGCTCGCGATACCTCAAGCTAGGGAGACTCTGGTCAACGCGCACTTCGCGATCGCGCCAGAAGTGGTGTGGGTATGGAATGACAGGTTTGTCGTTCTGGGCTCAGCGAGGCCACCCCGAAAGTCCGCTGGGTTGCATTCCACGGAGATCGCCACGGCGCTTCGCGCCTCGCGATGACGGGCCAGCACCGGCATTGAGAAGATCTTCAAGGTGAGATCATTCGAGCGCCGATCACCACCGAGAGCAGGTTTGAGCACCTCCGTGAACTCCGTGTCCTCTGTGGTTAAACCGGCATGGATCTTTTCTTCGTACCTTCGTGTGCTTCGTGGTGAAAAAGGCCTTTGATCCTTAGTCCGCAGCGTCCTCCTAGCGCTCGAATCGATAGATCAGGTCTACCGACTGTTCCGTCGTCCCGGAGGCGGTCTCGACGCTCAGGTTGCGGGTCAGTTCGTAGCGCAGCAGGACCTTCGATGTGTTGTCGAACAGCCCGATGGAGTAGCGCAGCAGCAGGCGCGGCGAGAGGTACAGGCCCAGTGTCAGCGCGCTTTCGTCCAGCCCGCCCTCGGTGTCCAGCTCCACCTCGTCCAGGCCCAGTTCGCGGCCGATGCGTTCGGTAATCACGGCCCCTTGTTCCAGCCCGTAGGCGGCTGCGGCAGCAGCGATCATGTTGCCATCGGATTGCGAGGCGCCGGATAGGGGGCGTCCAGTCAGCAGGTAGGACATCGCCTCGGTCTCGTCCATCGGCGGGTCCGAGATCACCCGCGAGCTCAGGTTGTCCGGCGTGCCGCGGATCTCCAGCCCGACGGTCACGTTGTATTCGCGCACGGTGCGTACCGCGCGCAGGTCCAGTTCCGGGTTCTCCGCCGGCCCCTGGAAGACCAGGCTGCCGCGTTCCACCCGCAGGTCCTGGCCGTAATCGCTGTACTCGCCTTCGGGGATCGTGATCTCGCCGAACAGTTGGGTCGGTTGCCCGGTGACCTCCTCGACATCCACCTCGCCGGCGAAGCGTGCGGTCAGGCCGAAGCCGTCGAAGCGCACGTCATCCCCCAGGCGGATCCGAATGCGGATGTCGGTCTTGAGCCCCTGGGCCTCCGTGATCTCCTCCCCGAGGATGATCTCGTCGCCGGAGACGCGGATCGCTCCGGGCGGCAGATCCGGCGGACGGATGCGCGCCCAGGGCAGGAAGACCTCGCCGCGCACACGAATGCCGTCGTCGGGGGTAAAGACCAGTTGCAGGTCCGGCGTGATGCGGGCCTCCGCGTCTACGCGGTTGACGACCAGGAAGTCCTCGCCGGTCAGGCTCAGCTCGGCACGGGGCCCGGCGTCGGCGAGGTCCACGTGACCGTTGAGGTCGATGCCGCCGTCCCCGGACTCCAGGCGGCCGGTCAGGGTCAGCTGTTCGGCCGAGACCACCCGGGCCGTGATCTCGGGAATGACGATATCGATGCCGGCCTCGGGGATCAGGACCCCGCCGTCGCGGAACGCCACTTCGCCCTCCACCAGTGGCGCGTCCAGTCGTCCGCCGAAGTCCAGGCGGGCGTTGAGCGAGCCACGCAGGCGCTGGATCTCGGGGCTCAGAGCCGCGAGCCACGACAGGTTATCGAGGTGCGCCTCGAAGTCGCCGTCAATACGCAGGTCGTCGCCGTCCGGGCGCAGCTGGATATCGCTGCGCGCCGTCCCGCCTTCCAGGAAGTCGAGCCGCAGGGAGGCGTCCACGTCGCGATCGCGCACCCGGGCGGTCAGCCGCACATCGCGGTAGGGCACCTCCTCCAGGTCTCCGTCCTCGTCGCGCACGACCAGGTGGCCATCCGTCGGGGTCACGGTCAGGTCGGCCGTCACGGTGCCATCGGCTTCCATACGGCCGCTGGCGTCGGCATTCAGCTGGCCCGCGATAGCGAGTTCCGGCGGCAGGAAGGGTTCCAGCCAGGCCAGGTCCACCGCCCGGGCCTCGGCGCCGAACTCGGCCCCTGTCGACGTACCCCAGTCCCCCTCGACGCACAGCCGTCCGTCGTCGCGTGCCAGGCACAGGCGCTCCAGCCGTGCATCTTCCGGCCCGCCTTCCAGTGCGACCGGTTCGGTCAGTTGCCAGGGGCCCCCCGCGGGTTGGTCCAGATCCAGCCGTGCGATCTGGCCGCGCCAGTGGAGGGTGTCGGGGTTCAGTTCGCCTTGCAGCGCCAGATCCAGCGAGCCCAGATCCCCGGCATCGGCCGCCAGTGTCACGCGATGCCCGTCGATACGACCGGAGGCGCCTAGGCGCAGGGTCTCCACGCGTGTGCCGTCGGCCAGCCCGAGGCCGGTCAGGCGCAGGTCGATCTCGGCCGGGGCGGCGACCTCGAGGCCGGCGTCGGCCCCCAGCTCCAGTTGCTCCAGGGTGATATCCGCGAGTCGCAACCCCGCACCGGTTCCGCGTGCCGCCACGCGCGGCCGATCGGGTTCTCCGGTGATGTGTGCGTCGAGCTCCAGTCGGCCGGCGAGGTCGGGCCAGAGCCGGTCCAGCTCCGGGGCATCCAGGCGCAGCTCGAAGTCCAGGGCCTCGGTCCATTCGCCGTGGGCGGTCAGGGTGTTCCGGCCCAGCGCCAGGTCCAGCTGGTCCACTCGTAGATGCTCCCCCTCCAGCTGCAGTTGGCCCTGACCGGATACGGGCTGGTCGCGCAGCGTACCCTCCAGCCGTTGGAGTTGGGCCTGCACGCGGGGGGTGCCGTCGGCGTCGAGGTGCCCCTGGCTGAGCAGGGCGAGGGCGATCTGGCCGGGGGCCTCGGCGACCACCAGCGACGGATCCAGCCCGTCGCCTTCCAGTGCGAGGTCCCAGCGCAGGCCCTCGGACCAGTCGAGATCCCCATTCAGGGCGAGCCGGGCACCTGTGTCGGTGGCGAGGTGCAGCCGCTCGATCTCGCCACCCGTCTCGGTCAGCGCGATCAGTGCATCGCCCGTGATGTCGATCCCGCGCAGTCGGGCGCGCAATGGGTCCAGGCCAAGCTGCGCGCTCAGGGCGCCGCTGGCGGGGGCGTAGTTGCCGTCCAGCACGAGTCGCAGTTGCTCGATCTGCCCGTCCAGCTCCGAGTGCAGGCGCGCCAGATCCGGGGCCTCCAGATCCAGTCCGAGGTCGAAGACGAGGCGGTGATCGGGGTCGCTCAGGTCGCCCGCGAGGCCCGTGGCCGAAGCGTTCAGGTCCAGCTGCGCGGTATCGCGGATCGTCAGGTGCGTGTCCTCGATCCGTGCCTGACCGTCGACCAGCCAGGCGTTCAGGCTGCCGGTGATGGGTTCCCCCTCGTAGTGCCCGGTCAGCTCGTCAAGGGTGATGCTCGCGTCCAGGGCCGCCAAAGGCGGGGTGTCGGTTCCCAGCGGCAGGGTGCCCTGCAACCGTCCCTTCAGGCACTCGACCGCGGCATCGAACTCCAAATCCATTCCGGACGTGGTCAGGTCCTCGGCCTCCAGGGTGAGGTCCCAGTCCAGGGTGTCGACAAAGCGAATGGGCCCGGCGAGCGTGACCCGCCCGGCCTCGGACTCGATATCCAGGGCTTCGATCTCCAGCGATTCGAGGTCCCCGTGCGCCCGGGTGTTCAGCACAAGCCGTGGCCAGGGCGTCAGGGTGGCCGCGGCCTGCAGACTCAGCGCCCAGTCCTCCGGAGTCCCCTGCAGGTCGAGGCGGCCGCCCTCCAGGGCGATGTCCTGTTCCGGGTCGAGGTGGTAGGTGAAGGGTTGCCACTGCGCCGCCAGTTCCAGCGCCGGGGTGGTGAACAGTTCGTGGGTGCTGGCCTGCAGGTTCAGCTCGATCCCGGCGCGCAGGTCATGTTCGAGCTGCACGCGTTCGCGCAAGGCCCCGGTGATCTCCAGTTCGCCACGCGCCTCGTCCGTGCCCAGGCCCTCGGCCAGGGCCACGGGCAGGGGCGCTTGCCATTGGCCCCGCAGATGCAGGGGGTAGTCGCCATCGGCCTCGAGCGATCCGGCCAGTCGGGCCCGGACCTCCGGCATGTCCAGCTCCAGGGCGTGTAGCTCGATGCGCGAGCCGCTGGCCCGCGCATCGGCCGTCAGGCGGGTGATCGAGGCCAGCGGTTCGCCCGCCTGCAGGATCTCCATGTCCTCCACCTGCAACTGGCCCAGGCGCACCGCCAGCGGCAGCCGGAAGGAATCGGGCAGGGCGAAGGGTTCGTCCGCGGGTGGCGCATCCGGGTCCGGGGGTGGCAGGTCCACGCGCAGCCCGGTGGCGGCCAGTATCCGGATGTTCAGCTCGCCGCGGAGCAGGCTGCGGGCGCTGATCCCGACGCGCCCGGCGGGCAGGTCGATCACCGGGCCGTCGGGCAGCGCGAGGTGCAATCCGTGCAGGTGCAGCTCGGTGAACAAGGTCCCCTCGACCCGGTCGATGCGCAATTCGACGGGGGCCAGGCGCTCGCCCTGTTCGACCAGCCAGCGGGTCCCCGATTCGGTCGCGAGCAGGGCCCCGAGGGTGCCCAGCAGGATGATTACCAGGGTAAGGACCGTGGAGAGCCCCCACAGTGTGCCGCGCAACAGGGGTCTCAAAGGTCCGGACCCATGGAGAAGTGGATGCGAAAGTCATCGTCCGAGTCCGGCCCGTGGGCCAGGTCCACGCGGAGCGGGCCGACCGGGGAGCGCCAGCGTACACCGACCCCGACGCCGTAGACGGGGTCGAACTCGTCCCACTCGTTGACGACGTTGCCGGCGTCGACGAAGGCCGCGGCACTCCAGTTGCCGACGACCGGGTAGTCGTACTCGAGGCTGCCCACCACCTTGTGGCGCCCACCAATCACGTCGCCGCTGTCGTTGCGTGGCCCGACCCGCTGGTAGCCGTAGCCACGGATGCTGGCATCGCCCCCGGCATAGAAGCGCAGAGAGCTGGGGAGGTCGCTGACCGAGTCCACGTCGGTGAAGCCGGCATCCACGCGGGCCAGCACCCGGCCGGTGCCGAGGCCGCGGACCACCTTGCCGCTGGCCAGGACCTGGGCGAACGAGGTGCTGGACAGGATCTCTTCGCGCGCGCCCTGCACGGTGGTCTCGAAGCGGTAGCCGCGGCGCGGGGTCATCGGTTCGTCCGCTTCCATGCGGCTGATCCGGTAGGACGGGATCAGCAGGTTGCTGCGGCCGCTGTCGTCCTCGCCGGCGGTGTAGTCCTCATACTCGTAGCGCAGCCCCTCGGTGGTCTGCCAGCCGCTGCGGCGCTGCAGGACCCGGTTGGCGCCGACCTGGAAGCGATCGGACTGCTGGGTGTCGGTGTCTTCTGTGCGATAGGTGGTGAACAGGTTCAGGCGTTCGCGCAGCGGGTCGCGCAGCGGGATCTCGTAGTTGTAGCCGATCCCGGAACGCACCGGCGACGCCTCGATCTCGGCCTGGTAGCGATGGCCGATCCGGTTGGCGTAGCGATGTTCGTAGCGCAGCCGGATACGCGGGCCGATATCGGTGGAGTAGCCGATGCCGGCCTCGTAGCTGTGGCGTTTGCGCGGTTCCAGTTCGACCAGGATCGGGACCTGCAGTCCCTCTGCCGCGTCGCGTTGCGGGCGTACACGGACGCCGCCAAAGTAGCCGCTGTCGTTCAGATTGCGCTGCAGGGCGATGATCTGCGCCGAGCTGTACGGGTCGCCCGCCGCGAAC
Organism: Thioalkalivibrio versutus; assembly: GCF_001999325.1. Classification (GTDB taxonomy): domain Bacteria; phylum Pseudomonadota; class Gammaproteobacteria; order Ectothiorhodospirales; family Ectothiorhodospiraceae; genus Thioalkalivibrio; species Thioalkalivibrio versutus. The sequence continues at coordinate 11,179 of NZ_MVAR01000033.1, forward strand.
GGCACCATGCGCTGGACGAAGTCCTCGGAGAGGATGTCCTGGTCGATGTGGACCCGTCCCACACGGTAACGATCGCCGGTATCCATGTGCAGGCGGATGGTCGCGGTGCGGGTGTCGCGGTCCACTTCCAGGCGTCGGGTGTGGAGATCGGCGTCGAAATAGCCGCGATCCGACGCAATCCGCGTCATGCGGTTGCGCAGGGTCTCGTAGCGATCATGGCGCAGGGTGCCGCCCTCGCGGATCTCGGTCTGGCTGAGCACGGCCTCGAAGCCGAGATCACCGGCTCCTTCGCCGGTGATCTGCAGGTCCACCTGCTCCACCGTGGTCGGCGGGCCGGGGTCCAGGGTGATGCGGATATCCCAGCAGGCCTCGTGGCGTTCGAAATCGAGATCCAGCTCGGGGTCGTAGAAACCGATCGCCCGCAGGGCATCGGTGGCGCGCGCCTCGGTGTCGCGCAACACGCGGCCCTCGCGAAACCCGGGCAAGTCGCAGGGGTGGCGAGCCAGGTTGATGCTGTTGCGGATATTGCTGCGCTGAGCGTCGGTACCCCCCTCGATCTGCAAGCCGGGGGTCGAGCCGTCCTCCGCACCGGCCGCCCCCGGGGTGCCCGCCAGTGCGACGAGCAGCATCGCAACCACGCCCAGCCCGGTGCGGGCCGGGCGGCGGACAACAGGGGCGCGGGCGTGGGTCATGAAACGATGATAGCGGTTGCGGAAAGGGGAGCGTGTCGACATCGGAACGCGCGAAATCACGCGAGTTCCCGCTGGGCCTGCACCAACGACCCTGGCGGGCTGCGGAGCGCGCCAGCGTCAGGAGGCCGGGCAGTCGACTCCGCTGCCGCGCGAGAATACCACCAGGTGGGTGAAGTCGAGGCGCAGGCGCACGTGCTCGCCGATGACGAAATTGTCGTGGCTGGGCGCCATGCACAGCACGCTGAGGCCGTCCGGCAGGCGCAGGGTGTAGAGGAAGTCCGCCCCGCGGAAGGCCTTGTCGAGGATCTCGGTGCGGATGGTGCCCGCTTCGTTGTCGATCGCGATGTCGTCCGGACGCACGAGGACGTCCACGGCGGTGCCGGGCGGCAGCTGTTCCGACAGCGTGCCCTCGATCTGGCCAAAGGCGGTATCGACCACGTGTTCGGCGCAGACCATGCCGGGGATCAGCGTACCCTCGCCGACGAAGTCTGCGACGAAACGATCCGCCGGGCGATGGTAGAGGTTGTAGGCAGTGTCCCACTGGGCCACGCGGCCCTGGTGGATCACCGCGATGCGATCGGCGAAGGCGAAGGCCTCGTTCTGGTCGTGGGTCACCAGGATGGCGGTGGTGTTCTCCGCGCGCAGGATGCGCCGGACCTCGCGGGCCAGTTCGCTGCGTAGCTCCACGTCCATGCTGGAAAATGGCTCATCCAGCAACAGCAGCTTGGGCCGCGGGGCCAGGGCCCGGGCCAGGGCGATGCGTTGCTGCTGGCCACCGGACAGGGCGTGCGGGTAGGACTCGCCATAGCCCGGCAACCCCACCAGCTTGAGGAGCGAGCGGATGCGCTCGTCACGATCCTTGCGGCTCCAGTGGCGGATGCCGAAGCCAATGTTGTCGGCCACGCTCAGGTGCGGGAACAGGGCGAAATCCTGGAACACCATGCCGACCCCGCGCTTCTCCGGCGGGATCGTGCTGCGGGCATCGCTGACGCTGCGCCCGTCCAGCTGGATGCTCCCCGCCATCAGGGGCTCGAAGCCTGCGATCGCCCGCAGCAATGTGGTCTTGCCGCAGCCGGAGGGGCCCAGCAGGCAGCCGATCTGGCCCTTGGGCAGGGCCAGGGATACCTGGTGGACCACGGCGGTACCGTCATAGCCGATATCCACTCGATCCAGGGCGATCAGCGGGGTATGGGGCACCTGCAGTGTGGTTTCGATGGGCTGGGTCATGGCGTATTCGTCGTGCCTGCGGGCATGGCGAGGGGTTTTTGCGGCGATTCTTCGTCCGCCGCGCGGGTCGGGCCCTGCTGGCCGGGGCGCGAGCGGCCGATGGTCACCGACAGCAGGATAACGGGAACCAGCCCGACCAGCACGATGGCCAGGGCGGCGCTGGAGGATTCGGCCAGGCGCTCGTCACTGGCCAGCTCGAAGGCGCGCACGGCGAGGGTGTTGAAGTCGAACGGGCGCAGGATGAGCGTCGCCGGAAGCTCCTTCAGGACATCGACGAATACCAGCAGCAATGCCGTCAGCAGGGTGCCGCGCATGATCGGCAGGTGTACCCGGGTCAGGGTCTGCAGTGGACGCATCCCCAGCGAGCGGGCGGCATCGTCCATGCTCGGCTGGATCTTGCCCAGCCCGGCCTCGACCGTCTGCAGCGAGACGGCGAGAAAGCGCACGGCATAGGCGAACAGCAGGGCGAACAGCGTGCCCGACAGCAACAGGCCGGTGGATACCCCGAAGGTGTCGCGCATGAAGCCGTCCAGGGCGTTGTCGAAGGCGGCGAACGGGATCATCACGCCGATCGCGATCACGATGCCGGGTACCGCGTAGCCCATCCCGGCGACGCGCACGGCAGCCGCGGTGAAACGCCCGCCCTCCATGCGCCGCGCATAGGCTAGGACCAGGGCCAGGACGACCGCGATCACGGCCGCGGCGATGGCCAGCCAGAAGCTGTTGAAGACCAGCCGCCCGAAGGCCGGGTTCATCCATTGTTCGGTGGTCTGCACGGTCCACAGTCCGAGCTGGAGGGCCGGCAGCAGGAAGCCCAGCAGGACCGGAAACAGGCAGCCGAGGAAGGCCGCGGTGGCCTTCCAGCCGCGTAGCTGGTAACGCGGCAGGGTCGAGTAGCGGCGGCTGGTGTGATGGAAGCGCGCCTTGGCCCGCGACCAGCGTTCCAGCACGATCAGTACGAATACGAAGGTCAGCAGCACGGCCGCGAGCTGGGCCGCTGCGGCCGGGTCGCCCAGGGCGTACCAGGTGCGGAAGATGCCGGTGGTGAAGGTGCTCACGCCGAAGTAGGCGACCGTGCCGTAATCGGCCAGCACTTCCATCAGCGCAAGGGTCAACCCGGCGATGATGGCCGGACGTGCGAGCGGCAGGGCGACCCGGCGAAAGCCGCCGAAGGGACCGGCGCCGAGGGTGCGGGAGACCTCCAGCACGCAGACCGACTGCTCGAGGAAGGCGGCGCGGCTGAGCAGGTAGACATAGGGGTAGAGCACCAGCGTCAGCATGGCCATGGCGCCGCCCAGCGAGCGGATCTCGGGGAAGTAGTACTCGCCGTAACCCAGTCCCGTGAGTTCACGGATCAGGCTTTGTACCGGACCGCTGAAATCCAGCATGCCGGTGTAGGTGTAGGCAATGATGTAGGCCGGCATGGCCAGCGGCAGCATCAAGGCCCACTGGAAGATCGAACGGCCGGGGAACTCGCACACGCTGACCAGCCAGGCAACCGGCACCCCGATCACCAGCACCCCGATCCCGACGCCAATCAGCAGGGCCAGGGAGTTGACGACATAGTCCGCGAGGACTGTCTCGCGCAGGTGGGTCCAGACCTCGCCGGCGGGGATGAACACGTGCCCGAAGATGACCAGGATCGGCAGGGCGAGTGTCAGCGCTACGACGATGGCGACCGCCGACCACGGGCTGAACGGCAGGCGCTGGCGAACCGCAGGATTCGCAGGCGTCGCGGGCGGGTTGGTGGTCTGGGCGGTCATGGATTGCGAATAATAAAGGTTCTTGTTTCGAATACCACTATGGCCGCCTTGTGACTGGCGGATTGTCGAGGCCATGTGCCGCGACCCCGGTCGCTACACCGCGCCTTATGCCCGGCTCTGTGCCCTCCCCGCGTTCTGTGGTGCCCAACAGAACGCCCCCGGAGGACCGGGGGCGAGAGTGAGTGGGGTGTCGTGGACGAGCATCAGCGCCAGCGGACGCGGTCCATGATGCGTACGGCCTCGGCGTTGTGGTTACCCAGACGGTAGAGCTCGATGTCGTCGGACTGGAATTCGCCGAAACTCTGGAGGATGTCGCTGGCCGGTACGTCGTCGCGGATCGGGTATTCCTGGTTGACCTCGGCGTACCACTCCTGCGCCTCGGTGGAGGACAGGAATTCCAGCAGGCGAATCGCGTTGTCCCGGTTCGGGGCATGCGCAGTGACGCCGGCGCCACTGATATTCACGTGGGTGCCGCGGCCGTCCTGGTTGGGCCAGAACACCCCGATCTGCCCGGCGACTTCGCGATCACGGCCCTCGCCGTCCAGCATCAGGCCCAGGTAGTAGGTGTTGGCAATCGCGACGTCGCAGACCCCGTCGGCCACGGCGCGGATCTGATCGCGGTCACCGCCCTGCGGCTGGCGCGCCATGTTGGCCACGATCCCGGCGGCCCAGTCCTGGGCGGCCTCGGCGCCCTCGGTGGCGATCATCGCGGCCACCAGAGACTGGTTGTACACGTTGCTGGAGGAGCGGATGCAGATCCGGCCCTCCCATTGCGCGTCGGTCAGGGCCTCGTAGGTAGAGAGTTCCGCCGGGTCCACGCGGTCCTTGTGGTAGAGGATGGGGCGCGCGCGCGACGAGAGGCCGAACCACTGTCCGTCCGGGTCGCGGTAGCGCTCCGGGATATTCTCGCGCAGCACGTCCGATTCGACCGCCTGCAGCACGCCGGCCTCGCTGGCCTGGTGCAGACGCGCCGCGTCCACGGTGATGAAGAGATCGGCGGGTGAGTTGCGGCCCTCGTGGCGCAGGCGCTGCAGCAGGCTGTCCGCCCCGCCGGTCACCAGGTTGACCGGGATGCCGGTCTGATCAGTGAAGTCGTCCAGCAGCGGCTTGATCAGGTTTTCCTGGCGCGCCGAATAGAGGTTGACCTCGTCCTGGTCGGCGGGGCTGCAGCCGACCAGGGGCATGCTGACGGCGATGGCGGCGGCCGTGGCGATCAGCCAGGCAAACGGGCGAAAGTTCATGGCGAGCGATCCTCGTGTGGATTCATTCGGCGGATAGCCGGGTAGACGAGAACGATTGTTATTTGTGTTCTCATCCAAGTCAATACCCCGCGGCTGGTACGTGCCATGGGGTGGTCTCCCCGGGCCGCAACGCTGATACGCTTGGCACATGGACAAGCCCCTGCCCGAATCCCCCGCTCGCCTGTCGCCGCCGCTGGAGCAGGAGGTCCGCGATCTGCTGGCCGAGCTGGACGAAAAGCTCGCCTGGCCGGACACCTTCCTGGCGTCGACGCCGGCCCCGTTCGCCTTCAGCCACTACCTGGTGCAGACAGTGCGTCAGCATCCGGAGTACTTGCTCGAGGCGCTGGATCCACGCGGCCAAATACCGGCGTGTGACGATGCGGACTTCGAGCGCACGCTGCAGGCGCGCCTGGAGGCCGTGACCGACGATGCCGGGCTGCGTCACGCGCTGCGCGAAACGCGGCATCGCGAGATGATCCGCATCGCCTGGCGCGACCTGGCCGGTCACGCCGACCTCGACGAGGTCATGCACGACCTGAGCCGTCTGGCCCGCGCCCTCATCGAGGGCGGCCTGCAATGGCTGGACCGCCATTTGCAGGAGCGTTACGGCCAGCCGCGCAGCCCCGCGGGCGAGGCCCAGTCCATGGTGGTCCTGGGGCTCGGCAAGCTGGGTGGCAGCGAGCTCAACTTCTCCTCGGATATCGATCTGATCTTCGCCTTCGAGGAGGCGGGGGAGACCGATGGCAAGCGCGTGATCGAGAATCAGGAATTCTTCCAGCGCCTGGGGCGCCAGCTGATTGCAGCGCTGTCGGACGTGACTGCGGACGGCTTTTGCTATCGCGTGGACATGCGCCTGCGCCCATTCGGAGATTCCGGACCGCTGGTGATGCATTTCGACGCGATGGAGGACTACTACCAGGCCCACGGCCGCGAGTGGGAGCGCTACGCCCTGATCAAGGCGAGTCCGCTGGCGGGCGACCCGGAGGCCGGGGCGCGCCTGATGCGCCGGCTGCGCCCGTTCATCTACCGGCGCTATCTGGACTACGGCACGCTGGCCAATCTGCGCGAGCTGAAGCAGATGATTAACGACGAGTCGGCGCGGCGCGGTCGCTTCGAGGACGTGAAGCACGGCGAGGGCGGGATCCGCGAGATCGAGTTCATCGCGCAGTCGTTCCAGTTGATCCGCGGGGGGCGCGACCAGGGGCTACAGCGGCGTGACCTGCTGGGCGTGATGACGGCATTGCAGGAGCGCGACCTGCTGCCCGGCTATGCCGTCGAGCAGCTGGAACGTTCCTATCGCTTCCTGCGTCGGGTAGAAAACCGTCTGCAGATGCTGAATGACCAGCAGACCCACCGTCTGCCCTCCAATGGTCAGGACCGGCATCGACTGGCGCTGTCGCTGGGGTTCGACGACGAGGCGGCCTTCGAGATGGCGCTGTTGCGCGAGCAGCGGCGGGTGCATGCTCACTTCGAGCAGGTATTCAGTGCGCCGCAGCGCGCGGACGGCGAGGCCATGGAGGCCTCGCCCGAGACCGGGCGCGAGCAGCAGCTCAATCGTCTGTGGCAGGGCTCGCTGCCGGAGGCGGATGCTCGGGCGGTGCTGGAGGCGATGGACTTTCAGGATGCGGACGAGGCTCTGCGCGGGATCGCCGATCTGCGCGAGAGTCCGGGCGTGCGCGCGATGAGCGTGACCGGGCGCCAGCGCCTGGACCGCCTGATGCCGTTGCTGATCGGGGCGATCGCGGAGATGGACGCACCGGATGCGGTATTGCCGCGGGCGCTGCAGATGGTACGCACGATTGCCCGGCGCTCGGTGTACCTGTCGCTGCTGGTCGAGAACCCCCTGGCGCTGTCGCAGCTGGTCAAGCTGGTGGCCGCCAGCCCGTGGATCAACGAGCAGTTGACCCGCCACCCGGTGCTGCTGGACGAGCTACTGGACCCGCGCGCGCTGTACGCGCCGCCCGATCGTGACGGGCTGCGCGAGGAGCTGGAGGCCGAGCTGGCGCAGTTCCCCGGGCAGGACCACGAGCAGATGCTGGACCGGCTGCGCCAGTTCAAGCAGGTGCAGACGCTGCGCGTGGCGGCCGCCGACATCATGGGCTTCCTGCCGCTGATGAAGATCTCCGACCATCTGACCTGGCTGGCCGAGGTGCTTCTGGAGCGGGTGCTGCAGCTGGCCTGGGACAAGATGGTGGAGCGCCACGGCGAGCCGCAGTGCGGGGCCACGGATGCGCGCCGCGTCGCGCGCTTTGCGGTGATCGGGTACGGCAAGCTGGGTGGTTTCGAGCTGGGCTATGGTTCGGACCTGGACGTGGTGTTCCTGCACGACAGCGAGGGCGACGAGGCGCAGACCGCGGGGCCCAAGGTGATCGACAACACCGAATTCTTCGCTCGCGTCGCCCAGCGGGTGGTGCACCTGCTGGGGGCCTTCACCCCGGCGGGTCGCCTGTACGAGGTGGATACCCGGTTGCGGCCCAGCGGGACCGCGGGCCTGCTGGTCAGCGGTTTGCAGGCGTTCCGGCGTTACCAGGACGAGTCGGCCTGGACCTGGGAGCATCAGGCACTGGTGCGTGCGCGCTTCGTGACCGGGGATGCCGAGCTGGGCGAGCAGTTCGATGCCCTGCGTCGCGAGGTGCTGACTCGTGAAAGGGATACCGACGCACTGCGCGCCGAGGTGGTCGAGATGCGCAACCGCATGCTGGCCGAGCACGCCTCGAAGAGGGGCCACGGCTTCCATCTCAAGCGCGACCGGGGCGGTATCACTGATATTGAATTCATGGTTCAATACTGGGTTTTGGTATCCGCTCACGATCATCCCGCCGTGTGTGACTGGCCGGACAAGATCCGCACGCTGGATGCACTGGGGCGCGAGGGCGTGATCGACGCGGCGTTGAGCGAGGCGCTGGCGGATGCCTACCGCGATCTGCGCAACCGCATCCACCGCCTGACGCTGGCCGGCTTGGACGCCCGGGTCGAGAAGCCCGACGACGAGCTCTGCGCCGTGCGCGATGGCGTGATCGATGCCTGGAATGACCTGTTCGGCGAGCCGGAATCGGCCGCGAACGAGACCACATAGAGGAACAAGACAATGTCGATGGCCGACCGCGACGGGGTGATCTGGCTGGACGGGCAGATGGTGCCCTGGCGCGAGGCGAAGACCCACGTGCTCACCCACACGCTGCACTACGGCATGGGGGTGTTCGAGGGCGTGCGCGCGTACAAGACCGAGCGCGGCCCGGCGATCTTCCGCCTGCAGGACCACACCCGGCGGCTGTTTAACTCGGCCAAGATTCTCGGCATGACCATCCCCTATACCGCCGAGGTGCTGAACGATGCCCAGATCGCGTCCGTGCGCGACAACGGGCTGGAAAGCGCCTACCTGCGTCCGATGTGCTTCCTCGGTTCCGAAGGGATGGGCCTGCGCGCGGACAATCTCCTGGTGCATGCGATGGTTGCGGCCTGGCACTGGGGCAGCTACCTGGGCGACGAGGGCATCGAGAAGGGGATTCGCATTCGCACCTCCTCTTTCAGCCGGCATCACGTCAACGTGACCATGTGCAAGGCCAAGGCCAACGGCAACTACATGAACTCCATGATGGCCCTGCAGGAGGCCACCCGCTGTGGCTACGACGAGGCCATGCTGCTGGATACCGAGGGCTACGTGGCCGAAGGCAGCGGCGAGAACATCTTTATCGTGCGCGACGGCGTGTTGTTCACCCCGGACCTGACCTCCGCGCTGGACGGCATCACCCGCCGCACGGTCATCGAGCTGGCGCACGAGGAGGGCCTGGACGTCATTGAGAAGCGCATCACCCGCGACGAGGTGTACATCGCCGACGAGGCCTTCTTTACCGGTACCGCCGCCGAGGTGACTCCGATCCGCGAGGTCGACGACCGCCCGATCGGCTCCGGCACCCGCGGACCCATCACCGAGCGCCTGCAGTCGCGCTACTTCGATGTGGTACAGGGCCGGGACAGCCGCCACGAGGGCTGGCTGACCTTCGTCTGAGACGCCCAAATTTTCCGTCAACCGGATGCGAGAAAAACCATGGTGAACCCCGATACCGCCCACCACCAGGATCAGTACCCGACCGCGAACGCGCAGACCGAAATCACCGTCACGCGCAAGGACCTGCCGTTGCACTGCCCCACGCCGACGATGGCGCTGTGGTCCTCGCACCCGCGCGTCTTTCTCCCGATCGACGAGACCCCCGACGGCCGCTACCTGTGCCCCTACTGCGGCACCCAGTTCATCCTGAAAGACGACGACTGATTTCCGCGTGACCGGGGGGCGCGGGCCAGATCCGGTCCCTGTCAGTTACCTCGGTCAGTCCCGGGAGTTCGCTATTTCCGCTGCCAAGGCCTCTTCGGCTCGCGCCCAATAGGTATCGATCCAGGGAGTTGGGCGGATCTTCTTGTAGAGCCTTTTCCGCCAGCGTTTTTCCGGCCACTTTCCCTCCAAGGCGTCCGGAGGGTTAGGCGATCCCGGGAATGCGACCACACGGGCTCCGTCGGGTATCGCCGGCGTGCGCCAGAAGCGAGCGGGCCAGGCCGGGACGCAATGGACCTTGAACAAAGCGCACCACGCGTCCGGCCAGAACAGCAGGGAATCGATCTCGCGGCTGATGTAGGTTTGCTCGTTGCGATACTGCCTGCGGAAGCGGTCGAAGTCCCCCAGTAGCCGTTCGAGCAGATAGCCATGAACCCCCATGCGGAATCGGAACACGGACGTATTGCCAATCCCTTTCCCGGGCTGGGTCCAGTTTTGCATCACGACGAAGGGGTGCTCGGGTTCGTACTCGAAAAACGGGTCGAGTTTGCCGGTGATCACGACGTCCAGGTCCAGAAATAGCCAGTCGCCGCCAAGGCCCGAGAGGGATTCGGAATCAAGGTAAAGCGCCATTTTTCGCCATGTTCCGTATCGCCATGGCTCGGGGATGTCGATCGAGGGGCAGGGGTGGGTCTCCACTTCCGGTCGAATGCCATTCGGATCGTCTGTGAGGCAAACAAAGCGAAGGGGGCCGGCCGTATTCCGGCGGATGCTCGCATAAAGCCGGTTGACGTAGTCCGGCCCGTACATTGTCCCCCACTTCATGCACAGCACTTGTTTCGGGGAAGGTGTGGCTTTGAGGGTGTGATCATTCCGTTCCATAATTCTGTGGGGCTCCTTCGGACAAACTGGGAGGCTCGCGCGACTTTCGACGTTGGAGTCGTTTCTCCCCGGATTGTCCCCCAAGCGTGTCGATGTGTCAGGGGCATGAGGAAAGTCGGCGGCTTGGGAGATATGATCGTCCGCCACTAAATGTCCGGGTATCGTCAGGTATGAGCTTGAATGCTGGCCAAGTTTGGATAGATGCGCGAGGTCAGCTAGACCGTCAATATTTCGCGGTCTTAGGTCTCACGATGTTTGCATTGTTTGCGCTTCCGTTTGGAACGGGGGTTTTTCTTCCGCTTGTGTTTCTGGCGCTCGGGGGATTGGGTTTGGCGGCCCGGCACTCCCGCACGATCTGGGTGGAGCGCTGGATTCGCTGGGCGTTGCTGCTCTTGTTGGCGCTCTGGGTGCCGCAGTTGGTGTCACTGACCGTGGCGGTCGATTTCGACCGAGCCCTCCGGACAGCCCTGACCTATCCATTGTTCGCGATTGCGATACTTCCTCTGCTGTGGGTTGCGCGTCGCCGTGATGTGGCTACACCCCTGTTATACGTTGTGCTGGCGCTGGCCGTATTCTGGTCGCTCGACGGGGTTTTTCAGTTTGTTACTGGTGCAAACCTGCTGGGCTATCCGTACAACGGGCGCCGGATCGACGGTCTGTTTCACCCGAACATGCGCCTTGGCATTGTGCTGGCCCACTTGCTTCCGTTCGTCCTGGAGGCATCCCGCCGGTTGGCTTCTCGCAATCGCCTGGCCGCGGTATTGCCCCTGATCGTGGTCATCGCGATTCTCCTCTCGGGTTCCAGGGCTGCCATGCTGGCGACATTGATCACGCTGGTGGCCTACGGCGCCTTTCTGATCTGGTTCTACCGCTTGCGAATTAGGACCGTGTCAGCCTTCGCCCTGGTGCTTGTGCTGGGCGTCGCGTTGGCGCTGTGGGTGTCACCGGAAACCCGGGACCGGCTGGTGGTCATCTCCAAGATGTCCGAGTTCAGTCTTGAGGGTCTGGATCAGGCGACGGCGAAGCGCGGGACGATCTGGCTTGCTTCCTGGCGCGTGGCGATGGATGAGCCGATCCTTGGCGTGGGTGTGCGAGGGGTCGAGCCGGTGGCGGAGGCGCGAGGCTACTCTGACATGCCATTCGCGCATATCCATCTGTATTTTCTTGATGTCCTGGTCTCGACCGGGGCTGTGGGATTGTTCGCCTACCTCGCGGCATTGCTAGGGATTCTTTCGGCGTTGTGGCGGCGTGCGAGAGAGCATGGGGCCGTTGATTCTCCTGATGTTCTCGTAGCCGGTGTGGCGATCTTTGTGGCTCTTAACCCCATCAACGTCCACTGGACTGTCTACAGTTCATACACGACAGCGGTTCTCTGGCTGGTGGTCGCTCTCGCGCTGGCACCGCTCATTCAATCAAGCAATCAGAGGCCCGTGCCTGAGCGCGGCGGCGAGGGGATGGGTGAGAGAACCGGGCCTGGCGCGGGTGGCCACCAAGAATGAGCAGCGCCTCCGACTGGCGTGATCGCGTGTGACCAACATGTCCACCCTCTGAGTCCGGCTTGTCTTAAAGAAGCTCTCGGTAGACGTCGAGGGTTTGTCCTTGCATCTCGTCGAGCGTAAACCCCCTAAGATGCGCTGGCCGCGGGGCGGAGCCTTTCAGCCAATCAGATATCCTGTCTGCTGCCAGTTCGGGCCTGCATGGCGGGATTGTTCCCTCGGCGAATAAAGCGGCCATCTGCTCACCCACGCCTCCGTGATCGTAGGCAATCACGGGTCGCCCCAGGGATAGAGCTTCGAGCGAGACCCGGCCAAAAGCCTCTGGCTCGCGCGAGAGCGAAAGTACCGCGAACGACATTGCCATGATCTCCCGAAGATCGGAACGCTGTCCCAGCCAGGAGATGTGGGATTCCAGTCCCCGTTCTTGGATTTCCTGGCGCACTTCGGCTTCGTAGCGCTGGCGGCGTCTTTCCGTTCCTCCCACAACAAGGCCATGGACGTGGAGGTTCTGCTTGATTAGGGAATCCATGACCTTCACGAAATCCAGTTGCCCCTTCCATCGCGTGATGCGACCGGGGAGCGTTATAAGCGCTCGATCGCGGGCGTGCGCCGGAAGGGTTTGGAAGAAGCCTTCAATCCAGTCATCGCCTGGCTTGTGGCCATAAGGGAACTCACTGGGATCCACGCCTCGATGGATGACGCGAATACGTTCTGTCGGGCATGCCGGAAAGTGCTTCTGAATGTAGGCCGAGATGCTCGTAGAGACGGCAATGACGCGGTCCCCGCGGGTCATAATCGAGCTGTATCGGCCGGGGCTGTAAAACCCGTGGAAGGTCGTGACCAGGGCCGGGCGTTCAGTCCGGGGCATGCCCTGTAACGCGCGCCATACGATCCATGCGGGTACGCGGGAGCGGACGTGTACCAAGTCTACTTCCTGTTCGCGTATGAAGTTGCGCAGCGGGCGCACCAAGCGCAATGACCGCAGGGACTTTTTGCCCACCGGCCAGGTGAAGTGCTGGCTCCCTTCGGCTTCCAGCGAAGGAGCCATGCTGCCCCCGCCGGACATGACCAGGGAGCGTTCTCCTGCAGCCTGGATGGCACGAGCCATTTCCAGGGTACCGCGTTCCACGCCGCCGGATTCCAGGGCGGGCAAGACTTGCAGAATAGTTGCCATGGGGCTGGCTTCCTCGTGGAGTAGTGCGTTTCTTTGCGCTAATTGTTCTGGTGCCCGAGGTCGGGTCTAACTCAGGTACAGGATCGAGTTGGACCGTGAGCGGCTCTGGATTTGGTAACCATGCTCCCGAAGCAGGGCCAGGACGTCTTTTTCCCAGATGTGCCCGTGACAGCTTTCTATAACGATGCATCTAGGATGCAGCGATGGAGCCGCGTCCCGGAAAAACGGTTCCAGGGCCTGGTACTCGTATCCTTCGATGTCGATCTTGAGGCCGTCGATGCGTTCGATTCCGGCATTGGTGAGTACATCCAGAAGGGGCTCGGTCTGGACCTCAACCGTGTTGCCCCGTGACTGTTCCGACGGATTGAGCGAGGCGGAACCCAGTCCTTCGGCCAAGTGCAGCATGGCGGTACCGTTTGGGCCAATGGCCAGCGGGAGGGCTTGAATTGCCTCGGCAAAGCGATTGCATTCCAGGTTGAACAGAAGTCGACGGAATGTCGGAGGGTTGGGCTCAATGGCTAGGACCTGGCGTGCCCCGGCGGCCGCCACGTGCAGGCTGTAGTACCCGGTGTTGGCGCCGATATCGATGAACGTGCCGTCATCGCATGCGTTCGCGAGATGCTCCAGTTCCTCGCGGTCGTAGACCTTCGATGAAAGGAGTATTTTCGCGTCGGTGACATTGTCCCGAACGTTGAGCCGATACCGGATGCCTCGTCGTTCGATATCGACGGTGGTTGGAAGGCGGCTGTTCCAGAATCTTCTGAGCTGGCGCGACAACGTGCCTCGTGCCAGCCCTAGACGCACGATCCAGAGTAAGGCGTGGGCAAACCCCTTGGGGCGATATGTGCCAAACGGGGTTGTATCAGGGTCCGATAAGGGCCCGTCTGAAGGTGTCATGGCGTTGGCCTGGGTAACGGTGGATCTTTGGGGGGTGCGATATCGGAATTGTCGCCAGTCTAGCAGCCTGTTTGAACGCTGTTTTTTGTGGAATCCCCCTGGTTTGCACTACACTGTGCGGCGTTGTTGAATTTAGTGGAAAAAGAAATGGATACCGCCGCTGAAGTAGCAAGTCAGGTCGAGGCGTCGCTTCGGCGCGCGCGGTCGGAGGCGTATCCGTATCGGCGGTGGTATCCGCAGGCGATACTGCCCGAGGCGGCGGCGCGCGCGGTGGAGGCGCTGCCGTTCGAGCCGCCCGCGATTGGTGACACCGAGGGCAAGCGTGAGACGCACAACAGCTCGCGGCGCTTCTTCGACGTCGAGAACCGGCGGGCCTCCGATGTGTGCGAAAGCGTTGCAGCGGCGTTCGAGAGCCCGCAGGTGCTGGATGCGATCTACGAGGTGTGCGGCGTGGACGTCAGCGGCAACTACCTGCGCATCGAGCATTGCCTGGATACCGAGGGTTTCTGGCTGGCACCACATACCGATCTTGGCGTGAAAAAATTCACCATGCTGCTGTACCTGTCCACCGACCCCGGCTACGAGAGCTGGGGCACGGACGTGTACGTGGACGCGGACACGCACTACGAGACGGCGCCGGGCACATACAACAGTGCGTTGGTGTTCGTGCCGGCCGACAACACCTGGCATGGCTACCACCTTCGCCCCCTGGAAGGTGTGCGACGCTCGTTGATCATCAACTATGTGACCGAAGAGTGGCGCAACCGCCACGAACTGGCCTCTCCCGACACACCTGTGCAGCGCCGCGTGCCGGCGTGACCGCAGGCCAGGCGACGAACGCTTCATTGTGACCGAGGCTTACTGCTGGACACTGACGACCGGCGAGGCCGGGATGACCAGTCAGGTCCGTGGCCTGGCCGAAGCCGTGGGGCTGCCCTACGAACACAAGACAGTGGGGCTGCGTCCGCCCTGGCGCTGGATGCGCGGTTCCTTCGCGCCCGGCGTATTGCGAGGGCTCACCTCCGATAGCGATTCCCTGGCGCCGCCCTGGCCGCGCCTCTTGATCTCCTGCGGGCGCCGCAGTGCCACGGTGGCCGTGGCACTCAGGCGCGCCAGCGGGGGTGCCATCATGACCGTGCATATTCAGGATCCACAGATCGCCCCGCGGCATTTCGATTGGGTGGTGCCGCCGCGCCACGATGGGCTGACCGGCCCGAACGTGATCGCGACGCGCGGCGCCCTGCACCGGGTGACGGCCGAGCGGCTGGAGGCGGCGCGTGCGGACCTGGGGGATGCCTGGGCTGCATTTCCCCGGCCCTGGATCGCGGTGCTGATCGGGGGTGCCACCCAGCGGGGAGATCTGGGCCAGGAGCGGCTGGATGCCCTGATCCGTGACCTGCGTTCGGCGGCCGGAGCCTCTGGGGGTAGCGTGCTGGTGACCCCTTCGCGGCGTACGGGCGAGGCCAGTACCCGACGACTGGTGGAGGGGTTGGCGGATGTCCCGGGGTTTGTCTGGGGCGGGCAGGGAGAGAACCCCTTCATGGCGATGCTGGCAACGGCCGACCACATCGTGGTCAGTGCCGATTCTGTATCCATGGTCTCGGA
This sequence comes from Thioalkalivibrio versutus, assembly GCF_001999325.1. Classification (GTDB taxonomy): domain Bacteria; phylum Pseudomonadota; class Gammaproteobacteria; order Ectothiorhodospirales; family Ectothiorhodospiraceae; genus Thioalkalivibrio; species Thioalkalivibrio versutus. Next base: position 26,426 of record NZ_MVAR01000033.1, read on the forward strand.
AGCGGCGGCGACCGGTGTGCCGGTGTACACGGTGGCCCTGGGGCCACTCGGTCGTCGCCTGCAGGCCTTCCATTCCGCTCTGGAGGCGGAAGGGGTAACCCGGCCATTCACCGGCGCGCTTGACCAGTGGGCCTACACGCCAGTGAATGACACGCCGAAGGTGGCGGCAGATATCCGCCGCGAACTGGGTCTGGAAGACTGATCGTGCGCGAGAGTCAGCTCGTGTAAGGGTTGGGCAGGCCCGTGCGTTTCTTGAAGCGCTTGTGGGTCCAGAAGTACTGCCCCGGGGCATCCATCACGGCTTTTTCGATGATGTGGTTGATGCGCAGGGTGTCGGCGTGGGCGTCCTCGGTGGGGAAGCCCTCTACCGGGGGGTGGATGGTCACGACGTAGTGGCCGTCTTCGCGCCGGTAGCCGAAGAAGGGGAGGACCGGGGCGCCGCTGACCCGGGCGATGCGATGCGTGGCGGTCTGCGTGTTCGCGGGTTCGCCGAAGAACGGGACCAGCTCGGTCTGGCGCCCGCTGGTGGCCTGGTCGGGTGCATACCACACCGGCATGTTCTCGCGCAGGGTGCGCAGTAGTCCCTTGACGTCGTCGCGTGCGATCACGCCGGCCGTGTGGCGGTTGCGATTGACCTTGAACAGGTAGTTGATCAGCGGGCGTTCGCTGGGGCGGTACATCGCGGCAAACTCCCGGTGCAGCGCCAGCAGGCGCCCGCAAAGCTCGAGTGTGGTGAAATGGGCGCTGACCAGCAGGGCCCCCTTGCCTTGCTCCAGTGCCTTGTCCAGATGTTCCAGCCCGTGGATTGTGTAATGCCCCTTGAGTTGCGCGTCGCGTCCCCACCAGGCCATGGCTATTTCCAGGACACCCATTCCGGCCGCCTCGAAGTGCTCGCGCAGCCACTGTTCGCGCCGTTCCGGCGGCTGGCCGGGAAAACACAGTTCGAGGTTGGTGCGGGCGATCGCGCGCCGCTTGCGGCCGTAACGGTAGAACAGCCGCCCAATGCCGCGCCCAAGCGCCTGTTGCCAGCGGATGGGCAACTGGATGACCAGCCGAGCCAGGCCGATCACCGCCCACATGGGCCAGGTGGCGGGGCCGCGGGGCGGGCGTTCGGTCGCGCTCGGATGTTCGGGGCGGGCCGTCACGGATCGGAGTCTCCCTGCGAATGACCCGCGTAGTCTACACGGCGCTGCTTGCGTTGCTGACCCCCTTGCTGCTGATCCGCCACGGACTGCGCAGTCGTCGGGCATCGGTGCGTGTGCGCCCGGGCGAGGTGATGGGCTGGGCCCCTCCGCCGGAGCCGGCGGAGATCTGGATCCATGCGGTCTCGGTAGGTGAAGTGCTGGCGGCGGAACCGCTCATTCGCCGGCTCCTGGCGTCCGGCCCGCGTCGCATCCTGGTAACCACGACGACGCCGACCGGCGCCGCGATGCTGACCGAGCGGCTCGGCGACCGCGTTATGCATCGCTTCATGCCACTGGATCTGCCCTGGCTACAGGGGCGTTTCCTGCGAGCGCTGCGGCCGCAGTGCATCGTGGTGATGGAGACCGAGATCTGGCCGAATATGCTGGCGGCGGCCCGACGGATGGGTATCCCGGTCGTGCTGGCGAACGCCCGTATGTCCGGGCGCTCGGCCCGGCGTTATGCGCGGCTCCCGCGGCTGATCACGCCGGCATTGAACGGATTTGACTGGATTGCCTGTCGCAATCCGCTGGACCGCGAGCGTTTCGTCGCGCTCGGGGCCGTGCCTGATCGCGTGACGGTCAACGGCGACATCAAGTTCGATATCCGCGTCGAGGAAACCGATCGTCAGGAAGTCGAGTCCCTGCGCTCGGTGGTTGATGGGCGCCCGGTGGTCGTTCTTGCCAGCACCCATGCCGACGAAGAGGCCCAGTTGTTCTCGGGACTGCGCGCATTGCGCACCGAGTATCCACGCCTCTTGGTTGTTGTGGCGCCACGCCATCCCCAGCGGTTTCCCGCAGTGGCGGACTTGCTGGAGCGTTCCGGCCACACCTTCGTGCGTCGCAGTGAAGGTCTGCCGGACGCCGCCACCCATTTCTGGCTTCTGGATACCCTCGGGGAACTGAAGCGCTTCTTCGGGCTGGCCGATGCGGCCTTCATAGGGGGGTCGCTGGTTTCGGTGGGCGGGCACAATCCGCTGGAGGCGGTGTTGTGGCACTGCCCGGTTGTTATGGGTCCGCACGTGGACAACTTCGAACTCCTGGTGGAGCGCATGCAGGCTGCGAATGTGCTGGGACGAGCGGCCGACGCCGACGAGGCCATTACCCGTATTCGGGCATTGCTGGTAATGGATGAACCCGGGCGTGAGGCCTTGCGGCGCCGCTCGGCCGCTTTTATTGCGGAGCATCAGGGGGCAACCGTGCGGCTGGTTGACTATATCAACAGCCACACGCCCCGGAATGATGGTGGCTCCTCAGGGCGCTCCGCCGTCGGAGCGCTTTAGCCATTCGCCGCATTGGCGGCACTGGTAGTGGTAGCCGCGTTTGCGAATAAGAAAGTGCCGTCGCGCGCTCAGTAGTTGAGGGCCGCAGGCGCACTCGTAGTGATATTGGCGCATCTTGCGTGTGGTCAGCGCGGTCGCATGTGTGACCCGGGGCTTTTGAAACCCCATCGCCTGCATGAACCCCCGCCATTCAGGGCCGTGAGGTCGAACCCTGCGCGCGCCGTAGGTGCGATATACCAGAGAGTGGGCGACTTCGTGTGCCACTGTTTCCGGGAAATGTTGATTCCAGTCCAGACTGAAGGCTTCCGGATTGAAGCGCAGGGTTTCCGTATTCTTTCTCAGGCGCCACTGGCCGGCCGCCCGGCCTTTCAAGTCAAAGTGAACGGCGGGAGGATCGGATGTGCGCGTGCCCGCGGCCTGGTTATACAATCGGGCGACCTCTTCTCGTATGAGTGTGCGGTTTTCGCCAGAAAGTGCGTGTGGTCGCTCTTGTGCCGTGTGCACCTTATTATGATCGTTACAGCATCTATCCATGGGGTGGTACTATTCTATGGTGATCAAATGTTAGAGGCTAGACTGAATAGCCGGAAACCCTTTGGTCTTAACCTGTAATCGCATCCGTTTTAAGAACCCGGGAGTTCTGCATGAGTATGGATAACAAGAAGGCCTCCGATCTGTCGGCCGAAGAACTGTACGCCCTCGCGCGCCAGCGGGAAAAGGAAGAAGCCGAGGGCAAGGAAGCCGAACGCCGCGAGAAGCGCGAGAAGCTGATGGAAAAGCGCAAGGAGATGGTGGCGCGGCATCGCAAGGAACTCGGCGAGCTCGAGCGCCAGATCCGTGAACTGGGCGGGCGCGTGGGTCGTACCGCGGGCGGCGGACGTCGCGGGCGCCGGGCCGGTGGCGAGTCCATCAGCCAGAAGCTTTGCGATATCGTCGCCACCCAGCCGGAGATGGGCATCAAGGAGATCAAGGCACAGGCCGAGAAGGCCGGCCTGGATACCAAGAACATCAGCCAGACCCTGGCCTACCTGAAGCGCCAGGGTCGCCTGACCTCGCCGCGCCGCGGGATCTACAAGGCCGCCTGACGCTACCGCTGCAGATCCGCCCGGGCGACGATCACGGGCGGATCTGCAGCCCTTCCTCCGTACGTGTCAGTTCACCATCGCCCGCAAACCAGCGAGCGATGGTCTTTCCGGCGATCTCGTGACGCCAGCCGCTGCCCAGGCGGCCGCTCGTGCCGTCGCCCTTCAGGAGTTCGATGACATCCTTGCGCTGCGCAATCGCGCCGGCGGTGATCTGGTTGCGTCGCGCGCACTCGCGCAGCAGGGCCATGCCGATGTCCGCCAGGACCTCTTCCGCCTCGGTCAGCTTCGCCTTGTCCGGCAGTTGTGGCCATTCCTCGCGGGGCAGGGCCTGGCCTTCGCGGATCGCCTCCAGCAGCTCTTCCTGACGTGGCGGTTTCATGCCGTCGGGGAAGCCGCGCAATTGGTGCAGGGCGGCGGCGTCCTCCGGCGTGCGCCGGGCGATATCGATCAGGATGTCGTCGGCCAGGATCCAGCGGCGCGGGCGGTCGCTCGCCTGTGCCGCGCGTTCGCGCCAGGCGGCCACGGCCTTGAGTACGCCGCGTTCGCGCGGCTTGAGCCGCTTGGCCCCGGAGACCCGCTGCCAGGCCGCCTCGGGGTTCGGTTCGTACAGGGCCGGGTCGCTCAGGGCCTCCATCTCCGGGCGCAGCCAGTGCATCCGGTCATGGCTTTCCAGTTCGTGCAGCAGGCGCATGAACACGGTGGCCAGGAAGCGTACGTCATCGGCGGCGTAAAGGATCTGTTCCTTGCTCAGGGGGCGGCGTGCCCAGTCCGTGCGGGTCTGGCTCTTGTCGAGGTCGCGATCGAGGATCGCCTTGACCAGGTTGGCGTAGCCGATCTGCTCGCCGTGGCCGAGCATGCTGGCAGCGATCTGGGTGTCGAACACCGGGGTGGGCACGCGTCCGAGTTCGCGATAGAGCACCTCGAGATCCTGCGAGGCCGAGTGGAAGACCTTGGTTACGCCGGCATCGAACAGCAGGGGTTCCAGCAGCTTGATGTCGAGTTGCAGCGGGTCGACGCAGGCGATCTGGTCCAGAGTTGCCAGCTGGATCAGGCACAGGCGCGGGTAGTAGGTCTTCTCGCGCATGAACTCCGTATCCAGCGCGATCCAGTCGGTCCCGGCGATGGTGTCGAGGAAGCCCTGCAGGGCCTCCGGGGTCTCGATCAGGCCGTGATCATGCATGGGGCGATTTCTGGCTGGCCTCGAAGGCGGCCTTCTGCTCCGGCGTCGCCTCCTTCTGGTAGCGCTCTTTCCACTCGCTGTAGGGCATGCCGTAGACGATCTCGCGGGCACCCTCGTAGTCGATGGACTCGTCGCGTTCTTCGGCGGCGGCCACGTACCACTTGGACAGGCAGTTGCGGCAGAAGCCGGCCAGGTTCATCAGGTCAATGTTCTGCACGTCCTTGCGTTCGTCCAGGTGCTGCAGCAGGCGGCGCAACACGGCGGCTTCGATCTCGGTTTGCTTGTTCGGGTCCATGCAAGGCTCCTTGTTTCGGTTCGGACACAGTATGCGTGACAGCCAGGGTTTGCTTCGACCGGGATGGGGTCGGCGTTTTCCTCAGGTGAGGTGCAGCAGCCAGCGCCGACGCAGGTCGCGCAGCAGGGAGAAGACCAGGGGCCAGACCAGGGCGCTGGTGAGGACCGGCGCCCAGTACCAGAGGCTGCCCGGCGGAAACCCGGTGATGCCCTGTGGCCACAGGGCCAGAAGCTTGAACAGGGCCATCAGGATGGCGACCACCATCATCTGTTGCCAGACCGGATAGACCCGCAGGCGCGGGTGGATCTGCAGCACGATGTAGATGACCACGGCCAGGGCGATGGCGTTCTGTCCCAGCAGCTGGCCCTGCAGGGTGTCCAGCAACAGGCCGGCGACGAAGGCGGTCAGGATGCCGATGCGCGACGGGAAGGCCATGGCCCAGTAGATCAGGATGAGCGCCAGCCACTCCGGGCGCGCCGGGCGCAGGATATCCGGGACCGGCACGATGGCGAGGGCCAGAGCTGCCAGCAGGGTCAGCGCCACCGGCCAGGGGATGCCGATGGCACGGGTCACGGTGTCCCTTCGGCCGGTTCTGATTCGAGCGCGTTCGGAGCCGCCTCCAGGTCGTTGTCCAGATTGAGCGGGGCGATCGCTGAAACGGCGCCGTCGGTCCACAGCAACAGGACCTCGCGGGAGCGGTCCAGGGCTGCCAGCGGTTCGGCCTCGATGCTCAGGAATGGTTGGCCCTGTGGCCGCTCGACCGAGGTGACCCGGGCCACTGGGTAGTCGGCCGGGAAACGGCCGCCCAGCCCGGAGGTCAGCAGCAGGTCGCCGGGCTCCACATCCTCCTGCAGCGGAACGTGGCGCATCTCCAGGCGTTGCGGGTTGCCGGTGCCGACCACCAGACCGCGCAGCCCGGTGCGCGCGCTCAGTACCGGCAGCGCGTGGCTGGGGTCGGAGATCAGCAGAGCGATCGAGCTGGTCAGACGGGTCGACAGAACCTGACCGATCACGCCGTCGGCATTGATGACCGGCTGGCCGGCATAGACATCGTCATTGCGCCCCTTGTTGAGCACGATCTGCTGGCGAAAGGGGTCGAGATCCACGGCCAGCAGCTTGGCGATCTCGACCCGCTCTTCGGCCTGCTCGGCGGTATTCAGCAGGGCGCGCAGGCGGTCGTTCTCCAGCTGCAGGGCCTCGAAGCGCAGCTGACGCGCGCGCAGCTCGGCATTCTCGCTGCGCAGGATGCGGTTCTCGGTGATCAGGTCTTCGCGGCTGGTGAACGACTCGAACACCCGGCTGACCGCGCGGACCGGTGCGTCCACCGCGACCTGCAGCGGGTAGGTGACGGTGGCCAGGGCGCCGCGGACAAACTGCAGTTCGTTGACGCGGTGATCCAGCGCCATCAGCGCCAGGCCCAGCAGGATCACCGCGAGCAGGCGCAGAGTGGGCGAGACACCCAGTCTGAACAGCGGCTTGCTGATGGCGTGACCTCCGGTTCCGGATCGCGTCGACAAGGCAAAGCCGCTGCGGAACCCCGTCCCGTGCGGCTTTGCCGACCTGTTGCGGCCCGGAGTGTAACCCGAACCAGACCCGCGCCGTGGCGACGCGGGCGGGGTGGTCCGGCCTTATTCCATTGCGAGGAAGTCGACCCGTTTCTCGTCGAGCATCTCCAGCACCCGGCCGCCGCCGCGGGCGACGCAGGTCAGCGGGTCGTCGGCGATGACCACCGGGATGCCGGTCTCTTCCATGATCAGCCGGTCCAGCTGCTGCAGCAGGGCGGAGCCGCCGGTCAGCACAATGCCGCGCTCGGCGACGTCCGCGCCGAGTTCCGGCGGGGTCTGCTCCAGGGCGGTGCGTACGGCAGAGACGATGCCGTACAGCGGATCCTGCAAGGCTTCCAGGATCTCGTTCGAGTTCAGGGTGAACGAGCGCGGCACGCCCTCGGCCAGGTTGCGGCCCTTGACCTCGATCTCGAGCAGTTCCTTGCCCGGATAGGCCGAGCCGACGGTGTGCTTGATGCGTTCGGCGGTGGCCTCGCCGATCAGTACGCCGTAGTTGCGGCGCACATAGGCCATGATCGCCTCGTCGAAGGTGTCGCCGCCGATGCGCACGGATTCGGAATAGACAATGCCGTTCATCGACAGCACCGCGACTTCGGAGGTCCCGCCGCCGATATCCAGCACCATGGAGCCGACCGCCTCGTCCAGCGGGATGCCGGCGCCGATGGCTGCGGCCACGGGCTCCTGCAACAGGTAGACCTTGCGTGCCCCGGCGCCGAAGGCGGATTCGCGGATCGCGCGGCGTTCCACCTGGGTGGCGCCGCAGGGCACGCAGACCAGCACGCGCGGGCTGGGGCGGAAGATCCGCCGCTCGTGCACCTTCTTGATGAAGTACTGCAGCATCTTCTCGGTCGTGGTGAAGTCGGCGATGACGCCATCCTTCATCGGGCGCACCGTCACCACGTGCTCCGGCGTGCGGCCGAGCATCTTCTTGGCCTCGATCCCTACGGCCTCGATGGAGCGCGGGCCGCCCGGGCCGCGGTCCTGACGAATCGCGACCACGGAGGGTTCGTTCAGGACAATGCCCTGGCCGCGCATATAGATGAGGGTGTTGGCGGTGCCGAGATCGATGGAGATGTCGTTGGAGAACAACCCCAGAAGGCGTTTGAACATGAAGAAGAAACCTGCTTGAGTGGGCGGGCGGGAAAGCCGTCGACTCTAGCAAGCGCCCGGGGTTTGGGCAACAACGGCTTTGTGGTAAGTTTGCGCTCCGTTTCGCCCAATGAATCCGAACGCTACAGGACCCACCCTGCCATGTCCGTCGATACCTCCGAAGTCCGGCGCATCGCTCATCTCTCCCGTCTGGCCATGAACGATGACCAGGCCCGGGATTTCGCGGGTGGGCTGAGCGACATCTTTGACTTTGTCGAACAACTGGATGGTGCGGCCATCGAGGGTGTCGAGCCGATGGCCCACCCGCTGGACGCCGAGCAGCGCCTGCGCCCGGATGCGGTGACCGAGCCGGATCGGCGCGAGGTCTTCCAGGCCATCGCCCCGGCTGTCGAGGGTGGTCTGTACCTGGTCCCGCGCGTCATCGAATGATCCGCGCCGTCGCCGTTCTGTTGAACCCGTCACGCTTCTAGCCAGCAAGAGTCCCCGAAACCATGGCCCAGGAAACCCTGTCCGGCTGGGTGCGCAAGCTCCAGGCCCGCGAGATCAGCTCGCGCGAATTGACCCAGCTGTATCTGGACCGGATCGAGCGTCTCGATCCGCAGTTGAACAGCTTCATCACCGTGACCGCCGAGCAGGCGCTGGCGCAGGCCGATGCCGCCGATGCGCGCCTGGCGAAGGGTGAAAAGACCCCGCTGCTGGGCGTGCCGGTCGCGCAGAAGGACATCTTCTGTACCGAGGGTGTGCGCACCTCCTGCGGTTCGCACATGCTGGATCCGTTCGTCTCGCCCTACAACGCCACCGTCGTCGAGCGCATGAATGCCGCCGGTGCGGTGATGCTGGGCAAGACCAACATGGACGAGTTCGCGATGGGCTCGTCTAACGAGACGAGTTTCTACGGCCCGGTGCGCAACCCCTGGGACACCGAGCGCGTGCCGGGCGGTTCCTCCGGCGGCTCCGCCGCCGCGGTGGGTGCGCGCCTGGTGCCGGGCGCCACGGGTACCGACACCGGTGGTTCGATCCGCCAGCCGGCCGCATTCTGCGGCATCACCGGGCTCAAGCCGACCTACGGCCGCGTCTCGCGCTACGGCATGATCGCCTTCGCCTCCAGTCTCGACCAGGGTGGCCCGATGGCCGCGACTGCCGAGGACTGCGGGCGGATGCTGAATGCCATGGCCGGCTTCGACGAACGCGACTCCACCAGCGTCGAGCGCCCGGAAGAGGATTTCACCGCCGGACTGGAGCAGGACCTGAAGGGCCTGCGTATCGGCCTGCCGACGGAATTCTTCGGCGAGGCCGGACTGGACGAGCGCGTGCGCGGCGTGATCGACGCCGCCATCGAGGTGCTCAAGGGCCGCGGCGCCGAGGTGCGCGAGGTCAGCCTGCCGAACAGCCACCTGTCGGTGCCGGCCTACTACGTGGTCGCCCCGGCCGAGTGCTCCTCCAACCTCGCGCGTTTCGACGGCGTGCGCTACGGCTACCGCTGCGAGAATCCCGAGGACCTGATGGACCTCTACACCCGCTCGCGCGGGGAGGGCTTTGGCGACGAGGTGAAGCGCCGCATCATGGTCGGCACCTACGTGCTGTCCGCCGGCTACTACGACGCCTACTACCTGAAGGCGCAGAAGGTCCGGCGCATCATCGCCGACGACTTCCGCCGCGCCTTCGAGGACGTCGACGTGCTGCTCGCGCCGACCACCCCGGAGCTGCCGTTCGCGCTGGGTGCCAAGGCCGACCCGGTCAGCATGTACCTGTCGGATATCTACACCATCGCCGCGAACCTCGCGGGGCTGCCGGCGATGTCGCTGCCGGCCGGCGAGATCGACGGCCTGCCGGTCGGGCTGCAATTGATCGGCAACTACTTTGACGAGGCGCGCCTGCTGGGCGTTGCTCACCAGTATCAGCAAGAGACCGACTGGCACGCCCGCGTGCCGGCGGCCTTCGCCTGAGGGCCCTGCACATGGAATGGGAAACCGTCATCGGGCTGGAGATTCACGCCCAGCTCAATACCGTCTCCAAGATCTTCTCCGGGGCGCCCACCGCCTACGGCGCCGAGCCCAACCGCCAGGCCTGCCCGGTGGATCTGGGCATGCCCGGCGTACTGCCGGTGCTGAACCAGGGCGCGGTGGAGCGGGCCGTGATGCTGGGGCTGGCGATCAATGCCGAGATCACCCCGCGCTCGGTGTTCGCGCGCAAGAACTACTTCTATCCGGACCTCCCCAAGGGTTACCAGATTTCGCAGTTCGAACTGCCGATCGTGGGCCTGGGGCATCTGGATATCGAACTGGAAGACGGCACCATCAAGCGCGTTGGCGTGACCCGCGCGCACCTCGAGGAGGACGCCGGCAAGAGCCTGCATGAGGGCTTCGAGGCGATGACCGGTATCGACCTTAACCGCGCCGGCACCCCGCTGATCGAGATCGTCTCCGAACCGGAGCTGCGCTCCGCGAAGGAGGCCGTTGCCTACATGAAGAAGATGCATTCGCTGGTGCGTTATCTGGATATCTGCGACGGCAACATGCAGGAAGGCAGCTTTCGCTGTGACGCCAACGTCTCGGTGCGGCCCAAGGGCCAGACCGAGTTCGGCACCCGCGCGGAGCTGAAGAACCTGAACTCCTTCCGCTTCGTCGAGCGCGCCATCAACTTCGAGGTCGAGCGTCAGATCGACCTGATCGAAGGCGGCGGTTCGGTGGTGCAGGAGACCCGCCTGTACGACCCGGATCGCGATGAGACGCGCTCCATGCGCAGCAAGGAAGAGGCAAACGACTACCGCTACTTCCCTGATCCGGACCTGCTGCCGCTGGTCGTGGATAACGCATTCATCGACTCCGTGCGCGAGAAGCTGCCGGAACTGCCGGATGCCAAGCGGGCGCGCTTTGTCGAACAGTACGGCCTGTCCGACTACGACGCCGGCGTACTGACCGCTGCGCGCGACATGGGCGATTTCTACGAGGTCGTGGCTGCCGGTTGCGGCGCGCCCAAGCTGGCCGCCAACTGGGTGATGGGCGAGTTCTCCGCCGCGATGAACCGCTCCGAGGTCGAGCTGGCGGATGCCCCGGTCAATGCCGAGGGTCTGGCCGGCCTGCTCGCGCGCATCCAGGACGAGACCATCTCCGGCAAGATCGCCAAGGAAGTCTTCGAGGCGATGTGGAACGGCGAAGGCGACGCCGACGCCGTGATCGAGGCCAAGGGGCTCAAGCAGATCACCGATACCAGCGCGATCGATACCATCATCGACGAGGTGATGGCCAACAACCCGCAGCAGCTCGAGCAGTATCGCGGCGGCAAGGACAAGCTGTTCGGTTTCTTTGTCGGCCAGGTGATGAAGGCGACCCAGGGCAAGGCGAACCCGGCCCAGGTCAACGAGCGCCTCAAGGCCAAGCTGGACGGTTGATGCCGTTGCGTATTTCGGAGTCCTGCCACCATGCGTGAGACCGATACCCTCCACCGCTTCATGCTGGAGGAGGCCGGGGTGCGCGGCGAGTGGGTGCACCTGGACGCCTCCTGGCAGGCCCTGCTGGAGTTGCACGAGTACCCGCCCGTGGTGCGCGACTTGCTGGGCCAGGCCTATGCGGCCGTTGCCCTGACCGCCGCCACGCTCAAGTTCGACGGCTCGCTGATCCTGCAGATCACCGGCCCCGGGCCGGTGCACATGATCGTCGCCCAGGCCGATGGCCAGGGGCGGCTGCGTGGCCTGGCGCGCTTTCGCGAGACCCCGCCGGAGGGCGCGACACTGGCCGAATGCGCCGGCGAGGACGCACGGCTGATGCTGACGCTGGATCCGGGCGACGGCAGCGAGCGCTATCAGGGCGTCGTGGAGCTGGAGGGCGACTCGCTGGCGGAGGCGATGAACGTCTACTTCGAGCGCTCGGAACAGCTGCCGACCCGGTTGTGGCTGGCGAGCGGGGCGCAGTCCGCCGCCGGTCTGCTGTTGCAGGCGCTGCCGGCCGAGGGTGGCAATGCGGTGACGCGCGATTCGGAGGAGTGGAACCGCGCCACGATCCTGGCCGAGACCACCACCGCCGACGAGTTGCTGAAGCTGGACGCTGGTGCCCTGCTGGGCCGGCTGTTCGCCGAAGAGCGGGTGCGCCTGTTCGACGGCACGCCGGTGACTTTCCACTGCCCCTGCTCGCGCGAGCGCATCGCCGAAACCCTGCGCAGTCTGGGGCGTGACGAGATTCGCAGCATCATCGAGGAGCAGGGCGCGGTGGAGGTGACCTGCGAGTTCTGCAACGCGCATTACCACTTCGATCCGGTCGACGCCGAGGCCCTTTGTGCGCCCGAGGTTGCCCAGCCGCCGATCCCGGACACCCGCCAGTAGACAGGGCTTTCCGGGGTGCCCCCCGATCCCGAAGCCTTTCCCGGACTCCCCTCGTTAGCCTGTCGTGACCTTCGGCAACTCTGCCGCAGGGACCCGTGGTCCCCATCATCCCCCGGCCTTGCTATAGAACAGACTGACCTTGCAGCAGTCTGCAGACGAGGGCGCGATGTATTCCCGGCACACCGAAATCCCGACCCTGGATGTCCGCCCCGGCTGGCTGGTGGAGGCGCGCTATTTCAACCAGGTGCGTCGCGCCCTGGCTCGGCTGGGACCGGAGATCCGCCTGTCCCCGTCGGGGCTCAAACAACTGGACCTGATCCTCCAGCGTGATGCCTGGATCGTCGTGGACCGGGTGCTGAACGATATGCCGGTGGTTGCCTGGACGGCCTTCCATTCCCGTGGTCGGCGCAGCCTGCATCGCCCGGTGGCCTGCGAGCTGTTGCTGTTCCATGCGATGGCCAGCATGGTGATGAACCGCACGCTGTCTGCGATGGAGGCGGAGCTGAACGCGGCGATTTCCGAGGTCGCTCCACCGTCATCACCCGGCAAGGTCCTGCCCTTTCATCCCCGCTCCTGCGCCTGATTCGCGCGTATCCGTTCGCTTCAGGCCGGGGCGTGGCCGTGGCTGCACGCCGGGCAGGCGGGGTCGCGGCGCAGCCGGATCTCGCGGAACTGCATGGCGAGCCCGTCGAGGATCAGCAGCCGGCCGCTCAGGATCGGCAGACCCATGAGCAGCTTCAGGGCCTCGGTCGCCTGCAGGCTGCCGACCACACCGGGCAGGCTGGCCAGCACGCCGTTGGCGGCGCAGGTGTCCTCGTCGCCGCCCCCCTCGCCGTACAGGCAGTGGTAGCAGGCCGCCTCCGGATCGCGGTAGTCGAAGGTGGTCAGTTGTCCCTCGAAGCGGATTACCGCGCCGGAGACCAGCGGTGTGCCGGCCGCCAGTGCGGCGCGGCTGATGGCCCCGCGCGCGGCGAAGTTGTCCGTCCCGTCCAGTACGACGTTGGCGCTGGCGAACAGCCGGGTCATCGCCGCGTCATCCAGGCGCTCGGCGCGCGTCTCTACCTGACAGCGGGGGTTCATGGCCGCCACGCGATCGGCGGCCGAGGCCACCTTGTCGCGGCCGATGTCCGCATCGGTATGCAGGATCTGGCGCTGCAGGTTGGTCACCTCCACATGATCCGGGTCGACGAGCGTCAGCCGGCCCACCCCGGCTGCGGCCAGGTAGGCCGCCACCGGTGAGCCCAGCCCGCCGAGCCCCATGATCACTGCATGCGCCTGCTGCAGGGATTCCTGCCCTTCGATGCCCACGCCGGGGAGCATGATCTGGCGGCTGTAGCGCAGGAGTTGGTCGTCATCCATGGGGCAATCTCCGGGTAAGGCCGAAATTGTAACCGGCGTCACGCTCGTGGACGGGCTCAGTTAGGAACCATTCAGGAACGCTGCATACGCTTGATCCTGGCAATCCTGCCACAACCCCGGGCCGTCGATGCTCTCTCAAGGCGGCCTGGATGGAAGGAGGGATCCATCATGAAACGACTCGCCATTCTGGCGCCGGCCGCGCTGCTGGCATTCGCCCTGTCCGCCCCGACGCATGCGGCCCATCCGGTCGCGGCGGCGGGTGCCTCGACCTTCGATGCGGGTGCCCTGCAGCACGTGCGTCACGGCCATTCGAGCGGGCACAAGGACTACCGTGGCCATCCCGGCGCGCGGGGGCACAAGCAGGCGAAGCGTGCGAAGAGTCGTGGGCGTGGCCATCAAAAGCATTCACGTGGTCACGAGCATCATCACTATCACTACTACGACCATCGTTCGAGCCGCTACCGCCACCGGTCTTCCCCCGCCGGTTCGGTCAACTTGCACCTGCGTCTGCCATTGTAGGTGGTACCCACAGCGCACGGTTGGCCCCGGCGCTCACGCACCGGGGCTTTTTTTGCGTTGGGGGCCCTTCCTTTTAAATCGACAAATTTTATGTAAACATTACTATATAAGACCCCGCCAATAGAGCGGGGTTTTTTGGGGTGGCTCCCCATGGCGGTATCGATACCTCCGTACCAATTTGTTCCGAGCGGCTTGGGGCCGTATTTTTGTGCGTATAGAAGAGTTTATTAATCAGGGAGAACAACAAATGAAGAAAGGACTAGGTGTCCTTGCGGCTTCGGTATTGCTTGCAGGTTGTCTGGCTGCGCCCGAGCCCCGTCCGGTGCAGCCGGCGGAACCGGCAGAGTCGTCCGCGAATGACGATTACGAACGTGCCATGGCGCTTCTCGAGGCGATGGGGGCGGCACAGCAGCGGCATCCGCAGGAGCCATCGGGCGCGGCGGTAGCGGGATTCGGGCAGATGGGCCCCGAGGAGGTTGCTGAACGATTGGAGCCTATGTGGGCGCCTGACAACCAAGGTGCTCGGTTCGAACGCCGGCGTGACGGTTTCCTGATCGATGGTGTCGCATATGTGGAACCGCAGGGGGAGATTTCCTCTTACGGATTCGATACGACGACCGGGGCGGTCACCTACCTGATGGCGGTTGCGGATCGCGAATACCAGGTGAGAACTGCGAATCCCTCCAATGGTCTTGCGCCTGTGACGATTGCGCATGCGGAGCGTGGGCGATCGAACTGGAGCATCCGGACGGTGACCGGAGAGACGCTGAGGGGTTCGCACTTGATGCCGACATCCCGCGGCTTTGCGGTCGCGCGAGACGAGAACGCCTTTATCTATGCCCCGGGCGAGGGTGTTAGCACGCTTGGAGTACCGGATGGTTTCCACCTAGCGGCTCACCAGAACGGTGATATTGCCTCCACCGGGTACATTTTGATCGAGCGCAATCGGGCTCGGAGCAGTGGCGAGTCGATGATGCGCACGATGCGTGCTCTCGGGGATGCGCTAGGAGGGAGTTCGGCCGAAGATTACGCGCTGATCAACTACCGTGATCAATCGGTCGTTCCGATCAACATCTCGTCCGAAGGTGGCCAGGTGAGCGTGCATTCTGAATGCCGACAGCGCAATTCGATCGTGAATGAATGTGCGAACATGCACTCGTTTGAATCCTTGTACGACCCCCGAACCGGGCGTCGTAACGAAGGCCACTATTTCTGGCGCCTGCACTGGTTTGGGACCGAGCAGGGCCCGATTGCGGTGAGTCATGAAGCCGGGCTGCGACGGATTGCAGTAACGCGCCTTGATACTGGCGAGAAGGCGGTAGCCTTCAGCCGTGGTCTGGGCATAGCGTCCATGGACGCCGAGCAGCATCCGTCGGGACGGGTCAAGGTGACAGGAGGCTGGGCCTTCAGAAGCCATGAACTCCCGGACGCGTTCGAGGCTTTCGACAAGAACGATGGCTGATGACGTCAGCGGTCGCAGCGATTGCCGTAGATGACCCGACCGTTTAGTCGGGTGGGTGCCAGTGGCCCCGCCACTGAGGGCTGGTGGTCAGTGGTTTGATGGTTTGCGACCTTTCATTTGAACGCGATTGGCCCCGGTGCTTTGTGCCGGGGCCTTTTTGTTTGTGTGCGCTTCACCCCGCGTAAAGGGAGCTTCCATGCTGCTGTCCGCGGTGCACATCGAAGCTATCACCGGCGGGCTTGCAGGCCCCTCAGCCTAGGGTCCACGACAGGGGTGTTGGGGCTGCCGATCTCGGCCGTTCAGGCCGGTCCTTCGGGTGCCAGGAGACCCTCCGTGATGCGCTCGTGTCCGGCGGTGTCGATGTGTGATCGGATGGCGGTGTAACCCGCATCTTCCAGCATTGCGCGTACGGCGCAGGCTTGGTCGAAGCCGTGTTCCAGAAGCAGGTGGCCAGAGGGCGCCAGGTGCTCGCCGGCGGTCTGGATGATGGTGCGTAGATCCGCCAGGCCGACATCGGCCGCGACCAGTGCGGAGTGCGGCTCGAAGCGCAGGTCGCCGCGGGTCAGGTGCGGGTCGTCCAGGGCGATGTAGGGCGGGTTGCTGACGATCACGTCGAACGTGTCCCGTGGCTTGAGCGGGGCGAGCCAGGATCCCTGCAGGAAGGCTACATCCAGCCCGAGGGCGTCCGCGTTGGCACGAGCCTGGCGCAGGGCATCCAGGCTGTGGTCAGAGGCGACGGCCTCGATGGCCGCGCGTTCCGCCTTGAGCGCCAGGATGATCGCGCCAGTGCCGGTGCCAAGATCCAGTACTCGGGGGTGCGCGCGGCTGCAGGCGTTAATGGCCGTGAGGGCATGTTCGACCAGCAGTTCGGTCTCGGGGCGTGGGATCAGGCAGGCGGGGGAGACCCCCAGCTCCAGCGTCCAGAAGCTGCGCCGGCCGAGGATATGGGCCATCGGTTCGCCGGCGCAGCGGCGCCGGCATAGCACGTCCACGCGGCTGGCCTGTTCGGGGGTGGCCGGGTCGGTGCCGTGTGCGATCAGCTGCGCGGTGTCCCGACCGGTAGCGGCGCCCAGCAGCATGCGGGCTTCCAGGCCGGGGGTTTCAATCCCGGCGTCCTGAAGGCGGGTGCGCAGGCCCTGCAACAGGGTATCCAGCGTGGGTGGGGCCTCCATTACGCCTCCGCGAGGGTGGCGAGTTGCTCGGCCTGGTATTCGTGGATCAGCGGGTCGATGACCGGGTCGAGGTCACCGGCCATCACCTGTTCCAGCTTGTACAGGGTTAGGTTGATGCGGTGGTCGGTCACCCGGCTCTGCGGGAAGTTGTAGGTGCGGATGCGCTCGGAGCGGTCGCCGCTGCCGACCAGACCCTTGCGTTCGGCGCTCTGCGCGGCCGCCTGGGCCTCGCGCTCGGTCTCGAAGATGCGCGCCGCCAGGTAGGTGAGCGCCTTGGCCCGGTTCTTGTGTTGCGAGCGTTCTTCCTGGCACTCGACCACGATGCCGGTGGGCAGGTGGGTCAGGCGCACGGCGGAGTCGGTCTTGTTGATGTGCTGTCCGCCGGCGCCGGAGGCGCGGAAGGTGTCCACCCGCAGGTCGGCCGGGTTGATCTCCGGCATCTCGACCTCCTCCAGTTCCGGCAGGATGGCGACCGTTGCGGCGGAGGTATGGATGCGGCCCTGGGATTCGGTCTCGGGGACGCGCTGCACGCGATGAGCGCCGGATTCGAACTTGAGCCGCGAGTAGGCGCCTTGCCCTGCCAGGCGCGCGATGACCTCGCGGTAGCCGCCATGCTCGCCCTCGCTGGCGCTGAGGATCTCCAGCTTCCAGCGCTGGTTTTCGGCGTAGCGGGTGTACATGCGTAGCAGGTCGCCGGCGAAGATTGCGGCCTCGTCACCGCCGGTCCCGGCGCGGATCTCCAGGAACACGTTGGCGTTGTCGTGCGGGTCGCTCGGGATCAGGTGGCGGTAAAGCTCCGCCTCCAGCGCCTCGGTCTGTTCGGTCAGGGATTCGATCTCGGCCTCGGCCATGGCGCGCAGATCGGCGTCGTCGTCCTCGAGCATCGCGCGCGCCTCTTCCAGCGCCGCGTGGTTGTCGTGCCAGGCCTTCCAGGCCTCGGCCACCGGTTCCAGCTGGCTGTATTCCTGTGACAGGCGGCGCAGCTGGTCCGGGTCCTCGGCGGCGTCGGGGGTGGCCAGCAGCTGCGCGATCTCGGCATGGCGTTCGGTCAGGCCCTCGAGCTTGGTGCGGAACGAGGCCTTCACGAACGGGTGCCGGAGTCGGAATCGTCGCCGGGGTCGTCTTCCGGGGCGGGCAGCTGGAACAGCCGGTGCGCGGCCTCCAGCAGGCGGGCGTCGCCCTCGTGCGCGGCGGTGTTCAGCGACTTGCAGGGGGCATGCATCAGCTTGTTGGTCAGGTTGTGCGCCAGCAGCTGCATGGCCTCCTCGGGCGACTTGCCGGCGCGCAGCATGGCTTCGGCCTTGGCCAGCGCCTCGGCCTTCACGCTGTCGGCGCGCTGGCGCAGCTGGCGGATGCTGTCCACCGAGTCGCGGGCACGCAGCCAGCGCATGAACTCGCCGGCGCGCTGGGTGATGATCTCTTCGGCCTGTTCGGCAGCGGCCTGGCGCGAGGCCATGTTCTCGTCGATGACCTCCTGCAGGTCGTCCACGGTGTAGAGGTAGACGTCCTCGAGCTGGCCGACCTCGGGCTCGATGTCGCGCGGCACGGCGATGTCCACCATGAACATCGGTTTGTGCCGGCGCTTGCGCAGCGCGCGTTCCACCGCGCCCTTGCCCAGGATCGGCAAGGGCGCGGCGGTGGAG
>NZ_MVAR01000034.1 GCF_001999325.1 Thioalkalivibrio versutus
CGACCCCATGCAGCAGGGCGTTCGCCTCGGCCAAATAGGCGCGCCGGGCCAGATCCTCATCCACGCCCTGCTGCATGGGGTCGAAAAGGTCACGAGCGGCCTCGGCCCCGTCGTGTTTGAGCGTCAAGCGCGCGCTGCGCAGGCGGGCATCCTCGGCATGGTCGCCGGCCTCCACGCGGGCGTAGGCGCCCAGGGCGGCCTCCGGCTCGTCGGCCATCTCGTGCAAGCGCCCCAGGTAGTACGCGACGTCGTCCTCGCGCTCACCCATGGCATCCAGGCGTTCGAGGTAATCCCGCGCGGGGCCCAGTTGCTCCGCCTCCAGGTTCATCAGGGCAAGCGCCAACAGGAGCTGGGCATCCTCCGGCGCCATCTCCACCAGGCGGTCCATCTCCTCGCGGGCGAAGACGTCATCCTCCATCTCGGTCAGGACCCGCGCGTATCCCAGACGGGCCTCGCGACTGTCCGGGTGCGCCTCCACGGTCGCGCGCAGGGTCTCGACCGCCGCATCGTCATGCCCGGCCTCGCTCTGGGCCCGTGCATGCAGCAAACGCAGCTGGACCGATTCCGGGAAGCGCTCGGCGGCTCGCTCGGTCACCGCAAGCACCTCCTCACCTGGCTCGCCAAAGCGCAGCGCGGCCTCGGCCTGCACGCGATGCACGCCCACGTCGTCGCGGCGGCGCTCGGCCAGCAGGTGCATGGTCTCCATAGCCGCCTGCTGGTCCTGAGCCTGACCAATCACACCACCCAGGGTCGCGTAGGGGTCGCCGCCCTGCACCACGACGCGATTCATCAGCGAATCCAGCTGTTCGGCCGCCTGCCCGGCATCACCGGCGTTGATCCGCAGGACCGTCGAGACCTGGCTGGCATCGGTGCTCTCGGGGGCCAGACGCAGCCAACGGTCGGCCGAACGCTGTGCGTGTTCCGGCTCGCGCGCGAACAAGGCGATCCGGGTGGCACGCTCGGCGATGGCCGGATCGTCGCTCAGCAACGCCGCGGCTCCGTAATAGCGCGCCGCCTCGGCATGCTCGCCGGAGCGCACCGCGATCTCGGCGGCCAGGACGCTGAACATCAGCACAGCCTCCGGATCCTGGGTCTGCATCAAGGGCAGCACCTCGGGGCGATCCGACTCCGGCGGTTCGGAGGCGTCCAGCGGGGTATGCGCACAACCCACCAGGGAGAACACGGCGGTGAGCGCGAGCAGGCTTCGAATCATGTTGTGTCCAATCGGGATCATTGCGGCCATATCGGATGGGACGGGGCAGCGGCCCCCAGGGTTCCACAGCTCGGGTTCCACACAACGGGTATACGGAGACGTCCGGCCGGCGCGCGCCACCTCCTGCTAACCGTACAGCACAGTACACTATCGGGAAATTCGGCCACGCGCCCGCGTTTTCCGGCACAATACGCGCCAGCATGCTGTTCACTCTCGGGATCAATCACAAGACGGCTCCGGTCGCCATTCGCGAACGGCTCTCCGTCAACGAGCACGAACTCGGCGAGGCCCTGCACTCGCTGCGTTCCGGCGTGCTATTGCCGGAAACCGCGATCCTGTCCACCTGCAACCGCACCGAGGTGTACTTCCGCGAGGACGATCAGCAAAGCGAGCAGCGCGTCATCGACTGGATCGGCGGCTACCACGGCATCGACCGCGACGAACTGAAACCCTACCTCTACCTGCACCACGATGGCTCGGCCGTGCGTCACACTCTGCGCGTGGCCAGCGGGCTGGATTCCATGGTCCTCGGCGAGCCGCAGATCCTGGGGCAGATGAAGACCGCCTACCAGCACGCCCACAACGCCGGTACGCTCGGGCGCTCGCTGGAGCGTCTGTTCCAGCATGCCTTCGCCACCGCCAAGGACGTGCGCACCCAGACCGCCATCGGCCAGAGCGCGGTCTCGGTCGCCTTCGCTGCGGTGTCACTGGCACGCCAGATCTTCGGCGACCTGAAGCCGCTGACCGCCCTGGTGATCGGCGCCGGCGAGACCATCGAACTGGCCCTGCAGCATCTCTCCGGGGGCGGCATCGGCAACGTCATCGTCGCCAACCGCACGGTGGAGCGCGCCCGCGCGGTGGCCGGACGCTTCGATGCCGAGGCCATCAGCCTCGACCAGCTCCCCGATCGCATGGCCGATGCCGACATCGTCATCTCCTCCACCGCCGCGCCCTTGCC
>NZ_MVAR01000035.1 GCF_001999325.1 Thioalkalivibrio versutus
GCGCACGCGGCCGGGCATGTATTCGGCCAACAGGTCGAGGAACAGCGGTTCGGGATCGAGACCCCGTGCCCAGGCCAGTTCGCGGAACCAGTGCGTACCGATCGCTACGTGCGCGACCTCTTCGCGCTGGATGATCTCCAGCAGCGCCACGGTGTCGGTATCGCCCGCCGCTTCCAGCCGCTGGATCATGCCCGGAGTCACGTCCAAGCCCCGCGCCTCCAGCACCCGCGGCACCAGTGCCATGCGCACCATCACGTCGTGGTCGGTCGCCAGCGCCGCCTCCCACAAGCCGTTGTGGGCGGGCAGGTCGCCGTAGTCCGCACCCAGCTCGTGCAGGCGCGCCCGCAGCAGCCGGAAGTGCCGCGCCTCCTCCGCCGCGACCTGCAGCCAGTCGCTGACGAACGGCGCCGGCATGGCGCGGAATCGGTACACGGCATCGAGCGCCAGGTTGATCGCATTGAACTCGATGTGCGCCACCGCATGCACCAGCGCGACCCGACCGGCAGTGGTATTCAGTCCACGCCGCGGCAGCTCCTTCGGATGCACCAGCACCGGCCGCTCAGGCCGCCCCGGCACCTCCATGCGTTGCGGCGCGGGGGCATTCGCGCCCTCCAGCTCATCCGCCCACCAGGCGCGCGCCAGCTCCAGCACACGCTCGCACTTGGCCTCCGGGTCGCGCTCGCGCAGGGCGGCCTCGGCCGCGCGGTAGACGGCCGGGTGCGGCCGCGGTCTTTCGCTCATGGCATCTCTCTGTCGCTACGCACGGTCAGGCCCGGACGCGCACGTTCACCATCATGTCGTTGTCCTCGTGCTCCAGATTATGACAGTGGAACACGTAGAGCTGATCGCCATCGTAGTGATGGGTGAAGTCGATCGCGATGCGCACCGTCTCGCCCGGCCACAGCAGGACCGTGTCCTTCCAGCCCAGGTCCGTGACGGTCAGGCCTTCATCGTTCACGGCCTGCTGGCGCACAAAGTCCGGACCGCCTGAACGTGACAGCACCTGGAACGAGAAGCCATGGATATGCATCGGATGCGGCATGCTGCGGTCCGCATTGCGGATCGTCCACACCTCCCGCGTATTGGCATCCACCTCGATCGGCACCCGGTCAGGAGCGTACGTCTCTCCGTTGATGCGCCACTGCATCGGTGCCATGTCCAGACGGATATCCCGTTCGCCGGCATCCGTCACGTCGATGGGCTCGATCCGCGACAAACGCTCGGGCACCTCGGCGGTGACCGCCTCGCCCTCGCGGACCACGAACTCGAGCAATGCGAGCGGATCGCCGTCGTGCATGCCGCCACCCATCATGCGACCCATGCCGCCGCCCATGCCACGCCCCATCATTCCGCCGCCCATGCCGCCACCGGCCATCGGGTCGAATTCCAGGCTGTGCAGCTCGACCCGGTCGCCTCCGGCAAACGCGGCGAAGTCAACCAGGACCTCCAGGCGTTCTCCCGGCGACAGGAAGGCCTCCCGGGCCTCCCGGGGCGACTCCAGCAGCCCCGCGTCCGTGCCGATGACCCGGAACGGAATGGCCTGACCCTCGGCGCGCAGGGCCAGCCGGTAGATCCGGGCGGTGGAGCCGTTCAGCAGGCGCAGGCGATGGATACGCCGCTCCACCTCGTGCGTCGCGGCCGGCGTCATGTTCACCAGCACCTCGTCGCCGAGATAGCCCATCATCCCCTGCATCGGGTTCGGCCGGTACACCAGATGGCCGAGCCGGTCGAAGCGCTTGTCCTGCAGTACCAGCGGCAGGTCGGTCGTGCCCAGCTCCAGCCCCAGCGCCTCGTTCAGCGCCTCGTTGTCGTCGTCGCTCACCAGCAGGAAGCTCGCCAGCCCCTGGTGGGCCTGGCGCGCGGTCCGGTGATGGGCATGGGTGTGATACCAGTAGGTACCGCCACGGTTGGTCACTTTGAAGCGGTATTCGTACTGCTCACCGGGGTCGACCGTATGGATCGGATGGCCGTCCACCCGGCCCGGAACATGCAGGCCATGCCAGTGGATGATCGTGCCCTCGTCGAGCTGGTTGTCCAGGGTCACGTCCAGTTCATCGCCGGTGCGCAACAAGAGGATCGGATTCTGGTATTCATGGCCGTTCATCTGCGTCCGGTACCAGAGGAACGGGGTCTCCTCGCGCCCCGGCACCGGCAGCCACCCCTGCTCCGCGACCAGGGTGAACGGCTTGTTGGGTGCGAGCACCGCAAACGGGCCGTCCGCGCCGGGCAGAAACAGGGCGTTGTCGAAACGGGGGGCGGACACTGCATGGTTGAACAGGCTCCAACCGCCGAATGTGGTGATGACGGGAAGCGCCGCGGCCAGCCCCAGAAACTGACGTCGTTTCATCATTGCTTTTCTCCAGTACGGGATGCCGGCATGCTCCGGCGCAGCAGAATGGAATTGCCGATCACCGAGAGCGAGCTGGCGGTCATCGCGACCACACCGATCATCGGGTGCAGCAGCCCGGCCGCGGCGATCGGGATCGCGGCGCTGTTGTAGCCCCAGGCCCAGAACAGGTTCTGCACGATCTTGCGGAAGGTCAGCCGCGACAGCTGGACGGCCTCGACGACCTTGGTCAGCTCCCCGCGCACCAGGGTCACGTCCGCGGCCTCGATCGCGACGTCGGCGCCGGCCCCGATCGCGATGCCGACATTGGCCTGCTGCAGGGCCGGGGCGTCGTTGATGCCGTCGCCGACCATTGCCACGTGCTCGCCGTACTCCTTTTGCAACTCGCGGATGGCCTCGACCTTGCCCTCCGGCAGCACGCCGGCGCGCACCTCGTCGATTCCCACCTGGGCGGCCACGGCATTCGCGGTGCGCTCGTTGTCGCCGGTGACCATCACGCAGCGGATACCGAGGTCATGCAGTTGTTCGATCGCGGCCTGCGACTCTTCCTTGAGCGTATCGGCGACCGCGACAACGCCGGCCGCCTGGTCGCCAATGGCCACCAGCATCGCGGTCTTGCCGGCATCCTCCAGTTCCCGCAACGGCCCAAGCAGGGCCGACGGATCCAGGCCCTGCTCCTCCAGCAGGCGCTGGCTTCCCACCAGCACCCGCTCGCCGTCCAGGTGGGCCTCCACTCCACGTGCGGTATGCGACTGGAACTGCTCGACCTCGGCGACCTCCAGCTCCCTGTCGCGCGCCCCTTGCACGATGGCATCGGCCAGCGGGTGTGCGGAACCGGCCTCGACGGCCGCCGCCGCCCGCAGCACCCGGGACTCGTCAAAGCCTTCGGCCGGGAGGACGTCGGTCAATGCCGGCTTCCCCCGGGTAATGGTGCCGGTCTTGTCGAGCACGATCACCGCAATGTCCTTGAGCGTCTGGATCGCGGAGCCCGAGCGGATCAACACGCCGCGCTCGGCCCCCATGCCGGACCCGACCATCAGCGCGGTGGGCGTGGCCAGCCCCAGCGCACAGGGGCAGGCAATGACCAGCACGGCGATCGCCGCCAGGATCGCCAGCACCAGCGGCGGGCGTTCGGAATCGACCCAGGGCAGGAAGCCCTCGCCCCAGACCAGGATCGGCTGCAACGCCCCGGAGAACGCCAGCCAGGCCGCGAACGCGGCCAGCGCGATCACCAGCACCGCCGGCACGAAGCGCGCGGTGATGCGGTCCGCCAGTTCCTGCACCGGCACGCGCGAGCCCTGCGCCTCGTTGACCAGGCGGATTACCTGCGAAAGGAAGGTATCGGCGCCGACGCGGGTGGCGCGCACCTTCAATCGCCCCTGTTGGTTCAGGGTGGCGCCAAGCACGGTGTCGCCCTCGCCCTTGTCCACCGGGACCGACTCGCCGGTGGCAATGGACTCGTCCACGGTGCTTTCGCCGGCCACCACCTCGCCATCGGTCGGCACCTTCTCGCCCGGGCGCACGATCATCACGTCGCCCACCTGGAGCGACTTGACCGACACCTCGACCTCCTCGCCATCACGCTCGACCCGGGCGGTCTTCGCACCCAGGTCCAGCAACTTGCGGATCGCCGAGGAGGCCTCGCCCTTCGCGCGATACTCCAGATAGCGCCCGAGCATATGGAAGGCCATGATGGTCGCGGCCATCTCGATGAACGAGGTCATCGGATAGACGAAACCAACCAGCCCGATCAGGTAGGGCGGCAGCGAGCCCATGGAGATCAGCACGTCCATGTTCAGGTTGCCGCTTTTCAGCGAACGCCAGGCGGACCGATGCGTGGCCGCGCCCCCCGCCAGGAACACCACCGGGAAGGCCAGCAACGCGATGATCAACAGATAGCCGGGGATCGGCTGCCAGAACATGTGCGGCATCATCAGGACCATGATCGCGATGGTCGGCACCATCGCGAACCACAGACGGTTCCAGGCCTGCTTCACGTAGGCGGCGTCGATCGCCGCGTCGTCCGCCTCGCTGGCGGCGTCGTCGGTCTCCACCGCCGCCACGTCGTAGCCGGCCCCCTCCACAGCCGCGCGCAGGGCCTCGCCATCGGGCCCGTCCGGCGTCACCTCCACCGTCACGCGGTGGTCGGAGATGTTGGTGCGCACCGTCTCGATCCCGGCGAGCTTCTCGATCGCCGCGCGCACGATGCCGGCGCAGTGATCCGAACCCATGCCCGGCACCACCAGCCGCACCGAACCGGAACCCCCGGCCTCGCTCTCGACCTGTGCGACGTCGTAGCCGGCGCCCTCCACCGCGGCGCGCAGCCCCTGCGGGTCGACCTGGTCGGGGTCATACCCCACCGTCACCCGGTGCCGGGCGATATTGGTCCCCACCGAGGTCACCCCCGGGGTCTTTTCCAGCGCCGAGCGCACGATGCCCCCGCAGTGGTCCGACCCCATGCCGGGGACGATGACCACCGCCTCGCGGGCGGTCGCCGGCTTCGTTTCTGACGTCGTCATCGCGTGACTCCTTACCGACCACCGAACAAATACTTGATCAACGCGGCGATCGCGAGGATCAGCAGTACCAGGACCAGAAGCCCGATCAGGCCTCCGCCCAGACCCATACCGCCCAGCCAGCCAAAACCTTGTTCATTCATCATGATGGAGTCCTCCCAAGGACTTAAATTCAACGGCGATACGCGGTTTCGCGTATCGAGGGGGCGATCCGCAATCGCCCGGGGCCGGGCGGACGCCCGGCCAGGGAGGACTCAGAGAGGGGGACGCAGATCCGGGCCCGAACGGGCGCCGGGACCCATGGCCACGGCCCCCGGAACGGGGCGGGACAGCGATGCAGTGACCGGCTTGGTCACGGAGGAAGGCAAGGCGGAGGCCCCGCAGATACCGCAAACCGCGCACGGCATCTCGCAGCCCGAGAAGTCCGCCTGAACCGCGGGGTCCAAGGGCAGGGGTTCCGAGGGCGAGGTGGCGCCTTGATCCGGACAGTGGCCCGGCGTGGCGATTGCCGCCCCGTGATCCCCATGCATCATGCCCGCACCGGCGATCGGCGCCAGCAACAGCGCGGCGGCAATCAGCAGAGTCAGCAGATGGGACAGGGCTCGCGACACGGGCAGGCCTCGAAAGAGCATTCTTTTTACAAGTCTAGCAGCGTCGCGGACCGGTCACATGAGATAGATCAAGCAGGGAAGCACAACAACATTACAGCACCGGCGCCAGCAGGTAGGCGGCACGCGCGGCCACGCGGCGCCAGAGCGGGAGATCGTTCACGTCCTGCGGAGTCATCTCGCGGGAACGGGCGAAGTCGGCCTCGAACATGCGCGCCGTCTCGCGCGCGAAGGCCGGGTCCAGCACCAGTGCCGTGACCTCGAAGTTCAGCCGGAAGGAACGGTTGTCCAGGTTCACCGTACCCACGGCCGCGCCCATGTCGTCCACCACGAACGCCTTGCCGTGCAGGAAGCCGTCCTCGTAACGATAGATGCGCACGCCGGCGTCCAGCAGCGGCCCCAGGAAGGCGTAGGCCGCATGCGTGGTCAGCGGGTTGTCGGTGACCTCGGGAATCAGCACGCGCACGTCGACGCCGCTCAAGGCGGCCAGCTTGAGCATGCCCTGCACGCCCTCGTCGGGCACGAAGTACGGGCTGGCGATCCAGATGCGCCGGTCCGCCGCGTGGATCGCCTGCTGCATCATCAGGCTGGCGGTCTCGAATTCATCGGCCGGACCGGAGGGAAGGATCAGTACCGGGACCCCGTCCTCCGCCATGGTCGCCGGCTTCCATTCCAGCTCCGGGACCGCCTCGGTGGCCCAGTGCCAGTCCTCCAGGAACACCGACTGCAACGCGAGGGCGGACGGCCCCGCAATACGCAGGTGGGTGTCGCGCCAGGCACCGATTGCCGGATCGCGGCCCAGGTACTCGTCGCCCACGTTCAGCCCGCCGACCCAGGCCTGTTCGCCATCGGCGACCACGATCTTGCGATGATTGCGGAAGTTCAGCTGGAAGCGATTGCCGCGTCCGCGGGTGGAGTGAAAGTGCTGCACGTGCACACCGGCCTCGCGCAGGGTATCCAGATAGGATCCGGGCAGGCGGTAGCTCCCGATCTCGTCATACAGGAAATAGACCTCGATACCGGCCTCGGCACGCTCCACCAGCCGGCGCTGGAGTTCGCGCCCGATCGCGTCGTCACGCACGATATAGAACTGCACCAGCAGGTAGCGTTCGGCCTGCTCGATCCCCCGGAAGATGCTGTCGAAGGTCGCCTCGCCGTCCACCAGCAGCTCGACCTCGTTGCCGTGGAGAAACGGCCAGCGGGCGAGCTGCTGGACGCCGTCCAGGTGCTTGCTGGGTTCCTCTGCGAGGTACTGGTGCGACCACAGCTCCTCGGTCTTCGGCTGCAGGGCCCGGGCCAGGCTGGAGTCCTCGTCGCGGCGCGCCACGACATAGCCGCGAAACTCACTGGCGCCGAACACCCAGTAGGCCGGGACAGCCACATACGGCACGGTGTTGAGTGAAACGATCCAGGCCACCGCGCCCTGCGATGTGCGGGTGGACATCAGCGCATCCAGCGAGGACAGGAAGCCCAGCAGGTGGAACGCAATGACCACAGTCAGCAGGACGCGCCAGCGCGGGCGCCGCCGGCGCGGCTGCGAACGGGCCTCCCCGCTGGAAGCCGACATACCCGTCTCAGCCCAGGGCGTCGAGGCCGCGCGCCAGATCGCGCTGGATGTCGGCGACGGCCTCGAGCCCGACCGCGACCCGCACCAGGGCCTCGGTAATACCCTGGGCCTCGCGCTTCTCCGGGTCCACGCGACCGTGGGTGGTGGTGGCCGGATGGGTAATGGTGGTCTTGGCATCCCCCAGGTTCGCGGTGATCGACAGGAACTGCGTGGCGTCGATCACCGACCAGGCGGCGTCGCGCCCGCCGGCGACCTCGAAGCTCAGCACCCCGCCGAAGCCGCTTTGTTGCTGCTTCGCGATCCCGTGCTGCGGGTGATCTTCGAGGCCGGGGTAATGCACGGCCGTGACCGCGGGGTGGGATTGGAGCCACTGCGCCAGATTGAGCGCGTTATCGCTGTGCGCGCGCATGCGCAGGGGCAGCGTCTCCAGCCCCTTCAGGAACACCCAGGCGTTGAACGGCGACAACGTCGGACCCGCGGTGCGCAGGAAGCCGTAGACCTCCTTGCCCACCCGCTCGGCGTCGCCCACCACGGCACCGCCGAGGCAGCGGCCCTGGCCGTCAAGGAATTTGGTCGCCGAGTGGATAATGATATCGGCGCCCAGATCCAGCGGGCGCTGCAGGATCGGCGTGCAGAAACAGTTGTCCACCGCGAGCAGCACGTCGCGGCGATGGGCGATGTCGGCCAGCGCACGGATGTCCACCACCTCGCCCAGCGGGTTCGATGGCGTCTCGCAGAAGTACAGCCGCGTGTTCGACTGCGTCGCCTGTTCCCAGGCCTCGAGGTTCGACAGCTCGACGTAGGTCACCTCGACGCCGAAACGCGCCAGGTAGTTGTTGAACAGCACGGTGGTGGTCCCGAACACCGAGCGCGAACAAACCACGTGATCGCCCGCCTTCAGCAGGCCCATCATGGTCGCCAGGATCGCGGACATCCCGGAGGCGGTCGCCACGCAGGACTCGCCGCCCTCCAGCGCGGCCAGGCGGTCCTGGAAGGTGCGCACGGTGGGGTTGGTGAAGCGCGAATAGATATTGCCCGGGACCTCGCCACCGAAGCGCGCGGCGGCCTCCGCGGCCGAGCCGAACACGAAGCTCGAGGTCGGGAAGATCGCCTCGGAGTGCTCGCCCTCGGGCGTGCGCTGGTAGCCATAGCGGATGGCGACGGTCTGCGGGTCGTATTCGCTGGGATCGAAATCGGTCATTGGGGTCTCTCGGGCCACGGATTGCTGACCGGACAGTGTACCCGGCGTTTTCGTCAGTTTCCGGGCTGCAGCCGGTCCGCCACGCGCGTGAGCACGTCGTAGCTGATGGTGCCCGCCGCGCGGGCGACCCGCTCCACCGGCAGGCCCTCGCCCCACAACGTCGCCATGGCACCGACCTGCACCTCCGGCAACCCGGACAGGTCCACCGCCAGCATGTCCATGGAGACACGCCCGATCAACGGGCAGAGCCGGTCCTGCACAAGGATCGGCGTGCCCGACGGGGCATGCCGCGGGTAGCCATCGGCATATCCCATTGCCACGATCCCGGCACGGCCCGGAGCGGCGGCGGTCCAGGTCGCGCCATAGCCCACCGTACTGCCAGGCTCGAGAGGCTGGGTGGCGATGATCGGGGCGCGCACGGTCATCGCCGGGCGCAGATCACCGTCCGGGCCCTCCGGGAGGTGCTCGACGGGGACCGAGGCCGGATGCGCGCCGTAGAGCATGATGCCGGGGCGTGCCCAGTAGTCGCCGGGCGCCGCCGACGCCCCGCCCTTGCCCCAGCCGGCGAACAGGGCCGCCGAATTGGCCACGCTACGGAGCCCCGGAAAAGCGGAAACCGTCGCGCCGAATTGTTCCAGCTGGCAAGCATTCTGCCGATGCCCGGGCTCGTCGGCGCACGCCAGGTGCGTCATCCAGTGCAGGCCACCGCACCCGTGTCCGGCGGCCTGCAAACGCGTGGCGACGCGCTTTGCCACCTGCGGCGCGAAACCCAGGCGATTCATGCCGGTGTTGAGTTTGACCCAGACCACGGGAAGCACCACGCCAGCGGCGTCGAGATGGTCAAGCTGCGTCGCGTCGTGCAGCACGGGCTGCAGGTCGAACTCGGTACAGGCACGCGCCTCGGAGACGTCGCGCGGGCCCTGCAACACGAGGAGTGGGCCGCCGAAGCCGGCAGCGCGCAAGGCGCGGGCCTCGCCGATCTGAGAGACCGCCAAACCATCGCTCGTCTGCGCAAGGGCCTCGGCCGCCCACAGCAGACCATGGCCGTAGCCCTCGGCCTTGATGACCGACCACATCGGAACGCCCGGCGCCAAGCGGCGCGCCACACCCAGGTTGTGTCGGAGCGCCTCGGGATGAAGGTGGATGCAGGCCGCGCGTCTCACGTCGTGCCTAGTGGCCGATCTCGCCGTAAACGTCGGGGGCGTAGTTCTCGAAGCGCGTGAACTGCCCGTGGAAGGTCAGGCGCACGGTCCCGATGGGGCCATTACGCTGCTTGGCGATAATGATCTCCGCCGTGCCCTTGTCGGGCGACTCGTCGTTGTAGACCTCGTCGCGATAAACGAAGGCGATGATATCCGCATCCTGTTCAATGGCCCCGGACTCGCGCAGGTCGGACATCACCGGGCGCTTGTTCGGACGCTGTTCCAGCGAACGGTTGAGCTGCGACAACGCGATCATCGGCACACTCAGCTCCTTCGCCAGGGCCTTCAAGCCACGCGAGATATCCGAGATCTCGTTGGCGCGATTCTCGCTGCTGCCGGGGGACTGCATCAGCTGCAGGTAGTCGACCACGATCAGGCCCAGGCCCTTGTGTTCGCGCATCAACCGCCGGGTCCGTGCTCGCAGCTCGGTGGGCGAGAGCGCCGGCGTATCGTCGATGTACAGCGGGGCCTCGGACAGCATCTGCACCGCGCTGGTGAGGCGCGGCCAGTCGCCATCCTCCAAGCGTCCGGAGCGCAGCTTCTGCTGGTTGATCCGCCCCATCGAGGACAGCAGGCGAATGGCCAGCTGCTCACCCGGCATCTCCATGGAGAAAATCGCGACCGGCTCGGAGTTCTTCATCGCCACATACTCGGCAATGTTCATCGCGAACGAGGTCTTCCCCATCGAAGGCCGCCCGGCCACGATCACCAGATCGCCCGGATTCAGCCCCGAGGTCAGGGCATCCAGATCCTGGTAACCGGTGGCAATCCCGGTGATTGGATTCTGGCTTTCGTAGAGATACTCGATCTGGTCCACCGCCGCCGTCAGCAGTGGCTTCATCCCGCGAAAGCCCTGAGCCCCGCGCGCACCCTGCTCGGCGATGCGGAAGACCTTCTGCTCCGCCACGTCCAGCAGTTCCTTGGAACCGCGGCCGTCCGGGGTATAGGCGGAATCGGCAATCTCGGTACCTACCGAGATCAGCGAACGCAGGATAGAGCGCTCGCGGACGATATCCGCATAGGCCACGATGTTGGCCGCACTCGGCGTCTCGGCGGCCAGCCGTCCGAGATAGGCCATGCCCCCGGCCGATTCCAGCTCGGTCGTGCGATCCAGCTGCTCCGACACGGTGACCATGTCGAACGGGGCATTACGATCCGCCAACGCGGATACCGCCCGGAAGATCAGGCGGTGATCATGGCGGTAGAAGTCGTCTGCAGTGATGCGGTCCGCCACCCGGTCCCAGGCAGCGTTATCCAGCATCAGCCCTCCGAGGACCGCCTGCTCGGCCTCCTCGGAATGCGGGGGGACCCGCGGATTCGGGATCATGGGCGAGTTCATGCGACGAACCCGCCCATGTGCCGGGTATCAGCGACCCGGTGGGGCCACCCTCCCGACATCCGGCGGATCACTCTTCGCCGATCACGACGACGCGGATGTCGACGTCCACGTCCGAGTGCAGGTGCAGGCCGATCTCGAATTCACCGGTGGTGCGCAGCGGACCTTCCGGCATGCGCACTTCGCGCTTTTCGACTTCGGTACCCTTGGCGGTCAGCGCGTCGGCGATGTCCGCCGGGCCGATGGAGCCGAACAGCTTGCCTTCGCCACCGGACTTCGCGGTGATCTCGAGCACGGTTGCGTCCAGCTTTTCCTTGCGGGCCTCGGCCGCAGCCAGGGCCTCGGCCGCCGCCTTTTCCAGTTCGGCGCGACGCGCCTCGAATTCGGCGATGTTCTCGGCGGTGGCAAACTTGGCCTTGCCCTGCGGCAGCAGGAAGTTGCGCGCAAATCCCGGACGCACGTTGACGCGGTCGCCCAGGGTGCCCAGGTTATCGATCTTTTCCAGCAGAATGACTTCCATCTTTGGTATTCCTGTAACGTTTGATCAGCCCCCGAAGGGGCGCATTCTACACCGGTCTCGGACCGGTCTCACGGATTGTTGTCACTGTCCTGCCCGCCCTGCGCGGAACCGGGGCCCAGTCGCGAGCGGATATCCGCCCAGGCGTCGATCACCCCGATGGTGGCCAGCAGCAGAAACATCTGCGGCATGGCCAGGGCCAGAAGCACGTACATCCCCACCAGCCAGAAGCTGCTCATCCCCTGCCGGAAGGTCAGCGCGTGCATCAGCGCGATCCCCTGCAGGAAGAACAGCACCGCCAGGATGAACGCCAACTCCGTGGCCACCGGGACCGGGCCCAGATGCCCGATACCGGCCAGCAACAGCGTGACGGCACTCAGCATCCGCCCGAACTGCAGCCCCCGGAACTCCTCGCCGAACGCCCCCGGGTTGTACAGCAGTGCCTGCCAGTAGCGACCCAGCAGCACGGCCAGCGTCAGGCTCAGCAGCAGGATCCCGGCCAAGAGCCCGGTCAGGTACGGCGCCGCGCGGCGCAGCCCCGCCTCCAACTCCTGTGGCCCGGTCTCGCTGCCCTCGACCAGAGGCCCCAGCAGGGCCATGCCCGCCTCGGCCCAGGTGGACTCCAGATCCGGCACCAGCAGGTGCACGGCCAGCACGCCGATCCCGGCGACCGCGGCGGCGACCTGCAGCGTCATGCGCCACGAGATCGTGCGCCGCAGCAGCTCGGCGAGCAGCGCCACTGGCGCCCACTGCACCACCCCGGCAACCACCCCCGCGAACAGCGGGGCCTCCGGGATCAGGACAAACATCGCCACCCCGAGTACCACTGCGGACAGCACCATCACCAGGAGTGCCTGGCGCAGGCCGATGCGCAGCCCCACGAGGGCGATCAGCGCACTGCTGAGCAGCGCCACCGGAGGCAGGAACAGGCCCGCCACGCCAAAGCCGGAAACCGCGCCTACGGCGCGGCTCCGGCTTTTCATCGCAAATTCGGCCAGTACGCGCATGGCGACGGCCCCGGCGAACCGGTGCGGGACTTAGTGGTTATCGCTGTACGGCAGCAGGGCCAGGAAGCGCGCACGCTTCACCGCCGTGGCCAGCTGGCGCTGATACTTCGCGCTGGTGCCGGTGACACGGCTGGGTACGATCTTGCCGGTCTCGGTCACAAACCCCTTCAACAAATTCAGGTCCTTGTAATCGATGTACTCGATGCCTTCGGCGGTGAACTTGCAATACTTGCGGCGACGCGGAAAACGGGCCATGTCAGATCTCCTTCAATGATTCGGTCAACGAACGGGCGGGATTTACTCGGCGGAAGCCGAGTCGTCGGAGGCGCCTTCGCCACCCTCGTCGTCACGCTCGCGGCGACGGCCCTTGCCACTCTCCTCTTCCTGGCCCTTGGCCAGCGGGGAGATCTCGGTCACGGCCTCTTCCATGCGCATTGCCAGGTGGCGCAGCACGGCATCGTTGAACCGGAAGGCACTGGCGAGCTCTTCCATCGCCTCTTCCGAGGCCTCGATGTTCATGAGCACGTAGTGGGCCTTCACCAGCTTCTGGATCGGGTAGGCCAGCTGACGGCGGCCCCAGTCTTCCAGGCGGTGGATCTTGCCTTCATGACCTTCGACCAGGCCCTTGTAGCGCTCGATCATCGCCGGGACCTGCTCGCTCTGGTCCGGGTGGACCAGGAATACAACTTCGTAATGACGCATCGGGAACTCCTTGCGGGTATCAGCCTCCCGTCAAATGCGGTGAGGCAAGGGTTCGGCCCAGCGGACGCAGCCGCAGGGCAGAAAGGCGCGACACGATAACCGAAGCGGGCGCCAACAACAAGCAGGGGCCGGCGAAACAGGGGTTTGCACCGCCCATGGGAAGGCTACCAGCTACGCAGAACCAGCCGGCGGACCTTCGCGGCGCTGACGGACCGCCTCGAACAGGGTGACGCCGGTGGCGACGGAGACGTTGAGGCTCTCCACCGCGCCCTGCATCGGCAGGGCCGCGAGGTGGTCACAGGCCTCCCGGGTCAGACGCCGCAGGCCCTCGCCCTCGGCCCCCATGACGATCGCGGTCGGCGGGCGCAGGTCCAGATCATAGAGGCTCTCTCCCCCCTCCCCGGCCAGGCCTACGGTCCACATCCCGGCATCCTTCAGGACTGCCAGCGTCCGCGCGAGATTGCCGACCGTCACCACCGGCACGGTCTCGGCGGCCCCGGACGCCACCTTGATGGCGGCGGGGGTCAATGCGGCGCTGTGATGGCGCGGCATGACCACCGCCCCGGCCCCGGCCGCATCCGCGGTCCGCAGGCAGGCCCCGAGATTGTGCGGGTCGGTCACCCCGTCGAGCACCAGCAGCAGATCCAGGCCATCGCGCACCCGGGTGATCAGGGCCTTTTCGTCCAGCAGCGGACGCGGCGTGCAGTGCACGACCACACCCTGGTTCTGGAACCCCGGAAGCTGCTGATCGAGCCGCTCGCGGCCTACCCGCTCGATCGAGATGCCCCGCGACTGCGCCAGCGCTCGCAGGCGCTCCAGGGCGGGTTCGATGGGGTCGGTCGCCAGCTGCAGCCGCTTGACCCGCTCCGGGGCCCGCTGCAACACGGCGGCCACTGCGTGGATGCCACCAAAAGTCTCGGCGCGGCTACCCTTGCCCCCCTTGCTCATCGCGAACCTCCGGCACGGCGATCCCGCCACGGGTCAACGCCCCGGCGGACACCGCCTGAGCGGCCCCCGAGCAAGCGGGGGAACAGACGCGGGTTCACCCGGTGCCTCAGGACGAGGACGGACGTCGACGACGGCTGCGGCCTCGTCCGGACCCAGAGGATTCCTTGGCCTTGGCCGGGCGATCCGCACTCGGCTCGACAATGGTATTTCCGTCCTTGTCGGCCTCGGGTCGCGGCGGCGGAACCGCCTCGTTGCCCGGTTCCGGGGCATCGCTGTTGCCTTCATCCGGCGCGCTCCGCGGGCGGCGTACGTTGCCCCGGCCACGTCCGCTGCCCCGACTACGTTCATTGCCTGGGCTTGCTTCATTGCCCGGGCTTGCTTCATTCCCCGGGCTCGCTTCATTCCCCGGGCTCGCCTCATTCCCCGGGCTCGCCTCATTCCCTGGGCTCGCTTCATTCCCTGGGCTCGGCTCTTTCTCCGAGCTCGGTTCTTTCGCCGGGCTCGGCTCGGCAGCAGGGCTCGTCTCGCCACCGGCGGCCCCACGGCGGCGGCCACCACGACGGCGGCGCTTCTTCTTCGGCGCCGGGGCATCATCGTCGGCCGCGGGCGCTCCCGGCCCGGCTGCTGTGGGCTTTGCCTCAGGCTCGGGCGCTGCTGCGGTTGGCTCGGCGGCGGCCTCGACCGGCGCCGCATCGGCATCCTTGCGGCGCTTGCTACGACGGCTGCGCTTTTTCGGCGGCGGAGCGGCGGGACTCGGCTGACCCGCTTCCTGGGCCAGGGCCAGATCGATCTTGCGATCATCCAGACTCACCCGGGCCACCTGCACCTGGAGCTCGTCGCCGATACGGAACACCCGGCCACCGCGTTCGCCGGTCAGGCTGTGGCGCGCCGGGTCAAAGTGGTAGAAGTCGTTGTCGAGGCTGGTCACGTGCACCAGGCCCTCGATGTAGACGTCCTTGATCTCCACGAACAGACCGAACCCCGTGACTCCGGAGACCACGCCGGGGAAGGTCTCGCCGACCTTGTCCTGCATGTACTCGGCCTTCAGCCAGGCCACCGCGTCGCGGGTCGCGTCGTCGGCGCGTCGCTCGGCCATCGAGCAATGCTCACCCAACTGCTCCATGTCGCCATGCGAGTACGGGAAGGCCTTGGCGGTGCCCTTGCGCAGCACATGGCGAATGCCGCGATGCACCAGCAGGTCCGGATAGCGGCGGATCGGCGAGGTGAAGTGCGCGTAGTCGTCCAGCGCCAGGCCAAAGTGGCCGTCGAGTTCCGGGGCATACACCGCCTGGCTCAGCGAGCGCAGCAGCACGGTCTGGATCAGCTGCTGGTCGGTGCGCTGGCGCGCCGCCTTCAGGACCTCGGTGTAGTCGGCGGGGCTCGGCTCGTCACCACCACCCAGGCTCAGGCCCGCGCCATTGAGGAACTCGCGCAGGTCGTCGATCTTGTCCGACGGCGGCTGATCATGGATGCGGTACAGCGCCGGCACCTTGTGCTTCTTGAGGAAGCGCGCGGCGGCCACGTTGGCCATGATCATGCATTCCTCGACCAGGCGATGCGCATCGTTGCG
Source organism: Thioalkalivibrio versutus (assembly GCF_001999325.1). Taxonomy (GTDB): domain Bacteria; phylum Pseudomonadota; class Gammaproteobacteria; order Ectothiorhodospirales; family Ectothiorhodospiraceae; genus Thioalkalivibrio; species Thioalkalivibrio versutus. The sequence continues at coordinate 15,522 of NZ_MVAR01000035.1, forward strand.
CACCGTCGGCACGATCTTCTCGATCTTGCGGTCCTCGCCAAAGACGATCTTGGTCTCGGTGGTGTCGAAGTCGATCGCGCCCCGGCGATTGCGCGCCGCGTGCAGGGCCTTGAAGGCCTGGTGCAGGGTCTCCAGGTTCGGCATCACATGCGCGTTCTGCTCGCGCTGCGCCGCGTCGCCGTCGAGCATCGCGGCCACGTCCTCGTAGATCAGGCGGGCGTGCGAACGGATCAGTCCCTCGTGGAAGCGATAGCTCTTCAGCGCCCCGCGCGCACCGATCTCCATCTCGCAGATCATGCTCAACCGGTCCACGTTCGGATTCAGCGAGCACAGACCGTTGGACAGGGCCTCCGGCAACATCGGGATCACGTTGTTCGGGAAGTACACCGAGGTGCCGCGCGTGCGCGCCTCGCGATCCAGCGCGGCGTCGCGCTGGACGTAGTGCGACACGTCGGCGATCGCAACCCACAGCCGCCAGCCCTTGCCTTCCGGCTCGCAGTACAGGGCGTCGTCGAAGTCGCGGGCGTCGTCGCCATCGATCGTGACGAACGGCTTCTCGCGCAGGTCCAGGCGATCCTTCTTGTCTGCCTCGGCCACCTCGGCGCCCAGCTCGTCAGCCGCCGCGGTGACCTCGTCCGGCCACTCGTGCGGCAGGGCGTGGGCGCGGATCGCGATGTCGATCTCCATACCCGGCGCCATGTGCTCGCCCAGGACTTCCTGCACGTCCCCACGCAGGCGCGCCGTGCGTGAAGCGGATTCACGGATGCGCACGACCACGATCTGGTCGTCCTCCGCCTCGCCCAGGCCGTCCGGCGGCACCAGGATGTCGTGGGTGATGCGCTTGTTGTCCGGGGTCAGGATGCCGACACCGTCCTCGATCTTCAGGCGCCCGACCACCTGGGTGGTGTTGTGCTCCAGGACCTCGACAATCCCGCCCTCGCGGCGGCCGCGACGATCAACGCCCATGACCCGGGCCAGAACCCGGTCGCCATGAAATACCCCGCGCATCTGCTTCGGCGACAGGAACAGGTCGTCATCCTGCTCGTCCGGCACCAGAAAACCAAAACCATCCGGGTGACCGATCACGCGCCCGCGGATCAGGTCTTCCTGGTTGACCGGCAGATAGGCACCGCGACGGTTGCAAAGGGCCTGCCCATCGCGCTCCATCGCCTTCAGGCGGCGGCGCAGGGCCTCGAGGCGATCCTCGTCGTCGATCTTCAGACGTTCCGCGATCTCGTCGTAGGACAACGGATTGTCGGCTTCCTGCAGAAGCCCGAGGATGAACTCGCGACTGGGGATGGGGTTGTCGTATTTCTGCGCCTCGCGCTCGAAATTGGGATCGGCGGGGGTCTTGCGACGTTGTCTTGGCATTCAGTGAACTCTGTGGATGTTGCAATGGGCAGCCCCTCGCCGGGAATCCGGCTGGGCGCGCAAAGCGCCCATTATGAGGCATGCGGAATTTTGTTGCGCAGGGGACGCGTTTGCGCGCCCCCTGCCGACCACACCGGAGGGAAACATTCCCGCTCCGGGGCGTTGACAGCCCCCCAGCCGCGCACTATATTGCGCGCTCCTGAAGCGCAGGACACACGGTTTCCTCATTGTGTGTCGTCCCTCGTGCCGAGGTGGCGGAATTGGTAGACGCGCTAGCTTCAGGTGCTAGTGGGGGTAACCCCGTGGAGGTTCAAGTCCTCTCCTCGGCACCATTTTTCAGCTGTATTCGAATCCCTGTTATACGCGAAGCGACACCCGTGAGGGTGGCGGATTTTCTGCGTGGCGAATCCCACCTGCTCCGCCACTCGGCTCGCCGGAGCCCGCACGGTGGTGCGCGCCCCGACGTGCCCAGGGAGACACGCAATCAGCTGTCGAACGGGTCGCGCAACACCAGGGTCTCGTCACGATCGGGCCCCGTGGAGACCATGTCGACCGGCACCCCGACCACCTCGCTCAGACGCTCCAGATAGGCGCGGGCATTAGCCGGCAACTGGTCATACTCGCGGATCCCGACCGTGGATTCCGTCCACCCCGGCATCTCCTCGTAGATCGGCGTGCAGGCCGCATAGGCCTCGGCGCCGGACGGCGGCGCCTCGCGGGTCTCGCCATCGCAGTTGTAGCCCACGCAGATCTGCACGTTCTCCAGGCCATCCAGCACATCCAGCTTGGTCATGCACAATCCGCTGATGCTGTTCACCTTGACTGCTCGCTTCAGCGCGACGGCATCGAACCAGCCGCAGCGCCGTGCGCGCCCCGTGGTGGAACCGAACTCATTGCCCTGCCGCGCCAGGTGTTCACCCATGTTGTCGAACAGCTCGGTCGGGAACGGTCCGGCGCCCACCCGGGTCGTGTAGGCCTTGGTGATCCCCAGCACGTAGTCGAGGTCGCGCGGCCCCACACCCGACCCGGTGGACGCACCACCCGCGGTGGTATTCGACGAAGTCACGAACGGATAGGTGCCGTGGTCGATGTCCAGCAGCGTGCCCTGGGCCCCCTCGAACATGACGTCCTTGCCCTGCTCGCGCAGCTTGTGCAGGCGGCCCGCCACGTCGGTGACCATCGGCTGCAGGCGCTCGGCGTGCGCCAGGCACTGCTCCAAGACCTCTTGCTGGTCGATGGTCGCGGCCTTGAAGTAATGCTTCAGCGCGAAGTTGTGATAGTCCATCACCTCGCCCAGCTTGGCCGCCAGGCGTTCGCGGTGGAACAGGTCGTCCAGGCGCAGGCCCCGGCGCGCAACCTTGTCCTCGTAGGCGGGGCCAATGCCGCGCCCGGTGGTCCCGATCGCGGCCTTGCCACGGGCCTTTTCGCGCGCCAGGTCGAGGGCTACATGGTAGGGCAGGATCAGCTGGCAGGCATCCGACAGGCGCAGACGGTCCGCCACCGGCACACCCTTGGCCTCCAGCTCTTCCATCTCGGTGATCAGAGCCTCGGGCGAGAGCACCACGCCATTGCCGATCATGCATTCCACGCCCTCCCGCAGGATGCCCGACGGGATCAGGTGGAGCACGGTCTTCTCGCCATCGATCACCAGGGTATGCCCGGCATTGTGCCCGCCCTGGAAGCGCACGACGGCCGCGGCATCCTCGGTCAGACGATCGACAATCTTGCCCTTGCCCTCGTCACCCCACTGGCTGCCCAGTACGACTACAAAACGTCCCATCGCCATCAATGCTCCACTACTGTCCATTCCCCGGCGCGCGGCTCGAGCCGCGCGCCCCCGGGTACTTCGTTGTCCTGGCCTTCCAGCTCGCGCACTACGCGCACGCCGCGGGCACGGAGATCCGCAATGGCCGCCTCCAGCGCCACATCGCCGGTGGCCGGTGCCAGCACCGTCTGACGAGGCGTCATCGGCGCCCCGGCCTCGCGGCGCACGAAGGCGCGCAAATCGGTGCTGAAACCGGTGGCCGCCCGTGCGCGGCCGAAGACGCGACCGATCTCGTTATAACGGCCACCGCGCGCGATCGCCTGGCCGGACCCGGGCACGAAGGCCGCGAACACCAGACCGGTGTGATAGGCATAGCCGCGCAACTCGGCCAGGTCCAGGTGCAGGTCCAGGCCCGGCTCGCTCGCCTCAAGCCGTGCGACCACAGCCTGCAGGTGATCCAGCGCCACCGCCACCTCGACGGGTGCACCGGCCAGGGCGCGACGGGCAGCGTCGAGTACCGTGGCGTCGCCATTCAGATCCACCAGGGAGCGCAGCCGCGCACAGGCCGCCGGATCCATGCCGCCGGCCTGCCAGGCCGCGAGGGTCTGTTCGATCTCGGGCACGCTCTTGCGCTGGAGTTGATCGAAAAATTCCTGCTCCTGGCTCGCATCCAGACCCGCATCCTGCGCCAGGGCACGATAGATCCCGACGTGGCCGAGATCCATGCTAGGACGTTCCACTCCGCAGGCGGCCAGGGTCGCCAGCATCAACCGGATAATCTCGAGATCACTATCGATCCCGTCATGGCCAAACAGCTCGGCCCCAGCCTGAAGCGGACTGCGTGAACCCGACCATTCATCTGCACGGGTACGCAGCGCACTGCCCACGTAACAAAGCCGATTCGGGCCCTGGACACGCAGACGGTGAGCATCGATCCGCGCCACTTGCGGGGTCAGGTCTGCGCGCACGCCCATCATGCGGCCAGTGAGCTGATCCGTCAGCTTGAAGGTCTGCAAATCCAGCGCGTGCCCGGCACCAGTCAACAGGGACTCCAGATACTCCGCCAGCGGCGGCATCACCAGGTCATAGCCCCAGGTGTCGAACTGGTCCAGCACGCGCCGGCGGAGGTCCTCCAGACGGCGCGCAGCATCCGGAAGGGCCTCCTCCAGCCCGTCCGGCAGCAACCAGCGGTTGATATCGGTCATCTCGTCCCTGCTCTTGTGCTGTGATCCGCCACGCCCGAGTGGCGGCCCGGCAAAAATCGGGCCCGGAATCTTCCGGGCCCGTTGCAAACGGCCACCTTCGAGGCGGCCACGGCGGACCGCCTCCGCCCCTCCTTTACCGGGTCGGCAACGGCGCCGGGCGTTCGCCACCGGGGGCGTTGAAGAACTGGAAGAACTCGGAGTTCGGTTCCAGGATGAAGGTGCTGTTCTCGCCACTCATGCTATTGCGGTAGGCGATCAGGCTTCGATAGAAGCGGAAGAATTCCTGATCCTCGCCAAACGAGCGCCCGAGGGTCTCGGTGGCGATCGCATCACCGCCACCGCGGATCTCTTCCGAGTCCCGATAGGCGTTCGCCAGGATGACCGTGCGTTCACGGTCGGCGCGCGAGCGGATGCGCTCGGCCTCTTCCTGACCGCGGGCGCGGAAGTCCTGGGCGACCCGCTGACGCTCGGCGCGCATGCGCTCGTATACCGACTCGGACACCTCTTCCGGCAGGTCCATGCGGCGGATGCGGACATCAACCAGGTCGATCCCCAGCTCCTGCGCGGTCTCCAACGCAGTCTGGCGCACCGCACCCATGATCGTCAGGCGTTCGCCAGCGACCACGTCCTGCAACTCGAAGCGAGCAAACTCGTTACGCATCCCGTCGCGCAGGATCTGGGCCAGGCGCTCTTCGGCCAGACGCTCGTCACCACGGGTGGCACGGTAGAACTGACCGACATCGTCGATCCGCCACTTGGCGTAGAAGTCGACAATGATGTTCTTCGCCTCGGAGGTCAGGAACCGGTCCGGCGGGATATTCAGCGTCATGATCCGGGCGTCGAACTTCTCGACGTTCTGGATCAGCGGGAACTTGAAGTGCAGCCCAGGGGCCGGGTCGACCTCCCGGATCTCCCCGAGGGCGAACTTGATCACGCGGTCACGCTCGTCGACGGTGTAGGTCGACAGCGCGACCACGATCCCGAGCACGACTACGGCAATACCGACGATGCGTAACATTAGCGAACCTCCCGCGAACGCTGGGCGGCCGGGCTGCGATCGCCCAGTCGGTTCGTGCCCGTGCCACTGTTGCCGAACGTGCTGCGGCTGGTATCCAGCGGCCGCGGTGTTGGCGTGTCACCGGAATTAGTGGTGGAGCGCTGCCCCTGGAACAGTTGATCCAGCGGCAGCATCATCAGGTTGTTACTGCTGCCCACATCCAGCATGACCTTGCGGGAATCCTGCAGCACGGCCTCGACGGCCTCGAGGTACAGGCGGTCGCGGGTTACGTCCGGCGCCTGCTGGTATTCGGCCAGCAACTGATCGAAGCGCGAGGCGTCACCCTCGGCGCGCGCGATCACCTGGTCCCGGTAACCCTCGGCCTCCTCGATGATACGGGCGGCCTGACCGCGTGCCCGCGGAATCACACCGTTGGCGTAGGCCTCGGCCTCGTTGCGGAAACGCACCTCGTCCTCGCGGGCACGAATCGCGTCGGCAAAGGCCTCCTGCACCGGCTCCGGCGGCTGCGCCTGCTGCATGGACACGGCCGTCACGATAATGCCCGCGCCATAGGAATCGAGGTTTTCCTGCATCACCACTCGCGAGGAGGATGCGATCTCGCCACGCCCCTCGCCGAGGATGAAGTCCAGGTTGTTCTTGCCGATACGCTCGCGGATCGCCGACTCCATCACCTGGTTCACGGTGGTGTCGGGGTCGCGCACGTTGAACAGGTAGTCGACCAGATCGAGGACGCGGTACTGCACCGCGATGTCGACATCAATGATGTTCTCGTCACCGGTCACGATCAGCGCACGGTGGGAGAGCGTACGCACGTTGTCGACATTCTCGATCTCGACGCGCTCGATCGGGTACGGCAGGTGCCAGCCCGGCCCCGGGTTTTTCACTTGCTGGAATTCGCCGAAACGCAGCACGACACCGCGCTCGCCTTCCGAGATGATATGGAATCCGGAGGCCAGCCAGACAACCACGGCAATGATCAGACCGAGGCTGACCAGGGCCTGCGTGCCGCGCCCCATGCCGCCGCTTCCGGAACCGCCGGAGCCGCCACTGCCGCCCCCGCCGAAGATGCCGTTCAGCTGACGCGACAGCTTGCGCATCATTTCTTCGAGATCGGGCGGCTGGTTACCGCTTCCGCCGCCACCGCTACCGCGCTGGCCGCCACCACCCCCACTCCAGGGGTCGCGGTTGTTGTTTCCCGGTTCGTTCCAGGGCATGGAGTGGACTCCGTCGCTCGCTCAGGGCTGCGCCCGACGCGGAATCCATGGAGACCGGCGGGCATAAGGGGTCACATTCTAGGGAGGCGCCTCCGGGCGGGCAACCACGTCCGGAGGGAAATGGGGGTTACTCGGGGCCCATACCGGCCGGCTCGGCCTCAATCACGACAAACGCCTGGGCGTAATCGCGCTCGTCGCTGATGCTGAGATGGATGGTCCCGGCGCCCAGACGCTCGGCCGTGGCGCGGGCACGCCCCTCCAGCACGAACTCCGGCCGACCACGGGCATCATGGGTCACGCCGGCCTCGGCCAGTGCCATATCCGCCCCGATGCCGCAGCCGAGCGCCTTGGACAGGGCCTCCTTGGCGGCGAAGCGCCGGGCGAGAAAACCGGCCGGGTGTTCGGGCGGCAGGTCCGCGCGCTCCAGCGGGTGCAGGATACGTTCCGCCAGGCGCGCACCGTGGCGCTCCCACATGCCCTGCATGCGCGCGACCTGCACCAGATCGGTTCCGATGCCCAGGATCATCCGGCGCTCAAACCGGGTACTGACCGGGCGGCAGACCCTGGCGCGCGGCATCCATCAGGCCGCGCATATGGCTGACCGCCTCGGGCAGGCCGGTGAACAGGGCCCGGGCCACGATCGAATGCCCAATGTTCAGCTCGTGAAACACCGGGTTGGCAGCAATCGGCCGCACGTTGTCATAGTCCAGCCCGTGCCCCGCGTTGATGACCAGCCCCATGGCCCGGCCGGCCGCAGCGGCCTCGTTGATCCCGCCCAGGAGCCGCTCGCGCTCGGCGACATCGCGGGCATTCGCATAAGCACCGGTATGCAACTCCACCACCGGGGCGCCGATGGCCACGGCGGCCTCCAGCTGGCGCACATCCGGCTCCACGAACAGCGAGACCTCGATCCCGGCGGCGGTCAGCGGCGCAACAAACGCGCGCAAACGCTCCAGCTGGCCCAAGGCATCCAGGCCGCCCTCGGTGGTCAGCTCCTCGCGCTTCTCCGGCACGATACAACAGGCCTCCGGGCGCAGCTTCAGGGCGATCGCCTGCATCCCCTCGGTGGCGGCCATCTCCAGGTTCATCGGGACCTTCAGCCGCGGCTTGATCCCGAACACGTCGTCATCCTGAATGTGGCGCCGGTCCTCGCGCAGATGCAGGGTGATCGAATCCGCCCCGCTGGCCTCGGCCAGGCGCACGGCCTGCATCAGGTCCGGGTACGGCGTATGCCGCGCCTGGCGGATGGTGGCGATATGGTCGAGATTGACCCCGAGCTTCAGCGGAGCAGGATGCGACATGATGCGGTGCCCTTGTATGGCTGCGGTCCGGGCCACTACAGCAGACCCCGGGTCCGCAGCGGCCGCCCGGCCAGATGGATGTCGATCAGCCGACGCATGAAGTCGCGGCTGACGCGGGCCTGATTATCCGGCACGTCGCAGGCGCTGGCCAGCGCCTGCAGCGCGACACCGGGGATCGCCTCGCTGCGACCGGCGGCCACACGTTCCATCCCCGCTTCCGGGTCGTAGCGATACCAGGCATCGGGGTCCAGCTCGGCCGGGTCCACGTGTTCGAGCCCGGAATCGAGTGGTGCGAGCAGGGCCCATTCCGCGCGGCGCAGGACCGTATCGGCGCGCTCGCGGGCGGCCAGCCGGGCATAAGCGGATAACAGCGCCGGGAGCGCCTCCGGGATCGGTGCGTCGCGTGGGTACAGGCGCAGGATCAGCTCGTTCAGGTACAGCCCGCAGACCAGGGCCCGCCCGGTCAGCGGGAAGACCCGCTGCTGCTCGGCCACATTCAGCGTCGGGAGCTCGCCGCGCCCCCGCCAGGCGAGATCCAGCAGCACGAAGGGCTGCACCGATCCGGCCTTGCCGCGCACCACTGCCGACAGGCGCCCGGCCTCGGCGGTGAGCAGGTCGAGGACCCGGCTGTTCTCGCGTAGCGGGCGGGCGTGCAGGACCACCCCCTGGGTGAGCCCGGCGGTCGCGCTCACCGCGATTCTTCGATCCCGAGGTCACGCAGGGCGCGCGGGTTGCGGGTCCAGTCGGCCTCGACACGCACGGTCAGGCGCAGCATCACCTTGCGCTCCAGCAGCGCCTCCAACTGGACGCGTGCGGCCTGGCCGATGCGCTTGAGTCGCTGCCCGCCCTTGCCGATCACGATGCCCTTCTGGCTGTCGCGCTCGACCAGGATCACGGCATCAATGTGGGTGGTGCGCGGCTCGTCCGACCACTCCTCCACGCGCACCGCCACCGAGTACGGGACTTCCTGCCCCAGATGCTCCAGCATGGACTCGCGGATCATCTCTTCGGCACGGAAGCGCTGCGGGCGATCCGAGAGCTGATCCGGGTCGTACAGGAACGGCCCCTCCGGGATATGCGCCCGAATCTCCGCGATCAGACCGTCCAGGTTGGATCCGGTCTTTGCCGAAAGCGGTACCACGCCGACATAGCCGAAGGCCGCGGCGCGGGCCTCGATGAACGGCAGCAGCTCTTCCTTCTCCCGACACTGGTCCACCTTGTTGATCACCAGGAGTGCCGGACGCCCGGAATGACGGATGGTCTCCTCGATGCGCTCGTCGCCGGGGCCGAACTCTCCAGCCTCGACGATGAAGCAGACCAGATCGGCATCCGCCAGCGCCTGGCTGGCCGTGCGATTGAGGACCCGGTTCACCAGCTGGGTACGCTCGGTATCGATCCCCGGGGTATCCATCAGTACGACCTGGTCCTGCCCCTCGGTCACGATGCCGAGGATGCGATTGCGCGTGGTATGCGGCCGGCGGGTCGTCGCCGCCAGCTTCTCCCCAACCAGGCGGTTCATCAGCGTGGTCTTGCCCACGTTGGGCCGGCCAATCAGTGCGACCAGCCCGCAGTGCGTGGTGGCGGGTTCGGGGACTACGGTTTCACTCATTGTTCCTGTACCTGTTGCAGGCGTTTCAGGGCCGCCTCGGCCGCGGCCTGTTCGGCGCGACGGCGCGAGGAGCCCTGGCCACGTTGGCCCCAGCCCTGGGTGGGCAGGTGGACCGCCACGGTGAACTGGCGCTTGTGATCGGGGCCGACCACCTCCAGCACCTCGTAGACCGGCAGATCCGCATTGCGGCCCTGCAGTTGTTCCTGCAGCCGGGTCTTGGGGTCCTTCAGCGATTCAGCCGACGGGAGATCGTTCAGGCGCTCGACATACAGCGCCAGGGTAAAGTCGCGCGCGGCCTCCATCCCGGCCTCGCGGTAGGTCACCCCGATCAGGGCCTCCACCGCATCGGCCAGGATGGAGTCGCGGCGTTGGCCGCCACTCTTGCGCTCGCCCTGCCCCAGGTTCAGCGTGCCCTCGAGGCCGGTCTCCCGAGCCAGATCCGCCAGCGACTCGCGATTGACCAGCGCCGCACGCAGGCGGGTGAGATCCCCTTCCGGGGCATCCGGGAGCTTCTCGTACAGGGCGTCGGCGATCACCAGCCCAAGGACGGCGTCACCCAGGAACTCCAGGCGCTCATTATTGCGCCCGCCGGCGCTGCGGTGGGTCAACGCCTGGTCAATCCCGTCGCCGTCGCGCACGGCCGCGGGCAGCAGACTGCGAAAATCCCGGCTCACGAACCCACCCGACAAAGCATGCAAGGAACCGACGCCGACCCCATCAGGGGGCCAGCGTCTCGCTGTTCGAGAAGCGCGCCACCACGTCCACATTGCCGAGGAATTCGCGGCGCACCTCGTACTGCAGGTGCAGCTGGCGGCTGGCGCCATTCTCGGTCACGCTGAAGTCCTCCTCGCCGATCCCGTCGTATACGGAATTGATCTGGAAGCGGCGGTTGATCTCGCGCCACAGTTCGCGTTCGCTCTTCTCTGCCGCGCCGGCCTGGGTGGCGACGTCCTGCATGATCGAGCGCACGGTGAGGAACTGGGTGTACTGCGTGCCCATCTTGATCACGAAGGTACCGACCAGCAGCGCCAGGAAGATCAGCGCGAGAATGGTGATCGCGCCCGCGCCCTGCATCGAGTGTCTGGAATGTTGCATGAATACCCCGTCCCTGTTTGCCCGCCCCCGCGGGGCTACTAGCGAATCGCCTGGCCGATCCGGGAAAAGTCCCGATGGCCTTCATTGTAATCCCAATGCAGCCAGATGAAGAGGGCACGCCCAACCAGATGCTCCTCGGCGACAAAACCCCAGGATCGGCTGTCGTTGGAATTATCGCGGTTGTCACCGACCATGAAGTAGTGCCCGTCGGGCACGGTGACCGATCCATCCAGGCTGGCCTGCTGCTCGCGCATCAGGGTGTTATAGGTGCGCCCGTCCAGGGTCTCCTCGAAGATCGAGGCACCCGACATCACCTGCCCCGAGCCCTCGCCCTCGAAGGTCCCGACGCGCTCGGCCGACTGCGGCTCCCCATTCACGTACAGGACGCGGTCGCGGAACGCGATGGTGTCGCCCGGCAGGCCGATCACACGCTTGATGTAGTCCTCGGTCGGCTTGCGCGGATACTTGAACACCACCACCTCGCCCCGCTCCGGTTCCCCGGTGTCGAGAATCTTGGTGCGCGTCACCGGCAGACGAATGCCGTAGGAAAACTTGCTGACCATGATGAAGTCGCCCACCAGCAGGGTGGGCATCATCGAACCCGAGGGAATGCGAAAGGGCTCGGCCACGAACGAGCGCAGGATCAGCACGATCAGCAGGACCGGGAAGAACGAGCGCGAGTAGTCGACGAACCAGGGCATTTCGCGCTGGCGCTCGGGGCTCCGACGCCGCCGCAGGATCACCCAGCCCAGCCAGATCAGGCCGGTCACGGCGGTTGCCAGCACCAGGATCAGTTCGAGATTTGCCATGCCGTGTCCTCTGTTCCCGGCCCGCCGGGGATCGCCCTGCGACCCGTCCGGGCCGCAGGCCTGGTTGTTACTTCTTGTCGTCGTCTACCGACAGCACCGCGAGGAAGGCTTCCTGCGGGACATCCACCCGGCCGATCGACTTCATGCGTTTCTTGCCCGCCTTCTGCTTTTCCAGCAGCTTGCGCTTGCGCGAGACATCCCCGCCGTAGCACTTGGCCAGCACGTTCTTGCGCATCGCCTTGACCGTGGAGCGCGCGATGATCTTCGACCCGATCGCTGCCTGGATCGCCACCTCGTACATCTGACGCGGGATGATCTTCGCCATGCGCTCAATGATCTGGCGCCCGCGCGACTCGGCGTGGTCGCGATGCACGATTGCCGACAGCGCATCCACCCGGTCGCCGTTGATCAGGATATCCACACGTACCAGCGGCGCCGCCTCGAACCGCAGCGGCTGATAGTCGAACGACGCATAGCCACGGGTCGCGGACTTCAACCGATCGAAGAAGTCCAGCATCACCTCGGACATCGGCAACTCGTAGGCCAGCTGCACCTGGCGCCCCAGGTACTGCATCTTGGTCTGCGACCCGCGCTTTTCCACGCACAGCGTGATCACCGCGCCGACATACTCCTGCGGGACCAGGATATTGGCCTCGATGATCGGCTCGCGGATCTCGCCGATCTCGTTGTTCGGGGGCAGCTCCGAGGGGTTGTGCACCATGACCACCTCGCCGTCGCTTCTTTCCACCTCGTAGACCACGGTGGGCGCGGTGGTGATCAGGTCGAGGTCGTATTCACGCTCCAGACGCTCCTGCACGATCTCCATGTGCAGCATGCCGAGGAAACCGCAGCGAAAGCCGAAGCCCAGCGCCTGCGAGGTCTCCGGCTCGAAGGACAACGCGGCATCGTTCAGGCGCAACTTGTCCAGGGCATCGCGCAGGTCGTTGAAGTCCTCTGCACTGACCGGGAACAGCCCGGCAAACACCCGCGGCTGAACCTCCTGGAAGCCCGGAACGGGTTCGGAGGCCGGGTTGTTGAAGTCCGTAAAGGTATCCCCGACCTTGGCCCCGGAGATGTCCTTGATGGTCGCGATCAGATAGCCGACATCGCCAACCTCCAGGGTCGCGCGATCCACCGGCTTGGGCGTGAACACCCCCACCCGGCTGACCTCGTGGGCACGCCCGACCGACATCGCCTTGATCTTCTGCCCGGCGCGGAAGCGTCCGGCCTTCACCCGCACCAGCGCGACCACGCCCAGGTAGTTGTCGTACCAGGAGTCGATCACCAGCGCCTTGGGTGCAGCCTCGGAATCGCCCTCCGGCGGCGGGATACGACGCACGATCTCTTCCAGCAGTTCGGCCATCCCCTCGCCGGTCTTCGCGGAGACTCGCAGGGCGTCGGTGGCCTCGATACCGATCACATCCTCGATCTCGGCCGCCACCCGATCCGGCTCGGCGGCCGGCAAGTCGATCTTGTTCAGGACCGGAACGACCTCCAGGCCCTGGTCGAGCGCGGTGTAGCAGTTCGCGACGCTTTGCGCCTCCACCCCCTGCGACGCATCGACCACCAGCAGTGCGCCTTCGCAGGCGAACAGCGAGCGCGACACCTCGTAGGAGAAATCCACGTGCCCCGGGGTGTCGATGAGGTTCAGCTGGTAGCGCTGACCATCCTGGGCGTCATAGAACAGCGACACGCTCTGCGCCTTGATGGTGATTCCGCGCTCGCGCTCCAGATCCATCGAGTCCAGCACCTGCTCCGACATCTCGCGCTCGGTCAGGCCGTTGCAACCCTGGATCAGGCGGTCCGCCAGCGTGGACTTGCCATGGTCGATGTGCGCGATGATGGAGAAATTGCGGGTAAGGCGGGTTTCGGTCATGCAGGGGCCAGTAGGTCCAGCAGTGCCTTTCGGTCAAGGAAATGGCAGCAGAGAATGTCGTCGTCGACCGCGAGCACCGGGACCTTGACGTTGAAACGCGCCTGCAGGTCCGGGTGCTCGTCGATGTCGACGACCGTAAGCGCGAAAGTATAACGGCTTTTGAGGGCCATGATCTCGGCCAGCATGTCATGGCAGAGACCGCAGCTCTCGCGATGATAAAGGGTCAGTTCGGTCATCCAGAAACGATTGGGAGGGCTGCCGAACCCGCCGGCAGCCCTCCCGTTCTCCATTGCTGCCCCGCAGCACCCGCGCCGTTGGACCCGCGCGAGCGCAGCACGAGGCGGTTTCAGTCCCGCGGAACGCGCAGGGCGATATAGGTCGGATTGCCACCACGGTACACCAGTACCGGCACCGTGCGCCGCTCACCCACCTCTTCGATCCGCTTCTCCAGGGTCTCCACCGAGTCGACCGCATGGCCGCCAAACTGGACGATCACGTCGCCGGAGCGCACCCCGGCCGAGCGCGCCGGATTGTCGGTGACGTCCCGGACCACCAGGCCGCCATCGACGTCCAGCTCTGCGGCACGCTCGGCATCCAGCGGCTCCAGGACCATCCCCAACAGGCTTTGCGGCTCGGTCCGCTCCGGGGCCTCACGCTGCGGCCCCCCGCGCTGGGCGGAGATATCCTCCGGCAGACGCTCGATCTCGACGATGATGGTGCGAGTCTCGTCACCACGGCGCACCTCGACCTCGGCCTCGGCGCCCACCGGCGTGCGCCCGACAATCGGCGGCAGCGCGGACGAGTTCGGCACCTCGATGCCGTTGAACGACAGGATCACGTCCCCGGTTTCAAAGCCGGCCTTCTGCGCCGGACTGTCCGGCTGCACGCGCGAGACCAGCGCCCCGGCCGGCTTGTCCATGCCGAAGGAGTCGGCCAGCTCGCGGGTCACTTCCTGGATCAGCACACCCAGCCAGCCACGCGTCACCTCGCCGTGCTCGCGCAACTGCTGTACCACGTCGCCCACCATCTCGATCGGTACGGCAAAGGACAGCCCCATGAAACCGCCGGTCCGGCTGTAGATCTGCGCGTTGACGCCAATCACCTCGCCATCCAGGTTCAGCAGCGGCCCGCCGGAGTTGCCCGGGTTGATGGCCACATCGGTCTGAATGAACGGCACGTAATTCTCGCTCGGGAGGCTGCGCCCCTTGGCACTGACGATGCCGGCGGTCACCGAGTGATCGAAGCCGAACGGCGAACCGATCGCCAGCACCCATTCGCCAACCTTCAGATCGGACGAGGAGCCGAGTTTCAGAGTGGGCAGGTTCTCGGCGTCAATCTTGAGCAGGGCCACATCACTCTGCGGGTCCTTGCCAACGATCTCGGCGTCGAACACGCGCCGGTCGGACAGGTGCACGACAACCTCCGAGGCGCCCTCCACCACATGGTTCGCGGTGATGATGTAGCCATCTTCGGTATAGATGAACCCGGAACCCAGCGAGTTGCGCTCGAAGCGCTCAGGCCCGCGCGGGCCTTCGCCCCCGGGGCCCCCAAAGAAACGTTCGAACAGGTCCTCGAAGGGCGAGCCCTCGAAGTCCGGCATCTGACTGCGATGCGGGTTCTCGCGCTCGCGGGTGGTCGCGATATTCACCACCGCCGGGCTGTGCTCCTCCGCCAGCGGCACGAAGTCCGGCAGCATGCGCGCCGAGGCCGGCAGCGACAGGGCGAGAAAGGTCAGGGCCACCAGTGCCCATTGCATCGGTTTCATCATCATCCAGCCCGCATTGGGAAGTCGTAGGTTCATGGCTCTAGAAAGCCGGCCCGGCCACAAGTTCCCGGCGACCGGCGCGAAGATTCAGGGCCGGGGCGCAGCCATGGGTGCCGCAGCGCGGTGGGTTCCCGTGGCCGGATGGCGCTCCAGCAGCACCGGCGCCAGATCCGGGGCGCGCCGGCGCAGCCAGGCGCGCACGCCGAGCAGCCCGCCCGCGAACCCCAGGGCCCCGGCCAGCAAGTGAAAGCCCTCTCCGAGTCCGGGCACGACCAGCATCAGCAGTGCCGGCGCCGCCACCAGGCCGGCGAGCGGCAACAGGTACATCGCCAGGGCCCCCGAAACCAGCGCCTGATCGCGAATACCCAGGGTCACGGTATCTCCCGGCTGCAGCGAGCCGGGATGGCCGATGGACACCTCCACTGCCTTGCGGCCCAGCACCTCGGACAGGACGCCGCTGCCGCAGCCCGTCCGGGCCGAACAACTGCCGCAGGTCGAACGGCGCTCGATACGCACACGCGCCGCGTAGCCCTCCACCGAGAGCACGGTTCCCTGTTCGCGGATCCATTCACTCATGCTTGCGAGCCCATGTGGCGATTCAATTGCCGGGGTGATGCACCACGGCGTCCAGCACGCCCCGCACCGTCGCCTGCGGGACATCGCCCACCGCAGTGACCTGGTGCCCCGCGATCGAACGCGCGGCCCCGTGCGTGGCCCCGGCACGTGTCGTGCCCTCGAACATCTGCTCGCCGCTGGCCTTCTCGATATAGACCGAGACCGAGGCCAGACCGTCGCTCAACACGAAATGACGCAGGCTAGCCTGGTCGTCTCCGACACGGCGTTCGGACGCGGCAATCGCGGAAAAGCCATCCGGCAGTTTGGCAAAGCTCCAGCCGTCCATGCCGGTCTGCTCGTCCCAGTCGGGCTTCTTGTGCCCATGGTCGGCTCGCACCTCGACATGCTCGGCGTCCTCGCGGGTCGCCTCGAGGGCGGTTTCCGCGACCTCGTCAAGATGCTCAAGATCGGTAAAGGCCAGGCGCTCAAGCAGCGCCCCGTGACCGTCGTACAGTTCGCTGAGCAAGGGGAGCGCGGTCGCGGTGTGCAGGCAGTAGCGATGGCTGTAACGCAGCATATCGCGGGCACGCGCTAGGATCATGCGGCACTCGAGTCCGGCGACACGGTCCACGCCCATGTCTTCCAGGGCGTAGTGATCGTGATGTTCGAGCAGGAAGACTGGCGCTCCGGCCGGCCAGTGCGGGGCCCCTCCACCACCTTCGCCGGCTGCGGCCCGGGCTCCCTTCAACGCGCTCAGACGGTCGACCGACCGCAGGATCTCGCGGTGGCTTCCGGTCAGGGTTTCCAGGCGCTCGCGGTAGCCACCGTTCTCGGCGGCGTGCACCACACGAATGGCGTCCAGTCGGTCATCCCGCTGGAGCACGAAAGTTCCCTGGTAACTCTCCGAATGCAGGCTACTGGTCATCCGCTGCAGCCAGTCTGCCGGGGATTGATCCCCGGCCAGAACCGGCAACGGAACACAGCAAAGTGCAGTGGCGGCAACCAGGACGAACGGTAGGCCGCGGCGCATCACGCGTTACTCGTCACTCACCGAGTAACGAACCCGGCCCAGGGCGGTAGAACCCGGCCCGGTCAGTTCCGCGTGATTTTCGAGGTAGCGGGCAAAGCGTGGGTCCAGCGACTCGCGTCCGGCGGCCGGGGCCTCGACGTCGGAGGTACTGGCCCGCTGCACGCCATCGGCGACCTGTGCCGGGGTACGGGTCTCGCTGGCGACCGGAGCGGCCTCCTGCGTGCCCGTGTCGGGCCCCAGCATCTGCATCCCGACAAGGGTCACCATCGCGACCGCGGCGGCCACACCAGTGCCCGCAACCGGCTTCAGCCAGCGCGGCTGCGCCGGCTTGTGGGCAGCCGACAGCGGCGCCTCGTCGGCCAGGGCCGCATGGACACCGTCCATGAAGTTCGCGGGGGCCGTGCGGCGCATCCCGCCGCGCAGACTATCGCCGATCAGGTGATAGCGTTCCCACTGACCGCGGTCCTCTTCGGACTTGACCAGTTCATCCATCAGGCGACGCGTCTCGAAGTCATCCGTTTCTCCGTCCACCAGGGCCGAAAGACGTTCATTCTTTGAGACTTGCTCTGTCATGTCGCTACTCGTTCAGTTGTTGTCTAACAAAGGACGCAAGGTCCGGTCGATGGCCTCGCGGGCCCGAAAGATACGCGACCGGACCGTGCCGATCGGGCATCCCATCGTCTGCGCGATTTCCTCGTAACTCAGTCCCTCGATCTCGCGCAGTGTGATGGCCATCCGAAGGTCGTCGGGCAGTTCCTCGATGGTGCGACGCACCGCCCCTTCAATCTCTTCGGACAACAGCTCCCCCTCCGGGGTTGCACTGTCCTTCAGGGCGGAGTCACCGCCCATCTGTTCCGCGTCCTGCGCATCGATTTCGGCCTCGGGCCGCCGCCGTCCCTGGGAGACAAGGTGATTCTTGGCCGTATTGATGGCGATGCGGTAGAGCCACGTATAGAACGCACTCTCGCCGCGAAAGTTCGCCAGCCCCTTGTAGGCCTTAATAAAGGCCTCCTGAGACACGTCCAGGGCCGCTGCATGGTCATGGACATAACGCCCAACCAGGTTGACGATCTTGTGCTGGTACTTCAGCACCAAGACGTCGAAGGCCGCCTTGTCGCCCTTCTGAACTCGCTTGACCAGGGCCTCGTCGGAAGCCTTCTCGCTCATGCGGGGACTCCCGCCAACACGCCAGTCTCCGGTATTCTATGTTGCATGGACCGCCTGACTCGCATTAAGTTCGCTTTGCGCACAACACTGTTGCGCAAGGGCCACAATTCGCTCTGGCAACAAGCGCAGCACGTTACCTGACCCATGGGGACAGTACAACAACCGCGCCTGGCGGACGTCCTCGTGATTGGAAGCGGCGCGGCGGGGCTCTCCGCAGCCCTGCATCTGGCCCCGCACCGTCGCGTCACCGTGATCAGCAAGGGCCCGGTGGACGAGGGTTCTACCCGCTATGCCCAAGGCGGAATCTCGGCAGTCCTCGACCGCACCGACTCCTTCGATGCCCACATTCAGGACACCCTGGACGCGGGCGCGGGCCTGTGTGACCCGGACGCCGTGCGCCGCACCGTGGCGGCGGGCCCCGAGGCGATCCACTGGCTACTCAACCTCGGCGTGCCGTTCACCCGCGAGCCGCTCGAGGGCCGCAGCCGGCTGCACCTGACCCGCGAGGGCGGGCACAGCGCCCGGCGCGTCGCGCACGCCGCCGATGCCACCGGGCGAGCCATCGAAGAGGCCCTGGTGCGCAGCGCCTCGGGCCAGGGCAGCATCGAGGTGTTCGAACGCCACGTGGCCGTGGACCTGATCACCCAACCAGTGGACGGCACCCGCCGCGTGGTTGGCGCCTACGTGCAGGACGCCAAGACCCGTGAGGTGGAGACCATCCTCGCCCCGACCGTGATCCTTGCAACCGGCGGCGCCAGCAAGGTCTACCTCTATAGCTCCAATCCGGACGGCTCCACCGGCGACGGCATCGCGATGGCCTGGCGCGCCGGGTGCCGCATCGCCAACATGGAGTTCATGCAGTTCCACCCGACCTGCCTGTTCCATCCGCGGGCCAAGTCGTTCCTGATCTCCGAGGCGGTCCGCGGCGAGGGTGGTGTCCTGCTCCTGCCAAACGGCGAACGCTTCATGCCGCGCTTCGACGAGCGCGCCGAACTGGCCCCGCGCGACATCGTCGCCCGCGCCGTCGACCACGAGATGAAGCGCCTCGGCATCGACCACGTGAACCTCGACATCAGCCACAAACCGGCCGAGTTCATCCGCGAACACTTCCCCACCATTCACGAGCGCTGCCTGGAATTCGGCTTCGACATGACCCGCGAGCCGCTGCCGGTGGTGCCGGCCGCGCACTACACCTGCGGCGGCGTGATGGTGAACCACTTCGGCCAGACCGACCTGCCGGGGCTGTACGCCGCCGGCGAGGCCTCCTACACAGGTCTTCACGGCGCGAACCGTATGGCCAGCAACTCGCTCCTGGAGTGCCTGGTGTATGCCCGTGCCGCGGCCGACCACATCCTGTCGCAGACCGATTTGCCCGCCCCCGAGAATCTCCCCGTGCCGCCGGCCTGGGACGAGTCCCGAGTGACCGAGTCACAGGAGGAGGTGGTGGTCGCCCACGACTGGGACGAGCTGCGCCGGCTGATGTGGGACTACGTCGGGATCGTGCGCGCACGCGAACGCCTGCACCGCGCCGAGCGGCGCATCCGCATCCTGCAGGAAGAGATTCACGAGTATTACAGCCACTTCCGCATCTCCCCGGACCTGCTGGAACTGCGCAACTTGGCCATGGTCGCCGAGATCATCGTGAAGAGTGCCCTGTCGCGCAAGGAAAGCCGCGGGCTGCACTTCATCCGCGACTACCCGGACACCGACCCGGCCCTGGACGGCCAGCCGACCATCCTCGCCCCCGAAAACGCCCTGCGCCCGGGCGACACCCGCCGGCCGTAATCCTTCTGGGTTCGAGCACCGCGCCTGCCTTCCCTCCCGTCATTGCGAGGAGCGCAGCGACGAAGCACAAAAGCAGCGAAGCTGCGTTGAACGGCCGCAGGCCGGCCCGAAGGGCGAGCGGAGCGAGTAACCCACCCCACGCTGGCAAAGCGCTGGGATCAGGTGGCCGAGCACATCGATTGCCACGTCGCCTGCGGCGACTCGCAATGACGGGTTCAGCTAGACACGCGGCGCGTTACCACCACTTCTCGTATTTCAGCTGCGCCTCGGGGATGCCCCATTCCGCCAGCAGGGTGGCCATGTCCTCGATGAACTCGCGCGAGCCACAGAAGTAAAACAGCGCATCGCGCGGCAGATCGAGCGACTCCAGCAGCCGATGGCTGATACGTCCGGTGTGGCCCAGCCAGTCCTCGGCCTCGCGGGTCACGGTCAGGCTGACGTCGATATTCGGCGCCTTGGCCATCGCCTCCAGCTCCTGCGGGAACAGCACCTCGTCCTGGTGCGCCACGCTGTACACCAGATGCGCATAGACCTCGGGCATGTCGGCATGAATCGCGCGCAGGATGCCGAACAGCGGCGTCACGCCGATGCCGGCCCCCAGCAGCACGACATTCCTTGCCATGCCGGGCTCGAAGAAGAAACTGCCCTGTCCCGGCGTGATGTACACGGTGTCGCCTTCCTGCGCGACCGCGTGCAGGTGATGCGTCGCGTGGTGGTGGTCAGCGTACTTGATGGCCAGTTGCAAGCGGCCATCCGCGCGCGGCGCGGACACGACCGAATAACCACCGACGAAGGGCTTGCCCTCGGGTTGCGGGATCACCAGATCCAGCCACTGGCCGGCCTTGCTGGTAAAGCGCTGCGGGTCCGCGGCCAGGGTGAACACCTTGATCAACGGGGTAACCTGCTCGATCGACTCGATCCGGGCCGGCAGGAAATGGTCGGGCAGTTCGACGGCGTCGCTCATCTCGGGTCCTTGGTCTCGGATTCGTCGTAAGGCTGGCGCTCGCGGCGCCGCGCCTCCTGATAAAGGGTCTCCTGGGCCGCGAAATCCAGCGCCCCCAGGGTCTCGCCGCACGCGGCGGCCAGGGCCTCCATATGCCGGAAGCGGGCCTCGAACTTGCGCGTACTTCCGCGTAGCGCCCCCTCCGGATCCACACCCAGGTGGCGCGCCCAGTTACTGACGGCAAACAGCACGTCGCCGACCTCCTCGGCGATGCGCGCCTCGGCCTCGCCCTGATCCACGGCCTCCTGCACCTCGGCCAGCTCCTCGTGGATCTTGGCGACCACCGGCGCCGGATCGTCCCAGTCAAAACCGAGCCGGGCGGCGCGGCGCTGGCTCTTCACCGCCCGCGACAGGGCCGGCAGAGCCAGCGGGATGTCGTCCATGGCGCTGGTCTGGGCACGATCGGCACGCTCCCGGGCCTTGTCCTCCTCCCAGGCCGCCTCGCGCTCCGCATCCGAGGCATGCTCGACATCGGCAAACACGTGCGGATGCCGGCGCACCAGCTTGTCGCCGATCGCGCGCGCTACATCATCCAGATCGAAGCGCCCGGCCTCCTCGGCGATGCGCGCCTGGAACACGACCTGGAACAGCAGGTCGCCCAGCTCATCGCGCAACTCGCGGGTATCCGCGGCCTCGCCCTGATCGCGCGCGATCACGTCGGCCAGTTCATAGGCCTCTTCCAGGGTGAACGGGACGATAGTCCCGGCCGTCTGCGCCCGGTCCCAGGCACAGCCGGATTCGGGATCACGCAGCCGCGCCATGATCGCCCGCAGGCGGTCCAGCGGACCCGGCACGTCAACGGGTGTGTGTTCGGTCATCGCGGGAGTGTACGGGGTCCGGCAGGCGGTAAAAACCGCCCACCGGATGAACATTCGGAACCGGTAGCTCCTGGCGGGGCCACCGGAAGGGGTCGAACTAACCCTGCTGATCGGTCTCGCAGAGGCGCCTCTTCTCGTCCGGCAGGTTGTCGGGGCAGATCCCGCAACCCTCGTTGCCCGGCAGGGCCCAGTCGATCTTCTTCGGGTACGGCAGGTCCATCTCGTCCATGATTTTCACGAACTCCGCCTCCGGCTTGCCTTTGCCCAGGCGCGGGTTGCGCATCTTCTCCTGGCCGATGGTGGTGATCTGGCGCTCTTCGTAATCGTGCGCGGGATACACCAGGGTCTCGTCCGGCAGGGTGAAGAACTTTTCGTGAATCGAGTGATAGAGCGTCTTGGCATCCCCCGACTGGAAGTCGGTGCGGCCACAGGCCTCGATCAGCAGGGCGTCGCCGGAGAACAGCATTTTCAGGCCCACGTGATCCATCAGGTAGGCGTGGTGCGCATCCGTGTGTCCCGGGGTATAGAGCGGGTTGACCACCAGGTTGCCCACCTGGAAGGGCTCGCCCTCGCGCAGGCCGAAATCGCGACACGGCAGTTCGTCCATCGCCGGCCCGCCCAGCTTGCAGCCGGTTTTTTCGCGCAGCATCCGGGCGCCGGTGATGTGGTCGGCGTGGATATGGGTCTCGATGACGTAATCGAGGCTCAGGCCCATCTCCTGCAACACGCGCATGTCGCGGTCGACGGTTTCGATGACCGGGTCGATCAATGCGGTCTTACCGGTATCCGGGCAGCTCAGAAGATAGGTATAGGTGGACGACTCGTCCTCGAACAGTTGCTTGAAGATCATTGCGATTGCCTCCATGGCCCGGCGGGCCGAACGTTAGTGACCTGATGCTAGCGCAGCCAACCCGGAACAACCCAAACCAGCCCGACAATCCATGCAGGTGTTTTCCTACGAACCCGTGCCGCGGGAACGAGTTCCCCGCGTGGGGGAACTTCTGTCGGGCCCATCGCCCGGCTATCATCCGCGGCTGACCAATACGCACCAATCAAGGGACTCATCATGGATGCCAATCAAGTGGCCGAACTCATTCGCGCCGGCCTGCCGTCGGCCGAGAAGGTCGAGGTTACCGGAGGCGAGGGCAAGTTCGAGGCCCTGGTCGTCAGCCCACAGTTTGCTGGCATGAACGCGGTCAAGAAACATCAGACCGTCTACGCCACCGTACGCGAGCAGATCGACTCCGGCGAACTCCACGCCCTGTCCATCCGCGCCTTCACCCCCGAGGATGCCCCGAGCGCCTGAGGCGTTCAGCGCGCGTGCCGATGCTGTCGCCCAAGGGTCGCGAGGAGATCGAACGCCTGCTGGAGGGCGGCCTGGTACACGACTGGGGCGAGGCCGAGACCACCCTGCGCAACGTCACGCGCATGCTGCTGACCACCCGCCCCGACCTCCTGCGCCTGTATTTCACTCCCGAGGCCTGGGAGCAGATTACCGCCTGGCCGCAGAAGAAGGCCGCCAACGCGATCATCGCGGCGTTGCGCACCGGCGTGGTGGACACCCTGGGGCGGCCCGCCATCGCCAACCGCGAGCAGGCGCGGTTCTATTTGCTGTGCTTTCAGGACGACCTCACCGAGCGGGTCGACACCTGGTGCCGCGAGCACCCCGAGGAATGCCCACGGCGCAGCCGCAAGCGCACCACGGCCCTGCCCGACGACTCCGACACATGAACAACCCCGCGATCCAGACCTGTGGCGACCCGGCCCTGCAGGACGCGCTCGTGACCCTGTTCGCCCGCTACGGCCTGCGCCTGGTCGCGCACCCGGCCCAGGCGCCGCTGCCCGGCAGCTGGTGGGGCGAACCCGAGGCCGGGATCGTCGGCCATGACGTGCATGTGCGTCCCGACACCCCCATCCACTCGGCCCTGCATGAGGCCGGACATGTCATCTGCATGGACGCAGGACGGCGCGCCGCCCTGCATACCAATGCGGGCGGCGACGACCTGGAGGAGTGCGGCGTATGTTATCTGCAGATCCTGCTGGCCGACGAGATCCCCGGCGTCGGCCGCGACCGGCTGATGCGGGACATGGACGCCTGGGGCTACAGCTTCCGCCTGGGAAATACCGCCGCCTGGTTCCGCGAGGATGCCGCCGACGCGCGGGGCTTTCTGCAAGCCCATGACCTGATCGACGCCGCCGACCGACCGCGCTTCGCCTGCCGTGGGGCGGCGTCAGCGCTTCCCGCCACCAGATCGGATGCTACACTGGCGCCAGTCGAGTAACCCGCGTGGCGGGTACGCCCCGCGGCCCGCCACGCGGCGCTGCAGCGCGGGAACGGATTGGCACAGCACGGATCGGGAACCGCCCCATGGATAGCACCAGCATTGATGCCCTGCTTCAGGACTTGGACCTGACCTCCAGCCTGTCGGAGCAAGCCCGCGGCGAACTGGCCGCGGCCTGCCTGGCCCGGGAGCTGGACGCCGGGCGGCGCCTGCGCCCGCAGGAGGTCGAGGATCGCTACCTGTTCCTGGTACGCGGCCAGCTGGTCCGCGTCAGCGGCGGCAGTCCGGCCCGCATCACCCTGGAGTCGACCGATCCGGACAGCCCCCTGCAGATGTTCGACCAGAACATCGGGCAGCAGGACTTCCTCATTACCGAGAAGACCTGTCAGTTGCTGGAGATCCCCACAGCGGCGCTGAAGAAGGCCCACAGTGCCTCGCTCGTAGTGCACGACACCGACCTGGACGACACCGAGGGTGCCTTCTTCGGCGAGCTCTACGACCTGATCACCAGCAATCGGCTGGAATTGCCGACCATGCCGGAGATCGCGCTGCGCATTCAGGAACTGACTAACGATCCGGATGCCGACCTGGACAAGCTCACCGAGGTCATCCAGCGCGACGGGACGATCGCCGGTGCGCTGCTGCACGCCACCAACAGCCCGCTGTTTCGCGCCGCCAAGCAGATCCAGTCCGTGCGCGACGCAGTCAACCGCCTGGGCTTTCGCAACACCCGCATGCTGGCGATGAACATGGCCCTGCGTCAGGCCTTCAAGGCCAAGCACGCCTCGACCCGCGACGCGATGGAGTCCAGCTGGAAACACGGCGCCCTGCAATCGGCCTACAGCTACCTGATCGCGGACTCGCTGAAGCAGCTGGACCGCGAGCGGGCACTGCTGGCCGGGCTGGTCGCCGGGATCGGCGCGGTCCCGATCATCCAGTTCGTGGAACTGCGCGAGGACCATCCCGACCGCGAGCGCGTGCAATCGCTGGTGCGGCGCCTGAGCAATCTCGCCGGCGTCCTGGTAATCAACTACTGGGATCTGGGCGGCGACCTGGTAACGGTCGCTGAACACGCCGGAGACTGGGGCTATCGCGCCAGCGAACCGGACTACGCCAGCATCGCCCTGGTCGCGGAATGGGCCACCCGCCGCGCCGAAGGCGAGGCCGTGCCCGATGCCACCGATGTCGCGGCCTTCGAGGTCCTCGGGATCACCCCGCCCCCACCCGGCGAGCCGATCGCGTTCCTGGAAGAGCGCGCCGAGGATCTGGCAGAACTCCGCGCCATGTTCAACGTCTGAACCGCGGTGATCGAGCAACGCCTCCCCCAGCTGCGCCCGTTTTCCGAGCTGAGCGACCGGGCCCGCGACAAGCTACTGCAACACGCCCGGACCATGACGGTGGATCCGGGCTTCAAGCTGCATGCACGCGACGAATTCCGCAGCATGATCTTCCTGCTGGAAGGCCGCATGATCCTGGCCAGCGGGCGCAATTCGGTCATGTTGAAAGGCGACAGCAGCGAAGCGCTGAACCCCCTGTTCGATGCGCACGACTACCACAGCCATGCCATCGCCGCGACTCGCTCGACCCTCGCCATGCTTGATCGCAAGGTCTATGAAACCCTGATCGACGGCGGCGGCCAGGACAGCGTCGAGGTCAGCGAGATCGAGCTATCCGATCTCGAGGGCGAACTGTTCAGCAGCATCTACACCCATGCCTACTCCGGGGAACTGGCCCTGCCCCAGCTCCCCGAGGTTGCCCTGCACCTGCAGCGGGCCCTGAAGGATCCGGATGTCTCCATCGCCGAGGCCACCCGGATCATCGAGGAAGATCCGAGTGTAGCCGGCCGCCTGCTGAGTGTGGCCAACAGCCCGGCCATGGGCAGCCGCCGTGTCGTCTCGCGCCTTCAGGATGCCGTCGCCCGGCTTGGACTGGAACGCACCCGCCAGTTGGTGATGGCCCTGGCGATGCACCAGGTCTTCATCCATCGCGACAACCCCTACCACGAACTGCTGGAACGCCTGTGGCGGCGCTCCGCACGCATTGCCGCGGTCAGTTGCGTGCTGGCCGACCAGTGCGAGGCCGCCGATCCACAGAGTGCGTTGCTCGCCGGACTCCTGCACCGCGTCGGGGCCTTGCCGGTCATCGCCGAGGTCGCCCGCACCCATCCGGATCGAACACCCGGGGAAGTGGAACGCGTACTGTTCCGACTGGAAGGCCTGATCGGCGAACTGGTTGCCCAGCAATGGGACCTGGCATCCGATATCATAGAGGCCATTCGCGATTCCGGCGGCCCGGAAAACCCGGAGGCTCACGCCCTGACCGACATCGTGCGAATCGCCCGCGCCGCATGCCCGCGGGATGCCGAAGACGACCTGCTCGCCGACCGCATCCCGCTCACCGACCTGCGGGCAGTGGAACGCCTCGGCTTTATCCTGGACGAGGACGGCAACCTGCCCGCCATCGAGACGGCTAGGCAGGAAGTCGAGGCGCTGATCCGCGAGGTTGCCTGAGCACGCCCGATCGCCCCACGCCGGCCGCACAACCCGGCCGCCACGAAATTCAGGGAAGGTCCATGGACACTCGAATCCGCCCCCAGCCCGGTGAAAAACAGCGCGCCGCCGACAAGGTCGCGCGCATCCCGGTCAAGATCCATCCCACCGAGAAGCCCCAGCGCAAGCCCAAGTGGATCCGCGCGCAAAGCCAGGCACGGCCCGAGGTACAGCGCATCAAGGGCATCCTGCGCGAGCAGAAACTGCACACCGTCTGCGAGGAGGCCAGCTGCCCGAACCTCGGCGAATGCTTCGCCCACGGCACCGCCACCTTCATGATCATGGGCGACATCTGCACCCGCCGCTGCCCGTTCTGCGACGTCGCCCACGGCCGCCCCGAGGCCCTGGACGCGGACGAGCCCCGTCACCTGGCCGAGACCATCCAGGCGCTTGGCCTCAAGTACGTCGTGATCACCTCGGTGGACCGCGACGACCTGCGCGACGGGGGTGCCGGGCACTTTGTCGACTGCATCCGCGAGGTGCGCTCCCTGAATCCGGGCATGAAAATCGAAATCCTCGTACCGGATTTTCGCGGTCGCATGGATCGCGCGCTCGAAATCATGCAGCAGGCCCCGCCGGACGTGTTCAACCACAACCTGGAGACGGTCCCGCGCCTGTACCGCGAAGCCCGCCCGGGCGCCGACTACGCCTGGTCGCTGGAGCTGCTCCGGCAGTTCCGGGAACAGCACCCTGGCGTGCCGACAAAGTCGGGCCTGATGCTGGGGCTCGGCGAGACCCGTGAAGAACTGCTGGAGGTCCTGCAGGATCTGCGCGACCACGGCTGCGACATGCTGACCCTGGGCCAGTACCTGCAGCCGTCGCGCCATCACCTGCCGGTGACGCGCTTCCTCTCCCCCGAGGAGTTCGACGAGCTCGGCGACCGCGCCCGCGAGATGGGCTTCAAGCAGGTGGCCAGCGGCCCGATGGTCCGCTCGTCCTACCACGCCGACCTCCAGGCCCAGGGCCTCGAAACCGCCTGACCCGTCCCGAGTGCCTTGCCGCGGCAACGCGTCCGGTGCGGCCTGGCTGCTCCGAACGTTCACGTGTCGTACCAGCGCAGCCCGTAGCTAGAGCGGCTTGAAAACCGATTGTTTACAGGGCCTCGCGCCACCGCCTGCCTGGTCGTGGCTGGCCCCGGTTCATCCTCTGGTGTTTACGGTGGCTCCGGTCCGCATACTGCCCGGCGCTGACCCGCCAGCGCGCCCCGAGGCACTTTCTTGCTTGCCCAAAGCAGGGCACCCGGATTCCGCCCAGGAACCTTGCTCCAGGGCCCTCGG
>NZ_MVAR01000036.1 GCF_001999325.1 Thioalkalivibrio versutus
GGTCGATTGCCGCTTGGCCCGCAGACACTGTGCCAGATAAAAGGGGCCGACCCGGTGCACCCGAGCCGACCCCGTCTTTTCTCCTGTCGAATGACCATCCAGTCATGGTGGCAGGGGTCCCGCCATGTTGGTCATGGCGGGACCGTCCATCAGCCTTCGGTACGCGGTACGCGCACGCTTTCCACCAGATCCTGGATGTCCTTCGGCGGCTCCTTGGTCAGCTTCATCACGATGTAGGCGGTGACGAAGTTGAAGACCGCGCCGATGGCGCCGAAGCCGGTCGGGTTCACGCCCAGCAGCCAGCCGTCCGGGTTGTCCGGGAGCATCGCGGTGCCGGAGAAGAAGAACCAGCCCTTGTACGTGAAGATGTACAGAAGGGTGGTCAGCAGACCCACCAGCATGCCGGCGATCGCGCCTTCCTTGTTCATCTTCTTCATGAAGATGCCCATCATCAGGGTCGGGAACAGCGAGGCCGCGGCGAGACCGAAGGCCAGTGCCACCACCTCGGCCGCGAAGCCGGGTGGATTCAGCCCCAGATAACCGGCGAACAGGATGGCGACACCCATGGCGATACGTCCGGCCATGAGCTCCCGTTTCTCGCTGATCCTTGGCATGAACACGCCCTTCAGCAAGTCGTGCGAGATGGCCGATGCAATGGCCAGCAGCAGTCCCGCTGCGGTCGACAGTGCGGCGGCAATACCGCCCGCTGCGACCAGTGCGATGACCCAGCCCGGAAGCCCGGCGATCTCGGGGTTGGCCAGCACCATGATGTCGCGGTCGAGGGTGACGATCTCGGAACCTTCCCAGCCGTATTCCTCTTCGGCGAAAGCCGCGAACTCTTCGTTGCCGTCGTTGTAGTACTGGATCACGCCGTCGTCGTTCTTGTCCTCAAAGGCAAGCAGGCCGGTCTGTTCCCAGCGCTCCATCCACGCCGGCCGGTCCGCATGGGCCAGATGCCCCTCTTCGGTGCCGATCTCGCCCGGGTGGACGGTGTTCACCAGGTTCCAGATGGCCATCGCGCCGACTGCCGGGGCGGTGGTGTAGAGGATGCCGATGAACACCAGCGCCCAGCCGGCGGACTTGCGGGCATCACGCACGCGCGGAACGGTGAAGAAGCGGATGATTACGTGCGGCAGGCCCGCGGTACCGATCATCAGCGCCAGCGTCAGCAGGAACATGTTGAGCATGCTCATGCCGCCCACTTCGGTGTAGGCGTGGAAGCCCAGATCGACCATGGTCTGGTCCAGCGCCTCCAGCAGGTAGGTATCCGTCCCCTGCAGGGTGGAGCCCAGTCCCAGCTGCGGGACCGGATTGCCGGTCAGGGTGATGGCAATGAAGATCGCCGGCACCGTGTAGGCAAAGATCATGATCACGTACTGCGCGATCTGGGTGTAGGTGATGCCTTTCATCCCGCCGAGTACGGCGTAGATGAACACCACGGTCATGCCGGCGATCAGGCCGGTGGCCAGTGGCACTTCCAGGATGTTGGAGAAGGCGATCCCGACCCCGCGCATCTGCCCGATCACGTAGGTCACGGACATCACGATCAGGGAGATCACCGCGATAATGCGCGCGGTCTTCGAGTAGAAGCGGTCACCGATGAATTCCGGCACCGTGAACTTCCCGAACTTGCGCAGGTACGGGGCCAGCAGCAGTGCCATCAGCACGTAGCCGCCGGTCCAGCCCATCAGGTACGCACCCCCGGTGAAGCCGAGGAACGCGATCAGGCCGGCCATGGAGATGAACGACGCGGCGGACATCCAGTCCGCGGCCGTGGCCATGCCGTTGGCGATCGGGTTAATGCCGCGCCCGGCGACGTAGAACTCGCTGGTCGAACCGGCGCGCGCCCAGATGGCAATGCCGATGTACAGGGCGAACGTCGCCCCGACCACGAGCAGGCTTAGAGTCTGTTGATCCATGACAGGCTTACTCCTCGTGGACGTTGAACTTGCGATCCAGGACGTTCATGCGCCAGGCATAAACGAAGATCAGGATGATGAAGGTGTAGATCGAGCCCTGTTGCGCGAACCAGAAGCCCAGCGGATAGCCCCCCAGCTGGAACGCGTTCAGCGGCTGGGAGACCAGAATGCCCAGCACGAACGACACCAGGAACCAGATTGCCAGGCAGATGCCCAGCAGACGCAGATGCGCCCGCCAGTAGGCCTGCCGGCTCAGGTCTTCTTGTGACATGACGATGCTCCTCTCGTAAGGTTTTGTTGTTTGCCGTGTTCCATCACAGCTGGTATTGCACCTCAAGCTGTCCCTGCAGCTTGCGGGCCTGCCGGAAACTCTCCTTGAGCACCCGTCCCTCCAGGGCACCCAGCTCTTCCGGCCGGATTCGGTTGTCGTCGTCGCGTCCCTCGCGCAGCGCCTTTTGCTGGGCGCGCAGGCGCAGCATCTGCAGGTAGCGCAGTGCGGCGTGGTAGTCCTGGGCATCGGCGGCGCGCATTACGTCGGCCGCAACGGCCTGGTCCAGACGTTCGTGGGTGCGCGTGGCCGGCAACTCGGCCGCCAGTGCGATCACCCGTGCGCCGTCGACGAAGGGCGTGAGCCCCTGTTTCTTGATATCGATCCCGTTGGACCCGCTCTTGATCTCGCCGAACAGACCCAGCGGTGGGCGGAACATCTGCTGGTTGGCGGCCATCTGGCGGCGGAAGCGGCTGTTGAAGGCGGTCTTCTGCAGCAGGCGGGTGCGCAGCGCCTCGACGGGTCCGGCATCGCCGTCCACGGCGCGCAGATCGAAGAAAATGCTGCTCTTGAGCAGGTGCTCCGGCGTGCCTTGCTCGATCCAGCGGGTGAAACGCTGATCCCACTCCGGGCCGCTCAGGCAGCACTCCGGGTTGCCGGCCATGATGTTGCCGGGGCACAGCATGAACCCGCACTCGGCCAGCGCCTGGTTCACGTCCTTCGCGTACGGCAGCAGGCGCTCGCGGATCGCGTCCGCATCGCTGGCCGCGGCGTCGAACAGGATGCCGTTGTCCTGGTCCGTGACCAGGGCCTGCTCCTCGCGCGCCTGGGAGCCGAACGCCAGCCAAGTGAAGTCGATGCCCTCGATCGCCTCGTGCTGCGGCCGCAACAGGGCCAGCACCCGGCGGGTGGCGTGTTCGTTGAGACGCGTGATCAGGCGCAGGACCTGATCGGCTTCTGCGCCCTGGCCGGCCACGGCCTCGATCAGGCGTGGCACCTGGCGCAGGCGCTCGGCGACGGCGGTGACAGAGTCGGCGCGGCGGATCGCGCGCACCAGACCGTCCAGGGTCAGCGGCTGACTGGTCAGCAGGTCGCGCTCGCCCAGCACGCCGACCAGGCGGCCGTCGCGCACCACACACAGGTGGGTCATCCCGTGCTCGGTCATCGCCTCGATACCCTCGAAGCCCGGGGCGCTCTCCTCCAGCGCCACCGGGTCGGGGGTCATCACGGCCGCGACCGGGGTGTCGAGGTCGACATCCGCGAGCGCCACGCGCGAGAGCAGGTCATGCAGGGTGAAGATGCCCACCGGCCGCTGGTTGTCGTCGACCGCGACGATGGAGCCGACCCGCTCGTCGCGCATGGTGGTCAGGACCTCGCGCAGCCGGGTGTCCGGGCGGCAGGTAACCGGGCTGCGCGCCAGGCGCAGGACCAGCGGCGTATTGAGTTGTCCGGCGCCACCGTCGCGGGCGGACAGGGTGTCCAGGCCCTGCTGCAGGCGGTCCAGCAGGTTGGCCAGGCGGCGCGTGCAGAAGTCGTTAAAGACCCGCGAACGGGCGCGCAGGCGGTCGAAGTCCTCCAGGCTCAGTTCCAGGCAGACGGTGTCCTCCGCTGCGCGATGCACGGTATGTACCGCGCGGCGGCCGAGGAGGGCGCCGATCGGGAAGCATTCGCCGGGGATCAGCTCCCAGGCCTTGCCGGAGAGCTGTTCGTCCTCGCTGGGGGTCTCGCCGCGGATGCGGCCCTGGCGGATGATGTGGAAACGCTGGGCCGGACCGGCCTCGGGGTCGGTGATGCGCGCGCCACGCGCGTAGAAGCGGCTCTCCAGGCGGGGCAGCAGGAACTCCAGCGCATCCGTCTCGAGCTGGTCGAACGGGGCGTGGGCGCCGAGGAACTCCCGGGTGCTGTCGAGCGCGTCGGACATGGCGGTAGCGGCATCCCCAAAGTGATGGTGTTCACGTCTCGGGGGTCTAATGCAAGTTGCACGCCAATTCTTTGGCCCCCGCGAATCAGCAGGTTGTGGCCAAGCGGTCTGTTCCGTGCGTTACGTTGCGTAACGTGCGTGTTTCTTCTCGTTACACCGGCCCGCGGCGTAACGGAGGCAAATGCGAATGCCGACCTGTTCGCATTCGCCCCGGTCGTCAGCAAGCCTTCGTTACACCGGGGGGCGCCTGCCGGTGACGAAGAACACCACCGCCAGGATCAGGCCCACGACAAACAGGATCCAGGCGATTTGCGTGGCGGCCCCGGCAATCCCGCTCAGCCCCAGCGCGCCCGCGACGATCGCAACGATCAGGAAAAGTAGTGCCCATCCCAGCATTGGTTCTCTCCTTTCGACTCGTTTGAATTTTCAGTGTAGGCCAGAATTCGCTGTCCCATGGCTTCTTGTATTCGGCTTGGCGTACCAGTTCTCAGTTCCGGACGCCCATGGGCGACCTGGCGTATCCACCAAGGACACACTGGGGCTAGGTGGGTGATGCTCGCTATGGGTTTTCAATCGGATGAAGATGTGTCCGGTCGGGAAATGTGAACCTGTTCAGGGCGGCTTCGGTGCATGCCGAGATAGAGGTCGCCGGCGTCGGTGCAAAAATGTTGCCTTTTCGATGGATTGGGAAGCATTGATCGGCGCGCCCTGGAAAAAAAATCCTGGAGGGAAAATGCAATGAGCAGCGTTATCCGAAAATCATGCAAGGATGCGGCCGGTCCGTCCCGATTCCTGTCGCTGCCGGTATATGCGGTAGCCCTGGTGCTTGGCGGCATGCTGGCCGGCTGTTCCGATCCGGGCCCTGCGCAGGAGGCCGGCGAGGCAGTGGACGAGACGGTCGAGGAGGTGGACGAGGATCTGCGTGGCTGGATCGAGGATCTGCGCGAGGATGAGGTGCAAGAGGACGAATCCGGCCGCGGGGGGCATGACGACGCGTTCTCCGAGGAGGATCCGGCGCACGATATGGACTGATCAGTGGTCGCCGTGCCGTGGGGCCGGGTCGGAAAGGGGCTCGGTCAAACGGATGCAGCGATCAGGAAACAAAAGGCTGGTGGGTGGGTCGCCATGAGCGGATGGCGGTTCGCCCATCAGCCTTTTTCTTTGGGTTCTGTGGGTGTGCGCGGTATCACGAGTCGGGTCTCGGGGTGGGGCTGTTTTGCACGTGTTTGAAAATGAGTCACGCATTTCTTCTTTCCGGACCTGGGGTGTTTCGGGAAAATCGCCGGCGTCTTTATGGCAGTCAAGAAATTTTACATTTCGAGCACGATCAGGAAGGAGACGCGAAGATGAAAAAGATCTTGTTGAACACGGTTGTGGTGGCCGCTGCAGGGATCCTGGCGCCCCAAGTGGTGATGGCAGATGAGTCTGATCGGGGCGAGGGCCTGTACATGGGGCTCGGTACCGGTTTCAGCGCTCTGAAGAACGACCGCGATGAAGTCGCCGATTTCATCGGTTCCGGGGCCTCGGACTACCGCCTGGACGACGACGACAACGTCTGGCGCGGGTTTGTCGGGTACAACTTCAATCCGTATGTAGGGGTCGAGGGGTTCTACTCGGATCTCGGAGAGGTGAAGCTGCGCGGTGACGAGTCCGGTGCGCATACCGACATCAAGTCCCGAGCCTATGGCGCGAGCGTCCTCGGCAAACTGCCGATCGGGCAGCATTTCGAGTTCTTTGCGAAGGCGGGCCTCGCCAAGTGGGATGCAGACGTCCGGGGCAACCTGGGTGATGAGAGCATCACCCTGCGCGACAACGATGGCGTGGATCCGGTCTACGGACTCGGTGCGCAGGTGAATCTGGACAGCTTCCTGATTCGCGCCGAGTACGAACGCTATGCCTTCGACAGCGACTACAAGGTCGACGCGTTTACTGCCTCGGTTGGCTGGCGATTCTAGAAAATACGGGCACAGACGGCCCACGAGATAACGTCTTGACGCCGCCCCGGTTGGTTGCCGGGGCGGCGTTTTACGTGGGGAGAACGGCGTGACCCTCAGGCGGCCTTGGCAATGCCTTCCTGGCGGCCCGGGCGGCCTTCCTTCAGGGTGACCAGTTCCTCGGCGCTGGTCGGGTGCAGCGGGATGGTCAGGTCCAGGTCGCGCTTGGTCGCGCCCATGCGCACGGCCACCGCGAAACCCTGCAGCATCTCGTCGACATTGGCGCCGATCATGTGGATGCCCACCACCTTTTCGTCGTCCCCGACGCAGACCAGCTTCATTGCCACCGGCGGCACCTCGCCCTCGGCGAAGGCGCGGTTCAGGCCGCCGAACTGCGTCTCGTAGATACGCACCGTGTCTCCGTGCTTCTCCACTGCCTGCGGCTCGGTCAGGCCCACCATGCCCGCGGTCGGGTGCGTAAAGGTGACCGTGGGGATCTGGTCGTAGTCCACCGGCACGGGGTTCGTCTCCGGGGCATACCAGTGCGCGGCCAGGCGGCGACCGGCGGCGATGGCCACGGGGGTCAGCGGCCCCTTGCCGATGATATCGCCCAGGGCGTAGATGCCCTCGACATTGGTCGCCTGCCACTCGTCTACCGGGATGGTGCCGCCGCGGGCGATCTCGACGCCGACCTCTTCCAGGCCCATGTCCTGGGTGGCCGGCTTGCGGCCGACGGCCCATAGCACCTTCTCGTACGGGCCCAGTTCCTTGCCGCCTTCCAGTTTGACGGTGACCGCGCCGGGCTTGCCGCCCAGACCCGCGGCCTTCATGCCTAGGTGGCGTTCGATGCCCTGGTGCTCCATGTGCTGGTCCAGCGTCTGCGAGATCATCGGGTCGGCGATCTCCAGCACGCGGTCCTCCATGGCGACCACGTCGGTCTTCACACCCATGGAGCGCAACATGCCGGCCATTTCCAGCCCGATGTAGCCTCCGCCGATTACCGCGATGGATTCCGGCAGCTCGGTCCACTCGAAGAAGTCGTCGGAGGTGGCACCCAGCTCGGCGCCCTCGAGCGGCGGTACCAGCGGGGCGCCACCCATGGCCAACACGATGCGTTCGGCGGTGTACTCGGTGCCGCTGTCACTGACCACCTTGTTCGTGTCGGCCAGGCGGGCCCGTTCCGGGATGTGGGTCACGCCCAGCTTCTCCAGGTGCCCGGACCAGAAGTTGTTCAGGTCCTTCAGCATTGCCTGGCGTTTGTTCGCCAGGTCGGCATAGCGGATGCCCTTGATCTCGACGTCCACACCGAACTCGCCGGCCTCGCGGGCGTGCGACAGGTGCTCCGCGGCGTACCAGGTGAGCTTTTTCGGGACGCAGCCCTCGTTCACGCAGGTGCCGCCCAGGGGCTTGGGATCGAACACGGCGACGCGGGCGCCGTGCGGGGCGGCACGTTCCGCAACGGCCAGGCCGCCGCTGCCGCCGCCGATCACGATGATGTCGTAGTGTTCCATGTCGGTTCCTCGAAGGATTCGGTCAACGTTGGGTTTAGTCGAAGTTTCGCATAACGACCGCCGTCGTTACGGTCGTCAGGGTTTGCCATCCGTGTCCGGATGTCCGGATTCGACGTCCGGACACGGATGGCCACCTGTGGGAGCAGATGGCCATCCGGGGCGGGCCGTGGACCCGCCCCGGGTGGTGGTGACGAGTTACGCCGCCTTCTTCTCGCGGGAGATCCACTCCTGCAGATCTTCCGCGCCGCCGATGCGGTGCCCGCCGACGAATACCTGCGGCACGGTCATCGCACCGGTAGCCGCCCGCAGGCTGCGCAGGCTGGCGTCGCGACCCAGCACGATCTCCTCGTAGTCGAGACCGGCGTTCTCCAGCATCTCCTTGGCGCTGGCGCAGTACGGGCAGCCCGGCTTGGTGAAGACCACCACGTCTTCGGGGCAGGCCGCGTCCGGGGCGACGTGGGCGAGCATCGTGTCGGCGTCGGAGACGACGAAGGGGTCGCCCGGCTCGTCCGGCTCGATGAACTGCTTCTCGATCACGCCGTCGCGCACCAGCATGGAGTAGCGCCAGGAGCGGTGACCAAAGCCAAGGTCGCTCTTGTCGACCAGCATGCCCATCTGTTCGGTGAATTCGCCGTTACCGTCGGCGATGAAGGTCACCCGGTCGGCCTGCTGATCGGCCTGCCAGGCTTCCATCACGAAGCCATCATTGACCGAGATGCAGACGATCTCGTCGATGCCATGCTGCTTGAGCACCGGTGCCAGCTCGTTGTAACGCGGCACGTGGGCGGACGAGCAGGTCGGGGTGAATGCGCCCGGCAGGGCGAACACGACCACGTTGCGACCCTTGAACAGGTCTTCGCTGCGGACGTCATTCCAGTCGTTGTCCTTGCGGCAGCGGAAGGTGACTTCCGGGACGCGCTGACCTTCGCGATTTTCGAGTTCCATGTTTCGTACTCCTGTTTGGGTGTTAATTGCAGTAGACCAGAAAGAAGATTTGGGTTCGGTCGAGGCGATGCCCGACTGCGAGACTCAAGATAAGGGCTGGCCTCTCATTGATCCAGTTTTCGTTCTCTATACGGTTGTTAGTTTCGGGCTATCGTCAGTTCCGGGCCTTTGTGGCGTCTCAAGGTTGACGCGTCCGCCGGAAATGCGGAAGCTTGCCGCCCGGATTCGGAAAGCCCGAATCGCGGTCCGCGTTATGGTGGTCCGTATCAGTCCCCTCGCGACGACAGGTTGTGAACCCCGCCAGGCCCGGAAGGGAGCAACGGTAGCAACTGCGTCGGGCGCCGGGGTGTGGCGGGTGCGGGCCACCACCCTTTTCCTTGCGGCCCAGATTCCTGCGGTGATTGCCCCGCACCCGGGCACGCAACAGACTCCACTGACGGGGGAGGCATGAGTCACCAGGTTCTGGCCCGCAAGTGGCGCCCCTCGCGCTTCGAGGACCTGGTCGGGCAGCCGCATGTGGTGCGCGCCCTGGCCAATGCCCTGAGCGGTGAACGCCTGCACCACGCCTACCTGTTTGCCGGTACCCGCGGGGTGGGCAAGACCTCCATTGCCCGGATTCTTGCGCGCTGTCTCAATTGCGAGACCGGCGTGACGGCCACGCCCTGCGGCGAGTGCCGTTCCTGCGTGGAGATCGCCGAGGGTCGCCACCTCGACTTGATCGAAGTGGATGCCGCCTCGCGCACCCGGGTGGACGATACCCGCGAGCTGCTGGACAACGTCTCCTATGCCCCGACCACCGGGCGCTTCAAGGTGTACCTGATCGACGAGGTACACATGCTCTCGGAGAAGAGCTTCAACGCCCTGTTGAAGACCCTGGAGGAGCCGCCGGAACACGTGAAGTTCCTGCTGGCGACGACCGATCCGCAGAAGCTGCCGGTCACCGTGCTGTCGCGCTGCCTGCAGTTCAACCTGAAACCGATGCCGCCGGCGATGATCGCCGAGCACCTGACCCGGATCCTGGCCGCCGAAGGCGTCGAGGCGGAGCCGGGTGCCCTGCTGCGTCTGGGCGAGGCGGCCGAGGGCTCGATGCGCGATGCCCTGAGTCTGACCGACCAGGCGATTGCCTATGGCGGCGACCGCCTGAGCGAATCCGACGCCTGCGACATGCTTGGATTGCTCCCGCGCACGCGACTGGCCGCGCTGCTGGATGCGGTGTTTGCCGGGGACGGCCCGGCCCTGCTGGCGGGCCTGGCGGAGCTGGAGACGCTGGGACCCGACTGGTCGCGCCTGCTGGACGAGCTCGCCGCGCTGGTGCACCAAGTGGCGGTGCAGCAGGTGGCCGGTGCCACACCGGCGGCGGGCGAGGAGGCGCTGGTCTGGGCACACGAGGCCGCCGGCCGGGTCGACCCGGAAACGATTCAGCTGACCTATCAGATCCTGATCCACGGGGTGCGTGATCTGCCCTACGCGCCGGACGCGCGCATGGGCGTGGAGATGACCTTGCTGCGCCTGCTGGCCTTTCGCCCGGAGCCAGCCCCGGGGTCTGGGGAGGACGAGGGCCAGGCCGAACGCCGGCCGGCCACGGTGCGCGGGGAAGCGTCTGCGCCGCGCGCCGCGCCCTCCCGTAATGCCGCACCCGCGGTGCAACCCGCTGCAGTCGAACCGGCCATGCCGAAATCGGCCGCGCAGGCGGCCTCGCGCAGCGGTGAAAACTCGCCGCCGCCCCGCGAGCGGGTGAGCGAGCCGCCACCTCCGCGGGAGGCACCCACACCGCCGGTGCACGCCGATGAGCCCACGCACCGGGAGTCGTCGCCGCGACAGGCCACGCCGGCGGCGTCTTCGACTGCGGAACCGGTCGCACCCGCCGTGGCCGCAGACGGGATGTTCGACTGGCATCGTTTTGCCGAGGGTCTGCCCATGGGGACGGTGCGCGAACTCGCCCTGCACGCGGAGCTGCGCAAGCATGACCAGGAGTGCGTGGTGATTGCGGTGGCTCCGGGTACGTTATGTACCGACCGGGCCAGGACCCGCCTGAAGGAAGCGCTGGAGAAGACGCTGGGGCACTCCCTTCGCCTGGAGATTGTCAACCAGTCCGAACCGTCGGAGACGACACCCGCGGCGCGGCTTGCGGCGGCCTCGGCAGAGCGTCAGGCTAGCGCCGAGACGACCATGCGCGAGGACCCGGTGGTCCAGGCCCTGGGCCTGGAATTTGGCGCCGAACTGGGCGCGGTGCGCATTCGCGAAACCAACGAAGACAACTCCGCGGGCGACGCGTCGTCGGCCCCGCGCTAACCCGTCGAGTACGGACAAACCCGCCTTTGTGCGGGGCAGGAGATCGAACCGATGATGAAAGGTGGCATGGGTGGCCTGATGAAGCAGGCCCAGAAGATGCAGGAAGACATGCAGAAGGTGCAGGCCGAGCTGGCCGAGATGGAGATCGAGGGCCAGGCCGGCGGCGGGCTGGTCAGCGTGGTGTTGACCGGCAAGTACGCCGCGCGCCGCGTGAAGATCGACCCCAGCCTGTTCGACGATGATCGCGACATGCTCGAAGACCTGGTGGCCGCCGCGATCAACGATGCGGTGCAGAAGGTCGAGTCCACCACGCAGGAGCGCATGGGCAGCCTGACCGAGGGCATGGGCCTGCCGGCCGGCATGAAGCTGCCGTTCTGAACCGGCGGAGCGGGCGCGCCTGATGGAAGCGGAACTGGACGAGCTGGTCCAGGCGCTGCGCTGCCTCCCCGGGGTCGGGGCAAAGTCGGCGCGGCGTATGGCGCTGCACTTGCTGGAGCGCGACCGCGAGGGCGCGCGGCGCCTGTCGCGGGCGGTGGACGAGGCCGTGGCGCGCATCGGGCATTGCTCGGTATGCCGCACGCTGACCTCGGCCGAGACCTGTTCGCGCTGCGCGGACCCGGAGCGCGATTCGCGGGTGGTTTGCGTGGTAGAGAGCCCCGGCGACGTGCTGGCGATCGAGTCGGCCACGGATTTCGGCGGTCGCTTTCACGTTTTGCTGGGCCGGTTGTCGCCGCTGGACGGGATTGGCCCGGAGGAGCTGGGGCTCGACCGACTGGAGGCCCGCTTGCAGGCGGAGGGTGTGGAGGAGCTGATCCTGGCGACGAACACGTCGGTAGAGGGCGAGGTGACCGCGCATTACCTCGCGGAGATGGCCGCACGTCACGGGATTCGTACCACGCGTATCGCCCAGGGTATCCCCAGCGGCGGCGAGCTGGAGTACATCGATGCCGGCACCCTGGCGCATGCACTTTCGGGTCGGCGCGAATATTGATGCGTGGTAATATTTTGATATCAGGAGTAGCGGCATGACGGATTGCGTGTTCTGCAAGATCGTGGCGGGCGAGATCCCGGCCCGGGTGGTGTTCGAGGACGACGCGGTGCTGGCCTTCGAGGATCTGAACCCGCAGGCGCCCGAACATGTGCTGGTGATCCCGAAAACGCACATTGCCACGTTGAACGATTTGAGCGCTGCGGAGGCCCCGGTGATCGGGCAGATGGCCCGGGCCGCGGCGGAGATCGCACGCGATCGCGGATTTGCGGAGAACGGTTATCGAACCGTGATGAATTGCAACGACCACGGTGGGCAAACGGTCTACCATATACACATGCATGTCCTCGCTGGGCGTGCACTGAGCTGGCCCCCCGGCTAGCGGCCAGGAACGACAACACGGATTGCTGGTGTGACGCGACAAGGATCGAACGGTGCAGCCCTGAAGCGGCCGCAGGCACAATGCCTGCGGCCGCTTCGTGCGCGCGCGTGGCGCTCGGGCTGGTTCGTGGCTTCGCTGGTGGTTGCGGGTCTCGCACTGGGCACGGGCGCTGCCAGCGCCGCCGACCGTTACTCGTTGGTTACGCCACCCCAGACCCAGGGGATCGGTGGGGCGGGGGTGACGTTGCGCGACGAGCCGGAAACGGGTCGCGACACCGAATCGCGCTACCGCCTGTCGGTGCGCAGTACCGGCGATGCCTCGGCCCTGGACGAGGCCGACAATGCCTTAGGCGGGACACGCCTGTTCGAGGCGGTGGGTGGCTATCACCAGGAACTGGGTGGGGGCTTCGGTTACGGCCTGAATCTTGGGGTGGGCATGGAGACGCGTCCGGACTGGAACGAACTCGGGCCGGCCGGTGAGTCCACCGCGTACTTCACCGATTTCAGTTTCGGGCCGACCTTCGCCTCCGGGCGTTTCGACAGCCAGTTCCGGGTGGGCGTGCGCCAGCCCCTGTCCAGCGAGGATCGGGATCTGGGCTTCGGCTACGGTGATCGCAGTCGCGAGACGGGCCGCACCGCCGGTTACCTGAGCCTGGATGGCCGCCTGCGTCTGCAGAACCAGTCCGAGCTGTCCCTGAGCCTGTACTACGACGACTATTCGCTGAACTCCGCGGATAACTGGCTGGCCGATCGCCTCGAGTTTGAAGGCGTGAGCCGCGAGCCGGCCTTCTCGGTCATCGGCGTCGAGATGGGCCTGACCTTCTGATCCCGGTCCCCCCGGCCGCGACACCTGCCACACGTTCCGCCGCAACTCTCACTGCACGCCACCGTGCGGGCTCTCCGAGTTCGTCTGGTGCAACCACGACGTACACGAAGGCACGAAGAAGGGCCGGAAAAGCGATTCACAGGGCATTGGGAGGTTGGAAGAAATTCCGACTGGAATTCTCTGACTCGCACGGATCGTTGCGGGGCGCCACCGAACACGCGGTTTCCAATGCCTTTCTTCGTCCAGGCTTCCCCTTCCCGTTAATCGCTTTGTAACCCTGGGTGTTCTTCGTGTGCTTCGTCGAGGAAAAGTTACCCGCGCGCGCGGTTCTGGGCGGGGATCTCGGCGGCGAGGGCGTGCCAGGCCTGCAGGCGTGCGGCGGGGAGTTCGCCGGCCTCGATCGCGGCCAGTACCGCACAACCGGGCTCGCTCTGGTGGCGGCAGTCACGGAAGCGGCATTGATCACCGCGCTCCGCGATGTCCGGGAAGCCGCGCTCCAGGGTGTCCAGGGACGGGATTTCGGGCGTGAAATCGCGCACGCCGGGCGAGTCAATCCAGGCGCCGCCGTTGGCCAGTGGAAACCACTGGGCGGTGACCGTGGTGTGGCGTCCCTCGCCGGAGGCGGCCAGGTCGCCCGTGGTTGGC
The DNA here is from genome assembly GCF_001999325.1 of Thioalkalivibrio versutus. Lineage (GTDB taxonomy): Bacteria > Pseudomonadota > Gammaproteobacteria > Ectothiorhodospirales > Ectothiorhodospiraceae > Thioalkalivibrio > Thioalkalivibrio versutus. The sequence goes on from NZ_MVAR01000036.1 coordinate 13,631, forward strand.
GCGATCGCGTCGACGATCCCGTACTGCTCGAGCAGCGCGGCGACCAGCGAGGACTTTCCGACACCGGACTGCCCGACCAGGATGTTGGTCTGGCCGGCCGCAGCCGCCGCCAGGTCGTCCAGTCCGAACCCGCTTTTGGCGCTGACGAATAGCGGATCCAGGTCCAGCTGGCGGTAGGCGTCCAGCCACTCGGGCCGGGCCGCGGGCCCCTCGTCCTGCTTGTTGATCAGCAGGCGGGGGCGGGCGGGCAGGTTGAGGATTGCCACCAGAAAGCGGTCGATCAGGTTGCGCGAGGGTGCCGGTTCCGGCGCGATCACAATCCACACGCAGTCGATATTGGCCGCGATGACCTTGCGCCGGCCGAAGCCGTCGCGACGCACGAGCACGTTGTTGCGATCCAGCTGGCGGGTCACCTCGTCGCCGGTGGCATCCAGCTCGACCAGGTCGCCGCAGGCGAGGTCGCGGAAGCGGCGGTGCAGGCGTAACCGACGCGGGGCCGCGTCGGGCCCCGCGATGTCGGCCATCTGGTTGTGGCGGGCGAAGACCCGGGCGATCCGCGTCAAGCCGGGGCTCCTTGTGGCTGCCTAGTCGAACAGGGCATCGACGCGCGCGGCACAGATAAAGTCATTCTCGCTCAGCCCGCCGATGGCATGGGTCGAGAACTCCACCGCACAGCGGTTGAAGCCGACCGCCATGTCGGGGTGATGATCCTCGCCATGCGCGATCCAGGCGACGGCGTTCACGAACGCCATGGTCTCGTGGAAGTTCTTGAACTTGAAGCTGCGCTGGATGCTCTTGCCGGTCTCGTCGATACCCCAGGCGTCGTGCAGCTGTCCCAGGGCGCGCTGGGCATCGTCCCGTGGCATCGGGTTGGTAAAGCCTTCGCAGGACTGGCAGTGCTTGGTCTTCAGATCAGTCATCGAACTGGTAGTACTCCGCGTTGAGGTAGGCGACCACGGCATTGACCTCGTCGTCGAACCAGTTGGTGCCGAGATTCACATTGCAGTTGTTAACCTGGGCCACCAGTTCGTCGTGCGAGCCGACCATGCGGTTCGATCGCGTGTAGAGGTCGGAGCCATCGCCTCCGACCATGTCGGCGTGACAGCTGATGCAGTTGTCGCTGTGCAGCTCCTGTCCCATGCGGATGTCATCCGCCAGCGCGATGTTCGCGCCGCCAAGGCTCAGGGCCAGCGCGGCAGTGCCGGCGGCAATACGTGCGTTGGTATGTCGCATTGTTCCCTCCTGATCACGGGGGTTGGAGTCCGGGGCCACAGGCCCCGCAACCATGATGATAGACTCCTGCGGCATATGAAAGGGCCGTGGTCGTCACACGACGGCCTCCCCGCGAAGGAGTACGCGACATGGCCGTGAATGCCGAAAACCTGATCTGGATCGATCTCGAGATGACCGGTCTGGAGCCGCAAACCGACCGGATCCTGGAGGTGGCGACCATCGTCACCGACAAGGACCTTAACATCCTGGCCGAAGGGCCAGTCATTGCCCTGTACCAGCCGGCCGAGGTGCTGGAGGGGATGGATGAATGGAACCAGCGCACCCATGGAACATCGGGGCTGATCGAACGGGTGCGCAACAGCTCGTCGGACACCCGCGATGCGGAGCAGGCGACCCTGGAGTTCCTGGCGCAGTATGTGCCGAAGGGGGCCTCGCCGATGTGTGGCAATTCCATCTGCCAGGACCGGCGCTTCATGGCGCGCCTGATGCCGGAGTTGGAGCAGTACTTCCACTACCGCAATCTGGATGTCTCCACCTTGAAGGAGCTGGCGCGGCGCTGGGCCCCGGACGTGATCGCGCAGTTGCGCAAGAACGCGTCTCACCAGGCCATGCAGGATATCCGCGATTCGATCGACGAACTGCGCCTGTACCGCGAACGCTTCATCCAGATGCCGCCGGCGTCGCAGAACTAGCCTTCCGTCCTTCCAGGTCCCATGGTGCACTCGGCGTGTGTGCTGCGTGGCGCACAGGCCGGGCCCGGTTCTTCCTCGGGTGTTTACGGTGGGCTCTGTCCGGCGCCGACCCGGGAGGCTGGTCCCGGTTCATCCTCAGTGTTTACTTGCCTCTGGTCCGCCGCCTGCCACGCGCTCTCTCGCGAGCGC
>NZ_MVAR01000037.1 GCF_001999325.1 Thioalkalivibrio versutus
GTCATGGTCATGGTCATGGTCCGTGGATTCGGTCGCGGCGTCGAGGAAGGCGCGGGCCTCGGGGAACAGGGCACCGCCGCGCTCCAGCCGGGGCCGGTCCAGCCATTCGCGCTCGATGCGGGCCTGAGTCGTCTCGACCACCAGGGGGCGCGGCGAGGGCATCGCGGCGACGTAGGCATGCAGCGTCTCGCGGTCATCCTCGCTGTAGAGATCGGCCTTGTTGGCCAGGAGCACGTCGGCCAGGGCGATCTGGTCCTGCCAGGTCGGGTGCTCGCGATGGCGGGGCGAGGCCAGGTGGCGTGCATCCATCAGGGTCACGGTGGCGCGCAGATCGAGGACGCCGGCGTAGGGCGGTTCGGTCAGGGTGCGGATGATCTGCGCCGGGTGCCCGAGACCGGTCGGTTCGATCAGGATGCGGTCGGGTTTCTGGCTGCGGATCAGCCGGTTCAGGCCGACGGTAAACATCTGCGCCGAGACGCAGCACAGGCACCCGCCGGGAACCTCTTCTAGGGCCACGCCGGTATCCGCCAGCAGCCCGCCATCCACGCCGATCTCGCCGAACTCGTTGACCAGCACAGCCCAGTGCTCGCCTTCCGGGCGCTGTGCGAGCAGGTGACGGATGGCGGTGGTCTTGCCGACGCCAAGAAAGCCGGTGATCAGGTTCAGCGGGATGTCGCGATGTTGGGCCATTTTAGCTGGGGTCGTCCAGTTGCGCGGGCGGTGGGGCGGTGCCGTTGTCTGCCGGCCCCAGGGTGTCGGGGCGCACGCCCTCGCTCTCCAGGCTCTGGCGCATGGCATCGTCGGCCTGCTGGGACATGACGATGATGGAGATGCGGCGATTGATGGCCGCTTCCGGATTTTCGCGGTTGAAGGGCACGCTGGCCGCCAGACCCACCACCTGGGCAATCTGGTCGGATTGGGTGCCGCCGGCGATCAGCGCGCGGCGGGCCGCGTTGGCACGGTCGGCCGAGAGTTCCCAGTTGGTGTAGTCCGGGCGCAGCAGCGGGCGCGCGTCGGTGTGTCCGGTGATCGAGACGCGGTTGGGGACCTTGTTGATCAGGCTGGCCAGTTCACGCAGGATCGCGTCGGCGTGCTCGAGGGGCCGCGCGCTGGCGCTGTCGAACATCGGGCGGTTCTCGCGATCGATGATCTGGATGCGCAGGCCCTCGGGCGTGATGTCCAGGAGCAACTGGTCCTTGAAGGGCTCCAGCGCCTGGCTTTGTTCGACCGCTTCCTCCAGGGCCCTTTGCAGTGTCTCGAGGGCCTCACGGTCGCGCGCCTCGGCCAGGTCGTCGAAGGTCTGCTCGTCGATGCCCACGGGGGCGTCCATGCGCTCGGGGTCATCGAGGATCTCGGGCAGGCCCTCGAAGTCGATGATCGACGGGTCCACGCCGGTGCCGTCGCCCGGGGCCTGCCCGGGCAGGGCCGCCTCGCCGTCGAAGGCCGACGGATTCTTGAAGTATTCCGACAGCCCGGCGCGTTCTTCTACCTCCATCGCCGCGAGCAGCCACAGGAGCAGGAAGAAGGCCATCATCGCGGTGGCGAAGTCGGCGAAGGCGACCTTCCACGAGCCCCCGTGGTGGGCCGCCTTGACCACCTTCTTCTTGACGATGATCGGCTGGGTCTTGTCTTCGACGCCCATGGATTCGGTCCGGACGGCCTCAGGCCGCCTTCACGTGCTCCTCGAGTTCGGCGAAGCCGGGACGCATCTCGCTTTCCATGGTCTTGCGCCCGAATTCCACTGCCACCTGCGGGCTGTACCCCTGAACGTTGGCGAGGATGCAGGCCTTGATGCACTGGAGGAACTTGGCTTCTTCTTGGGACCGCGACTCCAGGGCGGCCGCGGTTGGACCGACAAAGCCATAGGCCAGGAGGATGCCGAGGAAGGAGCCGACCAGGGCCGCTGCCACGCTCATCCCGATTTCCTCGATCGAACCGCCGATTGCGCCCATGGTGTTCACGATCCCCAGAACAGCGGCCACGATACCGAAGCCGGGCAGGGCATCCGCCACGCGGTTGACCGCATGGCTGGGGCGCTCGGATTCCTCGTGGTGGGTCTCCAGGTCCACGTCCATCAGGGCGTCCAGCTCGTGCGGGTTCATCGAGCCGGAGATGATCAGGCGCATGTAGTCGGTGATGAACTCGACCGCGTGATGGTCCTTGAGTACCCGGGGATGCGCCTGGAACAGGGCACTCTCCTCGGGCTCCTCGACGTCGCCTTCGATGCCCATCAGGCCTTCCTTGCGGGCCTTGGTGAACAGCTTGTACATCAGCGCGAGCAGGTCGAGATAGTCGTCGCGCGAGTACTTGGCACCCCCCTTCAGGAGTTGGGGGAGGGACTTCATGACGGTGATCACAACCCGCAACGGGTTGGCGATCAGGAAGGCGCCCAGGGCCGCGCCGCCGATGATCATGTATTCGTACGGCTGCCAGATGACCATGATATTGCCACCGTGCAGCATGAAGCCGCCGAACACGCCGCCGAGCACGATGATAAAGCCGAGAATGTACTTCACTGATGGGGTTCCGGGATGTGGGCTCGAGTAGGGGTTCTGCGGGCCAGTTCACAGTGCCGCAGTTGCTATAGTGACGGGCATAACCATAACGACTCCCCTGCGCGAGGTACAGCATGTCCCTGGACAAGGACGCGCCCTACATGGACGAAGCCGCCCGCCTGACGGCCGTGGAATGGCCGATCCTCGAGGCGAGCGATGCGGTGTTTGCCGACCCCGACGCCCTGGTTGAGCGCTCGCTGCGCGAACTGGCGCGTTACGCCGAACGCGACCCCGGTCTGAGCCTGCGTCTGATCCTGCGTGCAAACCGTTCGCGCCGCGGCCTGCGCCAGGAAGTGCACGCGGTGGGGGACGCCATCGCCATGCTGGGGTTGCAGAACGTCCATCAGGAGGCGACTGCGGCGCCGCGCGTCGAGGATGTCGTTACCCAGCCGCAGGCTTATCGCGAGATGGCGGCGCAATCGCGGCTGGCGGCAATGATTGCGACCGAAATCGCAGGCGAGCGCCACGATACCGAGCCGGGCGAGCTGGCCCTGGCCGCCCTGCTGAATCAGCTCGGCCTGCTCGCCCTGCTGGTGGAGGGCGAGCCGCGCCTGGCCCGGCTGATGGAGATCCTCGAGCTGAATGCGCTTCCGGACGAGGCCAGTTACACCGCGCTGGGGTACGCAACGGACGATCTCTCGCGTGCGATGGCGGAACAAATGGAGCTGCCGGAACTGGTGCAGGGGACACTGCGGGCGGTCAATGCGGCGCATCACCGGGCCTTTGAGGTGATGGTCGCGAGTGCCGTGGCCTGGCAGGTCTTTCGCGGCATGGATACCGCGCGCGGTGACCGCGACCTCGCGCTGCTGGCCGGGTTGATGGGTTTGACCGACAAGGAGGCCGCGGACCGGATCAGAGCGGTGATCGAGCGTTTCAACGCGGATGTCGCGGTCTATCATCGTGAACCGCTGGATCCGCAGATACCCGGGCGGGTCTGGCTGCGCGAGCCACATCGGCCGCGCCTGGCCCTGATGCCGCGGGTCGACCTGCTGGAAGAGGGGATTGCCGCGCTCGAGAAAGAGCCGAACCGCGAGCTGCGCGTACGGCGGATGCTGCGGGTGATGCAGTTCGGTGTAGGCCTGAACCGGGTGGTTTTTGCCCGTCTGTCCCGGGATGGCGAGACGCTGCGTGCCGAGCACCTGGTCGGCACGCTGCACGAGCCGGAGTTCAGCCACTTTGTGATCAACCGTGCGGCGCTCGGACCGTTGGCGCAGGTCCTGGATAAGGACACGCCGCAGTGGTGGGACCGCAAGCGCATCCATGAGCAGATGCCTCCGGCGGTGCGCAAGCTGACCGGCGGGGTCGACTGTCTCGTCGCGCGCCTGTGCGATGGTGAGCGCGTGCTGGGCCTGGTCTACGCCGACCGGCGTTCGCGTGACCTGGAGCTGACCCCGTTCGCCTTCGAGGGCTTTCGGCGTGTGCTGGCGGCGGCATCGCGGCCCGTTGAACCCCGGTAGGCCGCCGCCGGGTGCGATTCAAGTTTGGGGCATCCGGGTCGATACATTCGTAAGAGCGAATATATTCGCCGGGGATCATCCTCGAGGGCGCGGGTCGCAGCGAACGGCCCGCGCGAATTTGGGTTGTCGGACACGTCCTGTTCGGCATACAAGAATAAGGAAGTACGGCATGCGCAAGAATCTTCCCGTCACCCAGGCGGCCTATTCGCTCGATCGGCATGGGGATCTGATCTCGGCCACGGACGAAAAAGGCCGCATTCGCTATGCGAACGACGACTTCGTCGCGGTCAGCGGCTTCGACTGCGCGGAGTTGGAGGGGGCTGCACACAATATTGTGCGCCACCCGGACATGCCGGAGGCCGCCTACGCGAACATGTGGGCGACCCTGAAGGCCGATGGGGCCTGGATGGGCATCGTCAAGAATCGGCGCAAGAACGGCGATCATTACTGGGTGGACGCCTTTGTCACCCCCGCCTACGAGAACGGGCGCAAGACCGGCTACGAGTCGGTGCGGGCGACCCCGGAGCGCGAACATGTGGCACGCGCCGAGAAGGTGTATGCCGCGATCAACCGGGGTCGGAGCTTCGCACGGCGCTGGTATCACGGCCTGACCTGTCGCCTGGCGGGCACCTGGATCGTGGGCGTCCTGCTGGCACTCGCCGTCGTGTTCTCGGCGTCTTCGCCTGTGGTGCAGGCGGCCCTGCTGGTGCTGATCTTCGCTGTCGGCGGCGTGGCGTCGCTGGTGTTTACCTCCGGGGTGCGCCAGGCGGTCAACCGCGCCCAGGCCCAGTTCGACAACCCGGTCATGGAGGCGATCTACACCGGGCGGCGCGATGACAGCGCCTCGCTGGAACTGGTACAGCGCTTCGGCGAGGCCAAACTGCGCACCGTGCTGGGCCGCATCGAGGACAAGGCCGAGGCGGTGAGTGACGGTGCCCACTCGATGGCCAGCAGCGTGGACCAGACGGCCGCCGGCGTGGAGCGCCAGCAAAACGAGATCGACCAGGTCGCCACGGCCATGAACGAGATGACTTCGACCATCCAGGAGATGGCGAGCAACTCCGCGCGCGCCGCCGAGGCCGCCAACAACGCCGAGAAGGAAACCGGTTCCGGGCAGGATGTCGTGAACGACACGGTTTCCGTGATCAACCGCATGGCAGCGGAGGTCGAGTCCACGGCCGAGAAGCTCGGCAAGCTGGAAGCGAGCACCGTGGAGATCGACAAGATTCTGAGTGTCATTCGCGAGATCGCCGAGCAGACCAACCTGCTGGCGCTGAATGCCGCGATCGAGGCCGCCCGCGCCGGGGAACACGGCCGCGGGTTCGCCGTGGTGGCCGACGAGGTGCGCAGCCTGTCGCAGCGCACCGATGAATCCACGGTGACCATTCGCAATATGATCGAGAGCCTGCAGTCCGGGGCGCGCGAGGCCATGTCCGCGATGCGTGCCAGTCAGGAGCGGGCCGCTGACGGGGTGGAGAAGGCCCAGGCGGCGGGCGATTCACTGACCAGCATCCGCGAGGCCGTTGGTCAGATCACCGAGATGAACACCCAGATCGCCACCGCGGTCGAGGAACAAAGCGCGGTCTCCGAGGAGATCAACCGCAACGTGACGTCCATTCGCGACGTGGCCACCGAGACCGGTTCCGTCTCCGCCCATGCCCGCGACGCCAGCGCGCGGATGCAGGCCGAGGCCGCCGAACTGAAGGCGCTGATCCACCGCTTCGAACAGAAATAAGCCGACCCTCGATCGGGCCGTCATCGAGTACTTGGTATGGGCTGGAGCGGTGGCGTCGAGCCTTCGTGGCGATGGCGGGCGGAACCGCGTTGGCACGCAGTGGGCAGGATGCGTTGAGCGCAGCGAACCGCATCCTGCAAGTTCATGTGTCGGCAGAGGCCCTGATTTTTTCTGCGCCTCGTGGTGAACGGGAACGTCAGGCGGTCTGGCGGTAGCGGCGTTCGATGTAGGCCTCGACGCGCGCCTGGAATTCCTCGGCGATGCGGTCGCCCTTGAGGGTAACGGTCTTCTCGCCGTCCTCGTAGACCGGGGCGACCGGTTGTTCGCCGGTGCCGGGCAGGGAGATGCCGATGTTGGCGTGCTTGCTCTCGCCGGGGCCGTTGACCACGCAGCCCATCACCGCGACGGTCATCTCCTCCACGCCCGGATAGCGTTCCTTCCAGGTGGGCATTTGGTGGCGGATGTAGGTCTGGATGTCCTGCGCCAGATGCTGGAAGTACTCGCTGGAGGTGCGTCCGCAGCCGGGGCAGGCGACCACCGACGGCAGGAAACTGCGCAGCCCCATGCTCTGCAGGATCTCCTGCGCGACCAGGACTTCCTTAGTACGGTCGCCGCCGGGCTCCGGCGTCAGCGAGATACGGATGGTGTCGCCGATACCCTGTTGCAGTAGCACCGATAGCGCGGCCGTGGAGGCGACGATGCCCTTGGCCCCCATGCCGGCCTCGGTCAGACCCAGGTGTAGCGGATAGTCGCAGCGCGCGGCCAGGTCCTGGTAGACCGAGATCAGCGGCTGCACGCCGCTGACCTTGGCCGACAGGATGATGCGGTCATGCGGCAGGCCAATACGTTCGGCCTCGGCCGCGCTCTCCAGTGCCGAGGTGATCAGGGCCTCCTGCATCACCGCTTCCGGTGACAGGGGGGCGGCGCGCTCGTTGTTCGCGTCCATCATCCGCGCGAGCAGGGCCTGGTCGAGGCTGCCCCAGTTCACGCCGATGCGCACCGGCTTGTCGTACTCGCAGGCGGTCTCGATCATGGCCGCGTACTGGCTGTCGCGCTTCGAGCCGCGCCCGACGTTGCCCGGGTTGATGCGCAGCTTGGCCAGCGCCTGCGCGCACTCTGGGTATTGCGTCAGCAGCTTGTGGCCGTTGAAGTGGAAGTCCCCGACCAGCGGCACGTCCAGTCCCATCGCATCCAGGCGTTCGCGGATCTCCGGTACGGCCTTCGCCGCGGCCTCGGAGTTCACCGTGATGCGCACGACCTCGGAGCCGGCGCGCGCGAGTTCCGCCACCTGCACGGCGGTGCGCAGGGCGTCCGCGGTGTCGGTATTGGTCATCGATTGCACCATCACTGGGTGGTCGCCGCCGACGGTGACGTTGCCGACGCGGACGGGGACGGTCTTGTGGCGCTTGGGAGTCGTATTCATCAGTAGGCGCGGGCGCGAGGTAACGGTGTGCGGAGTGTAACGCAGCGCCGCGTTGCTGCCGAGACGCCGCGGCCCTGCCGGGGTTGGACGGCATCGGGTAGCCCGCGTCATCCGCGTGTGGGTCATCTCGGACGCCGCGAGCGGCGATCCGGGATCTCCACGGTCCGGCGGTTGGCCCGGCGCTGGAGATCCCGGCTCTGCGCTTGGCTCCGGCCGGGATGACGGGGCGGTCTGGCCACCCGCAGGGGGTGATCAGCGTTCCAGGCCGGCCCTCCAGGGCTGGAAGGTGTTCTCGACCGCGGCGCGACTGGCCGCGTGCCGGGCCTCGACGCGCGCGGCGATGGCCTGCTGCCAGGCCAGGCGGGTCTCGGCGTGCAGGGCGTCCAGGGCCTCGTGCAGGGCCTGCTCCAGGTCTTCGCGGTGGCGGGTCTCGTCGAGCCGCAGAAGCAGCCAATCCACGCCGATGATCGTGGCCCCGGCAGCGGTGATGCCACAGCCCAGCGAGAACGGACCGCTCCAGGCGCAGACCCCGGCACCAAGGGCGCCCGCGCGGCCGGCGCGACCGAGGCTGCGCGCCAGCCCCGCCTGCGTGGCGCGGGCGGCCAGCCGGGCCTGCACGGCGCGCGCGATCAACGGAGTCGCGAGCCCGGTGCCGGCAGCGGCCGTGGCCGCCAGGCCGGTGCGCTGATCGAAGCGCTCCAGGTCGATATCCAGCGCCGTGTGCAGGGCGTGGCCGCGTTCGATCTCGGCCGCTGAGACCCCTCCGGCGCGCGGCGGTGGGCTCGGGATGCGCGCGTCCGCGAGGCGCTCGGCCAGCTCCAGACGCCAGACGTCGCGAACCTGGCGTTGTTGCTCGTCCACGCCCCATTCGATGCGGGTCGCCAGGTCCCGCAGGGCGTGATCCCACAGCGCCTCGGGCAGCAGGCGCTCGCGCAGCATCCGCGCGGGGGCATCCGGTTCGGCGTCGCCCAGCCACTGGGTCCCGCGCAGCCACAGGCGCATGTATTCGGCGCCCAGCGAGTAGTACCAGTCCGCGACCTCGGGGACGCGGTCGTGCAGTTCCGCGAAGCGGGCATCGAGTTCGGCATCCACGCGGCCTTGCCAGTGGTCCCGGGCCTCGGCGTCCCCCGCCTCCAGCCATTCGAGCGTGAAGCGTTCGAGGCGGGTGAGGCGTTCTTGATCGACCTGGTAGCGCTGCTCGCCGAGTTGCAGGGTCAGCGGCGCGGCCTCTTCCCAGCTGCGGGGTTCGTGCTGGCTGGCCAGCCACAAAAGGCTGGTGCTGGCCAGCAGGGTCAGGACCAGCCAGGTCCAGGCCGTATGCCACCCCGCCGTCATCGCCATGGCCGGGTGCCGGTTGGGGCTTGCGGGATGCACGACGGCATGGCGGGGTCCGCGCTACTCGATGACGGGGGCGTTGCGCGGGTCGCCCAGGGTGTCGTTCGTCGGGCGCAGCGGCAGCAGGCCGTTGGCCAGGAGCAGGAAGCCGAGGGCCAGGAAGGCCTGTTCCGCGAGTACCAGCAGCCAGCCGAGCAGGGCCGGCAGGGATTCCACACCCTGCGGGAACCATTGCTGGCCCAGCCACAGGCGCAGGGCGTCCTGGGCGGCGGCGAGTTGCAACCCGGCCTCCAGCAGATGGCTGCGCGCGGCCTCCTGGTGGACCAGGAACCAGACCGCCTGTTCCAGCGAGGCGCCGGTCAGGTCGGGGTACCGGGCCAGCAGGGCCAGCGCCAGCAGGGCGACGATCAGCAGCAGGCCCGTGAGCCGCAGGGCCCCGCGGCGGACCAGTTCCGGTGCGAACTGCGGATGGGCATGGCCGCGCAGCAGGCGGGCGAACAGGGCCTCGCTGATCACCAGCACGAAGCCGGCGACCAGCAGGGCGGCCCAGACCTCCTGGGTCGGGATGCGCGCGAGGGTGATCAGCAGCAGTCCGCCCAGCAGCGCGCCGATGATCAGGTGCCGCAGGGCCATCAGCGGCCCGCCCCGCAGGCGCCGAGGCCATTGGCTGGTCGGCTCCAGGTAGCCGCGCAGGAAGGCCGCGCGCCGTACCCGGTGGCGCCGGAAGCCGCCATGGGCGATCAGCAGGGTGACACCGATCCACAGCGCCATCACCCCGGCCTCGGGCAGGACCCGCAGGTTCATGTGCATCAGCCACAGCCCGATTACCAGCAATGTCACGGTAAAGGCATGGCGCAGGGCGATATGCCGGGTCGGGGGTGGGCTGGACGCGGTGGACGAGGATGAACGGGACACGGTGGCTCCAGGAGGATATGCACGCCCTGATGGTAGCAGGCGCGGGGGTTGTCGCCTGGCGTTCCGGTTTCGTTCAGCCGGAGGCGCTATAACAGCGGCATGACTTGGACTCGTCTCGCTCGATACTGTTCGCCGGCCGTGTTCGGTCTGGCGGTGTGGCTAATGCTGTGGTGGCCGGCCTCTGTGGCCGCGGAGGAACTGCGCCTGCATGCGGTGTTCGGGGATCGCGCGGTGCTGTCCGTGGGGGACGAGCGGGCCGTGGTCTCCACCGGCGAGTCCGGCCCGGGCGGGGTGCGGGTCCTGCGCACGCGCCCGGGCGCGGCCCTGGTGGAGTACGGCGGCCGACAGCATGAGCTGCGGGTGCAGCAACGGGCGGCCCCGGCGCGGCCGGTCGGGCCGGCGGAGGGGGGTGTCGAGGTGCGGGTGCATCGAGACTCGCGCGGCGACCACGCGCTGACCGCCGGGGTGAACGGTACGGCCGTTACCGTCGTCGTCGATGCGCAGGCTGACTCGGTGTTGCTGCGTGAGACCGATGCCGAGCAGGCCGGGATTGACGCCGATCAGGGGCGCTCGGTGCGCATCCGCGACGTCCGGGGCACGCAGCATGGGCAGCGCGTCCGGATCGAGCAGTTGCAGGTGGGCGCGCTACGCCGTTCGGGGGTCAGTGCGATCGTGTTGCCCGACGATGCACTGCCGCGCTCGCGTCTGGGCCGCAGTTTCCTCGAGCACTACGCGGTCGAAACGGACGGCGATGCCGTCGTGATCCGCGAGCGCTGAGGAGGTGGGTTAGCATGTGGCCCGTCATGACCCCCGAGATTCCTGCATGCCGCTGATTCGGCGCCACCCCGAGAACGCGCCCGCCCCCCGGCGCGAGATCTTCGGCTGGGCGATGTTCGACTTCGCCAATCAGGCCTACACCCTGCTGATCATCACGGTGATCTTCGGCGACCTGTTTACGCGGGTGATTGTCGGCGATGCCCCGGATTATCGTCTCGGTAACCTGTTGTGGAGCGTGGCCCTGGCGGTCAGCTACGCGATGGTGATCGTGGCCGCACCGTTTGCCGGGGCGATCATGGATGCCACCGCCTCGCGCAAGCGTTTCCTCGCCGCCTCGTGGGTGCTGACGATCATCACCACCGCGTTGTTGTACTTCGTCGAACCGGGGCTGGTGTTCTTCGGCATGGCGCTGATCATCGCCTCGAACTTCGGCTATGCCATCGGCGAGTCCTTCATCGCCAGCTTCCTGCCCGACCTGGGGCCACCGGAGAAGCTCGGCTGGATCTCGGGGCTGGGCTGGGGGCTCGGGTATATCGGCGGGCTGGTGGCGACGGCCTTTGCCCTGGGGCTTCTGGGCGAGGTGAGCGCGGAGAACTTCGAGCGCATTCGCTGGGTCGGGCCGTTCGCGGCCGCGTTCTTCCTGGTCTCGGCGCTGCCGACCTTCCTGTTCCTGAAGGAGCGCGGTACCCGTCGGCGCATGGCGCGCAACGTCCAGCTGGGACTCGGCTGGAAGCGGGTCAAGGCCTCGCTGGTCACGCTGGGCGAGCGCCGCGACCTGCGCGCCCTGTTCGTGTCCATCTTTTTCGTGATGGCCGGGATCTACATCATCATCGCCTTCACCTTCATCTACGGTGCGCAGGTGATCCAGTGGGACGAACCGACGCGCGTGATGATGTTCGTGGTGACCCAGATCACCGCGGTGATCGGTGCCGTGGGCTTCGGGTTCCTGCAGGACCGCGCGGGGCCGGTGCGCATCTATCGCATCACGCTGGTGCTTTGGGCATTGGCGGTGCTGGCGATCTTTGCCACGCCGACCATCGCCCAGTGGCTGAGCGTGCTGCTGGGACGGCCGGTGGAGGCGCAGATGGTGTTCCTCGGCGTCGGCATCCTGGCCGGGCTTTGCCTCGGTTCGGCGCAGTCCGCCGGGCGTGCCCTGGTGGCGCTGATGGTACCGGCGCGCGAGGCCGGGCGCTGGTTCGGCTTCTGGGGGCTGGCGTCCAAGGCCGCGGCGATCTTCGGCCTGCTCGGCATCGGGCTGCTCCAGGTCTGGCTGGGTCTCGAGAACGCCATCCTGTTCTGCCTGTTCCTGTTCCTCGCCGGGCTGCTGGCATCCATTCCCATCCGCCTCGCCGACCGCCGCCAGGCCGCGGCGGTTTGATTCGCCACGAAGCACACGAAGGCCCTTCTTCGTATCTTCGTGCGCTCCGTGGTGGAAATTCGAGCTACTCGTCTGGATCGCTCAGGCGTGTGGCGAGATGACCCGGGGCCTGGCGGCAATCGAGGATGGCGTAGACGCGGATGATTTCGTCATCGACCCGATAGTAGATCGCGAAGGGGAAGCGGCGGGAAAGCAGACGATGGAAACCATGATGCTGCTCGTGCACGCCGGCGTACAGGAGCAGGGAGTCGATGTCGGAAATAGGGCATCGAGGAAGTACTCGCCCAGCCCCGGTGACCGGGAGGCGTAGAACGCAGCCCCTCGGGCCAGCTCCTCTTCCGCCGCGTCGAGGAGTTCGATCAAGCGCAAGGCAGGCCGTTACCCGTTGCGCAGGCGTCGCTTGGCGTCGTCCCAGGGGCGAAATCGGGCCTCACTGCTGGCAGCGGTCGCCTGGCGCTGTTCCAGCACGTCGCGATGCCAATTGGGGACCGGGACATCCGCCGGATTACGCGCCAAGTCTTCCCACAGCTCCTCCATGGCGCGGAGCTTTTCGGTCGTGGTCATTTGGTCGAGAGCGAGGGATGCAGTCACGTGTAACTCCCTTCAAACATACGAATCCAGTATAGCCCGTCGGCTGAGTACACGCCGTCGGGCCGGTCTCGTTTGATCAACCACGAAGCGCACGAAGGCACGCGAAGGGCGATTGCACCACAGAGGACACGGCATACACAGAGAAAAGCGAAGACAGTTTCGAACCGGGCAGGATGCCGATGCCGTGGAGCCAAAGGAAGCGCATCAATGCCCGCCACTGGTCTGACTGGACCACTCACCGTTCTTCTCGCCCCAGCTTTTCGGCCCCCTGGCCCGCCATCGGATTTCTCGGTGCCTTCCGTGCCCTCTGTGGTGCAACCCGCCCTTGACCTTGACCTTGACCTAGACCTGGCCCTTCTTCGTGCGCTTCGTGGCGGGAGTACAAAGCCACGGGTGGGCGCGGAGGGCTATTCGGTGGCGTGGTGGGTGGTGGTGGCGCCGCGGTCGAAGCGGCCCTCGTAGAGGCGCAGCAGGGCGGGGATCACGAACAGCACCAGCACGGTGGCGATGGCCAGGCCGAAGACGATGGAGATCGCCATCGGGATCAGGAACTGGGCCTGGACCGAGCGTTCGAACAGCAGCGGGGTGAGGCCGGCGATGGTGGTGACCGAGGTCAGGATCACCGCGCGCAGGCGCTGGCAGGCGGCCTCGACGATCGCCTCCTGCAGGGCCAGCCCGGCCTCGCGCAGGCCCTGGTAGAAGCTCACCAGGATGATCGAGTTGTTGACCACGATCCCGGTCAGGCCGAACAGGCCGAACAGCGACAGGATGGTCAGCTCCACGTTGAGGATCCAGTGCCCGAGCAGGGCGCCGAGGATGCCGAACGGGATGATCGCCATTACGATCAGTGGCCAGCCCCAGGAGGCGAAGACCCAGGCCAGGGTGATGTACATCAGCCCCAGCGCCAGGATCAGGCCCGTGCGCATGTCGGCGAAGGTCTCGGCCTGGTCGGCGGCGCGCCCCTCGAAGGAATACTCGATGCCGTAGCGTGCCGCGAGGTCGTCCAGCGGGCCGTCCTCCAGCGCGGCGCGGATGCGCGCGGCGTTGTTCACGCTGCGGTCGACCTCGGTGGAGACCTGGATGGCCAGGCGGGTGTCGGCATGGCGCAGGGTCTCGAAGCCCTGGCGCGAGCGCAGATCGACCACGCTGCCCAGCGGGGCGAATTCGCCGCTCGGCAGGCGCAGGTTCAGCCGCTCCAGGCTCTCGCTGGAATGGCGTTCGTGATCCGGCAGGCGCACGCGCACCTCGACCTCCTCCAGCCCGTCCTGGTAGAGCTGGGCGAGGTGGCCGTCGAAGGCGTCGCGCAGCTGGGCACCGACCGATTCGGTGGTCAGGCCCAGGGCGCGGCCCTCCGGCTTGACCTGGAACACCAGCTGTTCGCGGCCGAACGGGGTGTCGTCGTTGGTGGCGAAGGTGCCGGCGAAGTCGTCGAAGATATCCGCCAGCTCCAGGGCCGCGTTCTTCAGCACATGCGGATCATCGCCGGTCAGGCGCACTTCCAGATCGCGCCCGGGCGGGCCGGTCTGGCGCTCGTCGATGCTGAAATTCTCGATGCCCGGGGCCTGGCGCACGCGCTCCTCCCAGGCCTGGATGAATTGGCGGTTGCGCACCTCGCGCTGTTCCGGCGATGCCAGTTCGACCTGGATGTTGCCGAACTGGTCGCCGCGTGGGGCGTTGCCGTCGCCGGGGTCGATCCCGCGCCCAAGCCGAGTCACCGAGGCGCGCACCAGGTCGCCGCCGAGCTCCTGTTCGGTCTCCGCCAGGGCCTGCTCGACGTGGATCAGGAAGGCCTCCACCCGCTCCGGCGGGGTGCCGGCGACGAAGTTGACGCCGGCATTGACGATGGTGCCCTCGGGAGACGGGAAGAAGGTGAAGCCGATGCGCCCGCTGGCGGCCAGGCCGATGGCCAGGATCAGCGCGCCGACGGCCAGCGCCAGAGTGGTGCCGGAATGATTGACTGACACGGTGACCGCGCGGCGGAAGGCGCCGTTGCGGAAGCCCTCGAAGCCGTTGTCGAAGCGCTCGCGCAGGCTGCCCGGGCGCGGCGGCTTGAGCCGGTGCATCACGCCCTTGAGGTGGGCAGGCAGGATCAGGAAGGCGATCAGCAAGGTGGCGATGATCACGCAGATCACCACCAGCGGGATGTCGAACAGGATGTTGCCGATGATCCCCCCGATCAGCATCAGCGGCAGGAACGCGGCGACCGTGGTCAGCGAGGCGGCGATCACCGGCCCGACCATGCGCCGGGCGCCGTCGCGCGCGGCGCGGCTGGCCGACATTCCGCGCTGGTGCAGGCTGTAGGCGTGCTCCGAGACCACGATGGCGTTGTCGACGATGATCCCCAGCGACATGATGAAGCCGAACAGCGAGATCATGTTGATCGAGCCGCCGACCACCCACAGCACCACGAAGGCGGCGGTGAACGCGATCGGGATGCCCAGTGCCACGCGCAGGGCGATGTGGCGGTTGAGGAACAGGAACAGGATTGCCAGGACGAGCAACAGGCCGCCCAGACCGTTTTTCAGCAGCAGCGTGATGCGCTCGGACAGGAGCTCCCAGAAGGCATCGGTGACCTGTAGATCAACCCCGGGCGGCAGGGCGGGGCGGGTTTCGGCCAGCCAGTCCTCCAGCACCTGCGCGGCGGCGAGGGAGTCGCCGGTCTCCGAGCGCAGCAATTGCATCTCGATCGCCCGCTGGCCGTTGGCGCGGACGCGTACCTGCCCGTCGCGATGGCGCAGGTCCAGGGTCGCGATATCGCCCAGGGTCAGGCGCCCCAGCTCGCCATCGCCGCGCAGTACCA
Organism: Thioalkalivibrio versutus; assembly: GCF_001999325.1. Classification (GTDB taxonomy): domain Bacteria; phylum Pseudomonadota; class Gammaproteobacteria; order Ectothiorhodospirales; family Ectothiorhodospiraceae; genus Thioalkalivibrio; species Thioalkalivibrio versutus. The sequence continues at coordinate 14,967 of NZ_MVAR01000037.1, forward strand.
GGCGCTCGAAGCTGACGATGTCGCGCGCCTGCTCCAGGCTGCGGATCTGGCGCGCGGTGTCGTCGCGACCCACCGAGCCGGCCGGCAGGTCCTGCGCCATGGCGCGGATCTGCTCGCCGATATCCGCGAGCGTCATGTCCAGGCGGTAGAGCGTTGCGGATGGCACCTGGATGGCCATCTCGTCCTCGGTCAGGCCGGTGAACTCGATGCGCGCGATGCCGGCATCCAGCAGTTCGCGTTCGAACTGACGCGCGAGGATGCGCAGTTGCTGCGGGTCCTCGGGGCCGGTCAGCAGCAACCGCGCCACCGGCTCGTAGCGGATGATGCGGGTGACCACCGGGGTCTCGGCGGCCTCTGGCAGGTTGCGCTGCTGGTTCACACGGTCGTTGACCTGCTCCAGCGCCAGGGTCATGTCGGTCCCGGCCTCGAACTCCATGGTGACCACGCCGATGCCCAGTGCCGAGGTGGAGGTCATGTTGCGCAGGCCGTCGACGGTGCGCAGGTCCTGCTCCAGCGGGTCGACGATGGCGCGTTCGACATCCTCCGCGCTGGCCCCCGTCCAGGGCACTTCGACGGTCACGAAGTCGAGTTCGAAGTTGGGGAAGAACTGGGTATTCAGCTTGGTCAGGGCAAAGGCCCCGGCCAGCAGCATCAGTGCAATCAGCAGGTTGGCGGCGAGGCGATGCTCCAGAAACAGCTGGATCGGGCCGCGTGGAGGCCCGTCGTGTTCCTGCGCGCCGCCACCAGGCATGGGCTGCCCGGATTCCGGCGCGCTGCCGGTCTCCGATTCGCTCATCGGCCGGAATCCTGTTCTTCAACCTCGACCCGCAGGCCATCCACGGCATTCGGCAGGCGGGTGGCGATCAGGGTGTCGCCAGCGGCGATCGCGTCGCTGCGGATCAGGGCGAGGGTGTTGCCGTCCGCGTCGATGAAGTCACCCAGACGGTCCACCTGCAGCGACTCCAGGCGGCCGTCGACCACGCGGAACACGCGGTCGCGCCCGAACAGGGACTCGAACGGAACGGCCAGGCTGTCGGGCTCCTCGGGCAGCTGCAGGCGCAGCTCGACGAATCGATTCAGCGGTAGGCGCTGGCCGCCCGAGCGAACCTCGAACACCCCGCGCAGCCCGGAGTCGCCGCTGCGGGTCTCGCCCTCCAGGCGCGCGAGCTCGGTCTCGATCTCGTGGCCACCGACCGTCGCGTGCGCGGGGAGGGATGTGCCCTCCTGCAGCAGGGCCGCGACCCGGGCGACCAGGTGTTCCGGAAGGCTGGCGCGAATCTCCAGGTCATCCACGGCGTACAGCCGCAACAACGGGTCCCCGGGCCGGGCGCGTTCGCCAGTGGCGACCTCGACCTCGACGACGCGGGCATCGAAGGGCGCGCGGATGGTGGTGCGTTCCAGGTCGATCGCGGCCTGCGCCTCGGCAGCGCGGGCGCGCGCCAGGCGGGCCTCGGCCTGGGCCCGGCGCATCGGGGCATCGGCCACGGCCTGCTCGCGGCTGTCCACGGTGATGCTGGCCTGTTGCAGGCGTTCGCGCGCGGCATCGACGTCGGATTCGGAACCGAGATTGCGTCCGCGCAGGTCGCGGGCCCGTTCCAGGCCGCGTTCGGCAATTGCCAGCAGCTCGCGTTCGCGGCGCAGGGCCTCGCGGTCGAAGCGGGCGCGCAGTTCCTCGCTCTCGACCGCGCCTTCCAGTTCCTGGCGTTCGGCCTCGCGCTGGTCCAGCAGGAGCTGGGCCTCGCGCGGGTCGATGCGGACGAGGGCATCGCCCGACGCCACCCGCTGCCCTGCGCGCGCCGGCACGTCTTCGATCTCGCCCTCGACCGCGGCACGCAGCAGCGCATCGCGGGCGGACTGGCTGCGTCCGTTCAGCATGATGCCCGGGCGGTGGGTGCCGGGCTCGGCGGTCAGACCCTGCACCGGCCAGGTGCGTTCGCTGGCCTCCGGCGGCGGGGCCGAGGGCCCGGTCGCGCGCAGAATCATGAAGCCCACCACCGCGACGGCGAGGATCAGGACAGGGAGGATGGCTCGGCGGAGGGCGCGCGGCATGGGTATCTCGATTTGTTCGCGGTACTGGCAAGCCGGGTATGGCTCGTCGCTTGGAGACGCGCGCGGGCCGGAGGTTCCCGCAGCGGGTCACATCATACCATCGCGGTTTGTGGGGGAACCCCCGCGGTTGCGGTCAGTCCCTATTGTGCCAATATTACGTTTTGCTTAAATGAGGATAAAGGCGATGAAGGGATCCAAGCAGTTTCTTGGCGGGCTTTTGGCGGCGGGTTTGCTGGCGGGCGGCGTTGCGGCTCCGGTCCTGGCCGAGGCGCCGCAGATCTGCGAGTGTCGCGATGGTCTGGAGATGGAGGGGACGCCGTGGATTCGCCTGATGCCGGGCGACATGACGGGGGGGTACTTCGTGCTCCGCAATAGCGGCGATCAGGATTATCGGATCGTTGCGGCGGAGGCGCCCATCGCGAAGGTGGTGGAGCTACACGAGCATGCCCATGTGGATGGCGTGATGCGCATGCGCCAGGTCGACGGCCTGGAACTCCCGGCTGGCGAGACCCTGGTGCTGGAGCCGGGCGGACTGCATCTGATGTTCATCGGCCTGCACGAGCCGCTGACGGCGGGGGACTGGATCCCGGTGATCCTGGAGTTTGCCGACGGCGAAACCATGGCGATTCATGCCCGGGTGCAGCGGGGCGAGGGTGCCGGTGAGGGCCACTCCCGCGGGCACATGATGGACGGAGATGCTCGCGGCATGGACCACGAGGCCGGGCACGACGGGCACTGAAACGGACGCGGCGTACCCGTTGGGTACACAGCGTTCCGGCCTTACTGGTTGGCGGGCCGGGTCGGGATCTCGACGTCGGCGTCTTCGCGCAGCGCCTCCAGATACTCCTGGATGGCGCGGCTTTCGAGGATCTCGATCAGCTCGGCGCGCACGTCTTCCAGTTCCGGGACCGGGGTATCGCGGGTTTCCTCCAGGCGGATGATGTGCCAGCCGAAGCGGCTCTCGACCGGTTCCGCGGTGGTCTCGCCCGGTTCCAGCGCCATGGCCGCCTCGCTGAACGCGGGGACCATCTGTTCCGGGGCGAACCAGCCGAGTTCGCCACCACGGGCCGCCGAGCCCGGATCGGTGGAATGGGCTTCGGCCAGTTCGGCAAAGTCCGCGTCGGCCTCCAGCTCTTCGAGCAGTTCGCGGGCGCGTTCCGCCTCTTCCACCAGGATGTGCCGAGCGCGATATTCGGTACCGCGGATCTGCTCGATCTGGCGGTCGTACTCCGCCTCGAGGTCCGCCTGCGTGATGTCGAGCTCCGCGGTGATGCGCTCCATCAGCAGCGAAGCCAGCAGGTTGGTCTCGACCATGCGCAGGATGCGTCGGGTCTCGGCATCGGTATCCAGCCCGCGGGCGACCGCCTCCTGACGCAGTAGCTCAAGGCTGATGACTTCCTCCAGCGTGCCGTCGCTCGCGGCCGGGCCGGGATCCTCGTCCATGCCGGCGTAGGCGAACAGGTCGGCGCGGGTGATCGCTTCACCGTTGACGATGGCGACGGTATCGGCGTCCCCGGTATCCGTGGTGACGTCGTCACCGGTGAACTCCGGCGTGGCTTGGTCCTGCGTGTCGCAGGCGGCGAGCAGGCCGGCGAGGGCCAGGGCGCTCAGGGCTGTGGTCAGGATGCGCCGCTTCATCAAAACACCTGCTTGAACGGGCGCACGTCGACCGTGGTGTACACGCCGGCCGCCACGTAGGGGTCGGCGTCGGCCCATTCGCGTGCGGCCTCCAGCGAGGGGAACTCCGCGACGATCAGGCTGCCGGTGAAGCCGGCCGGGCCCGGGTCGTTACTGTCGATGGCGGGGCAGGGGCCGGCCAGGATCAGCCGGCCGTCGTCGCGCAGGGCCTGCAGCCGGGCGACGTGTTCCGGGCGCGCGGCCAGGCGCGCATCCAGCGAATCGGGGGCATCCTCGCCCTGGATCATGTACAGCATCGGCATTCTCCTCGGTAAGGGCACCAGTCTAACGATGTCGGCGGCCGGATGCCGTGAAGGGCTCGTTCTTATGGGCGCGCCGATGGATGCGCTACACTGCGCGGCCGATCACCGCACCGACTTGTCCCATGATCTCGATCCACCCCGATAATCCCCAGCCCCGGCTGATACGGCAGGTCCTGGACCAGCTGCAGGAGGGGGCCGTCATCGCCCTGCCGACGGATGCCTGCTATGCGCTGGCCTGCCTGCCGGGCGACAAGACCGGGGCGGATCGCATTCGCCGCATCCGTCAGGTGGACGAGACCCATCACCTGACGCTGTTGTGCCGCGATCTCTCGGAACTGGGCGTGTACGCGAAGGTGGACAACACCGCCTTTCGCCTGATGAAGGCCCTGACCCCGGGGGCCTACACGTTCATTCTGCCCGCCACCCGCGAGGTCCCGCGGCGGCTGCAGCACCCGAAGCGCCGTACGATCGGTATGCGCGTGCCGGCGAGCCCGATTGTCTCGGCGCTGCTGGAAGAGCTGGGGTCGCCGCTGATGTCCGCGACCCTGCAACTCCCCGGGGATGAAGTCCCGTTGAGCGAGCCCTGGGAGATCGAGGAGCGCCTGGGCAAGGTGGTGGATCTGGTGGTTGACGGCGGCGCCGGGACCCTGGAGGCCACCAGTGTGGTGGATCTGACCGGCGACGCGCCCGAGGTGATGCGGCATGGCCTGGGCGACGTGGGATTTCTGGATGAATAGCCCCGGCCGACGGCGGGGATCACGGCGCGGCACGGCCGCAGGGAGGCGCAATGCGTAAGTGGGTGGTTCTTGCGGTGGTGGTGCTGGCAGTGGCGGCCATCTGGCCGGTGGTGGTCGGCACACAGGTCGAGGGTACCGTCGCCGAGACACACGAGGCGCAGCTTGGCGAGGTGTATCTGCGTCACGAGATGCTCGAATACGAGCGCGGCTACCTGGCCGCCAGCGGTCGCAGTCGGCTGATCCTGGAGGATGCCGACGGGCGCTTCGAGATCCCCCTGGTACACGCTGTGCGCCATGGCCTGCTGGGGGCGCGCGGCGATTCCTTCGTGGATCTGGATACCCTGGCCGCCCCGGACGACTCGCTGCTCGCCCATCTGTTGCGCTCGCTGGATCTACAGGTGCATTCGCGCTCGGGGATCGGCGGTGGCGTGACCACCCGCATTGCGTTCGATGACCTGCGCATGGATCTGATGAGCGTGCCCGAGGTGTCCGAACACGCCGCTACGGTGGGCGGCCCGTTGTGGCTGGATCTTGCGGCGGGTCAGGGGCGCTTCGCCTGGTCGTCCGAGCAGATCCTGGTGAGCCTGGACCTGCCGGAAACGAGATTGTCCGATGCCAGCTTCTCGTGGGAGGCGCGCGAGGCACGTTATGCCACGGTTTTCGAGGCCGATGCCGACGGGGTCTTCGGGCGGCTGCCGGACTACGAAGGCGGCCTGGCGGCGGCCGTGATCGAACTGCGTGAGGGCGAGGCGACCCGCCTTCACCTGGAGCGCCCCCGCCTCGACGCCTTCCAGCATACGAACAACGACCGCATGGACTCGCGCCTGCGGCTGCAGGTCGATCACGCCCGGGTGGATGATGGCGCGGGGGATGCCCTGACGCTCACGGCCCTGGACCTGCAGGCGGCGATCCTGCGCTGGGACCGTCCCAGCATGCTGCAGTTTCTGGCCGAGCTGGAAGCGGTCGACGCGCGCGGCATTGAGGGCGAGCAGCGCAATGCCCTGATCGGTTCGGCGATGATCGATGCCCTGGGCGGCATGATTGAACACCAGCCGGCGATCCAGTTGCGGGCGTCGCTGAACGACGAGCCGCCCCGGCAGGTCGCGCTGGACGCCGAGCTCGGCCTGCATGGCACGCAGCAAAGTCTGACGACCCGCCCGCTGGAGACCCTGCGGCTGGACAGCGATCTGCGACTCGGGCTGGAATGGGTGGCCGAATTCGACGCCGCGTATCCCGATATCGACCTGGACGCGCAGTTGCATGCCCTTGCTGCGGATGGCTGGGTCCGTCGCGATGCCGAGGCCGGCTACTGGCACGGCACGCTGGCGATGGCGGACGGCCGCGTGCGCATCAACGACGTAGATCGCACGGCAATGCTTCTGGCCTTGCTGTTCGCCTTCTCCGGCGGCATGTTCTGAGACGACTGACCGGGTGTGGACGCGCCCGTTTTATTCTGAGAGGAAGGGATAGATTCCGTGAGCAGTAACCAGGGTACCAACCAGCGCGTGATCTCCGGCATGCGCCCCACCGGGCGCCTGCATCTGGGCCACTACCACGGTGTGCTGAAGAACTGGATCGAGTTGCAGCACAACTACGAGTGCTTCTTCTTCGTCGCCGACTGGCATGCGCTGACCACCCATTACGAGGATCCGGGTGACCTGCAGCAGCACGTGACCGAGATGGTCATCGACTGGCTGGCGGCCGGAGTGAGCCCGGGTTCCGCTACGCTGTTCGTGCAGTCGCGCGTGCCGGAGCACGCCGAGCTGCATCTGCTGTTGTCGATGATTACCCCGCTCGGCTGGCTGGAGCGGGTACCGACCTACAAGGATCAGCAGGAGCAGCTGCGCGAGAAGGACCTGGCGACCTACGGATTCCTCGGCTATCCGGTGCTGCAGAGCGCCGACGTGCTGGCCTACCGCGCCGGCATGGTCCCGGTGGGCGAGGACCAGGTATCGCACCTGGAGGTCACGCGCGAGATCGCGCGGCGCTTCAATCACCTCTACGGCCGCGAGCCCGGCTTTGCCGAGAAGGCCGAGGCGGCCGCCGACAAGATGGGCAAGAAGGCCGCCAAGCGCTACCGCGACCTGCGCAAGCGGTTTCAGGAGCAGGGCGAGGAAGAGTCGCTGGAGGTTGCCCGGGCCATGCTCGATTCGCAGCAGAACATCTCGCTGGGGGATCGCGAGCGCCTGTTCGGCTACCTCGAGGGTGGCGGCAAGATCATCCTGCCGGAGCCGCAGCCGCGCCTGACCCCGGCCTCGAAGATGCCGGGCCTGGACGGGCGCAAGATGTCCAAGAGCTACGGCAACACCATCAGCCTGCGCACCGAGCCGGCCGAGGTGGAGAGCCTGATCCGTACCATGCCGACGGACCCCGCGCGGGTGCGGCGCACCGATCCGGGGGATCCGGAAAAGTGTCCGGTATGGGATCTGCACAAGGTCTACACCGACGCGAGCCAGCGCGAGGAGCTGCACGCCGGCTGCACCACGGCGGGCATCGGCTGCCTCGACTGCAAGCGCCCGCTGATCGAGGCGGTGCAGGCCGAGCTGGAACCCATCCAGCAACGCGCGAAGGAATACGCCGAGGATCCGGCGCTGGTGCGCTCCATCATCGTCGAGGGCTCCGAGGCCGCCCGCGAAGAGGCCCGCGAGACCCTGGAAGAGGTGCGCCGGGCCATGGGCCTGGACTACCTGCGATGAGCCAGAGTCTGAGGCATGGACCCGTACGCTGACTCGAGCGACGACCTCGAGCGCCCCGCGACCGTCGAGACCGGCGCGCACGGGGAGGTGCTTTATCGTGTGCATGGCGAGCCGGTGGCGGAGCTGCCGGCCGATCTCTATATCCCGCCCGACGCCCTGGAGGTCTTTCTCGACTCCTTCGAGGGGCCGCTGGATCTGTTGCTGTACCTGATCCGTCGCCAGAACCTCGACATCCTGTCGATCCCCATCGCCGAGATCACTCGGCAGTACATGGGCTATATCGAGGTAATGCAGGCCCTGCGCCTGGAGCTGGCGGGGGAGTATCTGGTGATGGCCGCCCTGCTGGCCGAGATCAAGTCGCGCATGCTCCTGCCGCGGCCGAAGGAGGCCGAGGCAGACGAGGATGCCGACCCGCGCATGGCGCTGATCCGGCAGCTGCAGGAATACGAACAGTTCAAGATCGCCGCCGAACGAGTGGATGCCCTCCCGCGCATGGATCGCGATGTGTTCGCCGCCGGCGCCAGCGTCGAGGCGCTCGAGGGCCCACCGCCGCCCGGGCCGACGCTGGACGAGCTCATGGAGGCACTGGCGGCGGTGATGCACCGTGCGAGTCTGATGGCGCACCATCATGTCTCCACCGAGCAGCTGTCGGTGCGCGAACGCATGTCGAACATCCTCGACAGCCTGCATCCCGAACGCTTCACCGATTTCGTGACCCTGCTTCTGGCTACCGAGGGGCGCCAGGGAGTCGTGGTGTCGTTCCTGGCGGTGCTGGAGCTGACCAAGGCCGGCCTGATCGAGTGGGGCCAGAGCGAACCCTACAGCCCTATCCGGTTGCGCCGGCGTGGGGCGCCCGTGGGAGACGAAGGGGGAGAATCGGCGTGAGCGTAACCACTGTATCGGATGTGCAGGTGTCTGCCGCGGCCGTTGATGACGCGCAGTTGCGGGCCGTCGAGCTTGCGGTGGAGGCCGTGCTGTTTGCGGCCGCGGAACCGGTGGGGCCGCGCGACCTGAAGGCTGCCTGCGAGGACCTTGGCGAGATCGATCAGGCCTTGCTGGAACGGGCGCTTGGTCGTCTGCAGGAACGCTATAACGATCGTGCGATCGAGCTGGTGCGCTCCGCTGGCGGGTATCGCTTCCGCGTGCGTTCGCGCTTCTCCGCGGCCGTTCGGGCGGCTCAGCCCGAGCGCCCGGCGCGGCTGTCACGGGCCCTGCTGGAGACGCTGGCGATCATCGCCTATCGCCAGCCGGTCACCCGCGCCGAGATCGAGGCCGTGCGCGGGGTGGCAGTCAGTACCGGGATCATGCGCACGCTGCAGGAACGCGAGTGGGTACGGGTGGTGGGGCACAAGGAGGTGCCGGGCCGCCCCGCGCTGTACGCGACCACCCGCAGCTTCCTCGACGACCTGGGCCTGCAGCGCCTGGAGGAACTGCCGCCGCTGGATCAGATCCGCGACCTCGCGGATGTGGCCTCCGACGCGGGCCTTAGCCTGTCGCCACCGGACGCGAAAGAAGACGCCGGTCCGGGCACGAGCCCGCATCTCGATTTCGATGACGGGGATGCCGATCCGGATCCGGAGCCGGCACCCCCGACGCACTCACTCTGAGATCAGCACTGGGCCGTTTCGGTGGTTTCCGGGCAGTCCTGCTGCACCAGGCGGTCGTCGTCCAGCCATTCCATGATGCCGTCGGTCACGTTGTAGACGTTCTCGTAGCCAAGGCCGTCGGCCAAAGCGCGGGCGAGGGCGCCGGTGCGGTTGCCTACGCGGCAGATCAGCACGACTTCCTCGTCCGGCTTGACCAGGTTGGTGAACTGCTCGCCAAAGGTCGGGTTGAGCTCGCCATTCTCGTCGAAGGCGGTAATGCGGTAGCTGCCCTCGATCACGCCGGTCTCCGCCCATTCGTCCGGACGGCGGATGTCGACGATGGTTGCGCCCTCGCGGATCTTCTCGGCCAGGCCTTCGTTGTCCAGGCCGCTAAAGGGCGCGCGTTCGACGTCGAGGATCTCGACCTCGAAGCGCAGGGTCGCGTTGGACGGGATGATGTTGCCGGCCCCGCGTTCGCCATAGCCGAGTTCCGGCGGGATGACGATCTCGCGCTTGCCGCCTTCGCGCATGCCCATCACGCCCTGTTCGAAGCCCGGGATCACCTGGCCCGCGCCCAGCGTGAGCGCAAATGGCGCGCCGGACTCGCGGCTGGAATCGAACACGCTCCCGTCCTCTTCCAGCGACCCGGTGTAATGCAGGATGGCCGTGTCATGCCGCACGATCCCGGGTCCTTCGCCGGCTTCGATTTCGTGGATCTCGATGGATGCTGCGGGCTCCGCGCTGGCAATGCCGCCTGCGAGCAACGAGCCGATCAGCGCCACTGTAAATATAATAAAACCGGAATATGCGGAATTACAAAAAGTGATCTTCATTGTGTAGCTTCCGTTTATATTAAAAAGGGTTAATAAAAGCCTGTGATCAGCAAGTTGCGAGATCCAATGGGGCCCTATTCTACACCGCATATCGATGATCGAATACAGGCGTTATGTAGAAGTTTCTGGATCTTGTAAAAAATCCCCATTTTTTATTGCAGGCTTTGAAGGCGTTTGCTACAACTCCAAGTGGCTGTCCCAGGGAGAGAGGGGCAGTACATGAGATTTTGTTCCGAGAACAAGCCGGAGGCAGGCAAATGACTGACCACAAGAACGATGGTTCCGAGATGGACCGCAAGTCCGAAGAAGAAACCCGGGAGACCGAACAGCTGACCGAGACGGGCGCCGCCCGTCGCGGTTTCCTGGGTCGCCTGGGCAAGGGCGGTGCCGCCCTGGCCGTGATGGGTCTGGGCGCGGAAACCGCCATGCAGACCATGTTCCAGCGCAGCACCCTGTCCAGTGCCGTGGCCGCCGGCATCGAGGGCTTCCACGTGGATGGCAAGGTGGACGGCTTCATCTGGCTGAATGACCGCCCGATCAACGGTGAACTGCCGCCGCACCTGCTGCACGACGAAGTGACCCCGTTCCCCAATATGTTCATCCGCAACAACGGCGTTCCTCCGGAGAAGGCCGGGATCGACGCATCTGCATGGACCCTGACGGTCCACGGCGAAGCGGCGAACGAGGAGAAGTCCTACACCATCGCGGACCTCAAGGAGAAGTTCGAGCACCACACCCTGCAGATCTGGATCGAGTGTGGTGGCAACGGGCGTGCCGCGTTCGAGCCGTCCCCGCGCGGTAACCAGTGGGATCTCGGTGCGGTCGGCTGCCCGACCTGGACGGGTGTGCGTCTGCGCGACGTGCTGGAAGACGTCGGTTACGACGCCGACAAAGCCGAGTACATTGGCTTCAAGGCGGGTGACGCGCACCTGAGCGGCCGTGATGATCTGGATGCGCTGTCGCGTGGCTGCCCCATGCGCAAGGCCGTGGAAGACGAGACCCTCATTGTCTGGGCGATGAATGGTGAAGACATCCCGGAACAGCACGGCTATCCGCTGCGCCTGATCACCCCGGGCTTCCCGGGTTCCGCCAGCGGCAAGTGGCTGACCGAGATCCTCGTCCGTGATCGCGAGCATGACGGTCAGGGCATGACCGGCCACAGCTATCGCGTACCGCGTCATCCGGTGGAGCCGGGTGCCGACGTCCCGAACGAGGACATGGTCGTCCTCGAGGAAATGCCGGTGAAGTCCCTGATCACCTATCCGCAGACCGGTGCCGAGACCTCCGTTGGCAGTACGCTGAAGGTTGCGGGCAAGGCCTGGGATGGTCACGGCGATGTCGAGGAGCTTCATGTCTCGACCGACTTCGGGGTGACCTGGCAGAAGGCCGACCTGAAGCGTCCGGTGAACAAGTTCGCCTGGCAGACCTGGGAAGCGGATATCGAGTTCTCCGAACCCGGTTTCCATCAGGTGTGGGCCGTGGCCACCAACAGCAAGGGCGATCGTCAGCCGATGGTGCTGCCGGGCTGGAACCCGCGGGGCTACGGCAACAACAAGGCCCACCACATCGATGTCCGCGTCAAAGCGTAAGGAGCACCAATGAAGCCGAAGATGGTCCTGTTGTTGCCGGCCATCCTCGGCCTCCTCTGGGGGGCGCCTGCATTGTCGGGCGACCACGTCGAGGCTGCCGAGGAGTACAAGACCGACTCGGAAACCGGGCTGATCAAGGCCCCGGGATTCGATACGGTCAAGAACAATTGCACGGTATGTCACTCGGCCCGGTTGTTCACCAGCCGTGGGTACACGCGCAAGATCTGGCTGGAACAGATCCGCTGGATGCAGGACACCCAGGGGCTCTGGGAGTTCTCCCCCGAAGTGGAGGAGGAGATCCTGGATTACCTGGAAACCTTCTACCCACCGCGTTGATCGTGACACGGTGAAGACAAAACGCCCCGGGGTTTCCCGGGGCGTTTTTGTGTGTGTGCCCTGTGCAGGGCTGGGCGCCGTTGCCCTCGGCGGCCAGCCCCTCTAGCCGCGGCCTGCGTGCGTGATGGCCCAGCAACGATGGGGCGGGGGCGGGCGTCGGTAGTCCTCGTCCAGCGTCTCGCGCGTGATGTCGCGGGCCTCGAGTCCGGTCAGGGCCTCGTGGTCCAGCTCGAAGCGGCGGCGGTTGGTGGAGAAGTAGAGCACGCCATCCGGGGTGAGCAGGCGCGCGGCCAGGAGGATCAGGTGGGCATGGTCGCGCTGCACCTCGAAGTCGTCCTCGGTGCGCTTGGAGTTGGAGAAGGTGGGCGGGTCCAGGAAGATCCGCTCGAACACCATGCCGGGGGTGTCCGTGGCCCCTTCCAGCCAGTGGATCACGTCCTCGCGCAGCAGGGCGTGGGTGCCGGGCTGGCGCCGGCTGCGGCCATCGCGGATCTCGGCCTCCAGACCGTTGGCGCGGAAGTTGTCCTCGGCCCACTCCAGGTAGGTGTTGGACAGATCGACTGATACGGTCTGGCGTGCGCCGCCCACCGCGGCATGCACGCTGACCGCGGCGGTGTAGCAGAACAGATTCAGCAGGCGCAGGCCACGGCATTCCTGTTGCAGGCGCAGTCGCATCGGCCGGTGGTCCAGGAACAGCCCGCTGTCGAGGTAGGCATCCAGGTCGACCCACAGGCGGCAGCCGTGCTCGTGCACCGGAAACGGAGCGGGCTGGGCGGTCTCCGCGCGCTGGTACTGCGAGCGTCCCTTCTGTGCCCGGCGCTGCTTGTAATGCAGGTGGGCGGGCTCGACGCCGGTAACCTCCAGCATCGCGGCCAGTGCGCCGCGCAGACGCGCCTCGGCGCGTGCGGGATCGACGCTGGCGGGCGCGGCAAACTCCTGCACATGCAGGTGAACCGTGCCGTCCTCGGCCTCGTAGCGGTCGATCTGCAGGGGGTATTCGGCCAGATCCGTGTCGTAGATGCGATAGCAGGTGATCTCCTGGCGCCGCGCCCAGCGAGCCAGGTGACGCAGGTTCTTCTGCAGGCGGTTGGCGAAATCCGGCGCCGGGGCCGCGGCCGGCTCGTCGCGCCGATGGATCTCGAACTGCAGCAGGTGGCAGGCAAGGGTGCCGTTGTAGAAGCGGTGCTTGTGGCTGGCGCGCAGGCCCAGGCGTTGCGAGTCGGTGGTGTCCGCCACCAGCAGGGCGACATGCCAGCCGCCGAAGGCGCTGCGCAGGCGCTCGCCCAGCAGGCTGTAGAGCTTGATCAGTTCCGGGGTGTTGCCGATGCGCTCGCCGTAGGGCGGGTTGCTGACCAGCATGCCGTGGTCGGCCGGGGGCTCCAGGGTCAGGGCCTCGGCCTGCTCGAAGCGCGTGCAGTCGCGCACGCCGGCGGTCTGGGCCGCCTTGCGGGCGGCGGCCACCGCCCCCCGGTCGCGGTCGCTGCCCCGCAGCGGCGGGCCCTGCCAGGGGCGCACCGCGTCCCGCGCCTCGGCCACGCAGCGGTCCCAGAGCCCGGCATCGTGGCCGGACCAGCCGTGGGGGCGGAAACCCTCGCGCAGCAGGCCGGGGGCGGTACGGGTGGCCATCAGGGCGGCTTCGATCACCAGGGTGCCGCTGCCGCAGAAGGGGTCGAGGAACTGCGCGTCGGGATGGGTCTCCAGGTGTTCCGGCCAGCCGGCACGCATCAGCAGCGCGGCGGCGAGGTTCTCGCGTAGCGGGGCCTCGCCGCCGCTGCCGCGATAGCCGCGACGGTGCAGGCCACCGTTGCCGAGGTCCAGGCTGATCTGGGCCTGTCGGCCCTGCAGTTGCAGCAGCACGCGCACGTCCGGATCGGCGGCGTCCACGTCGGGGCGTTCGCCGGTGGCGTCGCGGAAGGCGTCGGCGATGCCATCCTTCACGCGCACCCCGGCGAAATGGGTATGCCCGATGTGCGAACTCTTGCCGGTCACATCCACCGCAAAGGTGGCGTCGAGCCCGAACAGGGCGGGCCAGTCCAGGGCCCGGCTGGCGACGTAGCAGGCATCGCCGTCGGGTTCGTCGAAGCGTACCAGCGGCAGCAGGATGCGGCTGGCCACGCGGCTGCCGAGCAGGCAGCGGTACAGCGTGGCGAGATCCGCGTGAAAGTGGATGCCGGCGCGGTCTTCGCGCAGGTCCAGGGCACCGAATCCCTCCAGCTCGCGAGCGACCAGCGGGGCGAGCCCGCCGGCGGCCGTGGCCAGATACTCGCGGTGGTCGGCCGTCGGGTCGAAGGGGGCAATCGGTTCGCCGGAGGGAGACTCGGTCATCGTGGGCTCGGGCTGGCTGGGAAGCCCGACATTCTGGCACAACCGGGTGCCGTGCCGGAGCGGGACTGGAGACTCGCGGCGTTCAGCGCAGCAGGCGCCGGCGGATCAGGTAGGTGGCCAGGATGATGGCGCTCCCGCCGTAGGCGGTAATCACGGCCAGGTGCGGCAGCCAGGCCGCGGGCCAGGTGCCGGTCATCAGCGGACGCACGATCTCCAGTACATGCGCCAGTGGCAGGGCCAGGGCCAGGCCCTGCACCCAGCCGGGCAGTTCGGTCAGCGGAAAGAACACCCCGGACAGCAGCAACATCGGCGTGACGGCCAGGGTGAAGTAGTAGAGGAAGAAGTCGTAGCTGCGCGCCAGGGCGGTGATGACCAGGGCCAGCGCGCCGAAGGTGAACGCGGCGAGGAAGATCACCGGCAGCGCGAGCAGGGCGCGGGCATCGGCCACCAGCCCCAGCACGCTGGCGACGATCAGGATGGTAATGGCGCTGATCAGGCCCTTGGTCGCGGCCCAGACGGCCTCGGCGAAGACGATGTCGTCCAGCGTGAGCGGGGTGGCCAGCATGCCCAGCCAGGTGTTCTGTTCCGCCATGCGGGTGTAGGCGGAATACATGCCCTCGAAGCTGGCGGTGAACATCGCGGAGGAGCAGATGATGCCCGAGGCGATGAACACCATGTAGCGCATGCCGTCGAGATCGCCCACCAGGCTGCCGAAGCCGTAGCCGAAGGCCAGCAGATACAGGATCGGTTCGCCGAAATTGCCCAGCATTGAGGGCACGATCAGCTTGCGCCAGACCAGAAGGTTGCGCCGCCAGACGGCGACGAAGCGCAGGCTGGGGCGGGGCAGGATGGGGTGGTCGCCGGACATGGGCTCAGTCCCTCAGCTCGTGGCCGGTGAGTTTCAGGAAGACGTCTTCCAGATCCGCCTCGCGCAGGGTGGGCTCGTGGCCGAGCGCGCGCAGGCGCTCGCGCAGCCGGTCCGGCTCGGCGGTGTAGACCAGCCAGGTGTCGGCGACCTGGTGGGCCCGGTCCTTCGGGCCCAGCTCGCGCTGCAGGACCTCGCCGGCGTCCGTGCCGCCAACGGTCAGGACCCAGGGCTCGATGTGTTCCGCGATCAGCCGGCTCGGGGCATCACAGGCGATGATGCGGCCGTGGTCGATGATCGCGATGCGGTCGCACAGTTCCTCGGCCTCTTCCATGTAGTGGGTGGTCAGCACGAGGGTGACGCCCGAGGCGCGCAGCGCCCGAAGCTGGCGCCACAGATGATGCCGGGCCTGCGGGTCGAGACCGGTGGTGGGCTCGTCCAGCACCACCACCTCGGGTTCGTTGATCAGCGCACGGGCCAGGGTCAGGCGCCGCTTCATGCCGCCGGACAGGGCATTGATGCGCGCGCCGCGCTTGTCGTTCAGGTTGACCTGCGCCAGTAGCCGGTCGATGCGCGAATCCACCTCCGGCCCGGCCATTCCGAAATAGGCGGCGTAGGTGCGCATGTTCTCGATCACCGTGAAGTCGGGATCGAGGGTGTCGAACTGGGGCACGATGCCGAGGCGTTCGCGCACGGCGCGTTCGCCTTCCGGCATGGGCAGGCCCAGGACCTCGACCTGCCCGCCGTCGATCGGCGTCATGCCCAGCAGCATGCGCAGGGTGGTGGTCTTGCCAGCACCGTTGGGACCCAGCAGGCCGAAGAACTCGCCGGGGGCAATCTCCAGATCCACGCCGTCCACGACCGCAACGCCGTCGTACGCCTTGTACAGCTGCTGAATGCGGATGGCGGACACGGCGGGACTCGTGGCGGATGGAGAGTGCATACCATACCGATTCGCGGCGGCACCCCCAATGTCCCCCTGTGATGCCATGAAAAAGGCCCGGATCTCGCGATCCGGGCCGATCTTTCGGCACGTTTTCGGAATCTGTTAGGGCCGGCTGTAGGTATAGCCCTGGTGTTGCAGCCAGGAGATGCGCGCCACGCCGCTCGGGATTACGTCGTCTTCGGAGGCGTCGAAGAGTTCTTCGAGGGCGATATTGCGTCCGCGCAGGGTGTTCGCACAGACCTGGAACTCCACGTTCTGCATCTTTAGGTTCTCGATGCGGCCGCGCAGGTTCTCGTTGGTGTTGGCAGTTTGCAGCAGCCCGAGGCCGTCCCCGTGCATCACCACCTTGATCTCCATGTTGTCGGCGCCCACGGCGTTGATATGGTTCTGGATGTTGCCCATCGCGGCCATGTAGCGCCGCTCGTCGTCGTAGTTCACGTGGTAGATCACTTTGTGCGTGCCATAGTCGAAGTCGCTCGCGGCCGCCAGGCCGGGGATGCCGAGCACCATGGCGAGCAGGGCGGGAAGGAGCAGTTTCATTGCGTTCATTGCACAGGTTCCTCCTGAAACAACAACGAACCCGGGCGGGTTTGAGGTGCGCCACGGGGCCTTGCGCCGGGGTTGGCGCGCTGCGATCGGGGACTTCGCGGTGAAGGCGATCGACAGGTATGAGTAAGACGCATCAGCCATGCGCCTATTCCCGTCTGCAGCGCCACAAAAAGGGTCATGTGCCGTGTAGGGCGGGTTTACGAGAGGAGTCTAGTTGCACAAAGAAAAGGGCCCGGGAGACCCGGGCCCGAAGCGACGACCGGGAGATGGCGGTCGCCGGGTCCTTGCTGCAGGGGTATTACGGACGCACGTAGGTGTAGCCCTGCTGCTGCAGGTGCGACAGGTGGGCCACACCGCTCGGGATGATGTCGTCCTCGGACGCGTCGTAGAGATCGTTGGCGACATCGATGTTCCGGCCAACGACGGTGTTGTTGCACACCTGGAAGTCCACGTCCTGCATCTTCAGCTGATCGACGAAGGCCTTCAGGTCCTCGTTCGACTTGGCGTGCTGCAGCAGGCTGAGCCCGTTGCCGTGCATCACGACCTTGATGCTCATGCGGTCGGCGCCCACGGCGTTGATGTGGTTCTGGATGTTGCGCATCGCGCCGATCTGCCGCTGTTCGTTGTCGTGGTTCACGTGATAGACGACTTTCTGCTCGGAATAGTAGCTATCCGCGAGGGCGGTACCCGGCAGGGCGAATACGGCGGCGGCCATGGCCAGCGGAAGGATGAAGCGTTTGTTCATGATCGGGCTCCTGCGTTTGTTCCCGTGTTTTGTTTTCGATACGCCCGGGGCGTATGCCGCGTTGCAATCAGAGACCGGATCCAGGGCGGCGTCCATGCCTCTGGTGTCCGGTTATGGGTAAGACGGGAACCGTTGGCGATTATTCCGATCAAATGCAAGATAAGCATTTGATATAAAGTCGAAAATTAGAATATTAGAGTGAGCTTTATTGGTGCATTGCCCAGGTTGCATGCACGGCCAGGGTGAGCAGGACCAGGCCGCCGGCCAGTAGCGTGAGGGTGCCGGGGGCCTCGGCCAGGAACAGCCAGACCCAGAGGGTGCCGAACACCGCCTCCAGCACCAGGAACAGGGCTACCTCGCCGGCCGGCAAAAAGCGGGTCGACAGGGCGATCAGGGTCAGCGCCAGGGGGAGCTGGACGAGGCCCATGATCGCCAGGACTGCGAGGCTGTCGAGCCCGACCGCGAGTGGCGTCGCCAGCGGCCATGCGATCAGCGCGGCCAGCATCCCGCCCGCCGCGATCACGGCCAGCCGGTCCACTCGGGGCGCGCGGCGCAGCAGGGTCAGGTTGATGCCGACCACCAGGGCCGCCAGCAGCGCCAGGGCGTCGCCCAGCCAGCCCCCGGCCTCCAGCGAGCCGGCCAACACCACGGCAATCCCGCCGATACAGATCAGCATGGCGATCCAGGTCCGCAGTGGCACCCATTCGCGCAGCAGCAGTCCGGAGAACACGGCCGCGAACAGCGGCGAGGCCGCCAGGATGACCACCACGTTGGCGACCGTGGTGTGCAGGATGGCGAGTACGAACAGGATGGTGGTCGCCGCGAACCCGGCCGCGACCCAGCCGGCATCGCGCCCGCCCAGTCGCAGGTGGGTCCAGGCCCAGCGCCCGTCGAGGATCCGCAGCAGCAGGGTCAGGGCGAGGGCCATCAGCAACCCGCGCCAGAAGACGATATCCATGCCCTGGGTGTTGGCCAGGCGCACCAGCAGTCCGTCGAAGCTGAGCGCCATCACGCCGGTGAAGGCGAGCAGGGAGCCGTGCAGGTGTTCGCGTTGCATGATCCGGTTCACCCTCCATGTGCCGCGGGTTCGACGGGATTGCTGGGGAAACACGCAGCAATGTAACCACTCGCGTGGGTGCCCCAGGTTTTCCGAGACTAGGCGTGACGCGTGGCGGGTAGGGGTTCTACTCGCCCGTTCTCGATCTATTCGGGGCGCAACGCAGCACCGGGGAACCTGGGGCACCAACCCAAGGGCCTCGGCCGCCCGTTGTTGATGAAAACAGGCGCGCGAATGGCGTTGCGGGTCGCATATGCAGCTCGGCTACACTGCGCCCACCGCGCCTTGTTCGCACGCAGAAGCGACTCGAGCGCGCGTGGTTGCATTGCTCGGTGTTTCCCTTGTGCCCGATATTGTTCCAGGAGAGTCGCATGTCCGTATCCAGCCTGCCGCCCGAACTCCAGCCGATCGGGGCCATTGGCCTCGGCATCATGGGGGCGCCCATGACCCGCAACCTCCTCGCCGCCGGGGCCGACGTCCAGGTCTGGGCGCGCCGGCCGGAGACGGCGGAAGCACTCGCGCAGGATGGGGCGCAGCCATGCACGAGCCTCCCGGAGCTGGTTCGCGGCGTGAGGGTGCTGGTGCTGAATGTCTCCGATACGCCGGATGTCGAGGCGCTGATGCTGGGGCCGGACGGGGTCCTGGAGCACGCCCGCCCCGGCCTGATCGTGATCGATCACAGCACCATCGACCCGATGCGCACCCGCGCCATCGCCCGCGCGGGCCGGGACGCTGAGCCTGATGGTGGGCGGGCCGGTCGATGTTGTCGAGAGGCTGCGACCGATCTTCGAAGTGGTGGGCTCCACCCTGACCCACGTGGGCGACAGCGGCGCGGGGCAGATCGCCAAGGCCTGCAACCAGCTGGTGGTGGGCGAGACCCTGGTCGCGGTGGGCGAGGCCTTTGCCCTGGCGGAGCAGTCCGGTGTCGACCCGGCGCGGGTGCGCGAGGCGCTGATGGGCGGGTTTGCCTCTTCGCGCATCCTCGAGGTGCACGGGCAGCGCCTGCTGGACGGCGACTTCGAGCCCGGGTTCCAGGTCGGCCTGTACCACAAGGATCTGGGGATTATCGCCGATCTGAGCCGCGACCTCGGGCTGGCGACGGAGGGGCTCACGCCTGTGCGCGAGGCCGTGGATGCGGCGCTCGAGGCCGGACAGGCGCGGCACGACGTGGCCATCCTGGCGCGATTCTGTGTGCGTGCCAGCGAACCGGCTGCCTGACGAGCTGCCCCGGCGCTTCAGAGCCCGAAGCGCCAGACCAGCCAGGCCAGCGAGAACCCGCCGAGGAAGACGAGGCCGGCCCAGGCCAGGCCACGCAGGCCGGGACCCGGTTTCGCGGCGGCCGGCACGTCCGGTGACATCACCGCGCGGAAGGTGAGCCAGGCGAGGATCGGAGCGGACAGGAACGACAGGGTGGTGGCGATGTCGACGAAGCGCGTGAACTGCTCGCCGGCCAGCCAGATCAGGGCCAGCGCTCCGGCCGCGACGATCAGCAGGGCGATGCGATAGCCCCACCAGTCCAGCCCGCGCTCGCCCCGGGGGGCGGGTTCCATGTCCTGCGCCTGGTGGCCGTTCTCTCGCAGGGTGCGGATGATCGCCATGATGACCCGCGGATAGGCGTCGGTGACCGCCAGGGTGGTGGAGAACATGGTGGTCAGTGCCGCGATGGCGATCAGGGATCGGCTCCACTCGCCCAGGCTGTGGGCGTAGAGATCCACCAGCTGCGCCGAAAAGGCGGCGGCCCCCGGGGCGAAACCGACGCCGGTGCCGTACATCAGCAATGCCCCCAGCAGCATGAATGCAAGCGCCAGCAGGGTCGCCCCGAGGTAGCCCAGGCGGAAGTCGAAGACCGCCTCGCGCACGCTGGGATGGTGCCCGGTCATGCGGGCGCGTTCCTGGGTCCAGACCGAGTGCCAGGCGGCGACATCCAGCGGGATCGGCATCCAGCCGAGCAAGGCCAGAACGAAGGCCAATCCGGCCAGGGTCCACAGGTTCGACCATTCCGGTGCGCCGGATAGGGCCTGCCAGTCCGGCGCTTCCTGAAAGGCGAGCGCGACGGCGACGACGGTGGAGATGCTCAGGGCAGCCATGATGACCTTCATGCCCAGGTCCAGGCCCTTGTAGGCCTCGATCATCAGGAACCCGATACAGGCGGCCAGGATCAGCGCGGACAGTGCGACCATCGACAGGTCCAGCCCGAACACCAGCGCGAACAGGCCTGCGGTGGTCAGCGTCACTACGGCCTGAATGATGAACAGCGTCCCCAGGGTGACGGCGATATAGAGTCCCAGGGCCCAGTTGCCAAGGCGGTGGTAGCCGGTGAGCAGGTTGTGTCCGGTGGCCGCGGCGTAGCGCGGGCCGAATTCCAGGAAGGGGTACTTGAACAGGCAGGCCAGCAGCACGATCGGGATCAGCAGCAGACCGTATTCGGCCCCGCCCCGGGTGGCCTGGACCAGATGCGAGACGCCCACCGCCGCTCCGGCCATCAGCAGGCCCGGTCCGATGGCGGCGCGCAGGGAGGCGCGGGTGGTAGCGGTCATGGGCCTGGGTCCGGGGGTAAGGGTGTGGGGGTACGGATTCTAGGGAAACACTGATCAATGTACACGTGCGTTTGGGTGTCCCATGTTCCCGATCCTGCCTCGGTTCTGATGGATGGACAGCGGATCGCAGGACGCCAAGGCCCGCACAGCGCGCCTTGTCTCGAGAAACTTGGGGATCAACGCGACTCATCAGCGTCGCCCAGGGAAGACGAGGGCGTGCCCTGACCGCGCCCGCCACGCTTCAGAGCGATAGCGGGACGCGACGGTAGACTTGCGGTGCGTTGGGGATATGGTCGCTGCTTGCGGGGAAGCGCTGGATCAACTTGTCGTAATAGCTGCGAATGTTCTGCACGTAGAGCACCGGCTCCCAGCCGCGGGCGTAGCCATAGCGGGTTTGCTCATGCCATTCGCGTTCCGCCAGGCGTGGCAGCCACTGCATTACGTCCAGCCAGCGATCCGGATCGTCGCCGTTGGCATCGGCCAGGCGCCGGGCGTCATGCAGGTGCCCCAGCCCCACGTTGTAGGCCGCCAGCGTCATCCAGGTGCGGTCCGGTTCCGGGATGCGTTCCGGTAGGCGCTCACGCAGGTCCAGCAGGTAGCGGGTGCCGCCGTCGACGCTGGATGCCGGATCGGTGCGGTCCTCGACGCCGAGGCCGGACGCGGTGTTCTGGGTCAGCATCATCAGCCCGCGCACCCCGGTGGGGGAGATGGCCTCCGCGTTCCAGTGAGACTCCTGGTAGGCCACCGCGGCGATGAAGCGCCAGTCCAGGCCGTATTCGGCGCCGGCGCGTTCGAACAGGCCGCGAAAGCGATCCAGCTGGTTATCCACGCGCCGGGCGAAGGTCAGGGCGTCCACCAGGTCGTGGGTCTCCAGATGGCCCAGGTAGCGGTCGATCATCAGTTCCAGGTCACGGTTCCCTCGCAGGCGGTCAATGTAGGCCTCCGCCGCGTCGATCAGGCTGCGGTCGAAGCCGGCCGGGAACAGCCAGGTGACGGCCACCCCGCGCTCGAATTCATAGGCGGTACGCAGATCGGGATGCAAGCGTTGCAGCCGGCCGAACTCCAGGGAGCTCATCAGGGCATAGTCGATTTGGCCCGCGGCCAATGCCTGGCGTTGCGCTTCGGCGGTCCCGATGGGTACCAGCTCGACCGGCGGGTCTCGCGGCTCGTACCCGAGGGTCTCGAACAGGCCCGGATTCGGGGTCTCGGACTCCGGATCCCCTGCCCGGACCGATACCTGTTGCCTCGCCGCGTCGGCGTGGGCCAGATGGGCCCGCAGGCGTTCCGGCAGCGGCGACTGTGCGGTGAGTCCGAGTCGGGTTCCGGCGGGCAGGCTGGCGAGGGCGGGCAGTGCAGCGGTGGATTCGTTGCCGCGCCAGAAGGCGAGAACCTGCTGGATGGCGAGGATCTCCGGACCGCGTTCGATCGTCGGTTCATCGGGGTCGACCAGCAGCCCGGCGGCCAGGTCCGCCCGGTGTTCGCGCAGGCGGCGGTGGGCCTCGGCGGCGGTCTCCACGCGGGTTACGCGAATGCGCGTGCCCAGTTCCTTCGCGAAGCCATGCAGCAGGGCCAGTTCCAGTTGGTCGTGGCCATTAGTGGCCGCCAGCTCCGAGCGCCCCAAAGGCGCTTCGACCAGCACTACCTGCAGTTCCTCGCGGAAGGTCAATTGCTGCAGGGCCGAGGGCGGCTGGAACCAGACCCGCAGGCCGATCATCACCAGCAATACGATGAACACGCCGAGCTCGATCTGGCGCCAGGTCGAACTCGGGGGGCGAAGGTGGAGGTGCGGGAACATGACCCGATGATACCCAATCGGCCGTGCAGGCAGTGCTAGCCGACGACCGGCGCAGGGCGAGATGGTGACCCTATCGCCAGTTCAGGACCAGGCCCTGGGCGCGGAGGATCTGCAGTGCGGGGTCGACACAGGTATCGATGAAGGCGGCCCGGCGTGGGTTGTCGCGCGCCAGACGGCGGTAGTGAGGGCCCGCGGGCAGGCCCGCGAGCTGGTAGATATCCGCCGTGGGGTAGTAGAAGGCGTGCACGAACTGGCGGAACACCCGCCGCATCAGCGGGCGATAGGCCGCCTTCTGCCAGGCCGGAAGGGTATCCAGGTAGCTTTCCAGCGTGTCGCGGGCATGTGCCATGTGGCGCGCTTCGTCGATCATGTGGGTGGAGACGACGTCATGCACCGTGGGGCTGATCTGGTCACGGCGCTGGTGGATCAGACGGTTCATCCGGTCCGGGACCTCCTCGCCGATCATCACCGCGATCCAGAAGATCGAGGACTCGAAGGGGGCAAAGCGGCCGACCAGGGTGGCGAGCCTTGGTTTCGGGAAGCGCCGTTCCGGCAGCTCCAGCCCGCTGCGGCGCATGAACTCGATGAACATCAGGCTGTGACCGGCCTCTTCGCGCAGCTCGTGCAGGCGGTAGTTCAGCCGGTCCAGGCGGCCGGTCGAGTGCATGGAGATGCGCGAGATGCGTTCCATGAACAGGCCTTCCAGCCACAGCGCGCCACTGATGAAATAGAGAAATTCGTACTGCGAGAGGCGCCGCTTCTGCTCGCCCGACAGCGCGGAATATTCCGGCGTGCCGAACAGCGAGATGGCCTCTTCCGGGATCCAGTAGTCCTCCGAAGACAGCGCATCCCAGCGAATCCGCGTGAGCGGATCCTGGTACGGCGAGCTGTTGCGGCTCAAATGATCGAGCAGCTCCTGGGAGGAATTCATCGTTGGCGTGCCGGGACCCATGCGGATAACGCCCGGAATCATACCGACTCTGGCGCTCCGGACCAACGCCAACCCGTTGCAATCTGCGGTTGCTCCCCCATGATGGAGCCCATGGACAAGAATCTGCGGTACCGAATCAATTTCCTGAACAACGGAAAAACGTACGAGCTGTACGCCCGTGACGTTTACCAGGACGAGCTTTACGGTTTCGTCACCATCGAGGGCCTGCTGTTCGGCGAGCGCACACAGGTGGTGGTGGACCCCTCGGAGGAGCGCTTGCGCACCGAGTTCGAGGGTGTGGAGCGCTTCCATGTGCCGATGCACGCGTTGATCCGGATCGACGAGGTCACGGCAGTGGGTACCCCGCGCATTCACGATGCGGGAACTGCCGGGGGCAATGTCCACGCTTTTCCCGGTCTGCCGGGCAAGGGCGGTTCCTGATCCCGCAAGCTGCTGTTTTTCGTCCCCTCCATTGCGCCGCTGCCGCGCCTGGTTTAGGATTCCGCGCTTCGTGACCGTCCAGCGGTTGCGGAAAACGGAGAGGTGGCCGAGCGGTCGAAGGCGCACGCCTGGAAAGTGTGTATACGGTAACCCCGTATCGAGGGTTCGAATCCCTCCCTCTCCGCCAGATTCGAGCAAAGGGGCCAGGTTGGCCCCTTTTGCATTTCCAGCCCCTGGCGTATCGGGATTCGAACCCTCGATCGATCAAGGTGATGGTTCGACGGGTGCCGTGCAGCGGCACCTTTTGCATCTGCGGCCTCGGGGATCCTGCTTGTCCGTGGGTGGCTGGGTCCTGGTTCGTCCTCCGGTGTTTACGGTGCCTTCGGTCCGCCGCCTGCCGTGTCGTGGCTGGCCCCGGTTCGTCGTTGGGTGTTTACGGTGCCTTCGTCCGACCGCCTGCCGGGCGCTGACTCGCCAGCGCGCCGCGAGGTACTTTCTTGCTTGCCCAAGAAAGTACCCAAAGAAGGGCACCCGGATTTCGCCCGGGA
>NZ_MVAR01000038.1:0-37195 GCF_001999325.1 Thioalkalivibrio versutus
TCGCTCAAGCCCGGCGCCGAGATGGACGAGATGAAGTACGACATGTGCGGCGCGGCCAGCGTGTTTGGCGTGATCGAGGCTTGCTGCGAACTGGGCCTGCCGATCAACGTGGTCGGTGTGGTCACCAGCGCCGAGAACATGCCCGACGGCCGCGCGACGCGCCCGGGCGACATCATCACCACCCTGTCCGGACAGACAGTGGAGATCCTGAACACCGACGCCGAGGGCCGCCTGGTCCTGGCCGACGCGCTGACCTGGGTCGAGCGCTACAAGCCAAAGGCGGTGATCGACATCGCCACCCTGACCGGCGCCTGCATCATCGCACTGGGCCACCAGGGCGCGGCCGTGCTCGGCAACAACGAGCGCCTGGCCAAGGGCCTGCTGGCTGCTGGCGAAGAGAGCGGGGATCGCGCCTGGCAGCTCCCGCTGTGGCCGGAATACCAAGAACAGCTGAAGAGCAATTTCGCCGACATGGCCAACATCGGCGGGCGCCCGGCCGGCACCATCACCGCCGCCTGCTTCCTGTCGCGCTATACCGAGGACTACACCTGGGCGCATGTCGACATCGCCGGCGTGGCCTGGAAGAGCGGCAAGGAAAAGGGCGCGACCGGGCGGCCGGTCCCGATGCTGATGCGCTACCTGCTCGACCAGGCCTGATCCGGGGCTTGCGGGCATGACCCACGTCAGCTTCTACCTGCTCAAGGACCCGGCCCCGGAGGCACGCCTGCGCTTCGTCTGTCGGCTGGCGAAGAAGGCCAGCGGCCAGGGCCACCGCGTGCATATCCATACCGGCTCACCGGAACTGACGCGCACCCTGGATGAATGGCTGTGGACCTTCGAGGACACCGCCTTCGTCCCGCACAGCACCGATGTGCGCGACACGGACGTCGCGGTTTCCCTGCACGAGGCGCATGCCCCGCCGGATCGCTGCGACGTGCTGATCAACCTCGCCCCCGAGGTCCCGGAGTACTGCGGGCGTTTCGAACGGGTCGCCGACATCGTCGGTGGCGACGAGACGGGGCGCGAGGCCGGCCGTAGCCGCTACCGCTTCTTCAAGGAGCGCGGCTACCCACTGGAACACCACACTATCCAGTAAGGGCGGGCTGCGGAGACGCGGATCAGACGCGCGGCGGCGGGTCGGGGATCTCGCGCAGCCAGGCCTCCAGCTCGAACAGGGGCAGCCCGACCACATTGGTGTAGGAGCCCTCGATCCACGCGACAAAGGCCGCGCCGCGGCCCTGGATGGCGTAGGCGCCGGCCTTGCCGCGCGGTTCGCCGGTCGCCCAGTAGGTCTCGATGTCGGCCGGGCTCAGCTCGCGCAGGCGTACCCGGGTCGTCACGTGACGGGCGCGCATGGCCTCGCCGGGGCGCCACAGGGCCATGCCGGACACGACCCGGTGCTCGCGCCCGGACAGCCGCCCGAGCATGGCGGCGGCGTCGGCGAAATCCGCGGGCTTGCCCAGTGCGTCGGCATCCACGGCGACCACGGTGTCGGCCGCCAGCACCCACTGGCCGGAGGCCAGGCGATCGCGCGCCGCCTCCGCCTTGGCGACGGCCAGGCGCTCGACCAGGGCCTCCGGCGTCTCGCCCGGCTGCGCGCTCTCGTCCACGTCCATCGGCGCCACCTCGAAGGCAAGCTGGACCTGCTCCAACAGTTCCCGCCGACGCGGCGAGGCGGAGGCGAGCAACAGCGGCGGCGTCAGGCTCATGCGGGACTCAGGCGCGGTGATAGGGATGGTTGTTCAATAGCGACCAGGCGCGGTAGAGCTGCTCGGCGACCAGCACCCGCACCAGCATGTGCGGGAAGGTCAGCGGCGACAGCGACCAGGCCCACTCGGCGCGGGCACGCACGGCCTCGTCCAGCCCGGCGGCGCCCCCGATCACCAGCGCAACGTCACGCCCATCGGTCTGCCAACCTTCCAGGCGCTTCGCCACGCCCCTGGTGTCGACGGCCTTGCCGCGCTCGTCCAGCAGGATCACGCGGGCACCCTCGGGGATCGCCTTCAACAGGATCTCGCCCTCGCGGCGCAGGAGCGTGGTGGTATCCATGGACTTCGCGCCGGAAGGCCCCGGAAGGGCCTGCAGGTTCAGCTCCAGTTCGCGCGGCAGGCGCCCGGCGTATTCGGCGAAGCCATCCGCCACCCAGTCGGGCATGCGCTTGCCGATCGCGATCAGGTCCAGGCGCATCGGGCGAAGCCTCGCTCGGCGTTCAGCGCCGCAGGCGCCGGACCCGCTCCAGGCTGGGGTCCTCGGGGGCGGCCTTTTCGGTGTCCGCGGCCTCCTCCGCCATCCAGAGCTTCTCCAGGTTGTAGAAGTCGCGGGTCTCCGGGAGCATCACGTGGACGATCACATCGTTCAGGTCCACCAGCACCCACTCCTGGCTCTCCTGACCCTCGACCCCCAAGGGCGGGATGCCGGCCTGCTTGGCCTCGGTGGCCACCGACTCGGCGGTGGACTGCACGTGACGCCCGGAGGTCCCGGAGGCGATCACCATGAAATCCGTCAGCGTGGTCTTGCCACGCACGTCGATGGTGCGGATGTTCTGTGCCTTCATGTCGTCCAGAGCGGTGGTCACCAGCTCCAGGAGTTGTTCGCTGTTCATTGTGTCGGTCATGTCCCGTGATTGCGGTTCGACCCGGCCCGGTACAGACCGTGGTCCTGGATGTAGCGATTGACGGCCCCGGGGAGCAGGAAGCGCGGGCTGCGCCCGGCCTGCAGCTCGTCCCGGATGGCGGTGGCGGAGATGTCGAGCTGGGTCACCGGCTGGAAGTAGACCAGTCCCCCGGGCGCCTTGCGCAGCGCCGCCGGGTCGTGCGTCGCGGCGTTCCCCAGCCAGCCGCCCAGATCGTGGGAGGCCGGGCTGCCGGGGCGGTGCGAGACCACGATATGCGCCAGCTCGAAGATCTGCTGCCAGCGGTTCCACGATGGCAGCCCGGCGAAGGCGTCCATGCCCATGATCAGCACCAACGGCGCGTCCGGCCCCAGCTCCTCGCGGAAACTGAGCAGGGTATCCACGGTGTAGGACGGCCCCTGACGATCCAGCTCGCGACGGTCGGCGACGAATCCCGGTACGTCCGCAATCGCCTGCTCCACCATCGCCAGGCGGTCGTCGCTGCCGGTTCCGGGGCTCGCACGATGCGGCGGTACGTGGCAGGGGATGAAGTGCACGCGCTCCAGCCCCAGGTGCTGCTGGATCTCCAGCGCCGGGCGCAGGTGGCCGAAGTGGATCGGGTCGAAGGTGCCGCCGAGGATCCCGATCACGCGGGGATCGCCCCAGGGAGACGCTGATTCAATCGCGCGTCTCCCTTAGCCACGTACATGGCCGTCGCCGAACACCACGTACTTGAGCGTGGTCAGCCCGTGCAGGCCCACCGGGCCCCGGGCATGCAACTTGTCGGTGGAGATGCCGATCTCCGCGCCCAGGCCGTACTCGAAGCCGTCGGCGAAGCGGGTGGAGGCATTCACCATGACCGAGCTGGAGTCCACCGCGCGCAGGAAACGCCGGGCGCGGGTGTAGTCCTCGGTCACGATGCTGTCGGTGTGGTGCGAGCCATAGGTATTGATGTGATCGATCGCCATATCGAGGTCGTCGACCACGCGGATCGCGAGGATCGGCCCCAGGTATTCGGCCACCCAGTCGTCCTCGGTGGCCTCCGCGATGTCGGCCCCGCTATCGGCGAGGATGGCGCGGGTCCGCGCGCAGCCGCGCAGGCTCACCTGGTGCTCGCCCAGGACCGTGGCCAGGCGCGGCAGGAAGGCCTCGGCCTGGTCCGCGTGCACCAGCAGCGTCTCCATGGTGTTGCAGGTGCCGTAGCGCTGGGTCTTCGCGTTCACCGCGACGGCCAGCGCCTTGTCGGCATCCGCACCGCCATCCACGTACACGTGGCAGACGCCGTCCAGGTGCTTGATCACCGGGATCTGCGACTCGTTGCTGACGCGCTCGATCAGGCCCTTGCCGCCGCGCGGGACGATCACGTCGACGTACTGCGGCATGCGCAGCAGCGCGCCGACCGCCGCGCGGTCGGTGGTCGGCACCACCTGCACCGCCTCGCGCGGCAACCCCGCCTGCTCCAGCCCGGCCTGGATAATCGCGGCCAGGGCCTGATTGGAATGCAGCGACTCGGAGCCGCCACGCAGGATCGCCGCATTGCCGGACTTCAGGCACAGCGCGGCGGCGTCGATGGTCACGTTCGGCCGCGACTCGTAGATGATCCCGATCACGCCCAGCGGTACGCGCATCTGGCCGACCTGGATACCGCTCGGCTGGTAGGCCATGTCGGAGATCGTGCCCACCGGGTCGGGCAGCCCGGCTACCTGGCGGCAGCCCTCGATCATGGTATCGATGCGGGCATCGGTCAGCGCCAGGCGATCCAGCATCGCGGCGTCCAGGCCGCGCTCGCGCCCGGCCTCCAGGTCACGGCTGTTGGCCTCATTCAGCTCGGCGCGGCGCGCGGCGATGCCCTCGGCGATCGCATGCAGTGCGGCGTTCTTCGCCCCCGGCTCGGCCTCGGCCATGCGCCGCGATGCGGCGCGCGCAGCGCGGCCGAGCGCCTCGACCTGGGCGACCACGCCGCTGGTAGCGGCGGATTCAGTGGGGTTCACGGCAGCGTTCATGCAGTCAGACTCGTTGAGAATTCAGTGCGGGTTCGGGTCGGGTCAGCGGCCGCCCCGCCATACGGGCCACCAAGTCTAGCAACCCCTGCCGGGCATTGCCGTTTTCCTGACCCTTGATGACCCGATCCACGCGCGCGGCCTCGCCCAGCAGGCCCCGCGCCGCGCTCAGGTCCAGGCGCGACATTGCCTGGCGCAGGGCCTTCTGGCCGTCGCCAAAGCTGCCCTGGAACGCCTCGCGGTCGGGCGCACCGGCGGCCTTGCGCTCCATCGCCTGCACCAGCAGCCGGCATTCGCGCGCCAGCGCCCACAGGATCAGCGGCTCGGCCTGGCCCTCGTCCAGCAGCCCCTCCAGCATGCGCAGGGCGTGGCGGACATCACCGCGCAGCGCGGTCGGGGCCAGGGCAAACAGCTCGAAGCGGGCGGAATCCGTGGTGGCCTCCGCCAGCACGGTCTCGTCGATCTCGGTCACGCCGGCCAGTGCCAGCTTCTCGATCTCCTGGCGCGCGGCCAGCAGGTTGCCCTCCACCCGCGCGACCAGCAACGCCAGCGCCGGGTCGGTGATGCGCAGACCGTTCCTCTGCAGCCGCGCACGGATCCAGCTACCCAGCTGGGCCGGCGGCACCGGGCGCGCGTGGATCACCACCGCACGGTTCTCCAGGGCCTTGAACCAGGCCGCCCGCCGCATGTCGCGATCCGGCCGCGGCAACTGCAGCAGCAGAACCAGGTCAGCCTGCGGGTCGCCGGCGTAGGCCTTCAGGTGGTCGCCACCGGTCTTGCCCGGCTTGCCGGTCGCCAGGCGCACGTCCAGCACCGTGCGCTCGGCAAACAGCGACCGGTCGCGGATCGCGGCCTCGAACGGGCCCCAGTCCGATTGCGCGGTCAGGTCCAGCACCGTGCGCTCCAGGAAGCCCTGCTCGCGGGCGGCAGCGCGGATCGCATCGGCCGCCTCGATCGCCTGCAACGGCTCCTCGGCCAGCAACAGGTAGATCGGCGCGAGCCCGCGCGCCAGATCCTGCTCCAGGCGGGCGATATCCAGCGCCATTACGGGGCCGGGTCCTCCGCGGCTTCGCGCAGGCTGCCGTCCGGCTCGATCAGGGCGGCAATCCGGCGCTGCAGCTGGCTGACGATGTCGCGGTCCATCGCCTCGCGCAGGGTGGATTCGCGCTCGCCCCGGCTGAGCACCGCGGTGCCATCGAACAGATAGATGCGCGAGGCGCGCATTGGCCCCAGGTCGACCGCCTCGCCGTCCACCGGGCGCAGGCGCGCGTCGACCGTGCGCACCAGTTCGTACTCGGACACCCGCGCGGCCTCGGTCACCGACAGCGTGCGGCGCTGATCGTTGACCGAACGGATCTCCAGGATCGCACCCTGGCCCTCCGGGCGCTGGCGCACGACGTCCACGCCCGAGGAGCCCAGGGTCACGGCCAGTTCGCGGTACAGCGAGTCGCGCGCATTGATGCCCGTGATCTGCACCGGATTCAGTGTCTCCGGCCACTCGCTACCGCCACGCAGCTGAAAGCCGCAGGCGGCCAGCGCGGCCACCAGGACCAGTACCAGACCCGCGCGCAAAAGGGCGCTCATTGCGGCTTCACCACGAAATTGACCAGACGGCCGGGAACGACAATCACCTTGATCACATCCTGCCCCTCGATATGGCGCTGCACGTTCTCGTCGTTGCGCGCAACGGTCTCGATCGCGTCCTTGTCGGCCCCGGACGGGACCGCGATCTCGGCACGGCGCTTGCCGTTCACCTGCACCGCCAGGGTCTCCTGCGCGGCCTGGCGTGCGGCCTCGTCGACCTGCGGCCATTGCGTGGCGGCCACCAGCTCGTCGTGACCCAGGGTCCGCCACAGCGTTTCGGTCACGTGCGGGATGATCGGGGCCAGCATGCGCACGATGCCCTCCAGCGCCTCCTGGCGCACGGCCGGGGCCCCGGCGGCGTCCTGCGGGAACTTGCCGAGGTCGTTCAGCAGTTCCATGTTCGCGGCCACCGCGGTGTTGAAGGTCTGGCGCCGGCCGATGTCGTCAGTGACCTTGGCGATGGTGTCGTGCAGCTTGCGCCGCAGCTCGCGCCCGGCATCGTCCAGCGCGTCCGTGTCCAGCGCCCCGGGCGACTCGCCGCCCACATGCTCGTGCACCGCGCGCCACAGCCGCTTGATGAAGCGATGCGCGCCCTCCACGCCGGAGTCGGACCATTCCAGCGACAGGTCCGGGGGTGCGGCGAACATGGTGAACAGCCGCGCGGTATCGGCGCCGAAGCGCTCGATCAGGGCCTGCGGGTCCACGCCGTTGTTCTTCGACTTGGACATCTTCTCCATGCCGCCGACCACGACCGGCGCCCCGTCCTCGCGGTGGCGCGCGGCCTTCACCGAACCGTCCTCGGCGCGCTCCAGTTCGACATCCGCCGGGTTGATCCAGTCCTTCCCGCCGTCAGCACGCTCGCGATAGAAGGTCGGTGCGATCACCATGCCCTGGGTCAGCAAGCGGGTGAACGGCTCGTCGGAGGCCAGCAGGCCCTCGTCGCGCAGCAGCTTGTGGAAGAAGCGCGCGTACAACAGGTGCAGCACCGCGTGCTCGATGCCGCCGACATACTGGTCGACCGGCAGCCAGTGGTCGGCGCGTGCATCCAGCATGGCTGTGCCGTTGTCGGCGCAGGCGTAGCGGGCGAAGTACCAGCTGGATTCGAAGAAGGTGTCGAAGGTATCGGTCTCGCGCCGCGCCGGTTGGCCGCATTCCGGGCACGGGGTCTCGAAGAATTCGGGCATGCGCGCCAGCGGCGAGCCGGCGCCGTCCGGGATCACGTCCTCGGGCAGGCGCACCGGCAGGTCGGCTTCCGGCACCGGCACCGCCCCGCAGGCCTCGCAGTGGATCACCGGGATCGGGCAACCCCAGTAGCGCTGGCGCGAGATGCCCCAGTCGCGCAGGCGGTAGTTGCGCCGGCGCCGGCCGATGCCGGTCTGCTCCAAGTGCTCGGCGATCGCTGCCTTGGCCGCCTCCGATGCCTGGCCGTCGAAATCACCGGAGTTCACCAGCACGCCGGCCTCGGTGAACGCGGCCTGCTGCACATCGACCGTGGCGCCATCCGCCGGGGCGATCACCTGGCGGATCGGCAGGCCATATTTCGTCGCGAACTCGTGGTCGCGCTCGTCATGCGCGGGCACGGCCATCACCGCGCCGGTGCCGTATTCCATCAGCACGAAGTTGGCGACCCAGACCGGGACATCCTCGCCGGTCAGCGGGTGGCGGGCGGTGAAGCCCAGCGCGCGGCCCTTCTTCTCCATCGTGGCCAGGTCCGCCTCGGCCACCCCGCCCTGCGCGCAATCCGCGACAAACGCGGCCAGCTCGGCGTCCTGCTCCGCCAGCGCCTGCACCCGTGGGTGCTCCGGCGCCAGCGCCATGTAGGAGACGCCGAACAGGGTATCCGGGCGCGTGGTGTAGACAGCCAGCGCCTCGCCACCGTCCACCGCGAACTCGAGTTCCACGCCCTCGGAACGCCCGATCCAGTTGCGCTGCATGGTGCGCACCTGGTCCGGCCAGCCGTCCAGCGCGTCCAGGGCCTCCAGCAGCTCGTCGGCGTAGTCGGTGATGCGCAGGAACCACTGCGGCATCTCGCGGCGCTCGACGACCGCCCCGGAGCGCCAGCCACGGCCCTCGATCACCTGTTCGTTGGCGAGCACGGTCTGGTCCACCGGGTCCCAGTTCACGGTCGCCTTCTTGCGATAGACCAGGCCTTTCTTCAGCAGGCGCACGAACAGCCACTGTTCCCAGCGGTAGTAATCGGCGTCGCAGGTGGCGAACTCGCGCGACCAGTCGTAGGCAAAGCCCAGGCGCTTGAGCTGGGTGCGCATCTGCTCGATGTTCTGGCGGGTCCAGGCCGCCGGCGGCACGTGGTTCTGCATCGCCGCGTTCTCGGCCGGCAGGCCAAAGGCGTCCCAGCCCATCGGCTGCAGCACGCTGCGCCCCTGCATGCGCTGGAAGCGCGCGATCACGTCGCCGATGGTGTAGTTGCGCACATGCCCCATGTGCAGCTTGCCCGAGGGGTACGGGAACATGGACAGGCAGTAGAACGGCTCGCCGGCGGCATCCTCGCGCGCCCGGAAGCAGTCGGCCTCCTCCCACTGGCGCTGCACCTGCGCCTCGATCATCTCCGGGGAATACTGCTCCTGCATGTGGCCCACCTGCCCTGTGTGTTCGCGTGAAACAAAGAACTGCGCAGAATACCAGTCGCCCCCACCCCCTCCAAGCGGCTGGGAAACCGCCCGGCCACCCCTCGCCACACGTCTTCGATGTGATATCCGTCACGCAACGCCGGGAACAGTACCCCTACCTGACTGCCACAAGACCTACATTCAAAGAAAGCGGTTGGCAGAACGTTCTCAGGAGGCAGGTTATGAGTGAAGAGAAAGACGTGGTCCCCATGCTGCAGCGCGCCTATCCCGAGGACTTGGGGGAAACGGTCCCCGAACACACGCCGGAGACGGATTCCCCGGCCATCCGCGAGGTCGCGACGGAGGACCTGGGCACCTGGCTCGGCAAGGGCTGGCGAGACCTCTGGCAGATGCCAGTGGCCCTGGTGCACGGCCTGGTGATCACCCTGGCCGCGCTGATCCTGCTGGGCCTGTCCTGGAATCAGCCGTGGATGGCCTTCTCGCTTCTGGCCGGCATCCTGCTCCTCGGACCCGTACTCGCCGTCGGTGTGAATTACCTCGCGCTGCAGAAAGAGCGCGGCGAACCGGGCGGTTCCGGTCTCGGCTGGCTGGGGCCGATGGGTGGCTCGATCTGGGCCTTTGCCGCGCTGCTGGCCATCCTGTTCGTGATCTGGGCCAGCTTTGTCTGGATGTGGATCGCGGTGCTTAACATCGGCGAAATCGCGGTCATGGGACAGTTGCACCACCTGGTGGGCGCGATGCTCAGCAGCGGTGCCGGCATCATCTCGCTGGTCGGGGTGGTGGTGGCCGCCATCGTGTTCGGCCTCGCGGTATTCGCCCTCAGCCTGGTCACGATCCCGGCCCTGCTGGATCACCGGATCCGCGATGACGCCCCGCAAAAGAGCCTGATCGAATCGATCGGGGTCAGCCTGAAGGCCTTCAGTCACAACCCGGGTACGCTGATCCTGTGGGGCCTGATCATCACCGCGCTGTTCATGGTCTCGGTGGCGACTGCGCTGCTGGCGCTGATCGTGATCTTCCCCTGGCTGGGCTTTGCCATGTGGCACGGCTACCGGGATCTGGTCGACGCCCGTTAATCCCCAGCGACGCCCCACGCGATGGGTCCGACCCCGCGTCGGGCCCATGCCAGTCCACCTCGCGCTCCATCTCGGGTCGGCGGACGGAAGCCCCGGGGGACACCAATTGATGCCCCCTCAGGCATCCTCCCCGGAGGGGCCGCCCGGCGTGGCTTCCGCATCGTCATCGCGGGACCCGCGCCGATGGCTCAAACGCGCAAACGCCGCCAGGCGATCGGCGACCACGCGGTTGAAGCTGCCCGCCGGGAACCCCCCCCACGCGCCGCGTTCACCCGCCGTCATCCCGGTCAGGAGCTCGATGGCCTCGTCCACCGTGGCTACGGGGTAGACATGGAATCGTCCCTCCGCGATCGCCTCGCGGACGTCGTGGCGCAGCATCAGGTTCTCGACATTACTCCCCGGCAACAGCACACCGTGACCATCCAGTTCGCCGGCCTCGCGACAGACGTCGAAGAAGCCCTCGATCTTCTCGTTGACCCCACCCACGGCCTGGACCTCGCCATGCTGGTTGAGCGAGCCGGTAACCGCCAGCGACTGGCGCAACGGGATCCGCGCGATCGCCGACAACAACGCGCAGGTCTCGGCCACCGAGGCGGAATCCCCCTCGATGTCGCCATACGACTGCTCGAAGGCCAGGCTGGCGGACAGCGAGAGCTCGCTGTCCTCGGCATAGTGGCTGGCGATGAACCGGGACAGGATCATCACCGCCTTGCTGTGCACCGGGCCACCCAGCTTGGCCTCGCGTTCGATGTCGACCACATGGCCCTTGCCCGAGCGCGCGGTCGCGGTGATCCGGATTGGCCGCCCGAACATCGCGTCGCCCAGCTGCAGCAGCGACAGCCCGTTGACCTGGGCAATCTGCGCCCCGCTGGTGGCGATCAGCACCACCCCGCGACGGATCTGCTCCAGGCTGCGGCGCTGTAGCCGCGCACCGCGCTCCTGGCGTTCCCGGATGGCCTGTTCGACATGCCCGGCGCCGACGACGTCCGCGCCGGCCTTCCTCGCCCAGTGGTCGGCCTCCAGCAGCAGGTCGCGCAGGGTGCGATCGTGGGCCGACAGCTTGCACTGGTCGCCGGCCAGACGGCTGGCATGCTCGATCACGCGCGCCACCGCCTCGCGGTTCAGCGGCCGTAGTTCGACACGCCGCGCCATCGTGGCCAGCATGCGCGCATACAGCACATGACTGGCGTCGCTGCGGTCCAAGTCGTCCTCGAAGTCGGCCTCGACCTTGAACAACTCAAGGAAGTCCGGATCGAACGCGGACAGCAGGTAGTACAACAGGCGATCACCGATCAGCACCACCTTCGGGGTCACCGGAATGGGATCCGGCTCCAGCCCCACCGCACTCACCAGCCCGAACAGGCGCTCCAGGGACTCGATGCGGATTTCGCCGGAAAACAGGACCCGTTTGAGGCTCTCCCAGGCCAGCGGCTGCGTCAGCACACGCCGGGCATCCACGATCAGGTAACCGCCACTGGCCCGGTGCAGGGCCCCGGCGCGCACCAGCGAGAAATCGGTAACCAGGGCCCCCTCGTGCACCTGGTGCTCGATCAGGCCGGTCAAGTGCTGATGATTCGGCAGGTCCTCGTAGATCACCGGGGCGCCCCGCGTGTCCGCGTGATCCACCAGCAGGTTGATGCGAAACCGTTCCAGCAGCCCCTCGGGCGGGGCATGGCTACGGCCGCCGCGAAACGCCTCCGCGTGTCTCACCACCTCGTCGAGGATCGCCTCCAGATGCTCGACCACCGCCGGCCGGTGCGACCATTTCTCCTTCAACTCGTGGATCGGACCGCCCAGGGCCCATTGCAGCATCTCCGCATTCAGGGCCCGAATCTTCTCCTGCAGCTCCTTGCGCAGGCGAGGCACCTGGTGCATGACCTGCTGCAACTTCTCCTGCAGCTCCTCGACCTTCTCGTCGATGCGCCCGCGTTCCTCCTCGGACAGTGCGTCGTATTCCTCCGGCTTGAGGATCTCCCCATCGCGCATCGGCGCGAACGAGAAGGTGTGTGGCGCGCTGATCAGGGCAATGTCGTGCGCCTCGGCCTCTTCCTGCACCTTGCGCGCGCCCTCGGTCTGGGCCTCTTCAGACGCATCCTTCAGCTCCTGCAGGCGCCGCTGGTATTCCTCGCTCTCGAACGCGGCCGGGATACTGGCATGCAGGTCTTCGATCAGACGGTCCAGGTCCGCCTGAAGGGTTCGGCCCTCGCCGGCCGCTAGACGAACGGCCCGCGGACACTCCGGCTGCTGAAAGTTGAACACGTAGCCCCAGTCCGGCGGGGCAGACTCGTCGGCCGCGCGGCGCTCCAGAAAGCGTCGCACCAGGTCGTGCCGCCCGCTGCCTGCCGGCCCCAGCACGAACAGGTTGAAACCATTGCCACGCATCGACGCACCGAATTCGAGCGCACGCAGCACGCGTTCCTGGCCACAGGGCAACTCGAGCGCCTCCAGCGTCTCGGTGGTCTCGAAATCCAGATGCTCTGGCGGGCACCGCTGATAGACCTGCTCCGCGGTCAGGGATGCGGGTCGCGTCATATCCGTCTCCACTGTTGTTAGCCCCTACCTTGCGGGAGATGCAGCTCAATATGCACCCCCTGATTGCCGGTAACCAACGAAACCCGCTCCCGTGACGCTGGTGCGGCCCGGCCATCGTGCTACCTTGGACGCATTGACCATCCGAAACGTCCCCGAACGGGACACACAGCCACATATCGATCAGCGAGGAGCAGCGCATGAGCGACAAACCCAGGGATACGGCCCCGGAACACGACCAGGAACGCGAGCACCGGTTGAGCGATGCCTATCACCGCATGCTGAACGAGGTCACCGAGGATCTCGAAAAGCTGGAGGACAAGACCAGCAAGGCGATCACCGAGGCTCTGGAGAACGCCCGCGACCGCGTGCAGAAGGCCAGTGACCTGACCCGCGAAGAGGCTCACGAGGTGATGGACTACCTGCGCCGCGACCTGCAGGATCTGGGCGCCTACCTCGACAACCGCAGCTCCGACTGGCGTGGCTGGCTACAGATCGATCTGGGTCTGATCGAGGCCAGCATCAAGAACGCCCTGGAACGCATCGCGGACCGCACCCGGATCGAGATCACCGAACTGACCGCGCGCGCCCAGGTGATGGGCGAGTGGCACACCGGCGAGATCACCGGCCCCGGCGAACTGCTCTGCAAGCAATGCGGCCATCCCGTGCACATGACGAAGGTCGGCCGCATCCCGCCGTGCTCCAACTGCCACAACACGACGTTCCGTCGCGGCCCCGGCGGGACCGAGGCCGAATAACCCGTCAGCGTCGGCGGCGACGGCCGACCGCGGCACCGGCAACCACCAGCACCAGCGCGGCCAGCACGGCCGGCCCCGCCCCGGTGGCGGTTGCCGGCGTCACGCCGTGGCGAGGCTGCAGCGTGCCCGTGACTACCTCGCGGGTGAAGATCCCCGAACGCTCGAGTATCCGGCCATCGGCATCAATCAGGGCCGAGATGCCGGTATTGGTTGCCCGGATCATCGGGCGCCCGGTCTCCACCGCCCGTACCCGGGCAATCTGCAGATGCTGGGCCGGGGCGAGGCTGTCGCCAAACCAGGCGTCGTTGGAGACGTTGACCAGGAAGCCGGCCTCCGGCAGCGCGGCGCGGATGTGGCGCGAATATGCCGCTTCGTAGCAGATGCTGACCCCGGCGGTCTGACCGGCCACCCGCATACGCCCGTCGCCGGTGCCCGGGGAAAGGTCGGACATCGGGATCGCCAGCAACCGGTCCAGCCAGTCGAGCTGGCCGCGCAACGGGATGTACTCGCCGAAGGGGACCAGCTGGCGCTTGTTGTAGCCGGCCCCGGTGGTCACGTTGACCACCGAGTTATACACATGGCGTCCGGCCGACGCATGGTCGAAGACCCCAGTCACCAGTTCGCTGTCATGCTCCGCCAGCGACTGGGCGAGCTGCCCGAGTGGCTGCTGGACCTCGACATAGAACGCCGGGATCGCGGTCTCCGGCCAGACCACCAGGTCCACCTCACCCGCCTCGCGGGTCAGTTCCTCGTAGACCCCCAGCGAATACTCGATGCCATCGGCATCCCACTTGCGCGCCTGATCGATGTTGCCCTGGACCATGGCCACCGAGATCGTCTCGCCGCCCGGCTCCACCCAGCGCGCGAGCCCCAGCGACAACGAGGCGATCACCAGTGCCCCCACCAGGCCCGCGCCCAGCCAGCGCTGCCGGGTCAGAAACACCAGGACCAGCGCCACGGCCAGCAGGGCCACCACCAGCCCCGCCCCCAGCTCGCCGACCAGCGGCAGCCAGGGCTGTAGCGGCGTGTCGAGCACGGTGTGGCCGAACAGCAGCCAGGGGAAGCCGGAGAACAGCCAGGAACGCGCCAGCTCCATCAGCACCAGGCCACCGGCCAGCGCCAGCAAGCCGGCCGGACGCCCCAGTGGCAGGAAGCGCGCCGCCAATCCGGCCAGCAACGCCGGATAGCCCGCCAGGGCCAGTACGAATAGCACGGTAATCAGCGAGGCGACCACCAGTGGCGCCTGCCCGAACACCAACAGGCTATTGAAGATCCAGCTCACCCCCATCCCGAAGAATCCGAGGCCGAAGGCATAGCCCGTCCACGCGGCGCGGCGCGGTCGGGCACCCGGCAACAGGGCGAACCACACGGCCAGGGCCAACGGGGCGGCCAGGAACCAGCCAACCGGGGCAAAGGCCAGGGTTGCACCCGCCCCGGCCAGCAGGGCAACGAGCCCGGAGGCCCAGGGCGGCAGGCGTTCGACAAGGGTCTGCATGCCGATCAGGGGATGTGGCGGTCGTCCGGCTCCCGGGCCGGACCATCGAACGGCTGCGAGCCTTCACCGGTGGCAGCCTGCATGTCCGGCTCCGGCAGGCGCATCTCCAGCAGGTGCAGGCGCCGGTTGTCAGCGCGCAGGACGCGGAACTGCATACCATCCACGACGATCTGTTCGCCACGACGCGGGACATGCCCGAAATGCGACAGCACCAGGCCCCCGATGGTGTCGAAGTCGTCCTCGCTGTAGGCGGTCTGGAAGTAGGCGTTGAACTCCTCCATCGGGGTCAGCGCCTTGATGGTGTAACGCCCGCCGGGGTGCTGCATGATCTGGGTCAGGTAGTCCTCGACATCGTGCTCGTCCTCGATCTCGCCGACGATCTGCTCCAGAACGTCCTCGATGGTCACCAGGCCGGCCACGCCGCCATACTCGTCCACCACGATCGCCATGTGGTTGCGGCTCAGGCGAAATTCCTTCAGCAACACGTTCAGACGCTTGCTCTCCGGCACGAACACCGCCGGGCGCAGGATTTCCTGCATATCGAAGGCGGCATCGTCCGGCTCGCCAAAGAAGCGCAGCAGGTCCTTGGCCAGCAGGACGCCGACCACCTCGTCGCGGTGATCCCCCACCACCGGCAGGCGCGAATGCGCGGAAGCGACCACGTCCGGGAGGAACTCGGAGAGCCCGGCGTCGCGGCGCACCACTTCCATCTGCGCGCGCGGGATCATGATGTCGCGC
Source organism: Thioalkalivibrio versutus (assembly GCF_001999325.1). Taxonomy (GTDB): domain Bacteria; phylum Pseudomonadota; class Gammaproteobacteria; order Ectothiorhodospirales; family Ectothiorhodospiraceae; genus Thioalkalivibrio; species Thioalkalivibrio versutus. The sequence goes on from NZ_MVAR01000038.1 coordinate 15,380, forward strand.
ACCTGCATGTCCGCGACGTTGAGCACCCCCTCCAGCATGGTCAGGGCCTCGGGATCGACCAGCTCGCGGGCGTGGGCACCGCGCAGGCACTCGATCAGCTCGTGTCGGGTCGCCGGCTCGCGGCGCGGGCGCAGGATCTCGCCGGCGCGGATCAGCCAGCGCCGCCAGATGGGTTGTTCGTCGGGTTCGGGTTCAGGCATCGGGGGCGGTTCCGGCAGGATGCGGCGACAGGACGCGGGCCGGAGGGTCGGCATCGTAGGGGTTGGGATAGCCTAACCCGGCCAGGATCGAGGACTCAATTGCCTCCATCCGCGCGGCCTCGTCCGGCGTCTGGTGATCCATGCCCTGCAGGTGCAACATCCCGTGCACCACCATGTGGTGGTAATGGGCCGCCAGCGTCTTGCCCTGTTCCGCCGCCTCGCGCGCCAGCACCGGCACGCACAGGACGACATCACCGAGATAGGCGCTCGCCTCGGGCGGCAAGCCCGGCGGCAGCGCCGGCGCCGGGAATGACAGCACATTGGTCGCGTAGTCGCGTCCCCGGAAGGTGTGATTCAGCGACTGTCCCTCCTCGGCCTCCACCAGGCGCAGAGTGACTGTGGCCGCGCCCGCCCCGCGCCAGGCGGCGCGGGCCGCCCGGTGCAAGGTGGTGGGGCCGGGCAGACCGGCACGCGGAACAGCGTATTGCACCGCGATTTCAAGCGCCATCGGCACCCCGCCCGGAACCGGGCTCCGACTCCCCAGTCGGCTTGCCAGACGCATGGTCGTGGGCCTCGTAGGCCTCGACGATGCGCTGCACCAGCGGGTGGCGCACCACGTCACCGGCCTGGAAACGGGTGATATGCACCCCCTCCACGCCCTGCAGGATCTGCATCGCGTGCTTGAGGCCCGATCCCTGCCCCCGCGGCAGGTCAACCTGGGTGATGTCGCCGTTGACCACCGCAGTGGAGCCGAAGCCGATGCGGGTCAGGAACATCTTCATCTGCTCGAGGGTGGTGTTCTGCGCCTCGTCGAGGATGATGAAGGCCTCGTTCAGGGTGCGCCCGCGCATGTAGGCCAGCGGCGCGACTTCGATCACCTGGCGTTCCATCAAGCGTGCGGTCTGATCGAAGCCCATCAGTTCGTACAGGGCGTCGTACATCGGCCGCAGGTAAGGGTCGATCTTCTGCGCCAGATCGCCGGGCAAAAAGCCCAGGCGCTCGCCGGCCTCCACCGCCGGACGCACGAGCACCAGGCGCTGCACGCGGTCCTGCTCCAGTGCGGCGACCGCGGCGGCCACCGCAAGGTAGGTCTTGCCGGTCCCGGCCGGGCCGATGCCAAAACTGAGATCGTGCCGCGCGATCGCGGACAGGTATTTCGCCTGACGCGGGCCGCGACCACGGATCACCGCGCGTTTGAGGCGCAACGTGGGATCGTCGCCCGTGCCCTCGGGCTCCGCCAACCCCTCAACATGGGCGGTCTGCAGCGCGGTATGCACCTGCTCCAGGCTGACCGGTTCTTCCTGCGCCATCCGGTGCAGGTCGTGGATCAAGGCCCCGGCCGCCTTCACGGCACCGCCCGGCCCGGTGAGATTGAAGCGCGGCCCGCGATTGTGCACGGCCACGCCCAGGCGCGACTCGATCAGGCGCAGGTGGGCATCCAGCGGCCCGGAGATCCGCGCGAGCGTCTCCTGGTCACCAGGCTCCAGGGTGAAATCCAGACGATTGGCCATGCGTCGGTTTCCCTAGGCGCCGACGGCGGCGGGCATTGTCCGCTCCACCGTGCGCCCGCGCAGGGAATGTGCCAGGGCCTCGGTAATCTCGACCGGGATCAACTGCCCGATCAGGCCGGGGTCCCCGGCGAAGTTGACGATGCGGTTGTTCGCCGTGCGCGCGGCCAGTTCGCCGGGGTTGCGCTTGGCCGGACCTTCTACCAGTACCGGCTCGATGTTGCCCACCATGGACTCGTTTCGCGCGCGGCCGTTCTGCTCGATCAGGGCCTGCAACTCGGCCAGACGGGCCTTCTTGGTCGCCATCGGCACGTCATCCGGCAGCGATGCGGCCGGGGTGCCCGGACGCGCGCTGTAGATAAAGCTGAAGGAGAAATCAAAATGCAGCTCCTCGATCAGCTTCATCGTCGCGGCGTGGTCGGCGTCGGTCTCGCCGGGGAAGCCGACGATGAAGTCCGAGGAGAGATCCAGGTCCGGGCGCGCCTCGCGCAGGCGGCGGATCTTGGACTTGTATTCCAGGATCGTGTGACCGCGCTTCATCTGCGCCAGGATGCGGTCGGAGCCGCTTTGCACCGGCAGGTGCAGGTGACTGACCAGCTTCGGTTCGTCGGCAAAGGCTTGGATCAGCGAATCGGAAAACTCCACCGGGTGCGAGGTAGTGAAGCGGATGCGCTCGATCCCGTCGACCGCCGCAACATAGTGGATCAGCAGGGCCAGGTCCGCAGTGTCGCCGTCATCCATCGGCCCGCGGTAGGCATTCACGTTCTGCCCCAGCAGGTTGATCTCCCTGACCCCCTGCGCGGCCAGCGCGACCACCTCGGCAATCACGTCGTCGAACGGGCGGCTGATCTCGTCGCCGCGCGTGTAGGGCACCACGCAGAAGCTGCAGTACTTGGAGCAGCCTTCCATCACCGAGACGAACGCACTCGGACCGTCGGCCTTCGGCTCCGGCAGGCGGTCGAATTTCTCGATCTCGGGGAAGGAGATATCCACCACCGGGGCGCGCTCACGGCGCACCGACTGGATCATGGCCGGCAGGCGGTGCAGGGTCTGCGGGCCGAACACCAGATCCACGTACGGGGCCCGGGCGCGCAGGGCATCGCCCTCCTGACTGGCAACACAACCGCCCACACCGATGATCACCTCCGGCCGGCGTTCCTTGATCTGCCGCCAGCGCCCCAGTAGCGAGAAGACCTTCTCCTGCGCCTTCTCGCGAATGGAGCAGGTGTTCATCAGCAGCAGGTCGGCCTGCTCCGGATCATCGGTACGCTCCGCCCCGTGCAGCTCACGCAGTGCGTCGAGCATGCGATCGGAGTCGTACTCGTTCATCTGACAGCCGTGCGTCTGGATGTAGACCTTGCGGATCATGCTCTCGGTACTTCGCTAGTGGGTGAACAGTGGCTTATATGGACGTTAAAACGGGACGTCGTCGTCATCGAAGCCGCCGCCGGAGGCCGGCGCGTTGCTGCGGTTGCCGCCTTGCTGGCCACCGCCGCCGTAGGCATTGCCGCCGCCATAACCCGGGTCCTGGTCGAAACCGCCACCACCGCCGCCACTGCCACCGCGGCCGCCGATCAGCTGCATCTCGTTGGCCACGACCTCGGTGCTGTAACGATCGTTACCGGATTGGTCCTGCCATTTGCGGGTCTGGATCTTGCCTTCGACATAGACCTGCGAGCCCTTGGACAGGTACTGCGCGGCGATATCTGCCAGGCGCCCGAACATCACCACCCGGTGCCATTCGGTGTTCTCGCGCTTCTCGCCGGAGTTCTTGTCGGTCCACTGCTCCGACGTCGCCAGACGCAGATTGGTGACGGTAACCCCGTTCGGGGTCTCGCGCTTTTCCGGGTCGGCCCCGAGGTTGCCGAGCAGGATGACTTTGTTGACGCCGCGGGCCATGGGGCCTCCTTGTGTCCAGCATGGAGAAACAGATTCGGTAGTGTAGCAGCCCACCCCGGCCGCGACAGTGCACCGGTCCGGGATGTGGACAGATTCGCGCGGCCAGTCGGGGAGGCATTGCGCGCGTTCTACGCGCCTGGCTTGCGCGCCAACCAGGCTGTCAGCTCGGGGGTGTCCGGGCCTCCTGGCTCCACCTTCAGGTACAAGGAACCGGCATCCGGTGACAGGTCCGCCTCGTGCACGCCGGGCCATGCGGCAAGCGCCCGCAGCAGTTCCGCGTCACGACCGGACCAGTGGTCGGGTACCGCGACCACCCGGTTCGACCGGTAGCGCGGATGCATCCCGCGGGCGATCCACCACCAGGCCAGCAGCAACGGCACCCCAGCAAGGAACACCCCGACCGGCCCGACCAGTGTCAGCAGGACACCTCCCAGCACGCCGCCGGCGAAGATCCCAAGGAACTGCGCGGTGGCAAAGCCGCCCATCGCCGTGCCCTTGTGGGCGACCGGCGCCACGCGCGCAATCAGCGACGGCAGTCCCGCCTCAAGCAGGTTGAAGGCGGCAAAGAACAGGACCATCAGCGCCGCCAGCGTCCACAGACCGCCGCCGTCGAGCACCAGCAGGGCCAGCAGGATCTGCACCCCGGCCAGCAGGGCGATCGCCCCGCGCAACACGCTGTGCACGCGCCGGCGGCGCTCGCCGAAGATGATCCCCGGGAGCATCAGCGCGAACCCCGCCAGCAGCACCGGCACATAGAACTTCCAGTGGCTGGCACCCGCTAGCCCGAGCGTCTCCACCAGCAGCACCGGGATAACCAGAAAGTTCGCGGCCAGGACCAGGTGCAGCACGAAGATGCCGAGGTTCAGGCGCAACAGGTCCGGGGCGCGCAGCACGCGGGGCAGTGCCGACCAGACCGGCACCATGTCCGGGTGTGCCCGCGCCCGTGCCGGGGTTGGCACCCAAAGGAACAGGATCACGATCGCAACCAGCCCGAGCAATGCCGACAGGCCGAAGATCCCGGACAATCCCGCCGCCTGGTCCACCACCGGGCCCAGGGCCATCGCTGCGGTGAAGGTCAGGCCGATGGTCAGCCCGATCACGGCGAGGGCCCGCATACGCCGTTCCTCGCCGACCAGGTCCGCTGTCAGGGCCAGGATCACCGCTGCCACCGCACCCGCCCCCTGCAGGGCACGCCCGAGGATGATGCCGTGGATGGTCTCGGCTACCGCGGCGAGCACACTGCCAGCAACGAACAGCAACAGCCCGGCGAGGATCAGCGGCTTGCGGCCGACCCGGTCCGACAAGAGACCGAACGGGATCTGCAGCACGGCCTGGGTGAGTCCGTAGATCCCGAGCGCCAGGCCCATCAGCAGCGGGGTTGCGCCGGGGATACGGTCGGCATGCAGCATGAACACCGGCAGGACCATGAACAGGCCGGCCATGCGCACGCCATAAATCGCCGCCAGCCCAGTGGTGGCGCGCAGCTCGCGGGGATTCATGGCGTCCGGGACCGACGCAGGCAAGAAGAGCTCTTCATGTCCGGGGAGTTTACCGGCAAGCGCGGCGGGGAAACCATGGCGAGCGCGGCCCGGGTGTTACCATGGATGGTTTGCGGCGCCCCAATGGAAACACTGATCCGTGTTTTCGCTAGCGCGCCGCGCGACGTAACCCAGTGGAGTCGATCCAGCCCCATGGACAGCATCAGCATTCGCGGCGCCCGCACCCATAACCTGAAGAACGTGGACCTCGACCTGCCGCGCGAACGGCTGATCGTGATTACCGGCGTTTCCGGTTCGGGCAAATCCTCGCTGGCCTTCGACACCCTGTTCGCCGAGGGCCAGCGCCGCTACGTGGAGAGCCTGTCGACCTACGCCCGGCAGTTCCTTTCGATGATGGAAAAGCCCGACGTCGACCAGATCGAGGGTCTGTCGCCGGCGATCTCCATCGAGCAGAAGAGCACCTCGCACAACCCGCGCTCCACCGTCGGGACCATCACCGAGATCTACGACTACCTGCGCCTGCTGTTCGCGCGCGCCGGCGAGCCGCGCTGCCCGGAACACGGCGAGACCCTGGCCGCCCAGACCATCTCGCAGATGGTCGACCAGGTACTCGATCTGCCGGAGGGCGACAAGGTCATGCTGCTGTCGCCCGTGGTCCGCGGCCGCAAGGGCGAACACCACAAGATGCTCGAGGCCATGCGCTCCCAGGGCTACCTGCGCGCGCGTATCAATGGCGAGATCCACGACCTCGACGCCCTCCCGGCGCTGGACCCCAAGCGCAAGCACAACATCGAGATCGTAATCGACCGCTTCCGCGTGCGCGAGGACCTGCGCCAGCGCCTGGCCGAGTCCTTCGAAACCGCCACCGAACTGGCCGATGGCCTGGCGCTGATCGCGTGGATGGACGAGCCGGAACGCGAGCCGATGATCTTCTCGGCGCGCTACGCCTGTCCGATTTGCGGCTATGCCCTGCGCGAGCTGGAGCCCCGGCTGTTCTCGTTCAACAACCCGGCAGGCGCCTGCCCCACCTGCGACGGCCTCGGTGTGCACCAGTTCTTCGACCCCGAACGGGTCGTGTCGCAGCCCGAGCTAAGCCTCGGTGGCGGGGCCGTACGGGGCTGGGATCGGCGCAACGCCTGGTACTTCAGCCTGCTGACCAGTCTCGCCCGGCATTACGACTTCGACGTGGAGGCCCCCTGGCAGGAATTGCCGGCCGAGGTCCGTGCGGTGGTCCTGCATGGTTCGGGCACGGAGAAGGTCAAGCTGTCGACCCCGGCCGCCAACGGCCAACTGCGCACCGACGAACGCGTGTTCGAGGGTGTGATCCCGAACCTGGAGCGGCGCTACCGCGAGACCGACTCCGCGGCAGTGCGCGAGGAACTGGGCCGCTACCAGGCGGAACAGCCCTGCCCCGACTGCCACGGCACGCGCCTCAACTCGGCCGCACGCAACGTCTTTGTCAGCGACATGACCCTGCCCGAGGTCACGCACATGAGCGTGGCCAACGCGCAGGCCTTTTTCGACGACCTCCGCCTGCCGGGACGCTTCGCCCAGATCGCCGAGAAGATCGTGCGCGAGATCTCCGCGCGCCTGGGGTTCCTCAACGATGTCGGCCTCGACTACCTGACCCTGGACCGCTCCGCCGACACGCTTTCCGGCGGCGAGGCCCAGCGTATCCGCCTGGCCTCGCAGATCGGCTCGGCCCTGGTCGGGGTGATGTACATCCTCGACGAGCCATCAATCGGGCTGCACCAGCGCGACAACGCACGCCTGCTGAAGACCCTGAGCCACCTGCGCGACCTCGGCAACACGGTCATCGTGGTGGAGCATGACGAGGATGCCATCCGACAAGCCGATTATGTCGTGGATATCGGGCCCGGCGCGGGTCGCCACGGCGGCCGCATTGTGGCGTCGGGCACCCCGGAGGCGGTCGCGAATCATCCCGATTCCCTCACCGGCGCATACCTGCGCGGCACCCGCTGCATCCCGGTGCCAGACCAGCGGACGCAGCCCGACGCGGAGCGCGAGATCCGCGTAATCGGCGCGCGTGGCAACAACCTGAAGGGCGGTGATTTCGCCTTCCCCACCGGGCTGTTCACCTGCGTGACCGGGGTCTCGGGCTCCGGCAAGTCCACCCTGGTCAACAACACCCTGTACCCGGCCGTCGCCACCGCCCTGCATGGCGGGCGCCACCACATCGAGGATCACGACCGCATCGACGGGATGGAGTTGATCGACAAAGTGGTCGACATCGACCAGAGCCCGATCGGGCGTACCCCGCGCTCCAACCCGGCCACCTATACCGGCCTGTTTACGCCCATACGCGAACTGTTTGCCGCAACCGGCGAGGCCCGCTCGCGCGGCTACAAGCCCGGGCGCTTCTCGTTCAACGTCCGTGGCGGGCGCTGCGAGGCCTGCCAGGGCGATGGCGTGATCAAGGTGGAAATGCACTTCCTGCCGGACGTCTTCGTCCCCTGCGACGTCTGCAAGGGCCATCGCTATAACCGCGAGACCCTGGACGTGCGCTACAAGGGCAAGAATATCCACGAAGTCCTGGAGATGACCGTCGAAGAGGCCCTCGACTTCTTCCAGCCGGTACCGGTGATCCACCGCAAGCTCGAGATGCTGATGGAGGTGGGCCTGTCCTACATCCAGCTGGGGCAGAATGCCACCACCCTTTCCGGTGGCGAGGCCCAGCGCATCAAGCTCGCCCGGGAGCTCTCCAAGCGCGATACCGGTCGTACGCTCTACATCCTCGACGAGCCGACCACCGGCCTCCATTTCGAGGATATCGCCCAGCTCCTGCGCGTGCTCCACCGCCTCCGCGACCATGGCAATACCATCGTCGTGATCGAGCACAACCTCGACGTCATCAAGACCGCCGACTGGCTGATCGACATCGGCCCGGAAGGCGGCAGCGGCGGCGGTGAACTCCTCGTGGCAGGCACCCCCGAAGCGGTGGCCGCCACGGCCCACAGCCACACCGGGCAGTTCCTTGCACCGCTGCTCCCCGCCGCAAGCTCTTCTCACGCCGCCAACGGTTAACCACCCGCGGCCTTTTCCATGTCCACGGGCTGCGCGCCTGCGCACCGTCCCCACAGGCCGCGCTTCCCTCTCTCTTTCTAAATTCGCCGTTACCCAGACGCAAGAAAGCCGGCCCAAGGCCGGCTTTCCAAGCGCTCAACCTGCGAGCGCGCTTTCCTCTGGCGACGAACCCTCAGGCGGCTTCGCCTTCTCCGGCATCCAGTTCCGGACGATCCACGAGTTCAACGTAGGCCATCGGGGCATTATCACCCGCGCGGTTGCCGCACTTCAGGATCCGCAGGTAGCCACCGGGACGCGCCTGGTAGCGCGGACCCAGTTCGGCGAACAGCTTGCCCACAATCTCCTTGTCACGAAGACGGGCAAACGCCAGCCGACGACCGTGAACGCTGTCTTCCTTGGCCAGCGTGATCAGCGGTTCGGCGACGCGACGCAGCTCTTTCGCCTTGGGCAGCGTGGTCTTGATCAGTTCGTGCCGGAACAGGGCCACGGACATGGCCTGAAACGTGGCCTTGCGGTGCGAGCTGTTGCGGCCAAGCTGACGGCCGGAATGACGATGACGCATGAGAGGCTTCCTCTAAAAAACGATGGGCGCGGGGCGCCGTGATTACTCGTTGTCGTCGCGCAGACCCGGCGGCGGCCAGTTCTCGAGACGCATGCCGAGCGACAGCCCGTGGGTCGCCAGCGTGTCCTTGATCTCAGTCAGCGACTTCTTGCCGAGGTTCGGCGCACGCAGCAACTCGACCTCGGTGCGCTGGACGAGATCCCCAATGTAGTACAGGTTCTCGGCCTTCAGGCAGTTGGCCGAACGCACCGTCAGTTCCAGCTCGTCCACCGGACGCAGCAGCACCGGGTCGATCGCGCCACCCACGGCACCCGCCACTTCGGCCGACTCTTCTTGCAAGTCAACGAACGGCGCCAGCTGGCCTTGAAGGATCGTCGCGGCTTGACGCACGGCGTCATCCGGGGCGATCGCACCATTGGTTTCGAGCTCGAGCACCAGGCGATCCATATCGGTCCGCTGGGCCAGACGCGCGCTTTCGACGCGATAGGACACGCGGCGAATCGGGCTGAAGCTGGCGTCCAGCAACAGTCGACCAATACCCGTGTCATCCCCACCCTCGGCTTGCCGACGCGTGCTGACGGGTTCGTACCCGCGACCCGCGCGAGCCGTCAGAGTGATGTCCAGATCCACGTTCTTGGTGATCGTCGCGATCACGTGTTCCGGGTTCACCACCTCGACATCATGGTCGACCTGAATGTCGCCGGCCGTCACCACGCTCGGACCCTTCTTCCTCAGAGTCAGCGTGGACTCGTCGCGGCTGTGCATACGCAGCGCAACACCCTTCAGGTTCAGCAGAATGTCGACGACATCTTCCTGTACTCCTTCGATGGTGGTGTACTCGTGCAGCACGCCTTCAATCCGGGCCTCGACAATGGCGGCACCCGGGATGGACGACAGCAACACACGTCGCAGGGCATTGCCCAGGGTGTGGCCGAAGCCGCGTTCCAGCGGCTCGAGGGCGACCTTGGCCTGATTCCGATTCTCGGCCTCGACCTCGATCTGCTGTTTCTTGACCAGTTCGTTCGACTGCATTGTGACTCCTGGCGCCAGGCCGAAAAACGATTACTTCGAGTACAGCTCGACGACGAGCGACTCGTTGATGTCCGCAGGCAGATCGGAACGATCCGGGATCGCCTTGAACGTACCCTCGAACTTGCTGGTGTCCACTTCGATCCAGCTCGGGAACCCGGTCTGCTCGGCCAGCGTCATCGAGTCCTGGATGCGCACCTGCTTGCGCGCTTTCTCCCGGACCGTAACCACGTCGGACGGCTGCACCTGGTAGGCCGCGATGTTGACCACCTGCCCGTTCACCTGGATCGCACGATGCGCAACCAGCTGGCGCGCTTCGGAGCGGGTGGAGCCGAAGCCCATGCGGTACACCACGTTATCCAGACGACCTTCCAGCAGCTTCAACAAGTTCTCACCCGTCGAGCCCTTGCGCTGAGCGGCCTTCTTGTAATAGTTGCGGAACTGCTTTTCCAGCACGCCGTAGATGCGGCGAAGCTTCTGCTTCTCGCGCAGCTGCACGGCGTAGTCCGACAGGCGAGTACGGCGTTCACCGTGCTGACCCGGCGGCTTGTCGAGCTTGCACTTTGTTTCCAGCGCACGGACCCCACTCTTGAGGCCCAGGTCCACGCCTTCACGGCGACTCAACTTGCATTTCGGTCCAATGTAACGAGCCATTCTTCAACTCCAGCCTTAAACGCGGCGTTTCTTGGGCGGCCGGCAGCCGTTGTGAGGGATCGGGGTTACATCACTGATATTCGTGATCTTGAACCCGGCATTGTTCAGCGCACGTACCGCCGACTCGCGACCCGGACCCGGGCCCCGCACCATCACGTCGAGATTCTTCACGCCGTGTTCGGCCGCAGTCGTCCCGGCGCGCTCGGCCGCGATCTGCGCGGCGAACGGCGTCGACTTGCGGGAACCACGGAAACCCGAACCACCGGAGGTGGCCCAGCTGATCGTGTTCCCCTGCCGGTCGGTGATCGTGATGATCGTGTTGTTGAACGTGGCGTACACATGAGCCACGCCCTCGGCGATATTTTTGCGGACCTTTTTCTTGGTCCGTGTTTGCGCTTGTGCCATGTACCTGAGATCCCAGTCTGATTACTTGCGAATCGGGCGACGCGGGCCCTTTCGGGTGCGTGCATTCGTCTGCGTCTGCTGACCGCGCAGCGGCAGGCCGCGACGGTGGCGCACGCCACGGTAGCAGCCCAGATCCATCAATCGCTTGATGTTCATGCTGACTTCCCGGCGCAGATCCCCTTCAACGGGGATCTTGTCGATCTGGGCGCGCAGCGCATCCACTTCGGCATCCGTCAGATCCCGCACCTTGATGTCCCGACGCACACCCGCCCCATCGCAGATCAGGCCGGCCCGAGTCGGGCCAATGCCATAGATCGCGGTCAGCGCGATTACCGTGTGCTTCTGGTCAGGAATATTGATTCCAGCGACGCGAGCCATCCAACTTCTCCATCAAAATCCGGCAAAGCCGGCTATAGTAGCAATGATTATGCGTTACGCCAAGCTTCAGCCCTGACGCTGCTTGTGGCGGGCGTCGGAACAGATCACCCGGACCACGCCATTACGCCGAATGACTTTGCAGTTCCGGCACATCGGCTTTACAGATGCACGTACCTTCATGGTCTTTCTCCTGGTCTAGCGGATCCCGGTCCCGCCGAAACCCTTCAGATTCGCTTTCTTCATCAAGCCTTCGTACTGGTGGGACACCAGATGCGACTGCAACTGCGCCATGAAATCCATCACCACGATCACGATGATCAGAAGCGAGGTCCCGCCAAAGTAGAAGGGCACGTTCCAATACAGGATCAGGAACTCCGGCAGCAGGCACACTGCGGTGATGTACACCGCCCCCACCGCCGTCAGTCGAGTCATGACCCCGTCAATGAATCTTTCGGTCTGGACACCTGGCCGGATCCCCGGAATGAAGGCGCCCTGCTTCTTCAGATTTTCCGCCGTATCGCGTGAGTTGAACACCAGCGCGGTATAGAAGAAGCAGAAGAAAATAATCGCAGCCGCATAGAACATCACGTACAGCGGCTGTCCCGGCGCCAGCGTCGTCGAGATCTCCCGCAGCCAGTCCATCCCTTCAGCCTGGCCGAACCACTGCCCCAACGTCGACGGGAAAAGAATGATACTCGATGCGAAGATCGGCGGGATCACCCCGGCCATGTTCAGCTTCAGCGGCAGGTGCGAGGACTGGCCACCGACCATCTTCCTTCCCACCTGGCGTTTGGCGTAATTGATCGTCACTCGGCGTTGCCCGCGCTCGACGAACACCACGAAGGCGGTCACCGCCAGGGCCAGGACGATCAGAATCACCACGAATGCTGCCGCCAGTTCTCCGGTGCGGGCCAGCTCCAGGGTTCCGCCAATCGCGCCCGGAAGCCCTGCGACGATACCGGCGAAGATTATGATCGAGATCCCGTTGCCAATGCCGCGTTCCGTAATCTGCTCACCCAGCCACATCAGGAACAGCGTCCCCGTCACCAGCGAGACCACAACGGTGAAGATGAAGATCGGGCCCGGGTTGAGGGCCATCGGCATCCCCTGGATGGTCTGACCATTCAAGGCAATCCCGATCCCGATACTCTGGAACAGCGCCAGCGCCACGGTCCCGTAGCGCGTGTACTGCGTAATCTTGCGCCGTCCCTGTTCGCCCTCTTTCTTCAATTGCTGGAGCGCCGGTACGGTCGCGGCCAGAAGCTGCATGATGATGGCGGCCGAGATGTACGGCATCACCCCCAGCGCAAAGATCGACAGGCGCTCCAGCGCCCCCCCGGAAAACATGTTGAACATGTCCAGGATGGTCCCGCTTTGCTGTTCGAAGAACTGCGAGACGGCCACCGGGTTAATACCGGGCACCGGAATGAAGGTACCGATCCGGTACACCACCAGGGCACCCAGAACGAACAGCAGGCGTTGGCGTAACTCGGTAAAACCGGTGAGCCCGCCACCGGAACGTGCTGTCGCTCCACGTGCCATTATTTAGGCCTCAACGCTCCCGCCAGCGGCTTCGATCGCCGCCCGCGCACCCTTGGTCACGCCCACGCCCTTCACGGCACAGGCCTTCGAGACTTCACCGGAGGCGAAGATCTTGGCGCTCTGCGCATCGCTGCGCACGACGCCTGCAGCCTTCAGGGTGTCCAGGGTCACGTCGCCGTCGACCTTGGCCAGTTCGCTGAGACGCACTTCGGCCGAATACTGTTGCTTGCGCGAGCGGAAGCCCACCTTCGGCAGGCGACGCTGCAGCGGCATCTGGCCGCCTTCGAAGCCGACCTTCGTGTAACCACCCGAGCGAGACTTCTGACCCTTGTGGCCGCGGCCGCCGGTCTTGCCCAGACCGGAGCCAATTCCCCGACCGACGCGCTTGGCCGGCTTGCGGGCACCGTCGGGGCTGGAAATGTTATTCAGTCGCATGATTAGACTTCCTCTACCTTCAGCAGGTACGAGACCTTCTTGACCATGCCCAGGTTCTCGGGCGTGGCCTCGATGATCGCGCTGCTGTGGGTCTTGCGCAGCCCGAGTCCACGCACGCACGCCTTGTGCGTGGCGATACGGCCGGCGGTGCTGCGTACCAGTGTCAGTTTCAGCTTGCTCATGGCTTAGCTCTTCACTTCGTCGACGGACTTGCCGCGCTTGGCCGCAACCCGTTCCGGCGAGTTCACCATGGTGAGCCCGTCGATGGTCGCCTGCACGACGTTGATGGGGTTGCGCGAACCGACACACTTGGCCAGCACGTTACGCACGCCCGCTACTTCGAGCACTGCGCGCATCGCGCCGCCGGCGATGATCCCGGTACCCTCAGAGGCCGGCTGCATGTAGACATTGGCCGCGCCATGATGCCCGTTCACCGCATAGTGCAGCGTGCCTTCATTCAGCGACACATTGCGCATTTCCATGCGCGCCTGCTGCATTGCCTTCTGAATGGCCGCCGGCACCTCGCGCGCCTTCGCGTATCCGTACCCGACTCGTCCCTCGCCATCACCGACGACGGTCAGTGCGGCAAACCGGAACTGCCGGCCGCCCTTGACCACCTTCGCAACGCGGTTGACGCCAATCAGCTTTTCCTGGAGGCCGTCCTGCGCTTCGCTTACATCGTTACGTGCCATTTCTCTCTCCGCTCGATCGCGTTTGACTAGAACTGCAGGCCGCTTTCACGGGCAGCGTCGGCAAGTGCCTTCACCCGTCCGTGATAACGAAAACCCGCGCGGTCAAACGCGACCTGTTCGATCCCTGCTTTGCGCGCACGCTCCGCGATGGCCTGGCCCACGCGGGCGGCGGCCTCGGCGTTGCCGGTGGAACCCCCGGCATTCTTCAGATCCTTCTCCACGGTCGACGCCGCGGCAAGCACCGCGTCGCCCGAGGGGGCAATGATCTGCGCGTACATGTGGCGCGGCGTCCGGTGGATACAGAGACGATGCACCCCCAGCTCACGGATCTTGAACCGTGCGCGCCGCGCCCTCTTAAGTCTGGCCTCTTTCTTGTCCACTGGTGCCTACCTACTTCTTCTTGGCTTCTTTGCGCACGATGCGCTCGTCTTTGTACTTCACGCCCTTGCCCTTGTAGGGCTCCGGCGGGCGGAAGGCGCGAATATTCGCTGCCACCTGGCCCACCTTCTGGCGATCCGTTCCCTTGACCACGACCTCGGTCGGGGTCGGTGTCTCCACCGTCACGCCTTCCGGAATGTCGAAGTCGATCGGATGCGAGTACCCGAGCGTCAGGTTCAGCTTCGCGCCCTGCATTTGGGCGCGATAGCCGACGCCGACCAACTCCAGCGCCCGGACGAACCCTTCGCTCACCCCGTGGACATGATTGCCCAGGAGTGCCCGAATAGTACCCGCCAACGCGACATTCTTCGCGTTCTCCGTGGCCTTCACTCGAACCACCCCGTCCTCGACGGTAACGATCACGGCTTCGGGGCAGGTGAGCTGTAGCTCGCCCTTCGGACCCTTGATCTTGATCTCGCTGTCCGACTGCTCGACGGAGACGCCGTTCGGCAGCTTGATCGGCAGATTTGCAATGCGCGACATGGCTGATTCCTCAGTAAATCTTGCAGAGGACTTCGCCGCCCTGGCCTGCGGCCCGGGCAGCGCGGTCACTCATGACACCCTGTGGCGTGGAGACCACGGCAACCCCGAGACCGGCGTTAATCCGCGGCAGCTCGTCCTTGCCGCGATAAATCCGCAGGCCCGGACGCGAGATCCGCTCGACGGTCTCGATGACCGGCCGTCCCTCGAAGTACTTCAGCTTCACCACCAGCTTCTTCTGGGCAACTTCGCCCTCGACCTGGATGTCGCTTACGAAACCCTCATCGGCGAAGACCTTAAGGATTCGCTCCTTGGCCTTGCTGAAAGGAATGGCGACCTGCTCCTTGTTCGCACGCTGGGCGTTGCGAACACGGGTGAGCATGTCGGAAATCGGATCGGTCATCATCGGTTCAAATCTCCTTACCAGCTCGCCTTGCGCAGGCCCGGAATCTCGCCCTTCATGGCGTGTTCGCGCAGCTTGTTGCGCCCCAGGCCAAACCGGCGGTAATAACCTTTCGGCCGACCGGTGACGCCGCACCGGTTCGTCTGCCGAACGCGCGCGGAATCACGCGGCAGCTTTTGCAGCGCATGCATGGCCGCCAGGCGTTCTTCGGACGACTTGGTCTCGTCGACCAGGATCGCCTTCAGCTCGGCCCGCTTGGCCGCGTACTTGTTGACCAGTCGCTCGCGCTTTTTCTCGCGTTCGAGCATCGATGTCTTTGCCATGTGCGCCTACCTCGGTTACTGCCGGAACGGGAATCGGAAGGCCTCCAAAAGGGCCTTGGCTTCCGCGTCCGTTCTTGCACTGGTGGTAATCGTGATGTCCATGCCGCGCAATTTGTCGACACGGTCGTAATCGATCTCCGGGAAGATGATCTGTTCCTTGATGCCCATGCTGTAGTTGCCACGGCCATCGAAGGCTTTCGCGGAAAACCCGCGGAAGTCACGCACGCGCGGCAGCGCTACGCTAATCAGGCGATCCAGGAACTCGTACATCTGCCGCCGGCGCAAAGTGACCTTGCAGCCGATCGGATAGTCATCGCGGATCTTGAACCCGGCGATCGACTTGCGCGCCTTGGTCACCACCGGCTTCTGCCCGGCAATGGCCGTCATGTCGCTGACCGCGTGCTCGATCACCTTCTTGTCCGCAACGGCATCACCCAGACCCATATTCAGGGTCACCTTGGTGACACGCGGGATTTCCATCACGTTGGCATAGCTGAACTGCTCGCGCAGGGCCTGCTTCACCGTGGATTCGTATTCTTCTCTCAAGCGTTCCATAAAACCGTCCGTCCCGCGTTATGCGTCCACGACTTCGCCGTTCGAGCGGAAGACCCGCACCTTACGGCCGTCTTCCAGGGTCTTGAACGACACGCGATCACCCTTGTCGGTTGCTGGGTTGAAGACCATCACGTTGGACACATCGATCGGCATTTCCTTCTCGATGATCCCACCGCCGACACCCTGTTGCGGGTTCGGCTTCTGATGCTTCTTCACCATGTTGATGTTCTGAACCAGAACCTTGCCATCGAGGACCTTGATAATGGTGCCCCGGCGACCCTTGTCCTTGCCAGAAATCACGACGACATCGTCGCCTTTGCGAATCTTGTTCATCACGTCCTCACAGCACTTCCGGGGCGAGGGAGATAATCTTCATGTACTTCTCCCCTCGCAGTTCACGCGTCACCGGCCCGAAGATACGGGTGCCGATCGGCTGGTGCTGGTTGTTCAGCAGGACCGCGGCGTTGCGGTCGAAGCGGATCAGCGATCCATCCGCACGGCGCACGCCCGCGGCCGTGCGCACCACGACGGCGTCATAGACATCGCCCTTCTTCACCTTGCCACGCGGGATCGCATCCTTGACGCTCACCTTGATGACGTCGCCCACCCGGGCGTACCGGCGGTGCGACCCGCCCAGCACCTTGATGCACTGGATGCGTCGGGCACCGCTGTTATCGGCGGCCTCGAGCACGGTCTGCATTTGAATCATGACTTATCTCCTGGCAGCCGATTCAGAGAGCGTCCTGCCCGACCACTTCGATCAGGGCATGATGCTTCTGCTTGGAAATCGGCCGGCATTCACGGATACGAACCCGATCGCCCATGCGCGATACATTTTCTTCGTCATGGACGTGCAGTTTCGTGCTGCGACGAATGAACTTCCCGTACAGCGGATGACGGACGCGACGCTCGACAAGAACCGTGCGGGTCTTGTCCGTCTTGTCGCTAATCACGCGCCCGACGACGGAACGCTGAGTCCTGGAACCTTCTTCGGTCATTGTCTTAACCTGCCCTTCTACGTTCATTCATCAGCGTCTTGATCTGCGCGATCTCGCGCCGCACCTTGCCGACACGATCCGGGCGCGCAAGCTGCCCGACCGACTTCTGCATGCGAAGGCCGAACTGTTCCTTGTAGAGCGCTTCCAGCTCCTGGTCCAGATCGCCGTCCGACTTCTTTCTGAGCTCTTCTGCTTTCATCACATCACCTGCCGACGGGTAAACACCGTCTTGACCGGGAGCTTGGCGGCGGCCAGACGCATTGCCTCACGCGCAACGTCTTCATGCACACCTTCCATCTCGTAGAGCACGCGGCCGGGCTGGATCTTGCAGACCCAGTACTCGACACCGCCCTTGCCCTTGCCCATGCGCACTTCAAGCGGCTTCTTGGTGACCGGGACGTCCGGGAACACCCGGATCCAGATCTTCCCGCCACGCTTGATGTGACGCACCATCGCACGCCGCGCCGCCTCGATCTGGCGCGCGGTAATGCGACCGCGTTCCACGGCCTGAAGGCCGTACTCGCCGAAGCTGACCTTGGCGCCGGTGGAGGCCATGCCCCGGTTCCGGCCCTTGAACTGCTTGCGGAATTTGGTTCTTTTTGGCTGCAACATGGTCTATGTCCTAGCTCGCGTTGGCCGCAGCGCGCGTCCCTTCGACCGGTTCCAGGCCGAAAACTTCGCCCTTGAAGATCCACACCTTGACGCCGATGATCCCGTAGGTCGTACGCGCCTCGGCGAAACCGTAGTCGATGTCCGCACGCAGGGTGTGCAGCGGCACGCGGCCTTCGCGGTACCACTCGGAACGCGCGATCTCGGCGCCATTGAGACGACCGGCCACGTGCACCTTGATGCCCTGGGCACCCAGGCGCATCGCATTACCCACGGCGCGCTTCATCGCACGACGGAACATAATCCGGCGTTCAAGCTGCTGGGCGATGCCTTCCGCGACCAGCTGGGCTTCGATCTCGGGCTTGCGCACCTCTTCGATGTTGATCTTGACGTTGCCCTGCTCCAGGCCCGTCTCGGCTGCCACTTCGCGGCGCAGCTTCTCGATGTCCTCGCCCTTCTTGCCGATCACAATCCCCGGACGTGCCGTGTGAATCGTGATGTGCGCGGCCTTGGCGGGACGCTCGATGGTGATTCGGCTGACCGACGCGTGGGCAAGTTTCTTCTGCAGAAACGTGCGCAGCTTGATGTCGTTGTTCAGCGTCTCACCAAACTCGCGACCGTCCGCGTACCAGGTCGCCGACCACGGGCGAGAAATGCCCAGCCGGATGCCGGTTGGATGTACTTTCTGACCCATGGTTAGTTCGCTCCCTTCTCGCTCACGCCCACTACAATGTGGCTGGTGCGCTTCATGATGCGGTTGCCGCGACCCTTGGCTCGCGCCTGCATGCGCTTGAGAACCGGGCCTTCGTCGATCTGGATGCGCGAGATGCGCAGCTCGTCGATGTCTGCACCGTCATTGTTCTCCGCATTGGCAATCGCGGATTCCAGCACCTTTTTTACAATCGCTGCCGGCTTTTTGGGGCTGAAAGTCAACTCGTTCAGAGCCTCTTCCACCCGCATGCCACGAACCTGGTCGGCGACCAGCCGCGTCTTCTGCGGCGAGATGCGCGCGTAGCGCAGTTTTGCAATCGTCTCCATCGTTCGTCCTCAGCGCGACTTCTTGTTGGCGATGTGACCCTTGAAGGTCCGCGTCAACGCAAACTCGCCCAGCTTGTGGCCGACCATGTTTTCGTTGACCAGCACCGGAATATGTTGACGCCCGTTGTGTACCGCGAGGGTGAGACCCACCATCTGCGGGATGATCATCGAGCGGCGCGACCAGGTCTTGATCGGACGCCGATCGTTCTTCTCGAGCGCCTCATCCACCTTCTTGCGAAGGTGATGGTCGACGAACGGGCCTTTCTTCAGTGAACGCGGCATGCTGGCACTCCGTTACTTCTTGCGCCGACGCACGATCATGCCGTCGGTACGTTTGTTGTTGCGGGTCTTGTAACCCTTGGTCGGGCGGCCCCACGGGGTCACCGGGTGACGCCCGAAGTTGCGACCTTCACCACCACCATGCGGGTGGTCGACCGGGTTCATCGCAGTACCACGCACGGTTGGGCGGACACCCATCCAGCGTTTGGCACCGGCCTTCCCGAATTTCTTGAGGCTGTGCTCGCTGTGACCGACTTCGCCGATCGTGGCCCGGCACTCGGACTGGATGCGGCGCATCTCACCGGAGCGCAGGCGAATCGTCGCGTGCGCGCCTTCACGTGCCACGACCTGGGCCGAGGCACCGGCGGACCGCGCAATCTGCGCTCCCTTCCCCGGCTTCATCTCGATGCAGTGAATCACCGTGCCCACCGGAATGGAGCGCAGCGGCATCGCGTTACCCACGCGAATCGGGGCCTGCGAGCCGCTAGTCACGGCATCACCCTGCTTCAGCCCGCGAGGCGCAATAATGTACCGGCGTTCGCCGTCAGAGTACAGTACTAACGCCAAATGAGCGCTGCGGTTCGGATCATACTCCAGCCGCTCGACCTTGCCGGGCACGCCATCCTTGTTCCGCTTGAAGTCAACGATGCGGTAGCGCTGCTTGTGGCCACCACCGACGTGCCGCGTGGTAATCCGGCCAGCGTTGTTGCGGCCGCCCGAGCGGGTCTGCTTTTCGAGCAGCGCCGCGTGCGGCGCGCCCTTGTGCAGACCGTCGCCACGGATCTTCACCGCGTGACGGCGCCCGGCAGAGGTCGGATTGGTCTTGATAATCGCCATGACTAGACCTGTTCTCCTTCACCCATGTCGATGCTCTCGCCTTCAGCGAGGGCCACATAGGCCTTTTTCCAGTGGTTGCGACGCCCGAACATGCGACCGAAGCGCTTGTTCTTGCCCTGCTGGTTCAGCGTGCGCACGTGCTCCACACGAACCTCGAACAGCTTCTCGATCGCGGCCTTGATCTCGGCCTTGTCCGCATCCGGCAGCACACGGAACACGTATTGCCCCACTTCGCCGGCGTTGGTCGACTTCTCCGACACCACCGGACCCTGAATAATCTGCATCAGACGCGAATTCATGCCAGCCACTCCTCAAGCTTGCGGATGGCGCCTTCCGTAATCACGACCGTATCGGCCCCGACCAGGTTGGCGGGATTGACACCGCTCACATCGATCACATCCACGTGCGGGACGTTGCTCAACGCACGTTCGGTCATCGCGTCATCCTCGGCCAGCACCACCAGCCCCCGCTCCAGGCCGAGCTCGCCGAGCTTGGCAATGCCGTCACGGGTCTTGCCCGACTCGACGGCGAATGCAGCGACCACTTTCAGGCGATCCTGCCGCAGCAGTTCGGAGAGGATGGACGCCATAGCGGCGCGGTACATCTTCTTGTTCAGCTTCTGCGAGAAATCCTGAGTGCGCGCAGCGAACACCTTGCCGCCACCCGTCCACAGCGGGCTGCGAATCGTACCAGCGCGAGCGCGCCCAGTCCCTTTCTGGCGGAACGGCTTGATGCCGCCGCCACTGACCTGGGCCCGGGTCTTCTGGGCACGGGTCCCGCTGCGGGCGCCGGCCAGCTGAGCGACGACGCTCTGATGCACCAGCGGTTCATTGAAATCCCGCTCAAAGCAGGTGGCGGACAGCTCCACGCTGGCCCCGGTATCGGCAGTCGTAACTTGCATTGTTTTAACCCTTCGCCTTCACGGCCGGACGAATCATCACGTCGGTACTCGGCGCGCCCGGCACGGCACCCTGAACCAGGACCAGGCTGCGATCAGCGTCGACGCGCACCACCTTGAGGTTCTGGATGGTTTTGCGCTCGGCGCCCATGTGCCCGGCCATCTTCTTGCCCTTGAACACACGGCCCGGGCTCTGGTTCTGACCAATGGAACCCGGAGCGCGATGCGCCAGCGAGTTGCCATGGGTCGCATCCTGGGTGCGGAAGTTGTGACGCTTCACGGCACCCTGGAAACCCTTGCCCTTGCTCTGAGCGGTCACATCCACGATCTGCCCCTCCTCGAACCGGTCGACGGTGATTGCATCACCGGCAGCCAGGCCTTCGAGGTCGGTCTCGTCGACGCGAAACTCCCACAGACCGCGCCCGGGCTCCACCGACGCCGCGGCGTAGTGCCCGGCCTCCGGCTTGCTTACCCGGGACGGCTTGCGCGAGCCCGCCGTCACCTGGACCGCGTTGTAGCCGTCGCCTTCGGTGCGCTTGATCTGGACCACGCGATTGTTGTCCACCTGTAGCACCGTAACCGGCACAGAGACGCCATCGTCCGTAAAGACGCGCGACATGCCGAGCTTGCGACCGATGAGTCCAAGAGCCATTACAAAACCCCTTCCGTATCAGACGGCGCTAACAAGCGCCCTAAAGCCGTGGCCCGGCGAAAATTCCGCCGGGCCACGGAAAGCCCAATAGTATGGCAGAAAATTTAACGTTAGTTAAGCCTGATCTGAACATTTACGCCTGCAGCCAGATCCAGCTTCATCAGGGCATCCACGGTCTTGTCGGTCGGATCGAGGATATCCATCAGTCGCTTGTGCGTGCGCAGCTCGTACTGGTCCCGCGCGTCCTTGTTGACGTGCGGCGAAACCAGGACGGTATACGCCTCGCTCTTGGTCGGCAGGGGGATCGGGCCCTTGACTCGGGCACCGGTCCGCTTCGCAGTCTCGACGATCTCGGCCGCGGAACGGTCGATCAGTCGATGATCAAAGGCCTTCAGACGAATTCGAATGCGCTGGTTAGCCATCTGGTTCACTCAATAATCTTGGAGACGACGCCGGCG
>NZ_MVAR01000038.1:37273-37598 GCF_001999325.1 Thioalkalivibrio versutus
CATCTCGACACCGGTGACGGTAGTCTTCTGCGTGTCGCGAATACCGACGATCTCGATCTCTTCGCCCACCTTCACCACGCCGCGCTCGATACGACCGGTCACCACGGTGCCGCGACCGGAGATCGAGAAGACATCTTCCACCGGCATCAGGTACGCGCCGTCCACGGCACGCTCCGGCTCCGGAATCCAGGTGTCCATCGCCTCGACCAGCTTGTAGATCGCCGGGGCGCCTACTTCGCTCTCGTCACCTTCCAGCGCCTTCAACGCGGAACCGGTGATGACCGGGGTGTCGTCACCCGGGAAATCGTACGAGGACAGCAGGTCG
>NZ_MVAR01000039.1 GCF_001999325.1 Thioalkalivibrio versutus
CTGTGCGCGCTGCGCCGCCGGGTGCGGACGCGGAGTTCGAGGCCCTGGCGCGTACCCTCGACGAACTGGACGCACCGGATTCGCTCGCAGGCGCCGAGACGGCGGCCCCCGACCAAGACGCGGCGGCCGACGAGCTCCTGCAGGAGCCGGGCGCCTTTGTGCCCGATCTGCCGCCGGATGCCCTTGCAGCGGCGACCGACAAAACGGAATCCGCCGAGTCCGAGCACGGCGGAACCCTGGATTCGCCGTGGGAGACGGAAGAGCCGTCGGCGGCTGAGCGGTCTGCTGAACCGCTGGATCTCGACGCCCTGGAGCTTCCCGCCGATGCCTTCGAGGTGACCGAAGAGGCGCTGACCGAGGGCGACACGATGGCCCCGGATGTTGCGGCCGAGGTCGGGGAGGATTCCGGCGCCGTCGAGGAGGGTGCCCTCGAGGGTCCTGTAGACGGAGAGGCCGAGGCTGAAGAGCCGGAACTTCCGTCCGAGCCCATGGCCGCTCGCATGGACACGGATCCCCAGCTGTGGCAGGTGTTTGCCGCCGAGGCGCAGGTCCATCTGCTCGCGCTGCGTGGCTGGCTGGACGAGTCCCAGTGGCGCCCGGACCGGGTTCCGAACCATGACCTCGAGCGGGCGCTGCATACCCTGAACGGCAGCGCCCGGACGGCCGATATCCGTGGCATTTATTCGGTGTGCGGACCGTTCGAACGGCTGATCCGGATCCATCGCGACATGGAATGGGCACTGCCACCGCAGGCCATCGAGTTGCTGCGGCAGCTGGAGACGTATGTGGCCGATGCAGTCGGCGACGAGGCACCGGACCCACTCAAGGTCCTGGACCCGCCGCCCTGGGCCCCCGAGGTCTATGCCCTGCTGGATAATGCGACCGCGGAACAGCTGCTGCGGACTGAAGATGATGCCAGCGAGGAAGCGTCGCCCGACTTCGACGACCTCGATGTCGCCGAGTCGGCCGCAGAGTCGGCACCGGAACCGGAGATCGACTGGGAGTTTGCCGAGGTCTTCATCGAGGAGGCGCGCGATATCCTCGAGTCTGCGTTCACGGCCCTGAATGGCTGGCGCGAGACTGGGGGGCGCCCCGGGCCCGATCAGAATGCCTTCCAGCGCGAAGTGCACACCCTGAAGGGCAGCGCCCGCATGGCCGGTTTCACCGTGGTCGGAGCCATTGCGCACGCCCTGGAAAGTGCGTTGAGCGTGGAGACCGAGACCGGTCTGGAGCCGCGCGACGGCTTCTTCCAGCTTACCGAGCGGGCCTTGAGCGACGTACAGCGCCTGGTCGAGCGCGGGGTCGGGGCCTGGCAGATGGACGAATCGGCCAGCGAATCGCTGCCCGCGCTGCGCGCCTGGGCCGGGGGTGAAGCGGACGCCGAATCGACCGACGCGGAGCCCGAGGCGGATACGTTTGAGAGCGACGACTCCGAAGCCGAAGCCACCTCCGGGAGGGATCTGGAGGCCGAGGAGGCCCGAGCGGAGACGGACCGGCGCAGCCACGAGACGCCGGAGACCGAGGGGCGGCGGATCCAGGACCAGGTGCGCATGGATGCCGAGGTCCTCGACAGCCTGGTGAACAATGCCGGCGAGCTGGCGACCTTCCATCGCCGCTTCGAACAGACGGTTGGGCGGGTCGAGAGCCAGGTCGACGAACTGGAGCGCACCATCGCACGTCTGCGCGACCAGCTGCGCAAGCTCGAGATCGAAACCGAGACCCAGATCCTGTTCCGGGTGGAGGAGGAGAGTGGCGAGGACGCCCTCGACTTCGATCCGCTGGAAATGGACCGCTATTCCGGCATCCAGCAGCTGTCCCGTGCGCTCGCCGAGAGTGTCAGTGACCTCGAGGCTCTGAAGCAGGAAGTCGGTGACGAGTTGCAGAATGCCGGGGGCATCCTTCTGCAACAGCGGCGCGTGGGGACCGATCTGCAGGACCAGTTGATGCGTCAGCGCATGGTGCGTTTCGCGCGTATGGCGCCGCGGCTACGGCGGGTGGTACGCCAGGCGGGCGAGGACCTGGGCAAACAGGTCCGCGTCGAGTTCACTGGCCAGGGGGCCGAGCTGGACCGTGCCCTGCTGGAACGCCTGGTGTCGCCGTTGGAGCACCTGCTGCGCAATGCCATTGCGCACGGCATCGAAGGCGCTGCCGAACGGGAACAGGCACACAAGCCGGCGCAGGGCCAGATCGATGTCAGTCTGGAGCAGTCCGGGAGCGAGATCCGGTTGCAGGTCACGGATGACGGTCGGGGCATCGATGCCGAGGCGATCCGGGCGCGCGCGGTGGAGCGCGGGCTCATTGCGGCGGATGCCGAGGTCACGGATGCCCAGGCCCTGCAGCTCATCCTGCAGTCCGGTTTCTCCACCGCCGCCGAGGTCTCGCAGGTGGCGGGGCGCGGCGTTGGCCTGGACGTGGTGAACAGCGACGTGAAACAGCTGGGCGGCACGCTGGAGATCCAGTCGACGCCGGGCAAGGGCTCGCGTTTCACCATGCGCCTGCCGTTCACCCTGGCGATCTCGCAGGCCTTGCTGGTGCAGGTGGGCGAAGAAACCTTTGCCGTCCCGATGGCCTCGGTGGAGGGCGTGGTTCGCGCGCGTGCGGAGGAGATCGATCGCCGGGACGACGAGGCAATCTACAACTACATCGGTCAGGACTACGCAGTGCGCGGGCTCGGTGACTTGATGGGTGTGGAGAGTCAGGCGGGCGTCGAACACTTGCCGGATCATCCGTTCCCGTTGTTGCTCGTGCGCGCCGATGATCAGCGTATCGCGTTGCGCATTGACGGTCTGCTGGGTAGTCAGGAGGTTGTGGTGAAGTCGGTGGGCCCGGTCCTCAGTCGTATCCCGGGTGTGGCCGGTGCCACCCTCCAGGGCGATGGTTCGGTCATGCTGATTCTTGATCTGAGCATGTTGGTGCGGTTTGCCTCCGCGACGGCGTCCCTGGCGGAGGCGCCGCAGGCTGTTGTCGAGACGGCGAGCGCGAAACGGATCATGGTGGTGGATGACTCGATTACCATTCGCAAGGTCACCGCGCGCCTGCTGACGCGCCACGGCTACGACGTGGTCACGGCCCGCGATGGCCTCGATGCGGTGGGCCTGCTGGACGAGCGGCGCCCGCAGCTGATCCTGCTGGACGTGGAGATGCCGCGCATGGACGGCTTCGAGTTCGCCGCCCACGTGCGCGATCATCCGGACTTCGGGCGGGTGCCCATCATCATGATCACCTCGCGCAGCGGGACCAAGCACCGCGAGCGAGCCAACCGTCTCGGGGTCAACGGTTATCTCGGGAAACCGTATCTGGAGAATGACCTGCTGAACGCGATCCGCGAGCAACTCGAAGGGATGCCGGCATGAGCGAGGAAGCACAGGGCCAAGCCGTCGAGGCGGTGATCGTTCAGCTGGATAGCGGCTCCATCCTGCTCCCGCGCAGCGCCTTTCTCGAGGTGACCACTCGCGCCGGGGCCGTCCAGCAGGAATCCGAGCATCCGGATGTCCCGTGGCTGCAGCCCAGCCTGATCTGGCAGGACGTGCAGGTGCCGGTGATCAACGTGAACCAGTTGCTGGATCCGGGCCGCGACAGCGGCGAGGATCGCCGGCGGTTCACCCGGCTTCTGGTGATGCAGGCGGTGATGCAGCCGGATCACCTGCCGTTTTATGCCCTGGAGGTTCGCGGTACGCCGCATCCGGTGCAGATCACCGCGCAGAATATCTACGCGCTGGAGGACGTCGACGCCACTCCGTGGTCCTGGCGGGTGAAGGCCTCGGGCGTGACGACTCACTTGCTTCGGCTGGATACCCTCGAGCAACGTCTGCTCGAGCTTGCGGAGACGCAGCCAGCCTGATTAGTGCGGCGGCGACCCCCAGACGGGAAACACCGGGGCGGTTCCCGCCTGTTGTGACTAGCCTCGAAGGTCCCCGAGACGCGCCTGTACCAGGGTGATCAGGGCTATCGCGGCCGTCTCGGTGCGCAGGGTCCGCGGGCCCATGCCGACGCCCAGAAATCCGCCTGCCCGGGCCTGCTCGCGCTCCGCAGGCGTTAGCCCCCCTTCCGGTCCGATATACAGCGCCACTGCGCCGGGCGGGTGCGCCTGGGCGACAAGGCGCTCATCCAGCCCGGGCGCGCCTTCGTCGGCGAGCAGGCCCAGGCTGTCCGGGTATTCCGCCAGCGCCGCCTCGGGCGGGGCCGGTTCATGTAGCGCCGGCAGTTCATTGCGGCCGCATTGCTCCACAGCGGCCTGCAGGATGCCCTGCCAGTGCCGCTGGCGCTTCTCCAGTCCCTTGTGGGCGGCAGCCGAACGCGAGCGTTCGCACAGCACCGGGCGGATGGACTGTACGCCGAGCTCCACGGCCTTCTGAATGGCCAGGTCCATATGGTCGCCACGGGCCACACCCTGCAGCAGGTGGATCGGAAACGCGGGATGGGTCGGGGCGGCGGCACGTTCGCCCAGATGGAAGGTGCCGTGGCGTCGGTCGGTGAGTTCGAGGGTCGCGTCGAATTCGTTGCCGAGGCCGTCGAAGACGCGGCAGGGGGCACCGCTTTTCAGACGCAGGACGGTGGTGGCGTAATGCAGCCGGTCCTGTGGGGCGGGGAGCGACTGCCCCGCGGCCAGTGCCTCGGATTCGAGCAGCAGCCGGGGGCAGCGCATGTCGGGCTACTTCCGGTTGTCGAGGTCCAGGGCCTTCCAGATCTGTTCGGTCGGTCCGGCCTGGTTCATCGAATAGAAGTGGATCCCCGGCGCGCCGTGCGCGAGCAGGTCGTCGGTCAGACGCGTGGCGACCTCGATGCCGAATTTGCGGATCGATTCCTTGTCGTCGCCATAGGCCTCCATCCGCTTGCGGATGTAGCGTGGGATCTCGGCGCCGCACATCTCGGAGAAGCGCACGATCTGGGTGTAGTTGGTGATCGGCATGATCCCGGCAATGATCGGGATCGTGATGCCCATCTTCTCCACCCGTTCCATGAAGGCCACGTAGGCGTCCGGATTGTAGAAGTACTGGGTGATCGCGGCGTCGGCGCCCGCATCCACCTTGGTCTTGAAGTTCTCCAGGTCCTTCTCGGCATTCGGTGCCTGCGGATGGAACTCCGGATAGGCCGCGACCTCGATCTTGAACTGGTCGCCGAACTCGGCGCGGACGAACTCCACCAGCTCGGAGGCATAACGGAAATCACCGCCGGAATGCTTGGTGCCGGACGGCAGGTCGCCGCGCAGCGCCACAATGCGCTTGACCCCGGAATCGCGGTAGGTCGACAGCAGGTCCCGCAGCTCGTCCTTGGTCGACGAAATGCAGGAGACGTGCGGGGCGGCGGGGATGCCATCGTTGTCGATGATGTCCCGGACCGTCTCCAGGGTGCGGTCGCGGGTGGATCCCCCGGCGCCGAAGGTGACGGAATAGAACTCGGGCTTCAGTGCGCCCAGACGCTTGCGGGCCTTGGCCAGGCGTTCGGCTCCGGCCTCGTCCTTGGGCGGGAAAAATTCAACGCTGTAGACGCGTTCTTGTGCAGACATGTTTGTCCTCCAGACAAAAAGAAGGCGGACCGCACGAACATGCGGCCCGCCTCGGCGTTCACATTACCAACGAATTGAAATGTGAGGCTGGCCGATCAGTAGCGGTAGTGTTCCGGCTTGAACGGGCCATCCGCCGACATACCCAGGTACTTCGCCTGATCGTCGGTAAGACGGGTCAGGTTGGCGCCCAGCTTGAACAGGTGCAGCTGTGCGACCTTCTCGTCCAGGTGCTTCGGCAGCACGAAGACGTTCTTGTCGTACTGGTCACCCTTGGTCCACAGCTCGATCTGAGCCAGGGTCTGGTTGGTGAAGGAGTTGGACATCACGAAGCTCGGATGGCCGGTACCGCAGCCCAGGTTCACCAGGCGGCCTTCGGCCAGCATGATGATCCGGTTGCCATTCGGCAGGATGATGTGGTCAACCTGCGGCTTGATGTTGTCCCACTCGTACTTGCGCATCGCGGCCACGGCGATCTCGGAGTCGAAGTGACCGATGTTGCAGACGATGGCCTGGTTCTTCATGCGGGTCATGTGATCTTCGGTGATCACGTCCTTGTTACCGGTCGCGGTGATAAAGATCTCGGCCTTGTCGGCCGCGTCTTCCATCGTGACCACGCGGAAACCTTCCATCGCGGCTTGCAGGGCGCAGATCGGGTCGATTTCGGTGACCCACACGGTGGCACCGAGGCCGGCCAGCGACTGGGCGGCACCCTTGCCGACGTCACCGTAGCCACAGACCACGGCGATCTTGCCGGCGATCATGACGTCGGTGGCGCGCTTGATGGAGTCCACGGTGGACTCGCGGCAGCCGTACAGGTTGTCGAACTTGGACTTGGTGACCGAGTCATTGACGTTGATCGCCGGGAAGGCCAGTTCGCCGTCCTTCGCCATCTGGTACAGGCGATGCACACCGGTGGTGGTCTCTTCGGTCACGCCCTTGATCTTGGCGAGCTGCTCGGAGTACCAGGTCGGCTGCTTGGCCAGGCGATCCTTGATCGCGGCAAACAGGGCGACTTCTTCTTCGTTCTCCGGATTGGAGATGACCGACTGGTCCTTCTCGGCCTTGGCGCCGATGTGCAGGAGCAGCGTGGCGTCACCGCCATCGTCCAGGATCATGTTGGCGCCGCCGTCGAATTCGAAGATGCGGTGGCAGTAGTCCCAGTACTCTTCCAGGGTCTCGCCCTTCACGGCGAAGACCGGGGTGCCGGCGTCGGCAATTGCGGCCGCGGCGTGGTCCTGGGTGGAGTAGATATTGCAGGAGGCCCAGCGCACGTCGGCACCCAGGGCTTCCAGGGTCTGGATCAGCACCGCGGTCTGGATGGTCATGTGCAGGGAGCCGGCAATCTTGGCGCCCTTCAGCGGCTTGGAGGCCGCGTACTCTTCGCGAGTCTGGACCAGACCGGGCATTTCGGTCTCGGCAATCGCAATTTCCTTGCGGCCGAATTCGGCAAGGTTAATGTCCTTGACGACGTAATCGGTGTTCTTTTTGTCGTTCATCACAGCATTCATGGATCAACTTCTCCGTTTATCTGGATGAGCGCCGTGTTCATGTTTCAGGGTGCATCCGGCTGAGCCTGACGGTAAAACCGCTGCAGCGCTCCTCAGCCGGATGGGTATTTCTTCTAAGAAGTGTCGGGGACTCTTAGAGGCCCGCCATCTTCTTGAGTTCCTCAGCCTTGTCGGTGCGCTCCCAGGGGAGGTCGACATCTTCGCGGCCGAAGTGACCGTAGGCGGCGGTCGCCTTGTAGATCGGACGCAGCAGATCCATCATCTGGATCAGGCCCCACGGGCGGAGATCAAACACTTCGCGCACGAAGCCTTCGATCTTGCGATCGTCCAGCTTGCCGGTGCCGAAGGTGTCGATCGTGATCGAGGTCGGCTCGGCCACGCCGATGGCGTAGGAGACCTGGATCTCGCACTTCTCGGCCAGGCCGGCGGCAACGATGTTCTTGGCCACGTAGCGACCGGCGTAGGCTGCGGAACGGTCCACCTTGGACGGGTCCTTGCCGGAGAACGCGCCACCACCGTGACGGGCCATGCCGCCGTAGGTGTCGACGATGATCTTGCGGCCGGTCAGGCCCGCGTCGCCCACCGGGCCGCCAATCTCGAACTTACCGGTCGGGTTGATGTGGAGCTTGTCGTCGGCGACCTGGCTCAGCCATTCAGCCGGCAGGACCTTCTTGAAGATCTCTTCGTAGATCGCTTCCTTCAGATCCTTCTGCGAGATGTCCGGGCTGTGCTGGGTCGACAGGACCACGGCGTCCAGACCGGCCGGCTTGCCATTTTCATAGCGCAGGGAGACCTGGCTCTTGGCGTCCGGACGCAGCCACGGCAGCTTGCCGCTCTTCATCAGTTCGGACTGGATGCGCACCATCTTGTGGGCGTAGAAGATCGGGGCGGGCATCAGGGTATCGGTCTCGCGGGCGGCGTAGCCGAACATCAGGCCTTGGTCGCCAGCGCCCTGGGTGGCGCGGTCGGAGACGTCGCGGTCCACGCCCATGGCGATGTCCTGGGACTGCTCGCCCAGCACGTTCAGCACGGCGCAGGTCTTGCCGTCGAAGCCGACGTCCGAATCGTTGTAGCCGATCTCGACGACGGTGTCGCGCACCAGGCGCTCGTAGTCGATCTGCGCGCCAGTGGTGATCTCGCCCAGCAGCATGACCATGCCGGTCTTGGTGGCGGTCTCGCAGGC
The DNA here is from genome assembly GCF_001999325.1 of Thioalkalivibrio versutus. Lineage (GTDB taxonomy): Bacteria > Pseudomonadota > Gammaproteobacteria > Ectothiorhodospirales > Ectothiorhodospiraceae > Thioalkalivibrio > Thioalkalivibrio versutus. Next base: position 8,198 of record NZ_MVAR01000039.1, read on the forward strand.
GATACGTGCATGCGGGTCCTGCTCGATGATGGCGTCGACGATGGTGTCGGACACCAGGTCGGCCATTTTGTCGGGGTGACCGGCAGAGACAGATTCCGAAGTAAAGATATAGTCGTTGGACATTAAGCGTTCCTTTTGGGGTCGTTTCGATTTAGTTTTGCGCAAAACGACCTCTAGTGTAACGCGACTCGCAGGATTTTTCTAAGCCCCTCCCCCGCGATAGTCAGGGCATCGGTGCCCCGGCCGGCGGCGAGGGCGCAGCGTGGCGCGGTTTGGGGCCGACTTGCCCCGGTGCCCGAAAGTGGCCAAAATGCACCGCCTTTGATGGGGAGTGCTGCCCGCCGCGCGTTCGCGTGGCCGAGTAAGGGCCCGCTCCCGCAGGCTGCTCGGGCCACCGCCGTGCGCTGGCGCGCCGGCCGGTACTGGTGAGCCCTCGTTCGGTCGACTCGTCCGGGTCTGCCGCCGCTGGCGCCTCGCGCCGCCGCCCGCCATCAGCCGAACCCAATACTACTTAGAGCAGGAGATCAGCATGCCGACCCGTAGAGAGCTTGCCAACGCCATCCGCGCCCTTTCGATGGACGCAGTCCAGAAGGCCAATTCCGGTCACCCGGGAGCGCCGATGGGGATGGCGGACATCGCCGAGGTGCTGTGGAACGACTACATGCAGCACAACCCGGCGAACCCGAGCTGGCCGGATCGCGACCGCTTCGTGATGTCCAACGGTCACGGCTCCATGCTGGTCTACTCGCTGCTGCATCTGAGCGGCTACGACCTGCCGATGGACGAGATCAAGCAGTTCCGTCAGCTGCACTCGCAGACCCCGGGGCATCCGGAATACGGCTACACCGCCGGTGTCGAGACCACCACCGGTCCGCTCGGCCAGGGCATCTCCAACGCGGTCGGCATGGCGCTGGCCGAGAAGATGATGGCCGCCCACTTCAACCAGCCCGGTCACGACATCGTCGACCACAACACCTACGCCTTCCTTGGCGACGGCTGCATGATGGAAGGGATCTCCCACGAGACCTGCGCGCTGGCCGGTACCCTGGGCCTGGGCAAGCTGGTCGCGTTCTGGGATGACAACGGCATCTCCATCGACGGCGAGGTCGAGGGCTGGTTCACCGACGATACCCCGGCCCGCTTCGAGGCCTATGGCTGGCACGTCGTGCGCGGCGTGGATGGCCACGACGCCAACGCGGTCAAGGCCGCGATCGAAGAGGCGCGCCAGAACAGCGACAAGCCGAGCCTGATCTGCTGCAAGACCGTGATCGGCTTCGGTTCCCCGAACAAGTGCGGCAAGGAAGAGTGTCACGGCGCCGCCCTGGGCGACGACGAGGTCGCCCTGACCCGCAAGGAACTGGGCTGGGAGCACGGCCCGTTCGAGATCCCGGGCGACATCTACGAGGGCTGGAGCGCGAAGGACAAGGGTGCCAAGGCCGAGACCGAGTGGAAGGAACGCTTCGCCGCCTACAAGGCCGCCCATCCGGAACTGGCCGCCGAGTTCGAGCGCCGGATTGCCGGTGATCTGCCGGCCGACTGGAGCGAGAAGGCCAACGCCTATATCAAGCAGACCATCGAGAAGGCCGAGAAGGTCGCCTCGCGCAAGGCCTCGCAGAACGCGATCGCCGGCATGGCCCCGGCCGTTCCGGAACTGCTGGGCGGTTCCGCCGACCTGGCCGGCTCCAACCTGACCATGTATGGCGGGTCCAAGGGCGTTACCCGTGACGACGCCGCCGGTAACTATGTGTTCTACGGTGTGCGCGAATTCGGTATGGCCGCGATTATGAACGGCATCGCCCTGCACGGCGGATTCATCCCGTACGGCGGCACCTTCCTGATCTTCTCCGACTATGCCCGCAACGGCATCCGCATGTCCGCGCTGATGAAGCAGCGCGTGATGTACGTGCTGACCCATGATTCCATCGGTCTCGGCGAAGACGGCCCGACCCACCAGCCCATCGAACAGACCCCGAGCCTGCGTCTGATCCCGAACCTGAACGTCTGGCGCCCCTGCGACGCGGTCGAGACCGCGGTGGCTTGGAAGGCCGGCATCGAGCGTACCGACGGCCCGTCCGCGTTCATCCTGTCGCGTCAGGGTCTGCCGCACATGGAGCGTGACGGCGAGCAGCTCGCCAACATCGCCCGCGGCGGTTACGTGCTGAAGGATTGCGACGGCACCCCGGACCTGATCTTCATCGCCACCGGTTCCGAGATTGAACTGGCCGTGCAGGCCGCCGACGTGCTGAGCGGCGAGGGCAAGAAGGTCCGCGTGGTCTCCATGCCCTGTGTCGAGCTGTTCGACCAGCAGGATCCGGCCTACCGCGAGGCCGTGCTGCCGAAGGCTGTGCGCGCCCGTGTCGCCATCGAGGCCGGCGCGACCACGACCTGGCACAAGTTCACCGGCCTCGACGGCGCGGTGTTTGGCCTGGATCGCTTCGGCGAATCCGCCCCGGGTGGTGCCCTGCTCGATTACTTCGGTTTCAAGCCGGAGAACATCGCCCAGGTCGCACGTGACGTGATGAACGGCTGAGCCCGAATCGATTTCGCTTAAGCAATAAAGAGGAGACTCTCATGTCTATCAAGGTTGGTATCAACGGTTTCGGTCGTATCGGCCGCATGGCTTTCCGTGCCATCGCCAAGGATTTCCCGAACCTCCAGGTGGTCGGCATCAACGACCTGCTGGATCCGGAATACCTGGCTTACATGCTGCGTTATGACTCCGTCCATGGCCGCTTCGAAGGCGACGTCAGCGTCGACGGTAACGACCTGGTGGTGAACGGTAACCGTATCCGCCTGACCGCCGAGAAGGATCCGGCCGCGCTGAAGTGGGGCGATATCAATGCCGACATCGTGATCGAATCCACCGGTCTGTTCCTGACCGCCGAGACCGCCCAGAAGCATCTGGACGCCGGCGCCAAGAAGGTCGTGATGTCCGCGCCGTCCAAGGACGACACCCCGATGTTCGTCTTTGGCGTGAACCATGGTGAGTACGCCGGCCAGAACATGGTCTCGGCCGCGTCCTGCACCACCAACGCCCTGGCCCCGGTGGCCAAGGTGCTGAACGACAAGTTCGGCATCAAGCGTGGTCTGATGACCACCGTGCACGCCGCCACGGCGACCCAGAAGACCGTCGATGGCCCGTCCATGAAGGACTGGCGTGGGGGCCGCGGCATCCTGGAGAACATCATCCCGTCCTCCACCGGTGCCGCCAAGGCCGTGGGCAAGGTGCTGCCGGACCTGAACGGCAAGCTGACCGGCATGGCCTTCCGCGTGCCGACCTCCGACGTGTCGGTGGTCGACCTCACCGTGGAGCTCAACAGCGACGCCAACTACGACGACGTCTGCGCGGCCATGAAGAAGGCCTCCGAGGGCGAGCTGAAGGGCGTGCTGGGCTACACCGAAGACCTGGTGGTCTCCACCGACTTCCGCGGCTACACCGCCCCGTCCGTGTTTGACGCCGGTGCCGGCATCCAGCTGGACCCGACCTTCGTGAAGGTCGTCGCCTGGTACGACAACGAGTACGGCTACACCTGCAACATGCTGCGCATGGTGGAGCACGTCGCCAAGTAAGGCCGGATGGCCGGGCCCCTCGGGGTCCGGCCATTTGCATTGCCTGGGTCCAAGAGGCCTGGGGCCAGTCCCTGCGGGGGCTCGCCCGAAGCCTTTTCTCTTTCCAACCGTATTTCGAGAGGTACTCCCATGTCTGTCATCAAGATGACCGATCTCGACCTGCAGGGTCGCCGTGTGCTGGTGCGTCAGGATCTCAACGTCCCGGTGAAGGGCGGCAAGGTCACCTCCGACGCCCGTATCCGCGCGAGCCTCGAGACCGTGCAGAAGGCCCTGGATGCCGGTGCGGCCGTGATGCTGATGTCGCATCTGGGCCGCCCGACCGAGGGAGAGTTCTCCGAGGAGGACTCTCTGGCCCCGGTCGCCGAGCATATGGGTGGCCTGCTCGGGCGCGAAGTGCGCCTGGTGCGAGACTACCTCGATGGCGTGGATGCCAAGCCGGGCGAGGTGATCCTGCTCGAGAACGTGCGCTTCAACGCCGGCGAGAAGAAGGACGACGAGGCACTGGCCAAGAAGTATGCGGCGCTGTGCGACGTGTTCGTGATGGACGCCTTCGGTACCGCCCACCGCGCCCAGGCCTCCACTCATGGCGTGGCCAAATTCGCCCCGCAGGCCTGCGCCGGCCCGTTGCTGGCCAAGGAGCTGGAGGCTCTGGGTCAGGCCCTGGAAACCCCGAAGCGCCCGCTGGTGGCGATCGTCGGTGGGTCCAAGGTCTCGACCAAGCTGACCGTGCTGGAGTCGCTGTCCAAGGTTGTCGATCAGCTGATCGTCGGTGGCGGCATCGCCAACACCTTTATCGCGGCCCAGGGCCATGGTGTCGGCAAGTCGCTGTACGAGGCGGATCTGGTCGATGAGTCCAAGCGCCTGATGGAGGCCGCCCGCGCCAAGGGCGGCGAGATCCCGGTCCCGACCGACGTGACCGTGGGCAAGGAGTTCTCCGAATCCACCCCGGCCGAGACCAAGGCCGTAGACGCCGTTGCGGACGACGACATGATCTTCGATGTGGGCCCCGAGACCGCGGCTACCTATGCCGAGGCCCTGCGCAATGCCGGCACCATCGTCTGGAACGGCCCGGTGGGCGTGTTCGAGTTCGATCAGTTCGCCGGCGGCACCAAGGCCCTGGGCGAGGCGATCGCCGAGAGCAATGCGTTCTCCATCGCCGGGGGTGGCGACACCCTGGCCGCGATCGACAAGTACAACCTGGCGGATCGCATCAGCTACATCTCCACCGGCGGCGGCGCCTTCCTCGAGTTCCTCGAGGGCAAGACCCTGCCGGCCGTCGCCATCCTGGAAGAACGGGCCAAGGGCTGAGGCCCTTGTCCTTCCCCGCTGACGGAGACACGCGCGGATGAGACGTACCAAGATCGTAGCCACGCTGGGGCCGGCAACGGACAGCGACGAGGGCATGGAGGCCATCATCCGGGCCGGTGTGGATGTGGTCCGGTTGAACTTCTCGCATGGCGATCCGGATGACCACCGCCAGCGCCTGGCGCGCCTGCGGGCCGCCTCCGAGCGCGCCGGCCGTTGCGTCGGTGTTCTGGGCGACCTGCAGGGCCCCAAAATCCGCATCGACCGCTTCCAGCAGGGCAAGGTGCAGCTGGAAGAGGGGGCGCCCTTCGCGCTGGATGCCGAACTGGATCGCGACGCGGGCGATGCCACCCAGGTCGGCCTGACCTACAAGGACCTCCCGGACGACGTGCGCACGGACGACATCCTGCTGCTGGATGACGGTCGTATCGTGCTCAAGGTCACGGCGGTCAATGGCAGCCGGATCGAGACCACGGTCGAAGTCGGCGGCGAGCTGTCCAACAACAAGGGCATCAACCGCCAGGGCGGTGGCCTGTCTGCGCCCGCGATTACGGACAAGGACCGCGACGATATCCGCCTGGCGGCCGAGCTGCAGGTGGACTACCTGGCCGTCTCGTTCCCGCGTTCCGCCCAGGACCTGCACCTGGCGCGGGGCCTGTTGAAGGATGCCGGCTGGGAGGCCGGGATCTGCGCCAAGATCGAGCGCTCCGAGGCCCTGGAGGTGATCGACGAGATTATCGCCGCCTCGGAGGTCATCATGATCGCCCGCGGCGATCTGGGCGTGGAGATCGGTGACGCCGAGCTCCCGGGGGTGCAGAAGACCCTGATCACGCGCGCGCGCAGCCTCAATCGTCTGGTCATCACTGCGACCCAGATGATGGAGACCATGATCACGAATCCGATCCCGACCCGCGCCGAGGTATTCGACGTGGCGAACGCGGTGCTGGACGGCACGGATGCGGTGATGCTCTCTGGCGAGACCGCGACCGGGCGTTATCCTGCGCGCGTGGTCACCAGCATGGACCGGATCTGCGAGGCTGCCGAGCGCCAGCGCGCCGCACGCCAGTCGGACCATCGCATGGATTCGACCTTCGGCCGGGTCGACGAGGCCATCGCGATGGCCACCATGTACACCGCCAACCATCTCGATGTCTCCGCGATCGCCGCGCTGACCGAGTCCGGTTCCACGGCGCTGTGGATGTCGCGCATCAGCTCGGGCATCCCGATCTACGCGCTCACCCAGCACGAATCCACCAGCCGCCGCATGACGCTTTATCGCGGCGTCTATCCGGTGACTCTGAAGCCGATCCCCGAGAGCCACGAAAGCGTGAACCGTGAGGCGGTGAACTTGCTCAAGGGCGAGGGCGTCGTGCAGGATGGCGAGTTGGTCATCATTACCAAGGGCGACCTGCAGGGCGAGCATGGCGGCACCAACGCCATGAAGATCGTGCGCGTCGGCGAACTGGCCTGAACCGCGCACCGCCCGCAGTCGCCAACCAGATTAATCGACTTTTTCACTACCTCAGTCCGAATCCCGTAAGGAGGAATCCATGGCTCTAATCTCACTTCGCCAGCTTCTGGACCATGCCGCCGAACATGGCTATGGCATGCCGGCGTACAACGCCAACAACATGGAACAGGTCCATTCGATCATGGAAGCGGCCGCTGCGGTCGACTCCCCGGTGATCATTCAGGCCTCCGCCGGTGCCCGCAAGTACGCCGGCGAGCCCTTCCTGCGCCACAACATCATCGCCGCCATCGAGCAGTACCCGGACATCCCGGTTGTGCTGCACCAGGATCACGGCTCCGAGCCGGCAGTCTGCCTGCGCTCCATCCAGTCCGGCTTCAGCTCGGTGATGATGGACGGCTCCCTGATGCCTGACATGAAGACCCCGGCCTCGTACGACTACAACCGTGACGTGACCGCCAAGGTCTCCGAGATCGCCCACGCCTGTGGCGTGTCCGTGGAAGGCGAGCTGGGCTGCCTGGGATCCCTGGAAACCGGCATGGCCGGCGAGGAAGACGGTTCCGGTGCCGAGGGCCAGCTGTCCCACGACCAGCTGCTGACCGACCCGGACGAAGCCGCCGACTTCGTGAAGAACACCAAGTGCGATGCCCTGGCGATCGCCATCGGTACCTCCCACGGCGCCTACAAGTTCACCCGTCCGCCGACCGGTGACATCCTGGCCATCCAGCGCGTGAAGGAGATCCACGCCCGCATCCCGGATACCCATCTGGTCATGCACGGCTCCTCCTCCGTTCCGCAGGAGTGGCTGCAGATCATCAACAAGTACGGCGGCGATATGGGCGAGACCTACGGCGTGCCGGTCGAAGAGATCCAGGAAGGCATCAAGCACGGCGTGCGCAAGGTCAACATCGATACCGACCTGCGCATGGCCTCCACCGGTGCGGTGCGCAAGTTCCTGGCCGAGAACCCGAAGGAATTCGATCCGCGCAAGTTCCTGAAGGCCTCGACCGCCGCAATGAAGGACCTCTGCCAGGCCCGTTACGAGGCCTTCGGTTGCGCCGGCATGGCGTCCAAGATCAAGCCGATCTCCCTGGACGACATGGTCAAGCGCTACCTGTCCGGCGAGCTGGATCCCAAGGTCAACTGATCCTGCGGGTTGCAGCACGAAAAAGGGGGCTTCGGCCCCCTTTTTTTGTGCCATGATGAATGTATTCGTTAGGGAGACGCCGACGCATTCGCGCGGCCGCGTCTCCCTTGGCCTTTCTGGAGGTTTCCACGATGCAACGACTGATCCTTTTCTGCCTGACGACGCTGGTGTTTGCCGCCATAGTGGGGAGCGCTCACGCGAACCCGTTCAGCCGCGAGATCGATCCGCAGGACATCATCGATCGCGCCCAGGCGACGGTGGAGAACATGGCGACCCACCCCGAGTACGAGTCCCTTAAAGAGGACCTGCGCGACGCCCGCGGCGTGGTGATCTTCCCGCGCGTGGCTCGCGGGGCCTTCCTGATCGGAGGCTCCGGCGGCATCGGCGTGTTCCTTGCCTGGGACGACGAGCGCGGCGATTATTCGCCGGTGGCGTTCTACTCCCTCGGTTCGGTCAGCTTCGGCATGCAGTTCGGTGGTGATGCCGCCGAGGTGGTGATGGTCGCGCGCACCCAGGATGCGGTGGACTCGATGTTCGGGTCCGCCATCCGCCTGGGGGGCGATGCCTCGGTGGCTGCCGGTCCGGTGGGTGCGGGCCGGAGCGCCACCCCGACGGCCGACTTCCTGTCCTACTCGCGGGCGCGGGGTGCCTACCTGGGCATGAGCTTGTCCGGCTCGCGCATGACCGTGCGCGACGACTTCAACGAGGCGTACTACGGCGAGTCCCAGCGCCCGGTGCATATCATCGAGAGCCGCCGCGTCGACCGTGAAGGGACCCGTGCCCTACGCGAGACCCTGGCCGGGTTCCGGGTTGACGAAGAGGAAGCCCCTGCGGCCTCCGAGTCCCGTGGTCAGGGGCGCGAGTCCTCCGGCGGCGTGCGCCCGGACAACTTCGAGGTGGAGAGCTTCTGAACCAGCGCCGCGCGGGTGATGCCTTCGGCTGACTCGATGATCGGGGCGCTCGTGCGTGAACGCAGCGCGGCCGCATTGTCGAGGCGCGGGTCGGCATCCTCCCGGCGCCGGTTGAGCACGATCCCGGCCAGTTGCAGGCCGCGTCGTTCCAGGGCCTCCAGGGTCAACAGGCAGGTGTTCAGTGTGCCCAGGCGGTCCTCCGCCACTAGCAGGACCGGCAGCCCGAGGGCCTCGGCGAGGTCCGCGTTCAGCCCATCGGTACACAGCGGCGAGTAGAAGCCCCCCGCACCCTCCACTAGCCGCGGGCCCGTGCCGTCGGCTGCGCAGGCCGCGGCCAGCTCCGCGATCGTCAGGCGCACGCCCTGGTTCGCGGCGGCCTGGTCCGGGGCGATGGCATCGGGGAAGCGCCAGGGCGTGACCTGCTCGATGGCGGCGTCCGGAAGGCCCGCCGCGTGGGTCAGGTTCATCCCGTCCTCGGGCCACAGCCCATCGGGGCCCGGCGGGCAGCCGGATTCCACCGGCTTGCGCGGTTGCGGCCGCAGCCCACGATCCCGCCAGAGTTCCAGCAGCGCGCAGCTGACGAAGGTCTTGCCGACGCCGGTGTCGGTGCCGGTGACGAACAGGCCCTGCGGGGGCGCTCCTGTCTGTGTCGGGCTCATGCGTCGCGGGTCAGGCGCTCCAGGGCCTCGCGATAGCGCGCCGCGGTCTGTGCCACCACTTCCGTGGGCAGCTCGGGGCTGGGCGGCTGCTTGTCCCAGTCCAGGGTCTCCAGGTAGTCGCGTACGTATTGCTTGTCGAAGGACTCCGGGCTGGTGCCTGGCGCGTAGCGGTCGGCCGGCCAGAAGCGCGAGGAGTCCGGGGTCAGGACCTCGTCGATCAGATGCAGGGTGCCGGCGGCATCGACGCCGAACTCGAACTTGGTGTCGGCGATGATGATGCCGCGCTCGGCGGCGTAGTCGCGGGCCATCGCGTAGATCGAGAGTGCCGCATCGCGCACCTGCCGCGCCCGGTCCTCGCCGATGGTCGCCACCACGGCATCAAAGTCGATATTGGCGTCGTGGTCGCCGACGTCGGCCTTGGTGCTGGGGGTGAAGATCGCCTCGGGGAGCTTCGAGGCGAGCTCCAGGCCGGCCGGGAGCGGGATGCCGCAGACCGCGCCGCTGGCCTGGTAGTCCTTCCAGCCAGAGCCGATCAGGTAGCCGCGTACCACTGCCTCCACCGGCAGGGCCTCGAGCCGGCGGATCACCAGGCTGCGTCCTTCCAGCGGGGCGCGAACGGCCGGGTCCGGAATCACCTGTTCCAGTGGGATATCGGTCAACTGGTTGGGGATGCCCAGCTCGCGCTCCACCTTGTGCATCCAGAACTGCGTGATCTCCGTCAGCACTCGGCCCTTCTCGGGCACGGCCGTGGGCAGGATCACGTCAAAGGCGGACAGGCGGTCGGTGGTGACCATCAGCCAGTGGTCGGCGTCCACCGCATAGAGATCGCGTACCTTGCCGCGATGCACGAGTTCCAGGTCGGGGAGTTGGCTTTCAAGCAGGGTGTCAGTCATGCCGCGATTCTACCGGGCGCGGGCCTTGCGCACCACGAAGCGGACGAAGACACGAAGAAAAGCGATCCACAAGGAGACGCGACGATCGGCAGCAAGCGCATGGGCGCGTCGAGCCTTATCCACCGGCCATTCACGCCCCCCGCTTCGCTCTCACCAGTGAGCCCTTCCGGCCTTTGGGTCTCCCTGTGGATCGCTCCTTGACCGGGCTTTTCTGCGCGTCCGGGAGCGCTTCGTGGTGCGCATGGCTTGTCGGGTGGGGCCGGGGTCGCTATCGTTCGGGCCATGACTGAGATGGCAGGCAATTCGGCGGCGCCTCGCGTGGGCGTCGTGATGGGGAGCACCTCCGACTGGGCGACCATGGAGCGGGCGGTGGATGTGCTGGACGAACTCGGGATCCCGTTCGAGGCCCGGGTGGTGTCGGCTCACCGAACACCGGATCTGCTTTTCGAGTACGCCGAGCAGGCACGCGAGCGGGGCCTCCAGGCGATCATCGCCGGGGCCGGGGGGGCGGCGCACCTGCCGGGGATGCTGGCCTCCAAGACCCCGGTTCCGGTGCTCGGCGTGCCGGTCGCCTCGCGCCACCTGAAGGGGCAGGACTCGCTGCTGTCCATCGTGCAGATGCCGCGCGGCATCCCCGTGGCGACCTTCGCGATCGGCGAGGCGGGCGCGGCGAACGCCGCCTTGTTCGCCGCCGCGATGCTGGCGAACCACGATCTCGATCTGCGTGAGCGTCTGGATGCCTTTCGCCAGTCCCAGAGTCAGGCCGTGCTGGGGCAGACCCTGCCACCGGACCCGTCATGATCCAGCCCCCTGCGACCCTCGGGCTGCTCGGTGGCGGGCAGCTCGGCCGCTATTTCGTGGAGGCCGCACAGGGTATGGGCTATCCCGTATGGGTCCTGGACCCGGACCCGGCGAGCCCGGCCGGGCGAGTGGCGGCGCGGCACCTGTGCCAGGCCTTCGACGACCCCGATGCGCTGCAGGCCCTGGCCGGGGCCTGCGCGGTCATTACCACCGAGTTCGAGAACATCCCGCGCCCGGCCGTGGAGTGGCTGGATGCCCGCGCCTGTCTGCGCCCGGGGCCGCGCGCCCTGAGCATTGCCCAGGATCGCCTGGAGGAGAAGGCCTTCCTCGGCGAGATCGATGTGGCGGTAGCCCCCTGGCAGGCGGTCCTGGCCGGCCAGACGCCCGAAGTGCGAGCGGACGCGGGGGGGCCGACGTTCCCCGCGATCCTGAAGACCGCGCGCCTGGGTTATGACGGCAAGGGCCAGGTCCGGCTGGCGCAGGCCGGCGAGTTGCCCGCGGCGCATGCCGAGCTGGGGCTGGTGGACTGCGTGCTGGAGGCCCAGGTCGAGCTGGAGCGCGAGCTCTCGGTGCTGGTGGCGCGAACCGCGGACGGCGCGAACGAGGCCTTTCCGGTGGCGGAAAACACCCATCACGAGGGCATCCTGCACCTGACGCGGGTGCCGGCCCGAGTCGGCGACGAGCCGCGCGAACGCGCCACGGCGATCGCGCGGCACATTGCCGAGCAGCTCGACTACCAGGGGTTGCTGGCGGTGGAGTTCTTCCTCACGGTGGAGGGTGAATTGCTGGTCAACGAGATCGCGCCGCGTCCGCATAACTCCGGGCACTACACCCAGGATGCCTGCACCATCAGCCAGTTCGAACAACAGGTGCGCGCAGTCTGCGGGCTGGGGCTGGCCCCGGCCTTGCTGACCACGCCGGTGGCGATGGTCAACCTGCTGGGTGACCTGTGGCCCGCCGCAGCGGAACCCGACTGGCAGGGCGTGCTGGCTGCCGGCCGCGCGCGGCTGCATCTGTATGGCAAGGCCGAGGCCCGGTCCGGCCGCAAGATGGGGCACGTCAACGTGCTCGGTCTGCCGGGCGAGGACGACGCCGGCGCCGCGGCCTCCACCGCCGAGGCCCTGTGGCAGGGTCTGGCCGAGGCTGTGGAGCGGACTGCGGACGGAGGGGTGGCATGAAGGAGGGCTTCCCCACGATCCAGGCGCGGCGTACCCGTCAGGCGGAGCTGAAGCGCGACCTGGAGTTCGAGGACACGCTGGCCGGAGAACACCTGCGGTTCCGCACGACCTGGGGTCTGTTCTCGCCGCGCCGCATCGACGATGGCACGCGGATGTTGCTGGAGCGCATCGAGGTGGAGCCAACCGATGCCTGCCTGGATCTGGGCTGTGGCTATGGCCCGATCGGCCTGACGCTGGCGCGCAAGGCGCCGCAGGGACACTGCACGCTGGTGGACACCAACTTCCTGGCGGTGGAGTACAGCCGGCGTAACGCCGAGCTGAACGGCATCACCAATGTGGACTGCGTGACCAGTAACGGCTTCGCGCAGATCCGTGACCGGCGTTTCGATCTGGTCACCTCGAACCTGCCGGCCAAGGTGGGGCGCGAGATGCTCTACACCTACCTGCTGGACGCCCACGAGCAGATGAACCCGGGTGGACGCATCTATGTCGTAACCATTACCGGGTTGCGGCGGTTCATCGAGAAGGGGTTCAAGGAAGTGTTCGGCAACTACGACAAGGTCAAGCAGGGCCGCGAGTACACTGTCGCGGCCGCGGTGCGCGAGCCCGACTGAGCATGGTCGAGGGGGCGGGCGAACTGCCGGTTGCGCTCCGGGTGCTGTCCGCCGTGCTGCTGGGTGGCGGCATGCTGGTGATGCTGCGGCGCATGCCCTGGGAGACCTTCTTCGTGCCCGGCCGCGCCCAGCTGTTCGTGATCGCCACGCTGTGCCTGCTGCTGATCTGGAGCATGCGGGCGCAGGCCCTGGATGGGCTGGCCCTGCATTTTCTGGGCATGGCCACCGTGACCCTGATGTTCGGTTGGCAGCTGGCGATCCTGATGGTCTTCCTGGTGGTGGCGATCCTCGGCCTGTTCGGCGTGCTCCCGCTAGCCGCCTTCCCGTTGACGGTGCTGCTGGCGGGTATTCTGCCGGTCGCGGTCACCTGGGGCCTGCTGCGGCTGTCCGAGGCGCGTCTGCCCGCGCACATGTTCATCTACCTCTACGCGGTCGGTTTCCTCGGCGGGGCGCTTTCGGTGGTTGCCACCGTGCTGGCCTCGGCGGCGATCTACGGGTTGTTCACCGAGCTCGCCTGGGCGGATATCCATCGCGACTACCTGCGCTACCTGGCCCTGCTGGTGCTGCCCGAGGCGGTGATCAACGGGATCGTGATTACCGGCCTGGTCATGGTGCGTCCCGAGTGGCTGGCGACCTGGTCGGACGAGCGCTACATCCACGGACGCTAGGAAGGCTCCGGCCCGCGTTCTCCGACCGATCGAATGGCTCCATGGAGCGGCCTGTGGCTATGTCCCTGTTTGGTTCTATGTTAATGCACCATTCAGGAAAGCCCTGCTAACGTTTGCATCAAGACGGGGCGACGACCCCGCCCGGGAACTTGAGCGAGGAGACTACAATAATGAAAACCAAGCTGTTCGTGCTGGCCGGTATTGCCGGCAGTGTCCTGATGCTGTCCAGTGCGGCCCAGGCCGCCGATATCCAGGCGGGGCAGTCCAAGTACCAGAACACCTGTGCCAGCTGTCACGGTGCCCAGGGCAAGGGGCAGGCGATCTTCCCGGCCTTGGCCGGCAAGGATGCGGACACCGTGGCCAGTCTGCTGGAGCGCTATCGCGCCGGCGAGGAAGTCGGTGATCATACTGCGCTGATGCGTCCGCAGGCCCAGGGCCTGAGCGACGACGACATCGCCAACCTGTCCAACTACATCGCGACCGAGTTCAACTGATCCGGGCGCCTTGGTAGAGGCAAGAGAAGGCAGCAAACGGGCCGGGGGTTTCCCCGGCCCGTTTGCGTTGGAGTGCCGCCCGCTGCGACCACTGGCTTTTGCCTGGCATCCCGGCATCCGGTAAAGTTCGGCGATTCCGAGAGCACGGTCGACGGTCGGCCCTGCTTCACCAGCGATCCCTGCGAGGCTTTCCATGGCACAACCCGATTTCATCGCTCCGTCCATCCTCTCCGCCGACTTCGCCCGCCTGGGCGAGGAAGTCGACAACGTCCTGGCCGCCGGTGCCGACACCGTGCACTTCGACGTGATGGACAACCACTATGTGCCCAACCTGACGATCGGTCCGCTGGTCTGCGATGCCCTGCGCAAGCACGGCGTGACCGCGCCGATCGACGTGCACCTGATGGTCAAGCCGGTGGATCGCATCATCCCGGACTTCGCCCAGGCCGGTGCCAGTTACATCACCTTCCATCCGGAGGCCTCCGATCACATCGACCGCACCCTGCAGCTGATCCACGCCGAGGGCTGCAAGGCCGGGCTGGTGTTCAATCCGGCAACCCCGCTGTCCTATCTCGAATACGTGATGGACAAGGTCGACATGATCCTGCTGATGTCGGTGAACCCGGGCTTTGGTGGCCAGAAGTTCATCCCGAATACGCTGGACAAGCTGCGCGCCGCGCGCAAGATGATCGACGACTCCGGGCGTGATATCCGCCTCGAGATCGATGGTGGTGTGAAGGCCGACAATATCCGCGAGATCAAGGCCGCCGGTGCCGATACCTTTGTGGCCGGGTCCGCGATCTTCGGCGCCGGCAGCGACACCGACCCGAACCGCTACGACAGCATCATCCAGCAGATGCGCGACGAGCTGGCCAAGGCCTGAATCGACGGTTACCGGAGACCGGGATGTCCCTGAAACGCCCCCGCATGATCCTGATCGACCTGGACGGCACGCTGATTGACAGCGTGCCGGACTTGGCCTTTAGCGTGGATGCGATGATGCGCGAGCTGGGCCTGCCCGAACGCGGCGAGCCGGCCGTGCGCAACTGGGTCGGCAACGGCGTGGAGCGGTTGGTCCAGCGCGCGCTGGTCAACGACCTCGACGGCGAGCCGGACGCGGAGCAGTTCGCACATGCGCTGCCCGTGTTCATGCGCATCTATCAGGAGAACACCGCCGGGCGTTCGCCGCTTTATCCGGGCGTGCGCGAGGGGCTGGACCAACTGAAGGCCGCGGGCTACCGGCTGGGCTGCGTGACCAACAAGGCCGAGCGCTTCACCGTGCCGCTGCTGCGCGAAAAGGGCATCCTCGACGACTTCGAGATCGTGGTCGCCGGCGACGCCCTGCCGCAGAAGAAGCCGGATCCGGCCCCGCTGCTGCACGCGGCCGACAAGCTCGGCGTGGACCCGTCCGAGGCTTTGATGGTCGGGGACTCCAAGAGCGACGTGAAGGCCGCCCGCGCCGCTGGCTTCCAGATCGTCTGCATGACCTACGGGTACAACCACGGCAAGGATATCCGCGACGAGCACCCGGACGCGGTGCTCGATCGGCTGGACGAGTTGCCGGACCTGCTGCCCGCCCGGGCGGCGTGATCCGTGATGTCGGCAACGGACCGGACAATGGGGCGATGGCGAGACGGCGGATGAACCGCCACGCCATCCATCCCCCTTGTCAGGAACCGTTGTGATGACCCCCGAACAGTTCGACCAGCTGGCCCGCGAGGGCTATAACCGCATCCCGCTGGTGCGCGAGGTCCTGGCGGATCTCGAGACCCCGCTGTCCATCTTCCTCAAGCTGGCCAACCGGCCGTATTCCTACCTGTTCGAGTCCGTGCAGGGCGGGGAGCGCTGGGGGCGGTATTCCTTCATCGGCCTGCCGGCGCGCACCCTGGTGCGCGTGCATGGCCACGACATCACCGTGGAGACCGACGGCGCGGTGATGGAGCAGACCACCGAGACGGACCCGCTGGCCTGGATCGAGGCCTATCAGGCGCGCTTCAAGGCCGCGGAGCTGCCGGGGCTTCCACGCTTCACCGGTGGCCTGGTCGGCTATTTCGGGTTCGAGACCGTGCGCCTGATCGAGCCGCGCCTGGAGGGGCCGGAGAAGCCGGATGCCCTGGGGTTGCCGGATATCCTGCTGATGGTCTCCGAGGAGGTCGTGGTCTACGACAACCTCTCCGGGCGGCTGTATCTGGTGGTCCATGCGGATACGACCCAGGCCGGTGGCCAGGCCGTGGCCGCCGCCCGCCTGGACGAGCTGGAGACCCGCCTGGGCGAGCCGCTGGTACCGCCGGAGGATCCGCCGCATCCACACGCGGTGCCGGAGTATGTGTCCGGCTGGTCGGCCGAGGGCTATCAGGCCGCCGTCAAGCGGGCGCAGGAATACATCATGGACGGCGACGTGATGCAGGTGGTGCTGGCACAGCGCATGAGCGTGCCGTTCTCCGCACCGCCGCTGAACCTCTACCGGGCCCTGCGGGCGCTGAACCCGTCGCCCTACATGTACTACCTCGACCTGGACGATCACCACGTGGTCGGGGCCTCCCCGGAGATCCTGGTGCGCCTGGAGGACGACTGCGTGACCGTGCGTCCGATCGCCGGCACCCGCCCGCGTGGGCGTACCGAGGCGGAAGATCGCGCGCTGGAGGCCGAACTGTTGGCGGATCCAAAGGAGCGTGCCGAGCACCTGATGCTGATCGATCTGGGGCGCAACGATGTCGGCCGGGTCTGTGAGATCGGCTCGGTGGAGGTGACTGACACCATGAGCATCGAGCGCTACTCGCATGTGATGCACATCGTCTCCAACGTGGAGGGGCGGCTGGCCCCGGGCCACTCGCCGATGGATGTCCTGCGCGCGACCTTCCCGGCCGGGACCGTCTCGGGGGCACCGAAGATCCGCGCGCTGGAGATTATCGACGAGCTGGAACCGGTCAAGCGCGGGCCCTACTCCGGTGCGGTGGGGTACCTCTCGTGGTCGGGCAATATGGACACCGCGATCGCGATCCGCACCGCCGTGCTGCACGACGGTGAGTTGCACATCCAGGCCGGGGCCGGTGTAGTCCACGACTCGGTGCCGGAAAACGAGTGGCAGGAGACCCTGAACAAGGGGCGCGCGGTGGTGCGTGCGGCCGAGACCGCCCTGGGCGGTCTGGGGCCCCGGCGCCACCGCGACTGAGGGCCGGTCATGCGGTGCGGTGGCCTTCGCATCCTGTTGCTGGTGCTCGGGCTCTGGCTGTTGCCGGGGCTGGCGGCGGCGCAGATCGTGGTGCTGGTACCCGGGGGCTGGGATCGCGGCGACGGTTTTCGCCAGGCTGGGTTCACCGCGGCCCTGAACGCCGCCGGCTATGCCGATGGCGGGCGTGCCCGTGCAAACGTGGGCGCTGCGCACTTCGAGCGAGCTCCCGACCCCGCCGCACGCCAGTTCTATACCGTGGATCTGCCGACCGCTGTGGCTCCACCGGAACGGGCGCGGGCGCTCGGCCAGGTGGTCGATGGTCTGACCCGGCGCCACCCCGGCCGCGAGCTGGTGCTGGTCGGGCATTCCACCGGCGGGGTCGTGGCGCGCGAGCTGCTGGTGCGTCAGCCGCACCCGGCCATCTCCACCCTGGTGACCTTCTCCGCGCCGCATGCGGGGGGCGGCTGGTCCGCGCTGGCGCGTTCGGTGACGGATGCGCTGGCCGATTCCCCGCTGGGGCTGTACGCCCCGTTCGCCGGCGTGCAGGGGCTGCACCGGCGCGAAGGGCTGTGGGGCCCGGAGGGTGGTTCGCCGGCTGCGATGCATCTGGAGTGGCTGAACACGCAGGCGCATCCGCCCATCCGCTATGTCTCGGTCGTGCGCCTGGCCGACCCGTGGGTGGATGCCGCTAGCCAGGACATGAACCGCCTCCCGGCCCTGCGCGGACGGGCGCATACCCTGCCCAGCCCTGGCGGGCACCGGTTGGAGGCCGCCGACGGCACCCTGCTGGTGGCGCTATTGCTGCCGCGATGAAGGCGCGCGGTTTCGTCAGCGCGATTGCGGTTGCGGCGCAACCACTCGGGACCCGGGGTATGCTTGGTCCCTGCCTGGGTGCGCATGACCTCGGTTTTATTCGTCTGCCCGTTTCTTTCGGCCTCCAGGGACGTTCGCCATGATCCTGATGCTCGACAACTACGACTCGTTCACCTTCAACCTGGTCCAGTACCTGGGCGAGCTGGGGGCGGAGGTGGTGGTGCACCGCAATGACTGCATCACTCCGGAACAGATTGCGGAGCTCGACCCCACCGGTATCGTGATCTCCCCCGGCCCCTGTACGCCGAACGAGGCGGGGGTGTCGCTGGAGGTGATCCGGCGCTTTGCCGGCGAGATCCCGATCCTCGGGGTCTGCCTCGGGCACCAGGCGATCGGCCAGGTCTTCGGTGGCCGCGTGGTGCGGGCGCGCGAGATCATGCACGGCAAGACCTCGCCGGTGCATCACACCGGGGTCGGGGTGTTCGCCGGGCTGGAGAATCCGCTGGAGGCCACGCGCTATCACTCGCTGGTGGTCGAGGCCGCAAGCCTCCCGGAATGTCTGGAGGTCACTGCCTGGACCCAGCGCGAAGACGGCTCGCGCGACGAGATCATGGGCCTGCGTCATCGCGAGCTGGATGTCGAGGGCGTGCAGTTTCACCCGGAATCCATCCTGACCCGCCAGGGGCACGAACTGCTCGGCAACTTCCTGAGTCGCCTGCCCCAGCCGGCGTGAAGCGCAGGTCAATAGACACCTTTCCACGCGGCCCTTACTGCTTGTTCTGGACGGCAGGTGGGGTTCGCCTGGCCGCGCCTGCTGGCGGTATTGCGGCTCCCACCGCTCGCGCGGCGGCCTCTCGCGGGTCGTGCCCGACCGGTGTTCACTCTCGATTCCGGCGCGCATGCCTCGCTTGAGGGGCGCCGCCACGGAACGCCGCACGCGGCTGCGCTTCGCCCTGCTGGTAGCGCCGCTGTCCATGCTGGCGCCGTTCTCGCTGGATACCTATCTGCCCTCGTTTCCGGCGATGGCCGAGGCCCTGGCCGTCGATGGTGTGGCGATGCAGGCGACGCTGTCCGCCTATCTGGTCGCGTTCGCCGTTGCCACCCTGATTGCCGGCCCGCTGTCGGATGCCTATGGCCGGCGCCCGGTGGTGTTGTGGGCCCTGCTGGCCTACGTGTTGACCTCGGTGCTGCTGGTGTTCGCGATGGAGTACTGGCAGGTGCTGGCGTTGCGCATGGGACAGGGGCTGGCGGCGGCGGCCGGGGTGGTGGTCGGGCGAGCGCTGATCCGCGATCGCTTTGATCCCACCGACGCGCGGCGGGTGTTCGCGCTGGTCACCATGATGTTCGCGATCGGGCCGGCCGCCGCGCCGATCATCGGCGGCTGGTTGCAGGCGGCGTTTGGCTGGCGTTCGGTGTTCGCCTTCCTGACACTCTACGGCGTCTTCCTGCTGTTGGCGGTGCGCGCCTGGATGCCGGAGACCCTGCCGCCGGTCGGCCGCGTCTCCAGTCACCCGCGTCCGGTCATCCGGGGCTACCTGGGCACGCTGCACAACCCGGCGTTTCTGTTCCCGGTCGCGGTCCATGCGGGGATGTTCGGGGCGATGTTCCTGTTCATTGCCGCGTCCCCGACCATCATCTACGAGCACCTGCAAGGCGGGGAACAGGACTTCTGGTGGTTGTTCGGGCCGCTGGTCGCCGGGCTGGTGGTGGGCGGCTTCGTCGCCGGGCGCGTGGCCGGGGTGGTGAGCCCGCAGCGGGCCGTGGCGATCGGGCTCGGGCTGTCTGGGCTGTCGCTGGCGCTGGTGGGCCTGGCGGTGCTGGCCGACGGCCCGGTGGCCGCGATCACCGGGCCGTTCGCGCTATACAGCTTCGCCCTGGCCACGGCGATGCCGTCGCTGACCCTGCTGGCGCTGGATTGTTACCCCGGCGCGCGCGGCATGGCTGCGGCCATGCAGGCCTTCGTGCAGCTGGGCTTCAGCGCGCTGCTGGCGCTGTTCCTGGTCGACTGGCTGGACGATGCCATGGGGCGTCTGGTCCTCGCGGCGCTGCTGCTCTGGGCCCTGGCACTGGCCGCCTGGCTGGTCGCGCCGGGCGGTGGTCGTGCGGGCACCGCGCGGACGTTACACTAGCCGCTTCGAATTTCCGCAGGAGCAAGCCCGTGACCGTGCAGCAAGCGATAGCGGCCCTCATCGAGCGCCGCGACCTGGACGAGGCGACCATGACCGCCGTGATGCAGGCGGTGATGACCGGCGAGGCCACGGATGCCCAGATCGGCGCGTTCCTGGTGGCCCTGCGCATGAAGGGCGAGACCATCGAGGAGATCCGCGCGGCTGCCGGCGTGATGCGCTCGCTGGCCACGCGCGTGGATGTGCCGCGTACCGGGCTGGTGGATACCTGCGGAACCGGCGGCGATGCCTCGGGCACCTTCAATATCTCCACCGCCGCGGCGCTGGTGGCGGCGGCGGGCGGCGTGCGGGTCGCCAAGCACGGCAATCGCTCGGTGTCGTCGAAATCCGGCAGTGCCGACGTGCTGGAATCGCTGGGGATCTCGCTGGGCCTGTCGCCGGCAGCGGTGGGGACCTGCATCGACGAGGTCGGTGTTGGCTTCCTGTTCGCTCCCGCCCACCACGGCGCGATGAAGCACGCGATCGGTCCGCGCAAGGAACTTGGCGTGCGTACGCTGTTCAATGTGCTGGGGCCGCTGACCAACCCCGCCGGGGCGCCGAATCAGGTGCTCGGCGTGTTTTCCCAGGATTGGGTGCGCCCGCTGGCCGAGGCCCTGAAGGGGCTCGGTAGCGAGCACGTCCTGGTGGTGCATGCCGAGGATGGTCTGGACGAGATCAGCATCGCCTCGCCGACCCGGGTGGCGGAGCTGCAGGATGGCGAGATCCGCGAATACACCATCCGTCCGGAGGATTTCGGGCTGACCACCACGGCGCTGGATGCGGTGCGGGTCGACAGCGTGGAGGCCTCGGCCAGCATGCTGCGCGGCGTGCTGGACGGACAGGCGGGTGCGGCACGCGACATCGTGCTGCTGAATGCCGGGGCGGCGATCTACGCCGGTGGCGGGGCGGACACACTCCCAGCGGGGATCAAGGCCGCCGCCCGGGCGATCGATTCCGGCGCGGCGCGCGAACGGCTGGAGCGCCTGCAAGCGACCAGCGCAAGACTGGCAAACAAGGAAGCACAATGAGTGAAGGCAACGCAGTACCCGACATCCTGCAGCGCATCCTGGAGCGCAAGCGCGAGGAGCTGAAGGAACGCGAGGTGTACTGGCCACTGCGCGAGTTGCGCGGCTGGATGGGGTCCGCCCCGGCGCCGCGTGGTTTTCGCGCGGCCCTGCAGCGCGATATCGACGCCGGGCGCCCTGCGGTGATCGCGGAGATCAAGAAGGCCAGCCCGAGCCAGGGCCAGATCAGCCCGAACTTCAACCCCGAGGCGTTTGCGCGCAGCTACGAGGAGCATGGTGCGACCTGTCTGTCGGTGCTGACCGACGTGGACTTCTTCAAGGGACGCGACGGCGACCTGCGCGACGCGCGTGTGGCCTGCACGATCCCGATCCTGCGCAAGGATTTCGTGATTGATCTCTACCAGGTCTACGAGGCGCGGGTGCTGGGTGCGGATTGCGTGCTGCTGATCGCGGCGGCGCTGGATGACACGGCGCTGCACGAGCTCTTCTTCCTGACCCGCGAGCTGGGCATGGATGCCCTGGTGGAGGTACATGACGCCGAGGAGCTGGAGCGGGCCAAGCGCATCGGGGCCGACCTGATCGGCATCAACAACCGCGACCTGCACAGCTTCGAGACGCGGCTGGAGACGACGCTGGAGTTGAAGGATCAGGTGCCGGAGGAGGCCCTGCTGGTGACCGAAAGCGGCATCCACACGCGCGAGGATGTCGCGCGCATGCAGGCGGCCGGGGTGAATGCCTTTCTGGTGGGAGAGGCCTTCATGCGCACCGAGGACCCGGGCGCGGCCCTGGGCCGGCTGTTCCGCGGCGAATAACGGCCCCGCGGGCCCGACCCGGGCGGGCTCGTGTCAGCGGGTGCCGAACACCACGATGGTCTTGCCGTGGGCGGTGATCAGGCCGCGTTCTTCCAGATCCTTCAGCACGCGTCCGGCCATCTCGCGCGAGCAGCCCACGATACGCGCGATCTCCTGCCGGGTGATGCGCAGCTGCATGCCGTCGGGGTGAGTCATCGCGTCGGGCTGCTGGGCCAGGTCCAGCAGGGTGTGGGCGATGCGTCCGGTGACATCCACGAACGCGAGGTCCATCACCTTGCGCGAGGTCTGACGCAGGCGGGCCGCGATCTGGCTGGTGAGCAGCATCAGGATCTCGGGGTCGCGCTGGGCGATCTCGCGGAACTGGGTGTAGGGGATCTCCGCGGTCTCGGTGTCCTCGCGGGTGGTGACCGTCGCGCTGCGCGGGTCGTCCTCGAACATGCCCAGCTCGCCGAAAAACTCGCCCTTGTTCAGGTAGGCAAGTACCAGCTCATGTCCGTTGTTCTCGCCCAGTACCGAGACCGAACCACTGACCACGTAATACAGTGTGTCGGGTACGGTGCCCGAGTGAATGATCGTGGTGCGCTTGCGGTACTGGCGCCGGTGGCAGTAGCCGAGGAAACGCTCCAGCGCGGGCGATGGCTGCGCCGGGCGGTAAATGAACGGGTTGTTCAAGGCTTCCATGGTCACGTCCGATATCAGCTTCCTGAAGATGAGCGCCAGTGTAATGCAGCATCCGTGCCCTGCACCCCGGGGTAACTGGCACCGTTCACAAAATCCGCCGGCAGGGCCCTGTTTTGTGCAGCAGGTCCGCCCTGAGTAGAGTTCTACCCGAGTATAGGCGTGGATTTCTCCATCCAACAGTGTGAAAGGACAAGCCCGATGCAGGTGAAAGTGAAATGGCTGGATCAGGTGGCCTTTGTCGGCGAGACCGACAGTGGCCACGCGGTGGTGATGGACGGGGCGCCGGATGCCGGCGGGCGCAACCTGGGCGCACGCCCGATGGAGATGCTGCTGTTGGGGATGGGCGGTTGTACCAGCTTCGACGTGATTGCGATGCTGAAGAAGGCGCGCCAGCAGGTGCTGGACTGCGAGGTGACCGTGGAGGGCACGCGGGCGGAGACCGTGCCCAAGGTCTTTACCGACATCCATGTGCATTTTCGTGTGTACGGCCACGCGTTGTCGGAGAAGCAGGTCGGGCGTGCGGTGGGGCTCTCGGCCGAGAAGTACTGCTCGGCCTCGCTGATGCTGGGGGCCTCGGCGAAGGTGACCCACGACTTCGAGATCATCGAGGGGCCGGCGCCGCGCTGAAGCCGCGTCTCCCTGGGTCCGTCCTTGGACTTGCGGGCCGGGGCGTCTACAATTCGCCGCTCGCTGCGGCCCGGGCCAAGAGGACACGCCATGCCTCGTCACAAGAAGCAGATCAAGCTCCACGGTTTCAATAACCTGACCAAGAGCCTGAGCTTCAATATCTACGATATCTGCTATGCCTCGGGTGACCGACATCGCGATGAATACATTGCGTACATCGACGAGGCGTACAACGCCCAGCGTTTGACGCAGATCCTGTCCGACGTGGCCCACCTGATCGGGGCCAACATCCTCGATATATCGCGCCAGGACTACGATCCGCAGGGCGCGTCGGTGACCATGCTGATCTCGGAGGAGCCGGTGGCCACCGAAAAGATCGGCTACACCGAAGGCCCCGGCCCGCTGCCGGAGACGGTGGTCGGCCACCTGGACAAGAGTCACATCACGGTGCACACCTACCCGGAGGCGCACCCCGAGGGTGGGATCGCGACCTTCCGCGCGGATATCGACGTGTCCACCTGCGGGCGCATCTCGCCGCTGCGCGCCCTGAACTACCTGATCCACAGCTTCGAGTCCGACATCGTGATCATGGACTACCGTGTCCGCGGCTTCACCCGCGACGTGCGCGGCAAGAAGCACTTCATCGATCACAAGATCAACTCCATCCAGGACTTCCTGTCGCGCGACACCCAGGAGAAGTACCAGATGGTGGACGTAAACGTGTACCAGGAGTACCTGTTCCACACCAAGATGGTACTGAAGGACTTCGACCTGGACAGTTACCTGTTCGGGCTGGGCAAGGATGATTACTCGGCCAAGGAGGCCAAGCGCATCTCCAAGCTGCTCAAGCACGAGATGATGGAGATCTTCTACGGCAAGAACATGAGTCGCCCGGGCTGAGTCGGTGCGCGCCGCGCGGCGTTGCACGCGGCGGTGATCACCTGGCTCCCCGCGTCGCGGGTCAGATCCAGTAGGCGGTGCGCGTCATCACGCTGGACGTCAGCGGCATCAGGAGGTTGCGCACTGGCCACGGCGGCGCCTTGCCGCCCAGTGCCATCGCGTGCGCACCGTGCTCCACCTCGTCCTGCTTCATCCGCGCCAGGATGCGCGCGGAGACCTCGTCCTGTGCCGGCAACCGCTCCAGATGGCGGTCCAGGTGGCGTTCCACCTGGCGTTCGGTCTCGTCGATAAAGCCCAGGCTGTAGGCATCGCCGGTCAGCCCGGCGAGCGCGCCCATCCCGAACGAGCCCATGTACCAGAACGGCCCCAGCAGGCTGGTGCGGCCGCCCAGGTCGTGTACCCGGCGGGCGCACCAGTGCAGGTGGTCGCCCTCCTCGCGCGAGGCCTGATCCAGGTGGCCGCGGATCTCCGGGTTGCGGGCGGTCAGCATCTGGCCCTGGTATAGCCCCTGCGCCGCGACCTCGCCGGCATGATTGACCCGCATCAGGCGGGCGGACAGGTCGCGTTCGTGATCCTCCAGGTGCGGCCCGATGTCGTCCCCACCCGGGGAGGGCCGGCCGGTGGAGCGGGCCTGTCCGGAGACGACCTTCACGAAGGCGTCGGCCTGGTTGATCAGGTGGTCCAGCGGGGAAAGTCGGCGCATGGTTCCGGTCCGGTTGGGGCGTCGTGGTGTACCCCTCAAGGGTACCGCAAGCGCGGGCAGGGATCAGCGCCCGGCGGAGTTGTGAGTGTGGTTTTTCAGACGCCGGGCCAGAAAGCGGGCGGGTGACAGGATTTCCGGAAGACCCGATTGTTCGCTGGCCAGCGCCCGCAGGTGCACGCTGCAACCGACATTGGGGCTGATGATCGCGTCCGGGGCGTCGGCGGTCAGGGCCTGCAGGGTCTCGGTGCCCAGGTCGTCGGCCATGGCCGGCTGCGTCAGCATCGCGGTGCCGCCGGCGCCGCAACAGTTCGGCGCGTCGGCGACCGGCGCCAGCGTGACCCCAGGCAGGCGTGCCAGGAGCGCGGGCAGCTCGTGGGCCTCGCGGGTGACGTTGCGCAGGGTGCAGGGCCGATGCAGCGCGATGCGTATCGGTGTGGCGTCCCAGATATCTCCGTTGGTGTTGGTGTCCAGCCACTGCGCCAGAAACCGGGTGAGGCTCTGGCTGCGTGCCGACACAGTGCCCTCGGGGTATTCGCGCAGCGTGGCCTCGCAACCGCTGTCCAGCGCGATCACCGGCACCTCGCGGGTGCCGAAGGCTTCGCCATTCCGCGCCTGCAGCGCCTGCGCCGCCGCGCGGTGGCCGGTGTGCTGGTCCAGCGCTCCGCAGCAAACCTGGCCCTGCGGGATGGCGACGCGCACGCCGAGGGCGTCGAGGACCTCCAGCGCGGCCTCCAGGTCGGGTCCGGTGAAGAAGCGGTCCATGCAGCCGGTAAACAGCAAGGCGTCGGCCGTTTCCGGGGTCGCGGTCGCTCGCAGCCGGGGGGCGGGTGCCAGGGAGTCGCGGGTGTGGGCGAGACTGCGTTCCCAGCCGCCGCGCGGCAGCAGGCGGTCTACACCCAGGCGGGCGCCAGTGCGCGCCGTCAGCCCCCCGAGACTGCGCAGGGTTGGGTGCAGCAGGGCCTGGTGCTGTAGCGCCTGGCGCCAGCGGTCCCCGCGCGACGGCGTGGCGGGGTGTTCGGTCAGGATCTCGCGGGCGCGGTCCATCAGTGCCCCGAAGGGCACGCGTGCCGGGCAGACCAACTCGCAGGAGCGACAACCCAGGCAGCCTTCCAGATGGCTGCGCAGGCGTTCGGATTCCGGCTCCAGCCGGCCCTGGGCCAGGCCCTGCATCAGGGTCAGCCGCCCGCGCGGGGAGTCGCCCTCGACCCCGTGCCAGCCGTAGGTCGGGCAGTGTGGCAGGCATAGCCCGCAGTGCACGCACTGGTCCGCGGCGGAAAGTCCCCTGAATCTCAGGGGCTGGTCCGATACCCCCAGCGGCTTTGCTAGGGTTTCGCCTTTATTCGCTTCCGGGAGGTTTCCCATGCTCGTGCGTTCGTTCCGGTCCGTCGGGTCCGCGTTTGCCTCGCTCATCCTGCTGAGCATACCAGTCTCGCAGGCCCTGGCCTGGGAGGCCGAGGGCTGGCAATCGACGATCGAGCTCGGGGCCTCCAAGACCACCGGGAACACCGAGTCCACCACGGCCACGGGCCGTTTCCGCGCGGAGCACACGACCGTCGACTGGCGCAATCGCATCCGCCTGGACGCGTACTTTCACGAGGAAGACGACGAAACCACCGGCGAGCGCTACATCGCCGGCTATCAGGCGGACCGCAAGCTGGGCGAGCACGACTACCTGTTCGGGGCGCTGCGCTACGAGCGTGACCGCTTTAGCAACTATGACTATCAGGGTTCGGCCACGGCTGGTTATGGTCGGCGCCTGATCGACGGCGAGCGGGTGCAGCTGGACGGCGAGATCGGTGCCGGTATGCGCCAGGTGCGCATCCGCACGACCGGGGAGACCGACAGCGAACCGGTCGGCCGCCTGGCCGGCAACTTCCGCTGGGAGATCAGCGAAAGCGCCCGCCTCACCGACGAGTTGCTGATCCTGACCGGCAGCGACAACACCGAGATCGAGAACATCCTCGCCCTGACCGCGGACGTCACCAGCCGGATGTCCCTGCGTACCAGCTTCACCGTGAAGCACAACACGGACGTCGAGCCCGGCGTGGAGAATACCGACACCATCACGGACGTCAGCCTGGTCTACCGCTTCCGCTGAATGCACGGACAGCGCACGCTGCCACCCGCCGTTTTGCCAGTGGCAGCGTTATCATGAGTCGCAGGGATCACCGGAGACTTCCATGGGCTACTACCAGCGCCATATCTTTTTCTGCACCAACTGCCGCGAGGACGGCAACTGTTGCGAGGACCACGGGGCGACCGAGATGCGCGCCTATGCCAAGAACCAGGCCAAGGCCATGGGCATCCACGGCAAGGGCCAGGTGCGGGTGAACACGGCCGGCTGCCTGGACCGCTGCAACGAGGGCCCGGTCGCGGTCGTCTATCCGGAGGGCGTCTGGTACACCTACCAGGACGAACGCGACATCGACGAGATCCTGGAAGAGCACCTCAAGAACGGCCGCGTGGTCGAGCGCCTGCAGATCTGAACCCCGCCGGGCGCCGCGCTGGCTTGACTTTATGCGCCGGCCTCCGGAGAATTCGCAGCCCGCGTGGCTACGTAGCTCAGCTGGTTAGAGCACATCACTCATAATGATGGGGTCCCCTGTTCGAATCAGGGCGTAGCCACCACCGAATTCTCCAAAAGGGCTGCCTTCCGGCAGCCCTTTTTGGTGTTGGGCGCTGCTACCGGTTTTGGCTTTGCGTATCCTGGCAGTGACGAAGGCGTGGGCAAGGGGGCGCTATGCGCAGCAAGCGGACGATTCTGGCGGGGCTTGGGCTGCTGGTTGCAATGGCGGCAGGCGGGGTCTCGTGCGCTGCTGAGGCGCGCCCGGCAGGGTTTGTTGCGGCGGGTGACGTGGTAACGGACCTGGTCGAGGAGATCCGGTACTTTGGCGACGACAACTTCGTGGGCGAACCGATCGATGGTTACGAGTCCCCCGTTTGCATCCTGACGTCCCCGGCCGCCCATGCCCTCGCCCGGGTGCAGGAACGTCTCGCGGCGTTCGGGCTTGGTCTCAAGGTGTTCGACTGCTATCGGCCCGCGCGGGCCGTCGCGCACTTCGTGCACTGGGCGGAGGACCTCGGCGATACCCGGATGCAGGCACAGTATTACCCGGAAGTTGCCAAGGACGAGTTGTTCGAGCATGGCTATATCGCGGCCCGGTCGAGTCACTCGCGTGGCTCGACGGTCGATCTGACCTTGATTGATCGCGACTCCGGCGACGCGCTGGAGATGGGCACCGGCTTTGACCGGTTCAGTCCGCGCTCCTGGCCCGGGGATGACGGTGTTTCCGCACAGCAGCGGGCCAACCGCATGCTTCTGCAGCGGCTGATGGTAGAGGCGGGCTTCGAGCCCTACGAGCAGGAGTGGTGGCATTTCACCCTGGCGGACGAGCCCTTTGCGGATCACTATTTCGATTTTGTGGTCGGCCGGGGCCAATAGGCGCGCCGGAGGGCTTTATTGCCGCCTGTTCGGGGCTCGGCTAGACTGCGCGCCGGCCGGCCCGGCTCACTGGGACCAACCTCGGATGAACGCCATGAAACGTTACGGAATCCGCATTCGCCTGCCGGAAGGCAGCACCCTTTCCATGCCGCACCTGCTGGGGGCGGACTGGGAATCCTATCGCTGGTATGACAGTGCGCTGGAGCGTGACAAGGCGCTGGCGGACATGCAGCGCGACCTCCCGAATTACCGCAAGGGCGATCACGTCGCCCAGGTCCTCGAGCGCGTCGAACGCGACGCCTGAGCCGGATTCGAATCCGTCGCGAACAGCGGCGGGATCAGAGCGTCAGCGGCTCCATCAGGTAGCACAGGCAGTCCTGGGCGATCACGCGGGTGTCCAGCGTGAGCATGGACGGCATCGCCTGGCGCTTCAGGCGGATCTCCTGACCGGCCCGCTCCAGATATTCCCCGGTCACCTCCGAACCGTCCTCGGCGATCGCGATCAGCGGGTCCTGGGCGTCCGCGTGCACATTCACCAGGCGCGAGCCGGCGGGAAGTAGCTGGAAATTCAGGCCGTCCAGGTCGGGTTCCAGGCGGACGTCGTGCTGCGCGTCCAGTCCGACCTGTAGTCCGGGGCGCACCCGTACCTGGGCCACGGTGTGGAAGATCTCGATGGCGCCCGTCCGCGGCGGCTCCTGGGCGAAGTGGTCCAGGTGCAGCACTGCATCGATCATCTCGCGCGCGTGGTCCACGCCGGCCGCGTCCTCGGGGTGGCCGCATTCCACGGTCACGGCCGGTGCGATACGCGCCAGTGCCATGGAGGCGACCCCGCGCGGCCGGGTGAAGTAGACCACCGTGCGTCCGAACAGCGCGGCCAGATTGAGGAA
Organism: Thioalkalivibrio versutus; assembly: GCF_001999325.1. Classification (GTDB taxonomy): domain Bacteria; phylum Pseudomonadota; class Gammaproteobacteria; order Ectothiorhodospirales; family Ectothiorhodospiraceae; genus Thioalkalivibrio; species Thioalkalivibrio versutus. Next base: position 37,133 of record NZ_MVAR01000039.1, read on the forward strand.
CGGCGCCTCCAGACGGTTGATGCAGGCGTAATGGGGATTGCGCCCGGTGTTGTTGTGCAGGTCGATTGCGGCGAACAGGCCGCGTCCTTCCAGGCGCCGGCAGAGTTCGGCGAAGACGTCGGCCTCGCGCGAGCCGCCCTGCTCGGTCCCCGGCCAGATGCGGTTGAAGTCCGGCTGGTCGTCCAGGTGGCGCTGGTTGAGCGCTGCGGCCTGCGGGTTGCCCACGACCAGGGTCAGCGCGCGCGGCAGCGGGCGTCCGGTGTAGTGGCGCAGGAGTTGCTGCACCGCGTGCAGGCCCACCGGCTCGTTTCCGTGCAGCAGAAGGACCACGGCCACCGCAGGCTCGCGCTGGCCTTCCAGGTGGATTAGCGCCGGCCCGGGCACGCACTGGTGCAGGGTGGCGGGCGTGGCCTCGAGGAAGCCGTCGGGTAGTTCGAAGTATTCGTTGATCGAAAGAGTCACGGGTTTCCTCAAAGTCCCCAGGTGTGAACCGGCGCGCCGGTGTTCTGCCAGCCGCGGTAGGCGTGGACCAGGCCCGGCCAGTCGCGGCCGTGGCGCGCGACCCAGTCGCGTTGCCAGTGCGTGCCGGTCTGGCGGCTGGCGACGCGCGCGGCGATGATGCCAAGCAGGTTGTCGCGTTCGCTGCGGTCGATGCCCAGGCGCTCCAGACCCTCGGCCGCCCGGGGGAGCAGCTCCCGCGTGATCAGGCGTGGCGCCGGGACGGGGTCGCGATGGCCCCAGCGCAGGCGAGCATCCAGCCCGTAGCGGGCGGCATTGTAGAAGTTGTCGCGGGCCTCGGAAAACGGGGTCTCCAGCGTTCCGTTGGGCGATTCGGCCACCAGGTACTCGATCAGGCCCAGGGCGAAGGCGGTGTTGGCCAGCATGTCGATCAGCGACGGGCCGGCCGGCAGGCAGCGAAACTCCAGGCGTAGACTGCGTCGGCCATCCGCGTCGCAGCCCACGATCGGCCGGTTCCAGCGCCAGATGGTGCCGTTGTGGAAGGCGAGATGGGCCAGTTGATCGGCCGGCTCGTCGAGGGCCACTGGCAACAGCACCGGAAAGTGCTCGAGGTTCTCGGTGAACAACTCGCCGATGGATGCGTGCAGATAGCCGGTACCGAAGGTCACGCGGCGGATCGGGCCACGCGCCGAGTTGGCGAACCCGCCGACCTCCACCGATTGCTCGAACAACGGGATGCGGCTCTCGGCCCAGAGGTCGTGGCCGAAGATGTAGGGCGTATTGCCGGCGGCGGCCAGCACCGGTGCCGCGGCGACCAGAGAGGCGTTGTAGGCGCGGTGGGCGACCTCGGGGCGGGTCTCGATATGCACCTGGAAGGAGGTCGCCGCGGCCTCCAGCATCACGTCCGCATGGCGGTGCTGCAGGTGCTCGTGACCGACGATGTCCACCTGCAGCGGGCGCTGGGCGCGTTGTTCCAGGATCGCGCTGTTCAGGGCCCGGTAGCGGGCCTGCTGCGACATGTGGTGGATCCCGAGGTCGTCCGGTTCCAGGGTGGGCAGGCTGCCGGCCATCAGCAGTTCCGCGCCGGCGTGGCGGGCCGCCCGGCGCGCCCGGCGCAGGGTCTCGTTCAACTCGTCGAGGATGGCGCTGAAGCAGCCGGGACCGGCGCGGAAGACGCCGCTGTTCAGTTCGATATTGAACTGCGCCAGTTCCAGGGTGGCCAGCGGGCTGTCCATCGCGGCGAGGAAGGCGTCATTGACCGGTAGCGGTCGCCCCTGGGTGTCGCACAGCCAGGCTTCGATCTCGAAGCCCAGCCGCGGGGGTGGGGCGGGGTCCTCGGGCGGTTGCGTGCGCAGCCAGTTCAGCAGCTGGGCGGTCTCGTCCGCGAGGGCCTGGTGGAAGCGGTCAAAGTCTGCCGCGCCGAAGTGCTCCTCGCGGATCTCGCGGCCCAAGGCCTAGTCCTCGTCCCGGTCGTCGTCCGGTGCGTCGTCATAGAGGCTCTCCAGAAGATCGCCCCAGATCTGTTCGTGTTGCTCGATGAAGGTCAGCAGGCTCTTGCGGAAGGCGAGATAGTCGGCCTCGAAGGCTTCGAAGTCGGCCCCGCCATTGAGCAGCTTGGCGGCCCGGTCGGTCTGCTGCAGGCTGTCACGCAGGTTGAGGCTGGCGGCCATCGCACCCTTGACGCGTTCGCGCTCGTGCGGGATCCAGGCGCGGTCCGACAGCATGGAGCGCAGGTTCTCGCCCAGTTCCAGCAGGCGCTTGCGCAGGCGCGGGACGGCGCCGATGGTGCCGGTCTTGAGCTCGCCCCAGACGGCATCGGTGATCAGGCGCGCCCAGTGCTCGCGCAGATCCCGCACGGTATCGGGGTCAAAGGCGAAAGCGCGCTCCAGTTGTTGCGGATCGAATGGCATTGGGTATCCTGATCGACGAAGCCCGGGATGCGCGGCGTCTGCGGTGGAGGGGCCGGAATAGCCCCGCGCCCCGTAGCGTCCTACAGGGTACAAGAACAAGCAAGGTCGCACGTACGGCCTGCGGATGGAGGAATCGACAACATGGCGAACTGGTTCGCGCAGCGCAGGCTGCGTCAGAAGGTGTGCGACCTGCGGCCGCAGATGTACCGCATGGCATTCGCGTGGTGTCACGATGCCGCGCTGGCGGATGACCTGGTGCAGGAGGCAATGATGAAGGCCCTGACCCGGCTGAAGTCGTTGCAGGACGAGAACGCCCTGAAGGCCTGGGTGTTCCGCATCATGACCAACTGTTACCGCGACTGGGGCCGGCGGCAGAAGGACACGGTGGATGTGGACAGCATGGAGCTGTCCTGCGAGGACTGCCCGGAGCAACAGACCGAGCGCAATCGCATGGTCGCGGATGTCCACCGGGCGATGGCCGAACTGAGTACCGATCACCGTCAGGTGGTCGCGCTGGTGGACCTGGAGGGTTTTGCCTACTCCGAGGTCTCGGAGGTGCTGGACGTACCGATCGGCACCGTGATGAGTCGCCTGAGCCGGGCTCGGGCGCAGTTGAAGAAGGTGCTGCTGGAGCAGCAGGCCGACACGGGGACAGCGGCCGATACACCCTATCTCAAGGTAGTGAGGAATCGGCATGTCGAATGAACGACTGAGTGCAAAGAATCGACCCAGCGAGGAGATTCTCAATGCCTTCGTGGACGGCGAGTTCTCGCCGGAGGATCGTCTGTTTACGCTGAAGACGATCGCCTCCAGTGAGCATCTGAGTCGCGAGGTCTGCGACATGCACCAGCTCAAGGAGCTGGTGAACATGGCCTACGAAGACGTCCCGGCCGGGCGCGCGGCCGGCACCACCGGTGGCCGTTGCCGGTTATCGCGCGGTGGAGGTTCGGCCTGGTTCCCGTCGGTGGCGGCCGGGGTGCTCGCGCTGGTCGTGGGTTCGCTGGGTGGATACGAGATCACTCGCGATGCCGGCTTCTTCGGGGGCGACCATGCTGCTGCGCCCGGCCAGGAGTCCGGGGCCCTGGCGCAGGTGGCTGCCAGCGATAACGCGCCCGGCGGGGCCGCGGCCCCGCAGCAGGTGTTTTCGGCTACCGAAACCGATCAGATTCTGCTGCACATTAACGAGGCGGATACCCGCGCGGTGGACGAGTTGCTGGACGACATCGAGAGCATGTATCGCGAGGCGGCCACGGTCGGGCGCGACCTGAACGTGCAGGTGGTGGTGCACAACAACGCGATGGGCATGCTGCGAACCGACAGCGCACCCTATCCGGAACGTGTCGCGAGCATGGCGGAGGCGTACCCCACGCTGCGCTTTACCGCCTGTGCCCAGACCCTCAACCGCCTGGCGCGCGAGGAAGGCCAGAAGGTGGATATCCTGCCACAGGCTGAACTGATTGATTCCGGCGTCGCCGAGGCGGCCCGCCGTCAGGCGGAAGGCTGGATCTACATCAAGGTCTGATTCGGCACGGCCGGAGTCTCGATGCAAGTCGACCCACAAGTGCTGCGCCCCGGCTGGTTCCTGGCCGGGGCGCTCTTGTTGATGCTGGCGGCAGGCGGCGCGACTGCTGTATTGATGGGCACCGTCGCCAAGGCGCCGGCGGCCGAAGAGCCGCTGCGGGTGGTCTATCACATCAACACCGATGACCTGGAGCTCCACCTGAACGCCCTGCGCAACCTGCAGAATCACATCGACGGTAGCCCCGATGATGTTTCGCTCAAGATCAAGGTGTTGACTCATGGCAGCGGCATCAGTCTGCTGCAGCACGCCCGTACCGATCCGGACCTGCGCAGTACCGTGAACACCCTTAAGCTGCAGGATGTGCGCTTTTTGGTGTGTGGCAACTCGCTGGAATCGCGCGGGCTCGAACGCAGCGATCTGCATGAGGTATCGGACAGGGACGTGGTTCCCAGTGGCATCGTGGAACTGACCCGCCTGCAACGCTCCGGTTACACCTACATCAAGCCCTGACCGGAGCGGCCGCATCCCCCCTGCGTTGGGTGATCAGCGCCCCCCAAGCTCGGTGTCCAGCGCCGCCAGGCGCTCCGGTGTGCCGATGTCGCGCCAGGCGCCGGTGTAGTGTTCGCCGGTGACCCGGCCGGCCTCGATGGCTTGACGCAGCAAGGGGCCGAGGGCCCGGCGCCCCGGTGGCAGATCACGGAACAGCGCCGGGTCGTACCAGCCGATGCCGCTGAAGGTCAGCAACTCGTTCCCCGCCAGGGCCACCCGCTCCCCGTCCAGGGCGAAATCGCCCTGCGTGTGATGGTCGGGGTTGGCGACCAGTACGAGGTGCGCGAGCGGTCGGTCGGCGGCTGTGTTCATTGTCGTCGGGGGTGTCAGCGGGTGGTCGCACCAGACATCGCCATTGACCACCAGAAACGGCTCCTCCCCCAGAAGGGGAAGGGCCTGGCGGATCCCGCCCGCGGTCTCCAGGGCACCCTCTGGCTCCGGTGAGTAGCGAATGGCGAGGCCTGACTGGCGTTCACCCAGGGTGGCGCGGATCTGTTCGCCCAGATGCGCGAGGTTGATGACTACCTCGCGGTACCCGGCGGTCGCCAGACGATCCAGCGTGTAGCCGATCAGCGGCCGGCCACTGACCGGCAGCAGCGGCTTGGGGCAGTGGTCGGTCAACGGGCGCATGCGTTCGCCGCGCCCGGCGGCCAGGATCATTGCGTGCACGGCTTAATCCTCCCGCATCCGTTCGGGCATGTGGGTTTGAAACCAGCCTGCCACCGGTGCCAGCGCCGGCTGTGACAGCCCCTGCGCCAGGAGTCGATGCAGGCGCGGCAGGTGTTCCAGGTAGCGCGGTTTGGCATCCCGGCGTGCCAGGCGTACGAAGATCCCGAGGATCTTGGTGCTGCGCTGGACGCCGAGGACGCGGTAGTGCTGCATGAAGATCTCGGGGTCCCAGGCCGTTCCCGCGGCATAACGCATCAATGCCCGCTCCACGGTGGCGGGCGACACCTCGCGCCGGGCGTCTTCCAGCAGCGAGACGACATCGTAGGCGGGGCTGCCGATCACGGCATCCTGGAAATCCAGGACGGCACAATCGCCATCCTCGCCGGGTGGCAGCATCAGGTTGTCCACGTGGAAGTCGCGTAGCACCAGTGTCCCGGGCAGGATGGGCAGGCCTTCCAGCGCCTCCCGCCAGGCTGCGAGAAATCCGTTGCGCAGGGACGCGCTCATCGGGGTGCCGTGTTGTTCCGGCCAGTACCAGTCGGCAAACAGCGCGGCCTCGTCCAGCAGGCGCGGGGTGTCGTAGGCGGGGACGTCCGGGGCCTTTGCGGCCTGCGCTGGCCAGGCGCGATGCAGCTGGATCAGGGTGTCGATGGCGCGGTCGTACAAAGGACCTTCCGCGGCCCCCTCGGCGAGGGCCCGGGTGAAGGTTCGGTCGCCGAGGTCCTCGAGCAGCACGAAGCCGGTGGCTGGATCGTGCGCAAGGATGCGCGGGGGGCGCAGCCCCAGCGATTCCAGCAGTCGTGCAATCTCCACGAACGGCTCGGTGGCCTCGCGCTCGGGTGGCGCATCCATCAGCACCACCGGTTGGTCGTCGCGGCACAGGCGAAAATAGCGCCGAAAACTGGCATCTGCACGCAGGAGTGCCAGGTCGGTGAACCTGCCCGGCTGGTCCTTCAGCCAGGCCTGGAGCTGCTTGCTGCGGCGATCGTCCGGGATCATGCGCGGGCCTCGGGAAATTCGCCGGATAGACGCTCGACGCGGGTGTCGATGCGGCCATCGGCATGCAGTGCCAGAACGCGGTAGCCGGCGTGTTCGGTATCCAGCGCGAACTGTTCGGAGCCGGGGGCGAACTGGACGCAGGTGGAGGGGCAGCCCAGCAGTTCGACGCCCTGGCGCTCGGCGCGGAAATCCTGATGGATGTGGCCGAACAGGCATGCGCGTACGCGCGGGTGGTGATCCAGGATCGCGAACAGGTCGTCGGGATTGGTCAGGCCGATCCGGTCCATCCATGCGCTGCCGACGGGCACGACCGGATGGTGAACGGCGACCAAGCCCCAGTGATCGGGGTGTGCGGTCAGTACTTGATCCAGGCGCGACAACTCGGCCGGCTCGATGCGCCCGGACGCCTGCCCCGCAACCGCCGAATTGATCCCGACCAGCAGCCAGTCGCCGAGCAGCCGGTGCCCGTCCAGGGTATGTCCGGCGCCCGTGAAGGCGCGGTGCAGCAGGGTCCGGTCATCGTGGTTGCCCGCCAGGCCGGCGAGCGGCCAGCCTTTCACGTGTTCGTCGAGCATTGCGAGGAGTCGCGTGTAGGCCGCCGGATCCGGATCTTCGGCCAGGTCGCCCGTGAGCCATAGCAGGTCCGGCCGGGCCTCGTTCCGGCGCAGGGCCTCGAGCACGCGGGCGAGCTGGCGGTCGCTGTCGGGATAACCCGGTCGAATGGGGCCCGGCTCCCGGCCGAGGTGGGTGTCGCTGATCTGAAGGATGTGCTGCATGCGGCCGGTGTCGTTTTCCGTATGGTGCCGGTTGTGTGCGTTCGGGCGCGCTTTCGCGTTTGCCGCCCGGCAGGGTTATTGCCCTATACTCGATCGGGTGTACTGTGCAATGCGCCGGGGCCTTCCCGCATGGGGCGAGAGGGGGCCTGGCGAGGGGTCCAAGATGAGCCAAGAAGCCAAGACCCGCCCGGATTCCGGGTACCGTCCGTCCGAGGACGAACCCTACATGAATCCGCGTCAACTGGACTACTTTCGCGCCAAGCTCGAGGCCTGGCGTGCCGAGCTGATCGAGGAATCGGAACAGACTCTGGAGCACCTGCGCAGCGAGAGCTGGCAGGAGCCGGACCCGAATGACCGCGCCAGCCACGAGACCGATGCCGGCCTGGAGCTGCGAACCCGGGATCGGTACCGCAAGCTCCTGAACAAGATTGACGCGGCGCTGGCGCGCATCGAGCAGGGCGAATACGGCTATTGCGAGGAGACCGGTGAACCGATCGGCATCGCGCGGCTGGAGGCGCGCCCGATTGCCACGCTGAGCGTGGCGGCCCAGGAGGCCCATGAGCGCGACGAGGCCCGCTATGAATAGGGCCTGTCTGGTCCGGGTTACTCGCCGGCCAGCACTCGGGTAAACACCCGCGAGTTGCGCGCCTGGTTGTAGCGGGTCTGCCGGCTGACGGGCAGATCGTCCACCTTGCCTGGCGTGTAACCGCGTTCCTGGAACCACTGGGCGGTGCGCGTGGTGAGCACGAATACCCGCCGGATTCCCTGTTCCTGCGCCAGGTGTTCCATTGCCTGCAGCAAACGGTCGCCGCGGCCGCTCCCGCGGTAATCCGCGTGCAGGGCCAGGCAGGCAATCTCCGCGGCATCCGCCTCGAAGGGGTAGAGCGCGGCGGTGCCGATGATCAGGCCGTCGGCCTCCAGCACCTGGAAGCGGTCGATCTCCAGCTCCAAGTGCTCCCGCGCGCGATGTACCAGGATGCCCTCGGCCTCCAGCGGTTCCAGTAGCGCATGGATACCCCCCACATCGTCGAGTGTGGCCGGGCGCAGCCGTTCCAGTGGCTCGCGCGAGACCAGTGTGCCGATTCCCAGGCGGGTGAACAGCTCGGTCAGGAGCCCACCGTCGTCCCGACGGTCGATCAGGTGCACCCGGATCTCGCGCTGGCGACAGGCGTCGATCGCGCTCTTCAGGTGGTTGGCCAGTTCCTGCGGCAGGTCGGTGGAGGTCTCCAGCAGCTCCTGCGCGGCCGGCACGGTGAGCTGGTCCAGCACGCCGTGTTCGGGATCGCGCAACACCCCGGCTTCGGTGAGAAAGATCAGCTTGTCGGCGTTCAGCGCGATCGCGACCTGGGTGGCGACATCCTCGCCGGAGAGGTTGAACACCTCGCCGGTGGGGGAGTAGCCGAGCGGGGAGACCAGGGCCACCTGCTCGCGGTCCAGCAGGGCCGCGAGTGCGGTGGTGTCCACCCCGCGCACCTCGCCGGTGTAGTGGAAGTCCACGCCGTCGCGTACGCCCAGTGGCCGTGCGGTGACGAAGTTGCCACTGGCCACGCGCAGGCGTGCGTTGCCGGTACCCGGCTGGCCGAGGCTGCGCGAGAGCAGGCCCTCGATCTGCAGGCGCAGCCGACCGACCGCATCCAGCACCGCTTCCAGCGCTGCGCCATCCGTTACGCGCAACCCGTTGGCGTAAGCCGGGGTCAGTCCGCGCTCGGTCATCCGTGCCTCGATTTGCGGGCGCGCCCCGTAGACCAGCACGACGCGGATACCCAGGGCATTGAGTTTGGCGATATCGCGCATCAGTGCCGGAAACTCCGGCGCCTGGGCGGCCTCGCCTGCGAGCGCGATCACCATGGTGCGCCCGCGGTGGGCGGCGATGTACGGCACCGCATCACGGAACCAGGCGAGCTCCCCGGGCTGCGGGGCTCGGCGCGAGGGCGCGTGATTGCGGGCGGCTGGGTTGGATGTGGCGGTCACGGGCGTGTCCGTTTCCTGATGATGTCCTTGAGCAGACAGTCTAGGGAATCACGGATCAATGTACACGTGGGATCAGTCAGGCCTGCTGGCCCGATCCTGCGGGAAGGGGTGTTAGGGAAACATTGATCAGTGTTTCCCTAGTCGGTCTCGCCCACGAGGCGTTCGAGGTCCGGGACGGAGGCGCCGGGCGCGATACCGTGTTCCTTGAACCACCCGGCATTGACCTCCAGGGCGTAGCGCACCGGCCGTTTCGCCTCGTGTATGCGGGTGGAGTGGGGCGTCATGCTGGCGATGTTGGTAATGGTGAAGTCGGCATCGATGAAGGCCACGTCCAGCGGGATGCGGGTGTTCTGCATCCACATGCCGTAGTGCGCCGGTCGTGGCCAGATGAACAGCATGCCGTGGTCGGCGGGCAGGTGGTCGCGGTGCATCAGCCCGATCCGGCGGCTACGGTCGGTCGCGGCGATCTCGATCGTCAGGGCTTGTTCGCCGAGTTGCAGTTCGGCGGTCGGCAGCCCGCTTTCGGCCTGCGCCAGCCCCGTGCCCAGGACGAACAGCAGCACCAGCCCGACAAGGCCGGGCTGCGCGCGCCCCCGCGACGTATTGATCAAGCCTATTCGCCGCTCATGCGCCCCACGGCGCAGCTGGCAAACGACTTGGCCTTGGCGCTGGCGGAGCGCAGGCCGGAGACCGAACCGACCTCGGGGTAACCCATGCTGGCGAGCTTGGCGGCGACCGCTTCGCGGGCGCTGTCGGGCGCCTCGATATCAACCGCACCGCCTTCCACGTCCACCTCGGCGTCGGTGACGCCCTCGACCTGCAGCAGGCCCTTGCGGATGGAGCTGGCGCAGCCGCCACACTTGATGTTCTCGACTTCGATTTTCATTGCAGGTGCTCCGGGGTACTGGGGTTTGTACGACTCATTATGTACGATCTGCGTTCACCGTAATCGTTCACGAGAATATACATGCCCGCCTATCGTTCCCGCACCACTACCCACGGCCGCAATATGGCGGGTGCCCGCGCCCTGTGGCGCGCCACCGGCATGAAGGATGGCGACTTCGGCAAGCCGATCATCGCCATTGCCAACTCCTTCACCCAGTTCGTGCCCGGGCACGTGCATCTGAAGGACCTGGGCCAGCTGGTGGCCGGCGAGGTGGAAAAGGCCGGCGGCGTGGCCAAGGAGTTCAACACCATCGCGGTGGACGACGGGATCGCGATGGGCCACGGCGGGATGCTCTATTCGCTGCCCTCGCGCGAGATCATCGCCGACTCGGTCGAGTACATGGTCAACGCACACTGCGCCGATGCCTTGGTCTGCATCTCCAACTGCGACAAGATCACCCCCGGCATGCTGATGGCCGCGATGCGCCTGAACATCCCGGTGGTGTTCGTCTCCGGCGGGCCGATGGAGGCCGGCAAGGTGCAGGCCCCGGGCAGCGACAAGGTCATCCACCTGGATCTGGTGGACGCGATGGTCAAGGCCGCCGACTCCAGTGCCAGTGATGAAGAAGTGGAGGCCATCGAGCGCTCCGCCTGCCCGACCTGCGGGTCCTGCTCCGGCATGTTCACCGCCAATTCGATGAACTGCCTGACCGAGGCGCTGGGGCTGTCGCTGCCGGGCAACGGCTCGCTGCTGGCCACCCACGCCGGGCGCAAGAGCCTGTTCGAGCAGGCCGGCCGGCGCGTGGTCGAACTGGCCAAGCGTTACTACGAGCAGGACGATGAATCTGCTTTGCCGCGTTCCATCGCCACCTTCGAGGCGTTCGAGAACGCGATGAGCCTGGATATCGCGATGGGCGGCTCCACCAACACGGTGCTGCACCTGCTGGCGGCCGCGCGCGAGGGCGAGGTCGACTTCACCATGGCCGACATCGACCGCCTGTCGCGCAAGGTGCCGAATCTGTGCAAGGTCGCCCCGGCCACCCAGCTCTATCACATGGAGGATGTCCACCGCGCCGGTGGTGTGGTCGGCATCCTCGCGGAGCTGGACCGCGGCGGGCTGATTCACCGCGACATTCCCACCGTGCACGCCGAGACCATGGGCCAGGCCCTGGAACAGTGGGACGTGATGCGCCACGCCGCCGAGGCCGAGACGCTTTACCAGGCCGCCCCGGGCGGCGTGCCTACCCAGGTCGCGTTCAGCCAGGACAAGACCTGGGACAGCCTGGACATCGACCGCGAGAACGGCTGCATCCGCGACATCGAGCATGCCTACTCGAAGGACGGTGGCCTGGCCGTGCTCTACGGCAACATGGCCCCGGACGGCTGCATCGTGAAGACTGCCGGGGTGGACGACAGCATCCTGACATTCTCGGGTCCGGCCCGTGTCTTCGAGAGCCAGGACGCGACGGTGGAGGCCATTCTTGGTGACCAGATCCAGGCGGGCGACGTGGTGATCATCCGCTACGAGGGCCCCAAGGGCGGCCCGGGCATGCAGGAAATGCTCTACCCGACGTCGTATCTCAAGTCCAAGGGCCTGGGCAAGGAATGCGCGCTGGTCACCGACGGGCGCTTCTCCGGCGGCACCTCCGGGCTGTCGATCGGTCACGTCTCGCCGGAGGCGGCGCAGGGTGGTGCGATCGGCCTGATCGAGGAAGGCGACACCATCGTGATCGACATCCCCGGTCGCGAGATCCGCATCGACGTCGACGACGCCACGCTGGCCGCACGGCGCGAGGCCATGGAGGCCCGTGGCGCGAAGGCCTGGAAACCCGAGTCGCGGGAGCGGGCCGTCACCCAGGCCTTGCGCGCCTACGCCCTGATGACGACCTCCGCCGCCTACGGCGCGGTGCGCGACATCTCCCGCTTCGAGGACTAGCCCAGGGCCCAAACCGAAAAAAGCGAACGCATGTAACGCAACCACAGGGAGGTGGTGATGGCGATTACCGACTGGCCCGCGGCCGAGCGCCCGCGGGAGAGGCTGATCGAACGCGGCGCGGCCGCGCTTTCGGATGCGGAGTTGCTGGCAATCTTTCTGCGCACCGGCGTGGCCGGCAAGAGCGCGGTGGATGTCGCGCGGGACCTGCTCAGCCGCTTCGGCGGGCTGCGGCCTTTATTACAGGCGGATCAGGCGGGGTTTTGCGCCGCCCCGGGGCTGGGGGATGCCAAGTACGCCCAGCTCCAGGCCGTGCTGGAGATGGGGCGCCGCCACCTGGCGGCCGATCTGGAGCGCGGCGATGCACTGACCTCGCCCGCGACCACCCGGCAGTTCCTGGCGGCGCGCCTGCGTGACTATCCCTTTGAGGTCTTCGGCGTGCTGTTCCTCGATAACCGCCACCGCGTGATCGCCTTTGAGGAACTCTTTCGCGGCACCATCGACGGTGCCTCCGTGCACCCGCGCGAGGTTGTGCGGCGCGCGCTGCACCACAACGCGGCGGCTGTGATCCTGGCCCATAACCACCCCTCGGGCGTGGCCGAGCCGTCGCGTTCGGATGTCGCCATCACCCGCCGCCTGACCGACGCCCTGGGGCTGGTGGACATCCGCGTCCTCGATCACGTGATCGTCGCCGACGAGGCCGTCTCCCTCGCCGAACGCGGCGAGCTGTAGGGGGAGGCTGACCCAGTCGCACGTCTGCGTTGCAACGCGGTGAGCTGCCGGCCGCTGGTCCGGCACTAAATGGTCATGGCGAGGAGCCGCAGGCGACGAAGCAATCTGCCGATATTCTCTCCCGGGGCATCCGGATGGTGATTGTTTCGTCGCTTTGCTCCCCGCAATGACGGTTAGAAGCTTGCGCGCGGTGTCACGCCGGTGTGTCCTTGAGAGCCTTTTCCAGCGCCTGCAGCAGTGCGTCGACCTGCGTTTGGGTGTGGGCGGCGGACAGGGTGATGCGCAGGCGGGCCTCGCCTTCCGGGACGGTCGGGGGGCGGATCGCGGGGACCAGGAAGCCGGCCTCGAACAGTCGCTCGGCGACGGCGCTCGCGCGAGTGGCGGTGCCCAGGGTGACAGGCTGGATGGGTGTGAGGGGCGGTGGGTGTGGCAGGCCGAGGCGATCCAGCCCGTCGCCCAAGCGTCGCAACAGGTTCTGCAGGTGCGCGCGGCGGTCGTGGGCGGACGCGGCGATTTGCACCGAGGCCAGGGTGGCGGCGGCCAGGGCGGCCGGCATCGCGGTGGTGTAGATGTAGGGGCGCGCGGTCTGGATCAGGGTCTCGATCAGCCGTTCGGAGCCGGCCACGAAGGCCCCGGCGGTGCCGAAGCCCTTGCCCAGCGTCCCCATCAGGACCGGTACGTCGTCGCCGCCGAGACCGAAGTGCTGGCAGGTGCCGCCGCCGGTGTCGCCCAGCACTGACAGGCCGTGGGCGTCGTCCACCATCAGCCAGGCATTGTATTCGCGCGCCAGGGCGGCGAGTTCCGGAAGTGGGGCGATATCGCCGTCCATGGAGAACACGCCGTCGGTGATGATCAGGCGCTGGCCGGTCGCGGGCGCCTTCTCCAGGCGCTCGCGCAGGTGTTCGGGCTCGGCGTGGCGGTAGCGCTGGCTGCGCGCGCCCGACAGGCGCACGGCATCGATCAGCGAGGCGTGGTTCAGGCGGTCCTCGAAGACGATGTCGTGGCGACCGACCAGGGTCTGGACCAGGGCCAGGTTGGCCATGTAGCCGGTGGAGAAGACGAGTGCCCGAGCGCGCCCGGTGAAGCGGGCCAGGGCCTGTTCCAGCTCGTCGTGGGCGCGGCTGTGACCGTTGATCAAATGGGCGGCCCCCGCACCGACGCCGTACTGATCCAGCGCCTTGCGGGCGGCGGCGGCGACCGCCGGGTCACCGGCCAGGCCCAAGTAGTCGTTCGAGCAGAAGGCAATCACGCGGTGGCCGTCGATAACCTGTTCGGGCCGCTGTGGGCCGTCGAGCATGCGGGTGCGGCGCCATAGCCCGGCGTCGCGCACAGTGCTCAGGCGTTGCTCCAGGTAGTGATCGAGTGAGTCGCTCATGGGCGCAGGCCCGCGCGCAGGAAGATCGGCCAGTGCACCCGTGCCGGCATGCTCGGGTTGGACCACAGGGCTTGCAGGGCCGGCGCCAGCGCAGCCAGTGGGTCCTGGCCGGCGGCGCGGGCGCGGCGGATCGCGGACCAGGTACCGAGATAGCCCAGCAGGGTGGCGCGGTCCCATTCGCGCGTGATGCGAAACTCGGGCGCCTCGATCTCGGGCCAGGGAAACGGCAGGTCGCGGTAGTGGTTGCGGATGTGCTGGCGCTCTTCCGGCCACCAGGGGGCCAAGGTGGCATCGTGAAAGTCGATCAGCAGGTGGTCCAGTGCCGGGTCCTCGGCCCGCAGCACGCCGTAGCCCCAGATCGCCAGGAGTCCGTCCGGGCGCAGGACGCGGGCGACCTCGTCGTGGAACTCGGTGTGGCGGAACCAGTGCGCGGCCTGGGCCACACAGGCGAGGTCGACCGAGCCATCGGCCAGAGCACAGGCCTCGGCGGCACAGGCGACGCGGTCGATCCCGGAGTGATCCGGCAGTGTGGCCAGCAGCGATGGGGCGGCGTCCGTGGCGAAGACCTGCGAGAAGTGGGGCGCCAGGCCCCGCGCGGCCTGGCCGTTGCCGCTGGCACAGTCCCAGGCGCGCTCGTGGTGCGGAGTGTGCGCCGCCAGCCAGTCAAACAGCTCGGCCGGGTAGTCCGGGCGGTGGCGGCCGTAAGCGTTAGCCACCGCCGAGAAATGGTCGGGGAAGCCGCCGCTCACCGCCGGTCTGGCTCAGGCCGAGGCGGAGGCTGACTGGTCCGATTTCGCAGGGGCTTCCGGGCCAGTCTCCGGGCGCAGGCCCAGGCGCTCGAACAGCGCGAGGTCGTGGTTCTCGCCGGGGTTTGGCGTGGTCAGCAGGGTGTCGCCGTAGAACAGCGAGTTGGCACCTGCGAGGAAGCACAGGGCCTGCATCTCGTCGGACATCTCGGTGCGCCCGGCGGACAGGCGCACGTAGGAGGCCGGCATCAGGATGCGGGTGGCCGCGATGGTACGCACGAACTCCAGCGGGTCGAGGTGCTCGATGCCGTGCAGCGGCGTGCCCTCCACCTGGATCAGCTGGTTGATCGGCACCGACTCCGGGTGTTTTGGCAGGTTGGCCATCTGCTGCAGCAGCCGCGCACGATCGCGGCGCGACTCGCCCATGCCGAGGATGCCGCCGCAGCAGACGTTCATCCCGGCCTCGCGTACGTGCTCCAGGGTCTCGAGGCGATCGTCGTAGGTGCGCGTGCTGATGATGTGACCGTAGAACTCCGGCGAGGTGTCGAGGTTGTGGTTGTAGTAGTCCAGGCCCGCCTCGGACAGGCGTTTGGCCTGTTCGGCCTTCAGCATGCCGAGGGTCATGCAGGTCTCGAGGCCCTCGTCCTTCACCGCGCGGACCATCTCGATCACGCGCTCCAGGTTCTTGTCGGTGGGGTTGCGCCAGGCCGCGCCCATGCAGAAGCGGGTCGCGCCCTGGGCGCGGGCGTTGCGGGCCGCCTCCAGCACCTCGTCCAGCGGCAGCAGGCGTTCGCGCTCGATCTCGACCTCGTGGTGCGCGCTTTGCGGGCAGTAGGCGCAGTCCTCGGGGCAGGCCCCGGTCTTGATCGACAGCAGCGTGCTCACCTGGACCGCGTTCGGGTCGAAGTGCTCGCGGTGGACGGTCTGCGCGCGGAAGATCAGGTCATTCAGCGGCAGGTCGAGCAGGGCCTCGACCTCGTCGGTGTTCCAGTCGTGGCGGGGCGTGCTCATAGATGATGTTCCTTGTCGGCTTCGGCGGGGATCTCGACGTCCGTCCAGGGCTCGCGATAGATATTGAACAGGGCGTAGATCGTCCACGGCAGCAGGATGGCCGCGGCGATTGCCCAGTAGGCGCGGTAGTAGTTCAGATCCGGCGGAAAGAAGGTGGCGACCCCGATCAGCAGGCCCATCAGGGCGTAGTAGCGATAGGCGGCCCACTGCGTGAAGTGGCCGACGCGGGGATCGGGGTGGTGCTTGTTCAGGGCGTAGACCAGCATCGAGCCGCCAAACCACAGTACCAGCGGGACGATACCCATGATCGCGGCGATGATGAAACCGACCCCGACGCCCTCGCTGCTCACCAGGAACAGCGGGATGCCGGCAATCGACACGCTGATCAGGTTGCCGATATCGAACATCGACGCGGCGCGCCGCGAGCTGCGTCCGGAGACGGTCCTGGTGGCCATGGTCTACCCTGCATGCAAAAAGCAGAGCATACCATTATGGCCCCGGACCCTTCATTGCGACCCGTTTCCAGGCGGTCTCCGGCCGCGCGTTTGAGGGCCCGGGCTGCGGCCTGCGTCGACTGGCTGGGGGAGGCCCTGTACCCCGGTCAGTGCGGACTGTGCCTGGCCCCCGGCCCGGCGATCTGCGCGGATTGCCGGGCGGATCTTGCGCCGCTCGAGCACCCCTGCCCCACCTGTGCGTTGCCCCTGCCGGTCGCCGGCGTGTGCCCGGCTTGCATCCGCCGAGCGCCGGTCCTGGATGCGCTGCATGCCGGCTGGGCCTATGCCTGGCCGCTGGATCAGCTGATTCTGGCCTACAAGCACGGCGCCAATGCACGGGCCGAACGCATCCTCGCGGCCCTGGCGGAGCAGGTGGCGGGCCGTCTGGTGGGCGAGAACGGCGATCTGCCCGATCTAGTGCTCCCCGTGCCGCTGCATGGCAGGCGGCTGCGCGAGCGGGGTTTCAATCAGTCGGACTACCTGGCGCGGCGTGTGGCGGGGGTGCTGGATGTCCCGCTGGATACCCGCGGACTGCGGCGCATCCGCGCGACCGAGTCGCAGCAGGCGCTGGGTCGCAAGGCGCGGCGGCGCAATGTCCACGGTGCGTTTGCCTGGGACGGTTCGAGCCTCGCCGGGCAGCATGTGCTGGTGGTGGATGACGTGGCGACCACGGGCGCGACGCTGGCCGCACTGGCCGAAGTGCTGCGCCGCGAGGGTGCCGCACGGGTGGAGGGACTGGTCCTCGCGCGCGCCTGAGGGTGTGCGGGCGCGGAATTCAGGCCCCCAGGTGGTGGTCGGCGATCATCGCCAGAAGGATGACGGCGCCCAGGTAGTGGTTGTTTTTGAAGGCGCGCAGACAGTCGGCGGGTTCGCGTTCGAAGATCAGGAACTGCTGGTAGAACATCAGCATTGCCACCACCACGAGCCCGGCGGTGTAGTAGCCACCGAAATCGGCGTGCTGGCCGACGAGATAAAGCCCCAGCCACACGAGAACCTGCAGCCCGCCGGTGATCAGGCGGTCGAGTTCGCCGAAGGCGATGGCCGTGGATTTCACCCCGATCTTCAGGTCGTCTTCGCGATCCACCATGCCATAGAAGGTGTCATACACCACCGTCCACGCCAGCACGGTTACGAACAACAGCCAGGCCACTTCGGGCGGGTGCTCGCCGGTGACGGCGGTGAACGCCATCGGCACGGCCCAGGCAAAGGCGGCGCCGAGATGGACCTGCGGGAAGTGGTGGAAACGCTTGGAGAACGGGTAGGTGCCGGCCAGTGCCACCGCCACCAGGGAATACAGGATGGTCAGCCCATTGGTGAACAGCACCAGGACGAAGGCGACCACGCTGAGGGCCACGAAGGTACCCAGCGCCTCGCGTGGGGTGATGGTGCCGAGCGCCAGCGGTCGGTCGCGGGTGCGCGCCACATGGCTGTCGAAGTCGCGGTCGGCGTAGTCGTTGATCGCGCAGCCCGCCGAGCGCATCAGCACCACGCCGGCGGCAAAAATGAAGATCAGGTAGGCCGGCGGCCAGCCCTCGGCCGCCACCCACAGGGCCCAGAAGGTGGGCCACAGCAACAGGTAGATGCCCACCGGGCGATCCAGCCGGATCAGGCGGGCGAGTTCCCACAGGCGTTCGCGCTCGGTCATGGCGGCCAAGCTTACCAGCCTTGCGGCGCCAGGGCGCCGGGTGTCGCTCCGGCGTCGGGGGGCGCTACAGGTGCGCCTCCAGCCATTCGTCCAGGTCGGCCGGTTCCACCTCGCCACGATGGGTGTCGAGGATGGTGCCTTCGCGGTCGATCAGTACGGTGTAGGGCAGGGCGCCGATGCGGTTGCCGTATTCCCGGCCGATCGCGACCGCGTCGTCCTGGCCGATCAGTACCGGGAATCCGATGCCGAAATCGTCGACGAAATGCTGCGTGGCTGTCTGCTCGTCCACGGCGACCGCGACGATGGTAAAGCCATCCTCCTGGTTGGCATCAAAGGTGTCCTGGAACAGCGGCATCTCCTTCTTGCAGGGCGGGCACCAGGTGGCCCAGAAGTTCAGCACGATCAGGTCGCCGTCCCACTCACTGAACTGGCGTTCTTCACCGGCGAGGTCGGGCAGGGTGAAGTCGATGCGCTGATTGCCCTGGGTCTCCTCGGCGGCGACCTCGGTGGCCGCGTTGGCAGAGGTTGCCCCGGCGTCCATCTCGGGTTCCGGGTCACCACAGGCGGTCAGGATCAGGGCGCTGGCCGTGGCGACCACCACCCCTGCGAGTGCGTGCTTGCGGTGTTTCATGGCGTCACCCCGATGGCGCTTTCTACATGTGCCAGGAAGCGGTCGGCATTCAGGTAGCCGACATTGCGGTAGTTGCGCAGCTCGTTGCCGTCGCGGTCATAGAAGATCATCGCCGGCGGCCCGAACAGATTGAACTGACGCATCAGGTCGCGGTGCTCGGAGGTGTTGTCGGTCACGTCGGCCTTCAGGAGGTGCACGTCGCCCATGGCCCGGATCACGCGCGGGTCCTGGAAGGTGGTGCGATCCAGCCGCACACAGTCCACGCACCAGTCGGCGTAGAAGTCGAGAAACACCGGCTGGCCGTTTTCGCGGGCCCGGGCCACTTCGCGTTCCACGTCCTCCAGGCTGTCGACGTAGGTGAACGCCATCTCGGTCGGCCCGGACTGCTCGCCCGTGGCCGTCACCGCGGGCTGATTGAACGTGGCCAGCGGGCGGAAGATGTCCTTGCCGCCGGTCGCCGCGCCGAGCATCAGCAGCACGCCGTAGATCAGGATCACCACACCCAGCCCCTTCCACAGGCTGTACCAGCCGGAGACATTGTCCGGCAGGGTCCTTAGTGCGCCCATGTAGACGGCGGTCACGATCAGCAGGATCGCCCACAGGAACATCGCCACCTCGCCCGGGATCACCCGTTCGAGCAGCCAGATGCCGATGGCCAGCAGGCCGACCCCAAACACCGCCTTGATGGTATCCATCCAGGGACCGGCCTTCGGTAGCAGGCGCCCGGCGGAGGTGCCGATGACCAGCAGCGGCGCCCCCATGCCCATGCTCAGCGCGAACAGCGCGATCCCGCCCAGCACTGCATCGCCAGTGTGGCTGATGTAGAGCAGCGCCCCGATCAGCGGTGCGGTCACGCAGGGGCCGACGATCAGGGCGGAAAGGAAGCCCATGATGCCGGCGCCTGCGTAGGTGCCGCCTTCCTGCTTGTTGCTGATCTGCGAAAGCTTGCTCTGCACGCCGGCCGGCATCTGCAGCTCGTAGAAGCCGAACATCGACATCGCCAGTGCGATGAAGATGGCCACGAAGGTCCCGATAATCCAGGGGTTCTGGAAGGCCGCCTGCAGGTTGGCACCCGCCAGGCCCGCGAATACGCCGGCAATGGTGTAGGTCAGGGCCATGGCCAGCACGAACACAAGCGAGATCAGGAATGCCTTGCGTGTGGTCAGGTTCTTCTGCCCGATGATGATGTTCGACAGGATCGGGATCATCGGGAACACGCAAGGGGTGAAGGTCAGCAGCAGCCCGAAGCCGAAGAAGGCCAGGGCTACCAGCCAGATCTGGCCGTCTGCCAGCTGGGCCGCGATGCGGTCCTGCTGGGTGACCGGTGCCGCGGCCTCGTCGTCTTCCGCAGCCCCGTCGCCGGTTTCCGGAAGGGCGTCGGTGTCGGCCTCGGCGGCCAGATCGGCAGCAAAGGAAACCGAGACCTCCTGGGTCAGCGGCGGGTAGCACACGCCGGCGTCGGCGCAGCCCTGGTAGTCGATCGCCAGGGTGATGTCGGAGACGTCATCCGCGTCGCGCAGGACCGGAACAAGGATCTCGACCTGGCCCCGGTAGACCTGGCTCTCGCCAAAGAACTCGTCTTCCTGGAGCTCACCGTCCGGTGGGTTGACCGGCCCCAGCTCGATGCCATCGCCCTCGGCGATGCGCACATCCAGCTGCTCACGGTAGAGATAGTATCCCTCGGCAATGTCGAAGCGCAGGATCGCCGCGTTCTGGCTGATCGCCTCCAGCGAGGCGGCAAAGGCCTTCTCCGGTTCCAGCAGGTCATCGGCGGCGCCGAGGTCGCCGGACAGGCTGCCCAGGTCACCCAGCGCGCTGCGTTCTTCCCCGGCATCTTCGTCCGCGCGGGTCTCGCCATTGCCGCTTGGCAGGCCGGGCAGCTCGATGGATACGGTCTGGAAGTGCGGCGGGTAGCACACGCCCAGGTCCGCGCAGCCCTGCGAGCGCGCCGTCAGCTCGATGCTGGTGCTGTCGGCCGCCTTGATCGGCAGCTCCACCTGCACCTGGCCGCGATAGGTCTCGACGCGCCCGAAGAATTCGTCCTCGCTGACCTCGCCATCCGGGATCTCGGCCTCGCCCAGTTCCAGCCCGTCGCTTTCCGGGGTGAAGTCGAACTGCTCGCGGTACATGTAGTACTCGTCCGCGATGTCCCAGGTCAGCCGTACCGTGTCGGCGTCGATCGCCTCAGCGCTCAGGGCGAAGGCGTCATCCGGGTCCAGTAGGTCGTCCTCGAAGAGGGCGTGCGTCAGTCCCGGAGCCAGCAGGAGTGCGACCAGCAGGGTTGCCAGCCAGGTGCGCGGATTCATGAGGTGCATTGCGTTATCCAGTCCAGGTAATCGGGCAGCCCGCGTTCAATCGGCAGGGCGATGATCTCGGGTGTGTCGTAGGGGTGTTGGTCAGCCAGCTGCGTCTGGAGTTCGTTCAGGCGCGCAGGCGCGGTCTTGATCAGTAGAGTGACTTCGGAGTCGATTTCGATATTCCCTTTCCACATGTAGATCGAGCGTCCGGGCGGGAGGATATGCACGCACGCGGCCAGACCCTGTTTCACCAGGGCGCCGGCCAGGGTCTCAGCCGTGTCCGGGTCGTCGAGTGTGGTAATGACCAGCCAGGCGTGGGCGCTGGATGGCGATTGCTCATTGCTCATGTATCAGGAGTCCCGTTCGATCCGTGCAGGCTGACCCGGGCGCAGTGGGGTGTCGTCCATCGGTGAGAATTCGACCTCGACGCGGTAACCCCGCTCGGGCTCTTCGCCGGTCGGCTCCCAGCCGATGGTCACAATGGTGCCGGAAAGACGCTGGTCGCCGACTACGACCGTAACGGTCTCCCCGGGTTCCAGGTCGGCGGCGGTGGCGGCCGGGACGGTGGCCACGGCGCGCATCGGGTCGATGGTGCCAAGGATCGCCAGGACCGGCGGCAGCAACGCCGGATTGACGTACTGCCCCGTGTTGGCGTCGAGGCGCACCAGGCGCCCGCTGGCCGGGGCGCGGATGGTCGCGTCCTCGAGATCGGCGCGGATGCGGTCGCGCTGGGCGCGGGCCTCGGCCAGGCGGGCCGCGACGGTCGCGTAATCGATACGTGCCAACTCCAGTTCGCGGGCGGCGATCAGGGTCTGGTCGTAGAGATCCTCGGCCTTGTCGCGCTCGCGCTCGGCTTCGTCCAGCTCCATCTGCAGGCGTTCCATGGTCGCACGGGCGGCGCGCAGGTCGGCATCGCCGCGCCGGGTATCCAGCCGGAACAGGACGTCGTCGGCCTCGACCCGGTCGCCGGCGCGGGCCTCGATTGCCTCGATGCGGCCTGCGATCGGGGCAGTAATGCGGTGGCGCTCACCCCAGTCGAGTTGGGCCGCGAAGCCTTCCTCGGCCAGTAGAGGCATGGGTGCCAGGGCGAGCAGGGCCAGCAGGCTGCCGGTGGTCAGCAGGGATGGGACATGGAATACGTGGGGCATGGTCAGGTCTCCCGTCCGGTCGCCGGTGGGTGGGCGGCTCAAGGGTTTTCGTCCGTGGCGCGGAACGGGCTCAGCTCGTCGCGCCCGCTCAGCAGGGCCAGGCGCTCGTAGGCCAGGGCCAGTTGGAATTCGGTGCTTGCATTGAAGTGCGCCGCGGCGCTTTGCTGGACCATCGAGTCGCCCAGGTCGGCCTGGTCCTCGATGTCGTACAGGTAGCGCGCGCGGTCGATGTACAGCTCGCGGTAGTCCATGCGCCAGGCGGCCTCGTCGCGCTGGGTTCGTAGTGCGCGGATCTCGTCGTACAGCTCGCGCAGGCGGTTGCGCGCCTCGATGCGGGCCTCGCCCAGTTCGGCCTCGGCTCGATGGCGGGCGGCGACGGCCTGGCCCACCCGGCTGTCGTGGCGGCGGCCCTCGTACAGCGGGATTTCCAGGACCAGGCCGGCGGCGAACGGGTTGCGATCGCCGCCACCGAGGTCGCGGTGCCACCAGCCGGATTCGGCCTCGGCGTACAGGCGCGGGCGCCGCTGCGCGCGCGAGGCCGCCACCTCGCGGCTGGCGGCCTCGACGTGGCGGCGCTCGGCCATCAGGCGCGGACTGGTGTTGTCGAGTTCGGCGAGCAGCGCATCCAGTTCGGGCAGTTCGGGCAGATCCAGGGGCAGCATGGGGGCGAGTACGGTACGCACGCGCCGGTCCGGGCGGTTCAGGGCCTCGGCCAGCGCGGCCCGGGTGCGGGCCTGGTCCTGCAGGGCGCGGGTACGTTGCACCCGCAGGGTCTGGTATTCGGATTCCAGGCGGAAGACCTCGATGTCCGAGACCTGGCCGCGCTGGTTGCGCTCCTCGGCCCGTTCCTTGGATACGTAGGCGGCGGCCATGGCCTCGGTGTCGCGGGCGAAGGCGAGATCCGCCAGCAGCACGTCGAAGTAGCGCTCGAGGACGTGGATGCGGTGACGGGCATGGGTCAGCGCTTCCTGCTGGCGGGCCGCCTCCAGGCGCTGCTCGCTGGCGGACTCGCGCGCATGGGACTGGCCGAAGTCGCTCAGCAGCTTGCGCGCGACGATGGCGGCGC
>NZ_MVAR01000040.1 GCF_001999325.1 Thioalkalivibrio versutus
AAACATACAAGCCGCCTTGGCCGCGAAGCCCCCGCCAAAGCCAGAACACCACCAACGCTACCGCCGTAACGGCGCAACAGCCCGCCTCAACCCCTCATCCAGCGAAAGCACCCGCCTGCCTCCCGGCCCGCCCGATTCCAGATCAGACCAAGCGGCTCACGAGGAGAACGACAGCCCCGGAAGCGACCAAGGCCCGCAGACTCAGCCCGCCGAACAGTTGTGCGATATGTCCCCGGCCTGAGCCGCTCCTCCTTCCACGCCAGTCGCACGGCCCATCACGTCCACCACGGCATCCGCCACGGTATGCATATCCGCCTCGCTCAGCGTGTGATCCACCAGGAACATGGCACTGGTCTCCCCCAACTCGCGCGCGATGGGCAGGCGCTGCGCCGGCCGGTAGTCCGTGCCATCAAAGGCCTTCTCCAGATACACCTCGCTGCAGCTGCCCTGCAGGCAAGGCACGCCAAGGGCCTGTATGGCCTTCACCACCGCGTCACGATCCCAACCGTCCGCCAGGCGCGCCGGTTCCACATAGGCGTAAAACTTGTACCAGGCGTGCCCCACACCCGCCGGTGCCGCGGGAACCCGCAGCCCCGGAAGCCCGGACAACCGCTCAAGCAGTACCCGAGCATTGGCGCTGCGCTGCGCCAGCCACGACGGCAGCTTGCGCAACTGCGCGCGGCCAATGGCCGACTGCATCTCCGTCAGCCGCCAGTTGGTCCCGAACGACTCGTGCAACCAGCGAAACCCTGCCGCATGCTCGCGGTGGTACACCGCATCCCAGGCCTTGCCGTGGTCCTTGTAGCTCCAGGCCCGGCGCCACACCGCCTCGTCCCGCACCAGCAGCATGCCGCCCTCGCCACCGGTGGACATGATCTTGTCGGTACAAAAGGAAAACGCCGCCGCATCCCCGAACGATCCAACCGGCTGGCCATCCAGCGTCGCCCCGTGCGCCTGGGCGCAATCCTCGACCAGGAACAGCCCCCGCTCGTCCGCCAGCGCCCGCAGACCCTGCATATCGCACGGCCAGCCCGCCAGATGCACGGCGATCACCGCGCGCGTGCGCGGCGTCAGCACGGCGCGCACCGTGTCCGGCATGATGTTGCCCGACTCGCGGTCCACCTCCGCAAACACCGGCCGCGCCCCGCGCATCACGATCGCCGAAGCCGAGGCCAGGAACGTCCGCGGCGTCACCACCACCTCGTCCCCCTCGCCCACACCCAGCGCCATCAACGCCAGCTCCAGCGCCAGCGTGCCATTCGCCACGGCAATCCCGTACGCCGCCGCATGAAATGCCGAGAACTCGCGCTCGAACTCACGCCCCTCGCTACCATTCCAGTAGTTCACGCGGCCGGAACGCAGCACACGCTGCACGGCCTCCAGCTCGTCGTCCTCGAACCGCGGCCAGAAACTTTTTACCACCGTCACACCACCCTAGATCGCGAAATTGATCCGCCTGACGACGGGCCTGGCGCAATCAAGCGCAGGCCCTGGAAAAAGCCGTGCTCAAGCGGCCAATGGAACACGGCAAGAGAATCGGCCGGCCTGGAAAGCCGCCCCCAAGAGAAACGGGATAGAGACCCGAAAAGGCTCTTGGCCTATTCGGCCGAAGGGGCACCACTGGAACGCATTCGCTCCAGGATTCGCGGAGCCACGAACAGCGCCACCATCCCGAACAGGTCGAGCGTCCCGATGATACCGGCCGCAACGGCACTGAAAGGTGCAATCGCCACCGCCGCCGCCAAACCCGCAACCGCAATCACCAGACCGTAGCGCTGCCCCCGACGATCCTTTGCAATGGCACCTTCCAGTCCGCGTTCCCGCATTCGATGGGCATGCGCCTGCTCATCCACCGCCATCTGCACGATTGCGCGGCGGGTCTCAACATCGAAACGATTCAGATGATCGGGGTGCGGCAACGGCCCGCTGTACGACTCGTGGCGCGTCGCCGCCATCACCAGCTCCGAAGGTTGGGCTTCAAGAAGCCCCGCAAGCCGACTCTGGTCTTCCGGCGACAGGGCACCGCCTTCCAGCCGGCCCACCAGCTCCTCGAATGTACCGCTTTGGCTATCGGCCGTATCCGACCCGTTGTCAGGCAGGCCCTCCGTTGGCCTTTCGCTCATCGTTCTTCTCCATTCCCTGGTCGGACTGCGCGCGATTGATCCCTTCACGCAACCGTTCACCAACGTTGACCCAATGACCGGCGACTCGCTGCTGCAACGAACCGGAAGGCATAAAGGCCGAGTAGTCATGCGCCGGCCACACTTCCATCACCGAACCGGCCGCAAGGACTACCCTACCGGCATCTCGCTTTCTTACTTTCACCTGCTCACCTCCGTGCTTCACCCGGCCGGTTCCCGCATTTATCTTGGACCACGACCACAAAGCGCACAAATTCACGGTCCCCACGTCATTGAACCATCCCCGAAACCCGGCAACCACCGACCGTACGGCCCAAACGCCCCAATCGCCGAGAGGGCTCGACTCCTACACGTCCGGAACCCACACCACTGTAGGAGCCCAGCCCCATGGGCGATCAGAGCCGAACCAGACCGACCGCCCAAAGCCTCCACGCCCCTACCGGAACACCGTACGCCAGATATACCCAAGATCCTTCCGCAACGACCACTGCTGCACGTACTCCCGGTTGATCCGCACCTTGTCAGGAAAGATCACCTCGCGGTTGTAGCACTCCGGGTCATCCACCCCCGCCAGCAGCGTCTCCTCGTCGCGGTATTTCAGCGTGGCCGGCCCGGTAATGCCCGGACGCACCGTCAGGATCACCCGATCCTCCCCCTCCAGCGCATCCGCATACCCCGGCACATCCGGCCGCGGCCCGACAAAGCTCATCTGCCCCAACAGCACATTGATCAACTGCGGCAACTCGTCGATCTTGGCCCGCCGAAATAACCGCCCCAGCGGCGTAATGCGCGGATCGTGCCCGGTCGTCACCGTCGTATCCAGCCCGGTCCCCACGCGCATGGTGCGAATCTTGATCACCCGGAACACCCGCCCGTTGCGCCCCACCCGCTGCTGGGTAAAAAACCCGTTCGCGCGCGTATCCACCGTCGCCGCCAGCCACGCCAGCGCGATCAGCCAGAACGTCAGCCCCAGCCCCACGGCCGCCCCAAACACGTCAAAGCCGCGCTTCAGCGCGGCCTGCCCGTTACTCAACCCCTCCCGCATCAAGCAATCACCACATCACACGCCGGACGCGCGCGCAGAGCATAATTTTTCCGAAATATCCTGGGAAACCGAAAACAACTCTTTTTTTGAACAGGAATCCATCATAGAAAATCCGTTTCTCTTGAAATCTCTAACCTGATGTCTTGTTGGGTGACCGAAGTACGATCTTTTTGAAATATCTTGCTCATCGAGTCGATCCAAACCACTCTCCCCGGAAAACAGACGGCACAACAAAGGCGAAACTTCGGAAGCCATCTTCAACATCAATCCTAAGCATGTTCTTTCCGCCCCGACTTCACGAACCGCTTGCTCGATCACTCCTCCAGAGTCAAGCCGCGATTCAATGCGATGAAGAGTTACACCAAAACTCGGCTCCCGATTGTGAAGGTGCCAATAATAAGGTGACAATCCAGCGTACCTCGGCAAGGCACCATAGTGAACGTTCACTGCACCATGCGAAGGTATTGATATGAGGTCATCAGAGAAACGTTGGGTCGCACTGAACGACACGATGAGCTCCGGCTCAATAGCTCTCATATCCGCCAGAACCTCAGGTCTTTTCAAATCGTCAACAAATGAAAACGAAATATCCTTGTGAAGGCTTTTCATTAAACCATGGACCGAACCCGGGAGCTGTCGAGCCCGCAGCTCCATTGGTGCAACTTTGTTCAGCCACAACTTGAACCAAGAATACGAAAGTCCCGAGTGTTTTACGAGAGAGAGAAAGCCGCTCACATTGTTCTTAGTGCTTGGCAATCGATGAGTAACATAGACCTTCCTTACTGTATGGCCGTACTTAGCCATCCAATCTGCCAAGGCAATCATCGACCCAAGATTCCCATTTGTAATAAGAATACTACGATCAAATACACTCAAGTTAGACTCCACACTCACCTCGCTAGACCCACATCGCGTCCAGAATGACTTCGTAAATGCTCCGCAGATTGAAGCGCTCGCTCATCAACCGCAGACCGGCCTCCACCCAACTCTCCAGCTCACCAACGGACAAGCGCACCATCGCCAGCATTGTCTCAGGCTAAGCGCCAGCGAGGCCCGGTTGTTGCTGCTAATCGTCGGGCGAGCCCGCAGGGAAGCCTTCGAGCCCTGCCTGTACGGGTAATCGACCATGAACTTGCCCGGGGCAAGGCCAATATGGTTTAGCCCCACCAGCAACCCAATGAACGCCGAGCCGGTGGGTGCCACCTTCAGCAGGGCATACGCCGCGAGCCGATCGCCAACAAACAGGCCATAGTTCAGGAACGCCCCGTCCCCAGCACCGCCCGGTCAAATCCGTGCGAACAAAAGTATCGCAGTTGCTCCTCCGGCTGGTTCGCCAGAAAGCGGTGCAGCGCGTCCAGATCGTCAAGCCCCAGCGGCCGCATCACCGCCGCCTCCCCGCGCACGGTGCCCTGCACCGCGGCGTCGGCCCTGGCGCGCCGGATCTGCCGACCGTAACGCAACACCGTCACTCCACGGGCCCCCGCCTCGATCCAGCGAAACACCCCCGGAAAACGCTGCTTCACTCGGTACGCCAGCTGCTCCATGCTAACGGTACCGACCTGGCACAGCGCGGCCGATCCGCCTGTCTTCACGCATAACCTCTGTCAAGCGCCCTTCCCGGCAGGCGCCACTGCATCCTGGAGCACGCGCTCAAGCTGCACTGCAAGGTCATCCCGGCTGAACCGCGACCGCGCCAGGTCCCGGGAAGCCTCTCCGGCGCCCTGCAACCCCTCACGATCGGCCAAAAACGCTTCCAACCGCGCGGCCGCCTCTTGCGGAGCATCCGGGGGAAGCACCAGCCCAGCCCCCGTATCGCGCAGAAGCTCGGCCTGCCAGCCACCATAGTTGATCGCCACGGGCGTACCCGAGGCCAAAGCATCAAAGAACTTGTTCGCCGAGTTGGCCCACATAGACTCGAGGTTCACGAACAACGAGAGAGCCAGGTCAGCGCCCGCAAGCAGACTCGGCATTTCCCGCTTCGGAAGCGCCGGGTACATATGGAAGTTCTTACCCAACACTCCGGCATCCTCGGCAATCTGGCGAACGCGTTCCTCCTCCTGCCCCGCTCCAACCACGACAAACTGAACGTCCGAGCCATTTGCCATGGCAGCCGCGGCAATCCGGGGCACGTACCCCACGCCGTTAATCCGTCCCATCGTGCCGGCATAAACCACCAAGGGACCTTCACCCAGCTCGGGGTGACTCTCACGAAACGCGTCCCCGTCCGCAGCGTCCGGGTCGAAGAGACCCAAATCAGCGCTATTCGGGATCACGTCGACCTTAGCTTCTGGATATCCGGAGGACACTACCCCGCCTTTCATGCCAGGCGAAAGCGCCACGATCCGGCTCGAGCGCCTGTACGCAAACCGTTCCAACCACCGCGCCCCCGACCGCATCAACGGATTGGGCAACGCCCCCATAGCAATCGGCAGCTCGGGCCAGAGATCCCGCACCTCAAACACCATGGGCACCTTTTGCTTTCGCGCCGCATATGCGCCCGGCAACGCGATCGTCAACGGCGTGCTCGTGGCAAACACCACGTCCGCCGGGATCGAGGCCGCTTTCCGCGCCGACCGCCAGGCAAAGCGGACAAAAGCACGCATCCGCTCGGAATAGCCCATATGGTTGGAATACGGCACCGGCAGCCAATGCACCCGAATGCCCGCCTCCTCCGTTTCGTACCAGTCACGCTCGCCGCCTTCCTCCCGCCACGAGGTGACCATGTTCACTTCGTGGCCCATGGCCACCAAGCGCCGGGCCATCTCGTACGAGCGTGTGCCGCCGGACATCTCCGGAGTGTTGAAATACTGGTGCAGGTAGGTGATGCGCATTCAGGCTGGATCCTGTCGGATGGTTACTTTGGCGGCCGTCTGTGGGTTAGCGGTCCTTCGCGGTAAGTGCGCTACCAATCGCCCGCACGACGTGTTCCGCGGCGTGACTCGTCGTCTCCTTAACCCCCTCTGAACTTAAGAGGATACAACAAAGAGGCGACAACTAGTCTGACAGCGGGGGGAAGGCCTGCACGCACTCCCGCGCTTCAGGTTGACCGATAGCCCCCCGGGAAGCTCAAACCACTCACTTCAAAAGAAACTCATAGACCTCTTTTTTTATCCTAGTATACTTATTAAAATAAAAGATCCTGTAAAGAACTTCCCTTCTTACAAACAACCCCAGAAGCGCTTTCAAAGAAAGCTTAGCTTTGAGCTTAATCGAACCGGGCTGCTTTATTATTTTCACCGAATCCGAAAGGGAAAACGAATTCGAAACACCACCCAATGCAAAAACAGAGGAAACACAATGAGCCATCTTCCATGCCCTTTCACTCATAACTCTATGCTTCCAGACGCTGTCTGAAGATACTGGGTAATTAAGATCAAAAGGGCTCTGCAAAAGAATGCCTCTAGGACAAAATATACCTTGGTGACCCAAATCACGGGGGCCAAACCTCGTTTTCCTTACTGACGGTCGAATATAAGCATCACGGCCGCTCAGCTGAACCGTATAACAACCAACAATCTCATTCGACAGGTCGTGTTCTTCCTGGAACTTACAAAGATTAAACAAGGGATAAAAGCAATCACCCGAATTTAAGTAAATGACTGAATCCCCACTTGCGAGGGATGCCCCTTTATTCATGGCGTCGTATATACCGCGATCCGGCTCACTCACTACTACCACATTTTCATAATCAATCGAGTTAACCACCTCCCAAAAGCCATCCGAGGACTGACCGTCTACTATCACATGCTCTAGGTCGGCGCCCATCCGCACCTGGTCACTTACGGAGGCAATTGTCTCCCTCAAACCCGACGCATTATTAAAATTGATCGTCACCACGGAAACCTTGTTCATCTCGCCCCCAAAACCTGTCCACCGGATTAAGACAGTTCTTTAATTGTTAGTGTCGACCTCGCGGCGGTATCGCTTGCCGCCGACAACGCCGGAAGTTCACCACGTTGTAGATACCGTCTTGCCCCATAAGGTGCAAGGCGTGTCATTACGGGGTTGATACATGGCGGCTATCTTGGCCTTGCCCCGCCTCAGGAGGCGGTGGTAGGGGTTTGCAACTTGAGCACGCCGAAGGCGATGTGCAGGAGCTTGCGCATGGCCGACCCCGCTGGTGCCGCATCGCCGGGTTGTAGCGGGTGGCCACCACGGCGGCCATGTAGAGCGTCTTGCGCAGCCGGCCCGAGCCGGCCTGTGCCAGCCGCGGGCGCCGCTGGATCGAGGTCCCGGACTCCTGTTGGACCGGCACCAGCCCATGGAACGCCGCCACCTGCCGGGCACTGGTGAACGCGCGGCTGCGCAGCGCCGCCGTCATGGAGGCGGACAACACCCAGCGGACCCCGGGGACGCTCTCCAGCAAGGTCGGTCCCGCTTCAGGTGGTCGTGCGCGTCGAAGTGATCATCGATCTGCTGCTGTAACCGGCGGTGTTCCTCGCGTAGGGCTTGCAGAACGTTGTCGATCGACGCCTGGGCCAGGGTGTCCTCGCTGAACTGCGCCCATTCTCCTGGCAGTTCTCTTCGCGCCGGATGTCCTGTTCGAGCGCCTCCAACCGGCTGAGCAGGCGCTTGAGCTCGCGCATCTCCGGCGGTTCGGGTTGCCACGGCCGTGGCGCGCGTTCGATGGCATAACGAGCCAGCATCATGCTGCCCTTGCGGTCGGTCTTGTTGCGTACCCCCATGCCCTGGGCATGGAAGCGCACCTGGGCCGGGTTCAATACATAGACGCGAACGCCCTGCTCATGCAGCCTGTACGCCAGGGTTTCGTGATAGATGCTGGTGGCCTCCAGGTACACGTGCAGTGCCTCGGGCGACTCGCCGGTGTTGCGCTTGAGCCAGTGCAGCAGCTCCGGGTACTGGTCCCGGCAGTTCGCGAACACCTTGGGCTTGACCTTGCCCGCCTCCAGGTCCCGAACCCACATGCAGTCGAGCTTGTTCTTGCTGACATCAATGCCGATATGCATCTCGTCCTCTCGCCTTGTCCGTACAGCCTCACCCGTCCCTCACGGGGGGCTTGGATCCCGTTCAAACTTCGAGATAAGAAGGACTCGGGGGCCCATCTGCGGCACAGGTTTGTAACCTCAGGGTACAGCCGGGTTGCCCAGAGCCCGGTACGGTTCATCGTCGCGATCCGTGAACCGCAGACACAAGGGTGCCAGGTCGTCGTCATCGAGCTGTGGCGGATTGATCGGGACAGTGGCAGTGGCTGGCGGCATCCCCACCTACGCGCGTGAAGCGCTCGTAATGCGCCTCGACGCTTTCATCAAGGGCTTGCTGGCAAACTTCCGCGATAGCGCGATAACGGCCGTTGAAGACCTGCTCTGGCGTGAAGCCAGCCAACCCGCTGTGGTGGTGCTGAAGGTTGTACCAGTCAACACAAGCACTGTACCACTGCCGGATATGCGCGATGCTCTCGATTTGCCCCGGGTAGCCTGGCATTGGGGGCTCAGAAACTGACGGGATTCCACTCAGAATGACGAGAAACCCATTATCACCTCAAACCCGCCCGCCAGGCGGGAGCGGCGTCGGAATAAATCCGCGTCCCCTTTGCGCGAACCGCCTTGTAGCATTATACAATGTCGAGACAAATGCAAAATAAAAAATAACAAGCCACCAGCCAAAACCGAAAGCCTGCGGCGTGAAAGCTGAAAAATACAAACTAAACAACAAGAACCTTACAAGGTAAACACGATACACATAAGGCACGTAATAATAAAGAAAAAAAGACACAATCGCATAGGAGAAGAAAAATGCAACAAACCCCACATACCCAAAGCTTCCAAAATAGAACGCCGAGGTTCCAAACGCATTGTAGTTGTTGTCAGAGAACTCTACCCCATGCAAAAACGTTAGAGCATTGCTTTCGGGAGATCCGCCGCCAGCAAGGGTGTAAAACGGTGTCAATAGTCCCGTAAGGGGGCCGTAGACGGAAGGAGAGTCGGGGTAAAAAGAAAAAACGCCGAATTGAATGGAGTGGTAGTTATAAAGAGACGTGAAACTTCGCCCGATTGCGGAGAGCGGTGAAAGATCATAAGACATGTAAGAACGAGCAAAGCCCATCAACAACCCAATAGATAACAAGATAAGCGCCCAAAAAAACACCCTGAACATTTGGCGCGCGTCACCCCCACCAACTAAACTTCGGAGAATAAATATAAGCGCTATGTGGTATACAACAAAACGCGAACCTACGCTCAGGTTAGCTAGCAAGAAAACACCAAGAGTTAGATAATCTAGTGGCTTGATTGTCTTTTTTGACAAGAGAAACAAAAAATAGAACGGAACAACAACAAAGGCAAAAACCATCCGAACATATACACTCCCCCAAACACTCATATCGGAAAAATATACATTTCGGGCATGCTGCGGATTGAAACCAGAATCCGCCAGAATCATTGAAGTTTTTGATAAAAGAATGGCAAAAAGAATCAAAAACACCAAATTCAACTTCTCGGGAACTAGAACCTTATCGGCCACATTATGCGTTTTTCCGGAAATAACAAACGAGTAGATAAAAATGGCACAGGACAGCAACATCCCCAAAAGGAAAAGCGCCAACGACTGCAGGTGAACGATGCCACCACTAGCCATTAATAGCCAGGGTATCGAGATCATGGCACCCATAATTAGGCTTTTTGAATAGACGATATTCATCGGAAGCACCCAGACACACAATAGGCTAAGATTGTGCAGCCAATTCCGAGACGACTGTCCACGTCCCATCGGGGCTACAAGTTTTCGTAAAGCACCTTGCTTCGCACCAGCTGATAATCGGGCGGCACTAGGTGTGGGACAGAACGCGATTACCCTGGGGCCGCGAGAATGTCACGATCAAAACTGGTCGCCTCTGCGTGGCCTTTCATCTCGCACAGCGTTCGCCACATACCAGAGGTATGTATTTTGTACGCCATCCTTAAGTGCTAATTGGGGCCACCAGCCCATCTCGGCGATGCGCATCACATCCAGCAACTTCCTCGGTGCCCCATCTGGCCGACTGGTATCAAACCGCAACGCCCCCTCGAACCCGGTGACCCGCGCAATGGTCTCCGCCAGCTCCCGGATCGTGCAGTCCTTCCCCATCCCCACGTTGATATGCGAGCACATCGGTGTGGTATGGGCTTCGTAGGTATCAGCCGGCAACTCCATCACATGCACACAGGCCGCCGCCATGTCGTCCACGTGCAGGAATTCTCGGCGCGGCTCGCCACTGCCCCAGATCACCACCTCGTCGTCACCACGCTCCTTCGCCTCGTGGAAGCGGCGGATCAGCGCCGGGATGACATGACTGTTCTCGGGGTGGAAGTTGTCGTGGGGACCATAGAGGTTGGTGGGCATCACACTGCGGTAGTCGGTGCCGTGCTGGCGGTTGTAGCTCTCGCACAGCTTGATCCCGGCGATCTTGGCGATGGCGTAGGGCTCGTTGGTGGGCTCCAAGGGGCCGGTGAGCAGCGCCTCCTCGGCCATGGGCTGCGGGGCTTCGCGCGGGTAGATGCAGGAGGAGCCGAGGAAGAGCAGCTTACGCACGCCGGCCTTGAAGGCGGCATGGATCACGTTGGTCTCGATCACCAGGTTGTCGTGGATAAAGTCGGCCGGGTAGGTGTTGTTGGCGTGGATGCCCCCCACCTTCGCGGCGGCCAGGTAGACCTGGTCGATGGCGTTGTCCGCGAAGAAGGCCTCGACATCGGCCTGGCGGGTCAGGTCCAGCTCGGCGCGGGTCCGGGTGATGATGTTGGTGTAGCCGACGTCACGCAGGCGACGGATCAGGCCGGAGCCGACCATCCCCTGGTGGCCCGCCACAAAGATGCGTGCCTCGTTGCCCATGATCACTCTCTCTCCAGATTGACGGCGAAGCCGTGCTCCTTGAGCAGGGCATGGCGGCGCGCCTGTTCATAGTCGTGGGCGACCATCTCGGTGATCATCTCATCCAGGGTGATGGCCGGCTCCCAGCCCAGGCGCTCACGCGCATAGGTGGGATCGCCCAGCAACGTCTCCACCTCGGTGGGGCGGAAGTAGCGCGGGTCGACCCGCACCACCACGTCACCCACCGAGACCTTCGGGGCGTGGTCACCCTCCACCGCATCGACAATGCCGCGCTCCTCGACACCCTCGCCCTCGAAGCGCAGGGTGATGCCGAGTTCCCAGGCCGCCTTGTGGATAAAGTCACGCACGGAGACCTGCACCCCGGTGGCGATGACGAAATCCTCCGGCGCGTCCTGTTGCAGCATCATCCACTGCATGCGCACGTAATCGAGGGCGTGGCCCCAGTCGCGCAGGGCATCGAGGTTGCCCATGTAGAGGCACTGGTCGAGCCCCAAAGCGATGTGCGAGAGGCCGCGGCTCACCTTGCGGGTGACGAAGGTCTCACCCCGGCGCGGCGATTCGTGATTGAAGAGGATGCCGTTGCAGGCGTACATACCGTACGCCTCGCGGTAGTTGACGGTGATCCAGTAAGCGTAGAGCTTGGCGGCGGCGTAGGGACTGCGCGGGTAGAACGGCGTGGTCTCGCGTTGGGGGACCTCCTGCACCAGTCCGTAAAGCTCCGAGGTCGAGGCCTGGTAGAAGCGGGTCGTCTTCTCCAGTCCGAGGATCCGGATCGCCTCCAGCAGACGCAGCGTACCCAGGCCATCGACATCGGCGGTGTACTCCGGTGACTCGAAACTCACCGCCACGTGGCTCTGGGCCGCCAGGTTGTAGACCTCGTCCGGCTGGACTTGCTGCAGAATCCGGGTGAGGTTGGAGGTGTCGGTCAAGTCGCCATAGTGGAGAACGAAGTTCTGGTGCTCGACATGGGGGTCCTGATAGATGTGATCCACTCGCTCGGTGTTGAACGACGAGGCGCGGCGTTTGATGCCGTGGACTTCGTAGCCTTTGGCAAGCAGGAACTCGGCCAAGTAACTTCCATCTTGGCCAGTTATTCCGGTGATAAGTGCTTTTTTCAACTCAACCCCCATGAACTGCCACATGATTCAGAGTAAGGCTTTTTTAGAAATAGAACCCACTTCTTCCGCGTCTTACCCAGCCAATGCCTTCGTATACAATGCGGCCAAACCTTTTGATACAATAATAACTTATTTCTGATTAATTAGAATAACGCATCAAGGCTTCCTTGCTTCTACGTACATAGAT
Source organism: Thioalkalivibrio versutus (assembly GCF_001999325.1). Lineage (GTDB taxonomy): Bacteria > Pseudomonadota > Gammaproteobacteria > Ectothiorhodospirales > Ectothiorhodospiraceae > Thioalkalivibrio > Thioalkalivibrio versutus. Next base: position 12,316 of record NZ_MVAR01000040.1, read on the forward strand.
TCATTTCCCTTGCGAGGAGAGCCATCTACATTGAGGTCAAGGGGATAAAACGGAAATTCACCGATTGTACTGCTTTCGGCTGATTGACGCTGAATATCAACAAACCCTGCCTCTTCTAACGCTCTACTCAGCTGGTGAAAATCCCATACCCAGTGATGGCGCTCTCCAACCTGTGCCAGGCTGACATTTTGCGCTCGGAACGCTTTTGGCAAAGCCTTCAAAACAAGCTTGATCCATACTCGCTGAAGACGATTTGGCAACACAGAAGGAATCCGCCGAAGCTTACTGCTTAGCCCCATCGAACCCTTACCCTTTCCCACAGCACGCAGATCATCCCCAACCCGTTCGCGCACATAATCGATCATTTCAGAAGAACCACCATCCGGGCTGACGCGAAGAGCCTGATAAAAGCGACCTAACTCACCTCCAGATTCTCGACGGACACATTGATCAATCAACTCCATAACCACGAAGTCCGCTTTGCCTTCATCACCTGAGTCACGTCTATTTAAATACTCTCGCGCCATATTTTCAAGATCAGGCAGAACCAACCTTATTTTTCCGCCCGAATTTAGAATTCGGAAACACTCTTCAAGAACGCTTGGTACAGAGGTTCGCGGCACGTGCTCCAAGAAGTGGGATGAGTACAACACATCTGCCGACTGGTCTTGCATAGGCAACCGATCCAACAAGTTAGCGTTTCGCACAGCTGGAGATGGCGCTGAAAAATCCAAATTAACCCAATCTGGCGAGTCGACAAATACCGGACCGCACCCAAGATTAACTTTTTTTCTGCCATCAGAAAAACTCCATTAAATCATTATTCAATATTAACGCCGTCAACCCGGCAAACAATCCCTATTCAAAATCTTGATACAATATTTCCTGCCCGGCCTTCCAGGCATGCTCGATGATCGGCTCCAGCCGATCATGCACGGGCTGCCAACCCAGAACCTCCCGTGCCGCCGTGGCATCTGCCACCAGCACGGCCGGATCGCCTTCCCGTCGCGCTTCGTCCACCACGGCAATGGGCTGGCCCGTCACTTCTCGTGCCACGTCGATAACCTGCTGCACCGAGAACCCGCCGCCATTGCCCAGGTTGAATGCCGCGCTTGCAGCGCCCTGCCGCAGATGTTCGAGGGCCAGCAAGTGTGCCCGGCAAAGATCCTGTACGTGGACGTAATCCCGCACACAAGTCCCATCCGCCGTAGGGTAATCACGGCCGTAAACAGCGATATGCGGTCGTTTTCCAGCCGCTGCCTCCAGGATGATGGGTATCAGATGGGTCTCCGGGTCGTGGCGCTCGGCCAGCTCACCTTCCGGGTCGGCACCGGCGGCATTGAAGTAACGCAAGCTCACCGAGCGCAACCCATGGGCGCGCTCGTAGTCGGCCAGAATCGCCTCCACCATCTGTTTGCTGCGCCCGTAAGGATTGATCGGCTCCCGCGGATGCGACTCATCGATCGGTTTGTAGCACGGCTCGCCGTAAACGGCCGCTGTCGACGAGAAGATCAGCTTGTCGACACCGTGGCGGACCATCGCGTCCAGCAGCTCCAAGGTATGGGAGACATTGTTGCGGTAGTACTTGCCGGGGTCGCGAACCGATTCACCGACTTCGATATAGCCCGCGAAGTGCATGACGGCGTCCACGGCGTAGCGTTGGAAGAGCACATCCAGCACGGCGCGGTCTCCCATGTCGCCCTCGACCAGGGGCACCCCGGCCACCGCATCCCGGTAGCCCGATGACAGGTTGTCCAGCACGACCACCTCGCGCCCCGCCTCCCGCAGGTACTTGACCATGTGGGAGCCGATGTAGCCAGCCCCTCCGACCACCAGGACCACCCCAGTATTCATGAGCCCTGCATCTCGATCGCCTGCCGATACACTTCCAGATATTGCGGCACCACCACGCCGGGGGAAAAGCAATCCACGGCGCTCTGGCGAGCCGCCAGGCGCAACGTATCAGCGGGCTTGTGCTGCATCACCCAGCGTACCCCCTCGGCAAAATCGGCCGCATCGAAGGCCTTGGCCAAATAGCCGTTCTCACGGTGACTGACAATATCCGGGAGCCCACAAGTATCGAAAGCGATAACAGGTGTCCCGCACGCCAGCGACTCGACACCAGTGTTCGGGAGGTTGTCCTGGCGTGAAGGGATAGCGAGGAGATCCGCCGCACTGTAGAGAACCCGCAGGCTCACATCATCATGCAGATGGCCCGTGTAGTGGATCGGGAAACCCAGATCGGGCGGTTCACGGGGTGACAGTTGACCAAAGACAACCAGCTCGAGTCCTTCGACCTCACCTCGCAGATGAGACAAGGCTTCCAGAAGCAGATCAAAACCCTTGCGTGGGTCACGACTACCACCCATGGCACCGAAAAGTAGCAGGGGCACATCCTGCGGGAGCCCAAGCAAGTCACGAGCCATCCGCTGATCAACCGGGCGCCACACGTCGGTATTGATCACGTTGGGAACCACGGAGACCGGCCAGTCTTGCATCAGCTGGCTCTCACGGGCGCAGTCCGCAAGCCAGCGACTGGGCGTGACAATGTGCATGGGTCGTTGCCAATGCTTGCGCTTGCGCTTCCAGGTCCAGCGGTTGAGGTCGAAACCGGATTCATGGGCCGGCCGATTGTGCCGGTGATAGCCGTCGCGCCAGCGGTGATCTTCGGTGTAATGCTCGGCGCCACAGAAGGCCCACATGTCGTGCAGAGTCCAGACCACTGGCTTGCGGATGTGGCCGATGTCCTTGATTGAGAGCATTTCACCGGCGACCCAGTGCATATGGATCACGTCTGCATCGCTGGTGTTGAGGCGTCGGCGCCAGCTGGACGGCAAAATTGCCGGGGAATGGACAATAGGGTTCTCTGTCTGGAGTGTGCGCCTGGAAAGGTTACCGATAGGGCCCCTGAGCATTGCCAGCACCTTCGCCCTGACGCTTTCAGGTCCATCAACCGACCAATCACCGGCGACGGCCTTATTAACCGCCATTCGAGAATCAACGCCCTGTAGTCGCAGATTCTTGTGGATTCGGTACGCCGCCCGGGCCGCGCCACCCGTCAGGTCCGAGTGATTGAGTATTATAGTTCGCATCTCAACGAGACATTTCTAACTCAACAAGGATGGTATGACCTGGAATCCACTTCCTCAAACCGGCATACAATATCCATTGAAAAGGGAAAGTGGTGTAGCGATTCACCATGTACCGTCGAAGTCGTTTGCCGCCAAAAGGCAAAAGCTTGCGAAAATAAGAGCTGACGAACCATTTTACATGATAGCGTGCCAACGGTTCACGGTGTACCGAACGCACTTTCAAAGGAAAAATTCCTTCCAGCGAACGAAAGACATCTTCATCCCAATGAGTAACATGATGGGGCGGCTTGTTAAGAAGATCCTCATTCTCAGGATCAATCCGACGCATGACTGCAGCATTTGGCACAGAAAGAATAATCTTGCCACCTGGTTTAAGAACTCCAATCATCCCTTCTATAAAAGATCGTGGATCAGATACATGCTCAAGCACCTGAAAGGAGCAAACAACATCAAAAGGCTCACTATTGTGAGAGCCCAGTTCATTCAAGTCGCGCTCAAACACCTCAAACCCCTGCTCACGCACGTACTCTGCTGCTTTCGTGTTAAGTTCGACGCCGGAGACATGGTGCCCATTGCGTTTAGCCTTACCCATGAAATGACCGACTCCCACACCCACCTCGAGAATACGTGACTCTCGGGGAATTAACGAAAGGGCCGCGTCAAACTCCCATTTATCGGAATCATAGTACCATTCGAACTTCTGAAGCTGAGCATAGAGATGCTCGTCGCCTGCCGCACCCTCCGGACTATACCAATGAAGCCCGGTAGTATCACATTGCCAATACTCGATCTTCTCCAACGCTCTGAAATCATCACCCACATCCACCCCCAATGAGGCACTCCATTTTTCAGAGATTTCGGCAGGCGACAAAACAGAAATAAGACTCGTATTATTATCGTTACTTAACAAAGATCTCATGAACACCTCGAACTATTGAGCTACGACAACTTAAGGCGAAGAAAACACCATCTAGCCAGTCGACGCGGGATAATAATCAAGTTTTTTGGAAATCGTTGATTCCGACCACCAAAATTGAATTCGAACACATGCTGGTCCGCCACTAAATCTTGGCCCACCTCGGAGGGGTGTGACAAAGTGCCGATTTCACTAGTCGGTAACTCCGCAACAGGACTAGACCTCGATCCGGTATGTGTAGACTCCTTGCCAAACCCGATATTACTGACAAGGTTTACATTAGGTGTAGCCGTCAAACCACCGCGATACCACAAGCTCGCTGTCCAAGGGTATGCCCACGAATCAAACTTTCCGGCCCTGACGCCATCGAAAATGCGCCCCCAGTAACGGCGCTCGACACGATCTGGCGTCTTTTGGGCCCAGTCTTCAGAGACCTTCCATTTATCCCAAAAGGGTATGCTTCCTTCATATTTGAGCCACTCACGGCGCCATGTGGCCCAGCCCCAGCAGTGGTTGTACTTGGAAAAGTAATACGACCCATCCCCACGCCAATGACCATTTTGAAAATTGTTTCCAGTTATAACCGAGACGCGGTCATCGTCGGCATACTTGTCGAGCAGAGCATCGCAGAACCGGAAGAAGTCGGGATGCGCGACACAATCGTCCTCGAGAACGATGGCTCGCTCCACCTGGCTGAACACCCAGTCAAGGCCACTGCTCACACGCTGTTTCAGCCCCATGTTCGAATCGGCATAATGACGGTGCACCTCGCACGGCCAGTCGACCTGCTCGACGATTTCACGCACCGCCGCACAGCGCTCTGCGTCGGTTGGGTGCCCGGGACGCGGACCATCGGCAATGATGAAGAGTTGCGACGGTCGCTGCTCACGCAGTACCGCAAAGGTCTTCTCGGTGTGTTGTGGTCGGTTGAAGGCAATGTAGGCGACGGGCGAGTCTGTCATAACGAAGCGCTCGGATATTTGGTGATCACGTTTTCAAGTGGCCGAAGGCATAGATAGGCATGATACGCTTCCAGCGTCTTGTCGCGAACACCAAACCTCCTTAGGGCACCACCGACCTTGGGAACACGAAGCACTCGCGATCGTAACTGATCCAGCGTTGTAGCTTTTACTGTCTTGTTGATCCAGTCGATGTAGTCTCGATCGATCACCGTAGAAAGCATATCTCTATCCAAAGGTTTGACGGGGACCTTCTTAAGTGCCAAGAGGTTCAGGCTATTACTCCGATTACTTTTCAGCCCCTGACTCTCGAGATCGAGGCCAACCTTGGAAAAGAAATCACGCTGCCACTGGCGATTCCGACGTCTTTCGGGCGGTAGATTGAGCATAGCCATTGCGACATCGATGTCGAGGTATGGACTCCAAGGCTCAAATCCGAATTCTCTCGGCACGCGCATCAAGTATGAGATAAGCATGATTTTCATGCGTATGGTTGTAACCACCTGGTAGCGATAGTCTCCGAGTTTCTCTTTGTTCTCATACCAGAAGCTTTCCCGCAGATCATGTGGAACACTCAACCGCAACCGTTCCGGATCCGCTCGTAAGCCATGAGTTAATCCCAGCTTAAGCAAATCACCTGGTGTTTCCAGTGTCTGCTTAGCTACACTTCCGGCCCAAGCGTCTCCAATAATTCCACTCAAAAAAGCATATCTTCCGTTCAGTCGCTCTCGAATTTTCGTGTAGAACTCATAGTGGTACATACCATGCGCGTGAGTAGAAGCCCCGAAAAGAGCATCCCATTCATCAAAATACTTGTGGAACTCGCCCAAGCTGACCATTTCCCACCGCACGTCAAATCGATTGGCCAGTGCGCGAGCGTGGACAACCTCAGTTGAGTCGTTTTGTTTCTGTGATATACCATAGGTATAACTCCGCAATCGACTAGTATTGCTCAGGCACCAAAGCAATAGACGAGAATCAAAACCACCACTGAGCGGCAAAACTATCTCTTGGTCCGTCGGCAGAGACTTTTCCCATGATTGGACTCTCTCCTTGATCAAATCGACAATATCACTTTCGCTAAGCTTGTACTCCCACCATTGCTCCAATGGATCGGCGACATCCTCTACATGTAGTACGCCATTAGGCTTCATTACAGCCCGTGAAGCGGGTGGCAAGAACCTGACCCCGTCAATTGGTGTTTGCCCGAAAACACTATATCCGTAGTCTAGGTAGTTGTAGCTCCCTTCAGCATTAAACGACACGTCGCTTAATGCTGAAACGACCTCATTGAAGTTAGTGCTTGCAACAGAAGACTCACTACTAAAAAAAAACGGCTGAGATGCTAGCCAGTCAGACTGATGCAAAACATAAGAGCCACCGTAAGATCCTGACACCTGACGCCCCATCATCTGGTTATCATCCACTTATCAATTAGATTCAAGGCTTCTGATGTACGAAGGTCTTTTATCTCGCCCCCCAACACCCCCAAAGCAGTCGAGATCGCTTGATTGTGGCTATCGCAAGCAAAAAGATGGTAGCGAAGAAGATTCTTTTTCTTACCTCGTCTCTCACAGGCATTCAGATCATACTTTCTGAAAAAACGATTCTTGAGCTGGGAGGCTTTTCTTTTCGATGCGCGCAATAGCTGCTTGTGCAAGGGAACATCGAAATCCAGCCAACCCGCGTAATAGGAGTGGTACAGTCGCAAGGATGCTTCCTGCCATATTCCTTCTAACAATTCTCGATCGCGCAAAGGATAGGTGCAGTCATGCAGGTATTTCCCATGTTCATCAGCTTCGCTTTCACTTGCGTCACGCAGCGAAATACCGCCATCAATTTCGTCAATCACCACAGTTTTAACATCTACTATCATCTGGTTATCTTCAAAAGCTATTTCAGGTGCCAGAGACCACAGACCGTTTGGGTGCCATCTCCATTTATTCGGATCGACGCAGAAATTTCCCAAACCATAGAAAATCCAACCGCCGTTATATTCTTCCCATCCTTGCGGAACGTGGGCGTGATGCCCGTGTACAATATCCGCACCGGCATCGATAAGAGCGCGCCAAGCATCTTGTCTTTCAGGCGAAGGCCATGGAACGAGCTCAGCCGCAGCATGCACTGACACAATCACCAGGTCACATTCTTCTTTTATTTTTCTTAGCTTATAAAAAATAGACGGGTCATACCCTGCAACTCCCGGTTGAGAGCCTTTTGAAACACCGAACTGTCTCTCACAATAACTTATTATGCCAAGCACAAACCCGTCACATTCGTAACGAAGTGGCTGCTGTGCATCACGCTGTGATGAGCCCGCTCCTACTGACTCCCACTCAGACTGCTGAATTGCCTCACACGTTTCTTGGCGACCCGCCTCTCCATAATCAAAAAAGTGATTGTTAGACAAAACAAGAACCCCACCCTCCCTAGATCTCGGTAGCGCTTTATTACTGAGCAAGGGACCGGCTTTATTTAAAGCACAACCTTTCAAGTTGTCATTTTTTATTACGGGCCCTTCCAGATTAATAATCAACTTTCCCGAGAATGGCAACTGCATTACTTTTTTTTCACCAGGAGCCCAGTCACCCGCCAGCTTGATAGTGCCCCTTTTTTTCACGACTGACATGTCACCACTATATCCCATTCTTTACCAGTTGATACCACTTCCACGGATGCAGACTCATCAATAGCATCTTAGTTGATATTCTTGTTTTTGAATATAGAGCGGGCGCCGCTATTGCTACCACCGCTTGGGAAAACAGCGTCACTAACGCAGCCCCTATCACCCCATAAGATGGTATAAGCAAATAATTTCCTACAATATTCACCACCATCCCCATACCAACGTACCAGTAGGTCATGTATTGAAGACCCTCTGCAATCAACCACTTCCCTCGCGCAGCACCCATAGCGACAAATAATCCGCCCCATACGTGTATCGCCAGCACCGCCCCAGATGCGACGTACTCCATTCCATATAATAATTCTATCATTGGCTTCGACAGGACTGTCATCGGTAATGCGACACATAGCGCGATAAATGTCATCAAGTCATATAGCTTTTGCACTCGCGCATAATACATACTCTCGCTTGTTTTTTTTGTTTCAAGAAGGCTTGGGAAGACAGATGCAACTATGGCTACAGGGATGAAATACCAGACTTCACTAATCTTCACGGCCGCGCTATAGATCCCAACGGCCTCGTCATTGACCATCTGCCCCAGCATGATCTGATCGATCTTCATGTAGACGGTGACCGCAACAGCCGAGAGGATCAGCGGCCAACTATCCTGTAACAACGATTTTCCGCGTTGGAAGCTGGCTTGCAGCCTTGCCAAACTCGGCCCACGCAAGCCCATCACGATAAGCAGGATAACGGCTGCTATGGCAGCTTCGGCTAGCATGGCCCAGACGAAGGCGGCTAGTGGAGCCTGCTGCAGGATCAGTACAACCTTGATCCCCGCAAACACCAGGAACACGCTGTTCTTCACCCATACCGTGTACTTGGACTGAACTTGCGATTCGAACCAGTACTCGGCCACCTCACCCACTTTGAACAGCATCATCGCGCCCAGAATGGCAACGATACTGCGGGCAAAGGGATCATCCGGCCTGAGGTAGGCAATGGCACCAAGAATCAGGAGGAAGCTGAACAGCCCGCCGAGGAGCTGGAGTAGTGCGGCTGTGCCTAGCGTCAGGCGGGCGCTATCAGGGTCACGCACGATGTCTCGGACCACAATGCCGCGTAAGCCAAGCGTCGCGACAGCCCCAAACAGCCCGGCAAAGGCCAGGGCGAAGTTCAGTAAACCGAACTGTTCGGGACCGAGGTAGCGTGCAATCCACACACCCACGAACAGTCCGACGCCCATCCGCAGGAACTTGTCGAAGAAGAGCCAGCCGACGTTGTCGACGATCTTGACCAGGTTCGGCCGATGCTCAATTCGCTTGTAGACGAATTGCGGGATGAGTCTCATCGGAGGTCAGCGCCCATAGTTATCTTCAAAGCGCTCGATGTCGTCCTCTTCCAGGTATTCCCCTACCTGCACCTCGATAAGCTGGAGCGGAATGCGGCCGCGGTTTTCCAGCCGATGCTTGAAGCCGATGGGGATGTAGGTGCTCTCGTTCTTGCTCACCGTCAGTTCTTCGTCCCCGCGTACCACGGTGGCGGTGCCGGCGACCACGATCCAGTGTTCGGAACGGTGCTGGTGGCGCTGCAGGCTCAGGCTGGCGCCGGGATGCACGGTGATCCGCTTCATCTTGTAGCCGTCGTGCTCCTCCAGCACGGTGTAGCTGCCCCAGGGGCGTTGCACGGTGCGGTGGAGGATGTGCTCGGTGCCGTTGCGCCCCTTTAGGGTCTCGACCACCTCACGCACGCGCTGGGTCTGGCCCCGGGGGGCGATCAGCACGGCGTCGGCGGTCTCCACCACGCAGAGGTCGCGCACGCCGACGGCGGCCACGAGCCGCTGATTGCCGTGGATGAGGCTGTTGTGGCAGTCGATGGCGATGGTTTCGCCCTGGAGGGCGTTGCCGTTGGCGTCGTGGTGGGCGATCTCGTGCACTGCGTCCCAGCTGCCGACATCGGACCAGCCGATGTCGCACGGCACCAGGGCGACGTTGCGGCTCTTCTCCAGCACGCCGTAGTCGATGCTGATGTCGGGCATGTCCGGGAAGTGCCGCTCCACGACCGCCTGGTCCGGGGCCGCGTCGCCCCATTCGGCGATGATCCGGTCCAGCACGGCGGCGACATCCGGGAGGTGGTGGCGCACCTCGTCGAGGATCACGCTGGTGCGCCAGACGAAGATCCCGGCATTCCAGTAGTAGCCGCCCGCGGCCAGGAACTGTTCCGCCGTGGCCGCGTCCGGCTTCTCGGTGAAGCGTTCCACTGTCAGGGGGGCCTCGTCGCCGGCGGCCTTGATGTAGCCAAAGCCGGTGTCGGGTCGGTCCGGCGTGATCCCGAAGGTGACCAGGTGGCCCGCCTCGGCGGCGGTCACCGCCTGGCTCAGGGCGGCCCTGAAGGCCTCGGGCTGGCGAATGACGTGGTCGGCCGGGAGCACGACCATCACCGGGTCCGTCTCGCGGCCCGCGGCGCGCTCCTGCTGTTGCAACCAGGCGGCGGCCAGGGCGATGGCGGGGGCGGTGTTGCGGCCTACCGGCTCCAGCAGGGTGGCGTAGGGTTGCAGGGCGGTGTACGCCTCGCCGGTGGCGTGCTCGGCGCCGGTGACGACCAGGGTGTCGTCAGCACCGATGAGGGGGTGCAGCCGCTGGATGGTCTCTTCCAGCAGGGTGCGCTCCCCTTCCAGCTTGAGGAACTGCTTGGGCAGTTGGAGCCGCGAGAGCGGCCACAGACGGGTACCGCTGCCGCCGGCGAGGACGACCGCCTTGACCGGGATGGCGCTGGGTGGTGCGTCCTTGCTCATGCGTTCTCCATGAAATCGCCGATGATGCGCGTCAGCTCGGCGACGCCGATCACCTCGTCGTCGCGCCCCAGCAGGCGCAGGCACGGGGCGCTGCCGAAGAAGCCGGCCGAGCCGGTTATGAGGACTTTCATTCTGTTCTTTGTGTTGGTGTGTGTTGATTGATGGGTTGTTTGCGGGCGGGCCCGCTCCTCCGCCATCCCGGAAACCGCGGAGCGGTTATCCGGGATCTCCCGCGTCCAGGCAATCCCACCGGTGGAGATCCCGGCTCTTCGCTTCGCTGCGGCCGGGATGACTGGGATGGTGTGCCGCACGGGTCGTTGGTATGTGGGCTGGCCCAGGGCTCGCGGCCGGCTCTGGCGGGGGCTTCGCCGCCAAGGCGG
>NZ_MVAR01000041.1 GCF_001999325.1 Thioalkalivibrio versutus
TGTGGTGGTCAAGTGATTTCGGACACCGCGTTAGGTGGATTGGCTGCCGTTGGTTGCTCGTAGACGCTGGGAGGCAGGTAGCCCAGCGTCGAGTGGATGCGAACGGTGTTGTAGAACCGAGCGATGTAGTCCGCGACATCCCGCCGCGCCTCGCCGTGGTTCGCGTAGCGGCGCTGCCAGACGCGTTCCGTCTTGAGGCTCAGGAAGAAGCGCTCGACGACGGCATTGTCCCAGCAGTTACCCCGGCGACTCATGCTCGCCTGGATCTGGTGCCGGACCAGCAGCCGCCGCCAGGCGGCGCTGGTGTATTGGCAGCCCTGGTCGGAGTGCAGCAGCAGTCCCGGCTCCGGTTGGCGCTGCTCCAGCGCCATGCGCAGGGCCTCGCAGGTCAGGCTCGCCGGCATCTGCCGATCGAGGGCCCAACCGATGACCTTGCGCGAGTACAGGTCGAGGATGACCGCCAGGTAGCTCCAGCCGGTGGCGGTTGGGATATAGGTGATGTCGGACGCCCACGCCTGGTTCGGTCCGGCCGGGGTGAACTCGCGGTTGAGATGGTTTTCGGCGACAGGGGCCCTGTCGTCGCGTTGCGTGGTGGTCACGAAGCGTCGCCGCCAGACGGGCCGCAGGCCGCGCTCGCGCATCAGCGTCCGCACCCGGTAACGGCCCACGGCGGTGCCATCCGCCTGTAAGGCTTTTGCCAGACGCCGGCTGCCGTAGGTCCGCCCGGAAGCCGTGAACACGCGCTCGAGGTGAGCGCCAGCGGCGCAGGGCACGCTTGGACGTCCGGCCCGCGCCCGCGCCGCGTAATAGCCGGCCCGGCTCACTCCCAGCAGCCGACAAAGACGATGGACAGGGCCTTCTCCGCTCAACCGCGTGATGCAGCGATGCATCACTTCAGTTCCCGGGCGAAGAAGGCCGACGCTTTTTTTAGCAGCTCCTTGTCCTCCTTCAACCGCCGGTTCTCCTCCTCGAGCTGGCGGATCCGCTGCTGTTCCGCCGTCAGCGGCCGACCCTCGCCCGGTTGCCCCGTGCGCTCCGCCTTGAGTTGATCGACCCAGCGGCGAACGGCCGTCTCGCCTAGATCCTGATCCCGGCATACGACCGAGACCTCCAGGCCGTCATCGACCACCATCCGGGCCACGCGCTCCTTGTATTCGCTTGAAAAACTTCGGCGCTTGCGTGCCATGGTTGTTCTCCTCGTCCAGGGGATATCGTCCCACCTAACGAGGTGTCCACGGAAATTAGACCAGCTCA
>NZ_MVAR01000042.1 GCF_001999325.1 Thioalkalivibrio versutus
AATCTACAGAACAGGTTCGTGACCTCAGGAGCCTGACGGGTTACCCCGAGCCCAATGCGGTTCATGGTAGCGATCCGTGAACCGCAAGACACAAGGAGCCTGCTCGCAGGCGAATGCCCTGCCCGCGTCCGACAATGGCAGGGCATTCGCCTGCGAGCAGGCTCCTATGCGTCGGGGTGTTCGTCGAGGGCGGCGGCAATGGCGCGAACGCGCTCGCGCTGCAGGGCCTCGCCCAGTGCCTTGCCTTTGTGTCCCTCGGCCATCAGGGCCGCCGGCTGCACGCCTTGCGCGGCCGCCACTGCGCGGCGCACCGCGTCGGCCTGTGGATAGGGCTTGTCTTCCCAGCCGGTGCGGCCGCGGAAGTCCGCCTCCACCGCCAGCAGGAAGGGCTCCACGTTCTCCGGGCGGCGCAGGACGTCCAGGCCGTCGACCAGCTTCATCACGGTCTTCGGGCGCAGCTCGAATACGCGATGCACCAGCCCGTGGTAGCGCGCCACGCGCACCGCCAGGTCGCGGTAGCGGTTGGGTATGCGCAGGCGTTCGGTCAGGGCGCGGATCAGGTCCACCCCGCGTTCCTCGTGCCCGTGATGGCTGGGCAGGATCTCCGGGGCAGTGGTGCCCTTGCCGAGGTCGTGCACCAGCGCGGCGAAACGGACCTCCGGTGCATCGGAAAGCCGGGTCGCCTGGTCCAGCACCATCAGGGTATGCACGCCGGTGTCGATCTCCGGGTGGTAGCGCTCCGGCTGCGGCACGCCGAACAGCCGCTCGATTTCTGGGAACAGGACGGCGAGTGCCCCGGCCTCGCGCAGCACCTCCAGAAAACGCCGTGGGGCCGGACTCTTCAGGGCCTTCTCGCATTCCGCCCAGACGCGTTCGGGGACCAGGGCGTCGACCTCGCCGGAGGTGACGAGCTCGCGCATCAGCGTCAGCGTGTCGGGCGCGACCTCGAAGCCCCATGGCGCGAGCTGGGCGGCAAACCGCGCCACGCGCAGCAGGCGCACCGGGTCCTCGGCGAAGGCGGGGGAGACATGCCGTAGTCGGCGCGCCTCCAGGTCGGCCTGGCCATTGTAGGGGTCGATCAAGCGGCCGTCGGCATCCTCGGCCATCGCGTTGATGGTGAGATCGCGGCGTTCGAGGTCGTCCTCCAGCGTGACCTCGGGCGAGGCGTTGAATTGGAAGCCGTGATAGCCGCGTGAGGTCTTGCGCTCGGTGCGCGCCAGCGCGTATTCCTCGTGGGTTTCGGGATGCAGGAAGACCGGGAAGTCGCGCCCGACCGGCCGAAAGCCATTGGACTCCATCGCCTCCGGCGAGCTGCCGACGACGACGTAGTCGCGCTCGGTGAACGGGCGCCCTAGCAGGCGGTCGCGAACCGCACCGCCGACGAGGTAGGTCTGCATGGCGGTTACCGGTTCACCCTTCGATCAGCCGCGGCTGGCCCCGCGATTGAGCGTGCGCAGGTGCTGCATGCGGGCCTCGCGCCCGGCGCCCCCACCGCCCAGATAGCTGGGGGCAATGGATTCCAGGCGGGTCGGGCAGGGCAGCTGCTGTTCGCCGTCGCAGACCGAGTCGATGGTCAGCGAGGCGAAGTTGTCGCGCGACAACGGCTTGCCGGGCACGAACTCGAGCACGCTGGCCTGCAGCTTGCCGGCCCAGTCGGGCAGGCCGATTACCGGGCGCCGGTGGCCGGAGACCCGGCCCACATACCGCACCAGGTCGCCCAGGGTGTAGGTCTTCGGGCCGCACAGCTCGAAGCCCTGGCCGAAGGTATCCTGGTCTTCCAGGGCCTCGACGAAGTGCTCGGCCACATCGCCCACGAACACCGGGGCGAAGCGCGCCCGGGCACGCGCCAGCGGCATCACGGGCGAGAATTTCAGCAGCGTCACGAAGCGGTTCAGGAAGGAGTCTTCCGGCCCGAAGATGACGGAGGGACGGAAGACGGTGACCGCCAGGGATTCGCTGGCGAACACGGCCTGCTCGGCCGCACCCTTGCTGCGCAGGTAGTGGCTGGGGGCGTCGTCCATGTCCGCCTTCAGCGCGCTCATCTGCAGGAAGCGGCGCACGCCCTGCGACTCGGCGGCGGCCAGGGCCTTCTCGGTCAGCTCGGTGTGGGCGGCGTGGAAGCCGGCGCCACTGTGGCCACGTTCGTTGAGGATGCCGACCAGGTTGATCACCGCGTCCTGGCCCGCGAACAGGCGTTCCAGGGTGGCGGGATCATGGGCGCTGCCCTCGACCAGGTCGACCTCGGGGTTGACCAGGAGGTCGCGATGGCGGTGCGGACGGCGCGACAACACGCGGACCTTCAGGCCGCGGTCAATCAGTCGGCGGATGATGTGGTGGCCGACAAAGCCCGTGCCGCCGAGCAGGCAGACATTGCGAATCGAATCGATCGACATGGGGCAAGGTCCTTCCGAAAGCGAATGCGGATCGTCTTATACTCGGGTGACCCGCATTGTTCAAACTAGCAAATAGTTGACCTGTGTTTCCCATGGCCTGTTTCCGGGTCACCAATCCGAGGCGCCGACATGACCGAACTGACCGCGATCAACCCTGCGACCGGCGAGATGCTCGCGCGTTACCCCCGCATGGATCGGGACGGGCTGGAGGCCGCCCTGGCACGCGCGGCCAGTGCCGCACCGGACTGGGCGGCACGCCCGGTGGCGGAGCGCGCCGCCTGCCTGCACGACCTGGCCGGGGTGCTGCGCGACGCGCGCGAGACCCTGGCGACTACGGCCACCCGCGAGATGGGCAAGCGGCTGGTCGAGGCGCGCGCCGAGGTCGACAAGTGTGCCAACGCCTGCGAGTACTACGCCGAGCATGGCCCGGACTTCCTGCAGGACACCATGGTCGCCTCGGATGCGAGCCGGTCGTTCATCGCCTGGCAGCCGCTGGGGACCGTGCTGCTGGTGATGCCCTGGAACTTTCCCTACTGGCAGGCCTTTCGCCAGGCGATCCCGGCCACGCTGGCCGGCAATACCGTGCTGCTGAAGCACGCCTCCAACGTCCCCGGTTGCGCCGCGCACCTGGAGCAGGTGTTCACAGCGGCCGGTTTTCCCGAGGGCGTGTTCCGCAACCTGCCGGTTGGCTCCGATGCGGTGGAGGGCATCATCTCTGACCGTCGCGTGCAGGGCGTCAGCCTGACCGGCTCCGAAGGCGCCGGCCGCGCGGTGGGGG
Organism: Thioalkalivibrio versutus; assembly: GCF_001999325.1. Taxonomy (GTDB): domain Bacteria; phylum Pseudomonadota; class Gammaproteobacteria; order Ectothiorhodospirales; family Ectothiorhodospiraceae; genus Thioalkalivibrio; species Thioalkalivibrio versutus. The sequence continues at coordinate 3,172 of NZ_MVAR01000042.1, forward strand.
CTGCGGCCGGCAAGGCCCTGAAGTCCTCGGTGCTGGAACTGGGCGGCTCGGATGCCTTCGTCGTGCTGGCGGATGCCGATCTCGACCACACCGTGGAGCAGGCGGTACGCGGGCGCTTCCAGAACAACGGCGAGACCTGCATCGCCGCCAAGCGCTTCATCGTCGAGGAGGCCATCGCGGATGCCTTCGTCGAACGCTTCCAGGCGGCCATCGAGGCCCTGGTCATCGGGGATCCGATGGACGAGGGAACGAACATCGGGCCGCTGGCGCGCGATGACCTGCGTAGCGAGTTGCACGACCAGGTGACCCGCAGCGTGGCGGCCGGCGCCCGCCTGGTGGCGGGTGGCGAGCCCCGCGACGGGGCCGGTTACTTCTACCCGCCCACGCTACTGGATGCCGTGGAACCCGGCATGGCGGCCTTCGACGAGGAGACCTTCGGCCCGGTCGCGGCGGTCACCCGGGCGCGCGACGCAGACCACGCCATCGAACTTGCCAACCGCTCGCGCTTCGGCCTGGGCGGCAGCGTCTGGACTGGCGATCCGGTGCGCGGCGAGGCCCTGGCCCGGCGCCTGGAATGCGGTTGCGCCTTCGTCAACGGCATCGTCAAGAGCGACCCGCGCCTGCCCTTCGGCGGCGTGAAGGACTCCGGCTACGGCCGCGAACTCTCCGAGCTCGGCATCCACGAATTCGTCAACGCCAAGACCATCTGGGTCGGTTGATCGGTGCCGGTCGAAGGTTGATCCGCGTCGCCTTGAGTGCGTGGGTCTAGTGGGCCGGGGTGGGCCTCGACTTCGCGCGGTAGAGGCCGAGCTCGAGACGGTGGTGGCGGTCGGCGTGATCGCGCTTCTCGAGGATGCGGGCGATCAGGGGCTGGTCCTGGTCCAGTAGCTGGGCGGCCAGGCCGTTGCGGTCGCGAGGCAGATAGCCCAGGTGGTGGTCCATCCAGCGCACGGCGACGGCCTGGCCGTCGTGGGTGTTGGTGCGCTCGCGTTCCACGGTCAGGGCCTGGCCGCGCTTGAGGATCTCCCACAGCCGGGGCGCCTCGTGGTGGCGGAAACCGGCCAGGGGGATGCGGTCCAGCAGTTCCTCGGTGGTGGCGGTGCGGTTGTAGGTGCCGCGCTCGGCGTAGTAGCCGGCGAGCGGCGGGACGGGGCGTGCCTGGCGGTTGTGCGACATGTTCGGACTCCTCGGTGTGGCCTGGGTGTCCGTTGTAGCACCGGGGGTGGCTCACAGGATGAGCCACCCCCGAAATCGGTTCTTATCCGTGTTTCCCTAGGTGTACTGGTGAGCGGCGCGCGCGAGGTCGCTGGCCACGCGCTGGCGCAGGTCGACGGGCGCCAGCACCTCGACGCCCGGGCCGTGGCGCAGGATCTCCTGGACCAGCTCGGTCGGGTCGGCGTAGGGAATACGGAGGCGATACGCGTCGCCCTCGTATTCGCCGATCTGCTCCGGGTGCCAGATCTCGTCGGCGACCCAGCGGGCATGTTCCGGGGTGAAGCGCAGCACGGCCCATTCCTGTGCGGGACCGGTGAAGATGCCAAAGGCGTCCCCCGTATGAGCATCCAGGGTCGCCTCGTCGATGGAGCGGTAGGCAGACTCCACCGGCTGCACCGAGCGGATGCGCTCCAGGGCGAAGGTGCGCAGGTCCCGGGCCTGCTCGCACCAGGCGATCAGGTACCAGTTGTCGCGGTAGTAGAGAAGGCGCTGCGGGTGCACGACGCGACAACTCGCGGCGTCCCGGGCACGGCCGTGATACTCGATCTCGACGGGGTGCTCGTCCAGGGTCGCAGTGGCCACGGCCTGAAAGCTTTCGCCGCGGCTGCCGCGCTGGGCCAGCGGCTGGATGTGGATGCGGCGGCGCACGGTGTCCGGCTGGTGCCCGCCGCTGGCGAGCAGCTCGCGGATGCGGCCCTTCAGCGGCCCCAGCGTGGGCGCTAGCAACCCGGGCTGCACGTCCTCCAGGAGTTGTTCCATGGTCAGCAGCGCCAGCAGCTCGGATTCGTTGAACCACAGCCCCGGCAGCTCGAACGCCGGGGCATCCTGCGCGTAGCGGTAGCCATTGGCCTGGGCATCGTATTCGATGGGCGCCTGCATGAAGTCGCGCATGTATTCGAGGTCGCGCTTGACGGTCGCGCGCGAGACCTCGAGACGCTCCATCAGGTCCGCCAGCGAGGGCGGCCGCCGCCCCTGCAACAATCGGTGCAGGTGAAAGATACGCTCGGCGCGGTTCACGGGCGGGCCAGGGGTCGATGCATGCCCGGGGACGCTACCCATTCGCCCGGGCACCCGCAAGCTACGCGCCGGGGCGCCGGATGCCCGCCGGGTCGCTTGCGGCGGCTGCGGGCGACCGTCCCGGTGTTCAGTGGAGGCGCCGGCTGACGCGGATGATCTCCTCGTCGGAGGCGAGGATCTCGCGCTGGAAGCCGTGGCGTTGGGCGAGCGCGAGCATGCCGCCGTTGTGGCGCAGCACCTCGCCAAACAGTTCGCGCAGGCCGGCGTTGCGGGCCGAGTCGATGACGGCCTCCATCAGGAGGCTGCCCACGCCGCGGCCCTGCCAGGCGTCACTGATGACCACGGCGAACTCCGCGCTCTCGCCGTCGGGTTCCGTGGTGTAGCGGGCGACGCCGACTTGCACCTCCCGGCCCGTGTGGTGGTCGACCGCGATGAAGGCCATCTCGCGGTCGTAGTCGATCTGGGTGAAGCGTACGAGCATCTCGGGCGTGAGTTCGTCCATCGAGCGCATGAACCGGAGATAGCGGGACTTCTCCGACAGACTGCGCACGAATTCCTGCTCGATGGCAGCGTCCTCGGGCCGGATCGGCCGGAGCTCGAGTTCATGGCCGTCGCGGGTGGTGACCTTCCGGGCCATGTGGCCGGGATAGGGGTGGATGGCCATATGCGCGTAGTCACGGCCGTCGTGCGCGGAATCGGCCAGTTCGATGCGGGCGTCCACGGCCATCACGCCGTTCTCGCCGGCCTGCAGGGGGTTGATATCCAGCGCGGCGAGTTCAGGCAGCTCGCAGGCCATCTCCGAGACCCGGAGCAGGACCTGTTCCACCGCGCCCTCGCGCACCGGGGGCGCGCCGCGAAAGGTGCCAAGGGTGCGCGCCGCGCGAGTCTGCGCCATCAGGCGCCGGGCCAGCGAGGGGTTCAGCGGCGGCAGGGCGACGGCCTGGTCGCCGATGACCTCCACCGCGGTCCCGCCCAGGCCGAAGGCGATGACCGGGCCGAACACCGGGTCGCGCGAGATTCCCACCAGCAGTTCGCGAACATGCCCGACCTCGGCCATGCGTTCCACGCTCACGCCTTCAACCTCGACCTCCGGGAATTGCTCGTGGATCTGGTCGAGCATCTCCTGGGCCTGCTGGCGCACGGCCTGCACGCTGCGCAGGTTGAGTCGTACACCGCCAAAGTCGCTCTTGTGGGTGAGGTCGGGCGCACTGATCTTGAGCGCGACCGGGAAGCCCAGGGTCTCGGCGGCCAGCATCGCGTCGGCCGGGTCGCGGGCGAGGATGCTGGGACTGCAGGGGATGTGGAAGGCGGCCAGCACGGCCCGGGACTCGCGCATGCTCAGGACCCTGCGGCCCTGGCTGCGTGCGTGTTGCAGGATCAGGCGCGCGCCCTCGATATCCGCGGGCTGGTCATCGCTGCGGGGGCCGGGGACCTGCAGCAGCATGCGCTGGTTGCGTCGGTGTTCGATCAGCCAGGCGAAGGTCTCGACCGCGCCTTCGGGCGTGCGGAACTGGGGGATCCCTTCCGCGTCGAAGCGATTCCGTGCGCGGGCCACCAGCGGGTCGCCCATCCAGCAGGCCAGCACCGGCTTGTGGCTTTTGCGGGCCTGTTCGATCACGGCCTCGGCACAGGCGTCGGGGTCGGTCATGGCCTGCGGGGTGAGCAGGACGCTCGCCATGTGAACCCCGGGGTCCGCGAGCACGATGCGCAGGGCTTCGCCATAGCGTTCGGGGGTAGCGTCGCCGAGGATGTCCACCGGGTTGCCATGCGACCAGTGGGCGGGCAGCAGGGCGTTGAGTGCCTCCAGCGTGCCGTCGGCCAGAGTGGCCAGGTTCAGGCCGAGGTCGGCGGCCCGGTCCACGGCCATCACGCCGGGTCCGCCGCCGTTGGTGAGGATGGCGAGATCCTCGCCGCGCAGGCGCACGCCGCTGGCCAGTGTCTGGGCTGCGGAAAACCACTGCGACACGCGCTCCACCCGGACCACGCCGGCGCGCTGCAGGGCCGCGTCGAACACCGCATCCGAGCCCATCATCGCCCCGGTATGGGTGGCGGCCGCCTGGGCGGTGGCCGCATGGCGAGCGGACTTGAGGACTACCACGGGCTTCATGCGCGCGGCGGCGCGCAAGCCCGACAGAAAGCGCCGCGTGTGGCGGATGCCCTCGACGTACAGCAGGATGCCCTGGGTCTCGGGGTCCACCGCGAGGTAGTCCAGCAGCTCGCCGAAGTCGACGTCTGCGGCGTCGCCGGTCGAGGCCACGCTGGAAAACCCGATGCCGGTGGGCTCCGCCCAGTCCAGGACGGCGGTGATCAGCGCCCCGGAGCTGGAGATCAGCCCGAGCTTGCCGGGCAGCGCCTGGTTGTGGCTGAAGGTCGCGTTGAGCCCGATGCCCGGGCGCATGATGCCCAGGCAGTTGGGGCCGATCAGGCGCATGCGGTAACGCTGCGCGATCTCGACGCATTCCTGTTGCAGACGTTCATCCTCTCGGCCGGCTTCGGCGAAGCCGGCCGAGAGGATGACGGCGCCGCGCAGGCCCGCCTCGCCACAGTTGCGCAGGATGCCGGGGACGGCCCGAGCCGGGGTGGCGATCAGCGCCAGGTCCACCATGTGCTCGCCGGGTTTCAGCTCGGGCACGCAGCGCAGGCCCTGTACCTCGGTGTATTTGGGATTTACCGGGAGCAGGGTGCGCTTGAAGCCGGCCGCCAGGAGGTTGGCCAGCACCGTGCGGCCGACGCTGCCCTCGCGTTCGGATGCGCCGAACACGGCGACACCGCGCGGATTGAACAGCTTGTCCAGGATATGGGTTCCCATGCATGCTCTCGGTTATGACGTGCCCAGTGTCTTCATAGCATGAATCTAGCGTTCTTCTCGCCGGACGCCGGCCTTGAGCACGACAATGGTCCCGGCCACCCGGAATGTCCGGAGCGGCTGAGCGCAATCCGTGACCAGCTGGTGGCCAGCGGGCTGGATCCGTGGGTCCTGCATCGCGAGGCGTTCCCGGCGACGCGGGCGGACCTGCGCCGGGTTCACACACGCGACTTTATCGACACCATCCAGCAGCACGTCCCGGAAGGGGGGCGGGTGATGCTGGATGGCGACACGGCCCTGTCGCCGGGGAGTCGCGAGGCCGCGTTGCTGGCGGCCGGCGCGGGCATTGGCGCGGTGGACTGGGTGATGGGGGCGGCGAACCGGCGGGCCTTCTGCGCGGTGCGGCCGCCGGGGCACCACGCCCGTGCCGACCGGGCGGCCGGGTTCTGCCTGTTCAACAACGTGGTGATTGCCGCCCGCCATGCACAGGAGCGCCATGGTGTGGGGCGCATCGCCATCGTCGACTTCGACGTGCACCATGGCGACGGCACCGAGTCCCTGGTGGCGGGTGATGACGCCATCCTGTTCGCTTCCGCCTTCGAGCATCCGGCTTATCCCGGGTCGGGCATCCCGCCGCTGGCCGACAACTGCCTGAATGTCCCGGTACCCGGCGGATCGTCGGGGGAGCAGTGGCGCGACGCGGTGGCTGGGGCCTGGTTCGATGCGCTGGACGCCTTTGCCCCGGAACTTGTGCTGATCTCCGCCGGATTCGATGCCCATCGCGAGGACGAACTCTCGCGCCTGTTGCTGGCCGAGGATGACTACGCCTGGATCACCCGTGAGCTGGTGGCCCTGGCCGAGCGTCACGCCGATGGGCGCGTGGTCTCGATGCTGGAGGGTGGCTACGCCCTGAGTGCCCTGGGGCGCAGTGTGGTGGCGCATATGCGTGCCCTGGCCGCCCTCTGACCTGCCCCGCCTGCGGCGCAACTGCAGCGTATGGGTGGCGCCGCGTTCATGGTTGAGCGGGGGGGCGCCTTGTTCAGCGGTTGCGTTCGCCATATACCGACGCGGCGAGGCGGGCGCCGCTGGCGAGCGCTACGTTCACCAGTACCAATACGGGGGCAAAGGGCTGATTCAGAGGCAGACTGAGGCTCCAGGCGATCAGGAAACCCGCCAGGGCGATGGCCTGGGTCCACAGGAACAGCCCGCGCAGATTGCGCGCGAGATAGGCCGCACCCCAGGCGGGCAGCAGCAGGGTCGCGAGGGCGGCGGGCAGGCCCAGGACCATGCTGCCCAGCACGACCGCGGCGACCAGCCAGCCGATCTCGGTGAGTCGTTGCCACGTCGGCGGGAGGCGTGTGGCGGGGACATCGGGAGCGAGCTGCGCATGTCGCCATACGCGGTACAGTCCGGGCGCGAGCAGGATGCTGGCGACCGCCAGCACTGCCACCGCCCACAATTCGTTCGGCCCGGCAAAGTACAGCTGGCCTTCGGCCCAGGCGGCCGCCGCCAGGCTGGCCTGGGAGAAGTTGGCGGCGAGCAGGGTCACGGCCGCGAGGCCGGCCAGAAAGACCCCCAGCGGCAGGCGCTCGCGGTCCGTGCTGCGCTGTAGCAGGGCCATCATCCCGGTACCCAGGACGAGGGCCACGAGCAGGACCGGCCAGTGCAGCACCGAGGCCAGGACCCCGCCGACGGCGGCCCATTGGCCGAGCGCGAGTGCCTGCCAGACCGAGCCGCGCAGAAACAGTCCGGCGCCGGCGAGACCCAGCACGCCGGTGATCAGCAGGCCTGCCACGAAGGGCATGAGTAGCAGGTCACCCAGCATGGATGTATTCCGTCAGTGGGTGGCGTTCGACCCCGGCGGCCTCCAGGAAATCGTCGTCATGGCTGGTCATCAGCAGTGTGGTGCCGCCTGGCAGGCTGGTGATCAGCTCGATCGCGTCGTGGCGCACCTCGGCATCCAGATGATTGGCGGGCTCGTCCAGTAGCACCAGACGCTGCGCCGGCGGGTGAACGGCGTGGCTGGCCAGGGCGGCGGCCAGGCGCAGCAGTTGCCATTGCCCTCCGCTTAGGCGGTCGAGCCGCCGGTCCATCAGGGCGCGCACGCGTGCCTGCTCGGGGGGTTGCGCGCCCATTGCCCGGAACCAGTCGTGTCCGGACAGCGGCCAGGGCTGGCGGCGTGGGTGGTCCTGCGCGAGCAGGCTGATCCGGGCTTGGGGGGCCAGTTCCAGGTGACCGCGATGCACCCGCGCCTGTCCCGTCAGGGCCTTCAGCAGAAGCGATTTTCCAATGCCGTTGGGCCCGGTCAGGGCCCAGCGCGAGCCGATCGGTACGTCCAGGGTCAGCGGGCCCAGCACCGGCCGGTCAAACCCAAGATACGCGGCGCGGGTGTGCAGGATCGGAGACGAGCTTTCAGTCGGCATGTGAGTGTCGGGCATTCGGGCCATCGCAAATGATAACGGACCCGAAACGTTGCGTTCCGGGTCCGTCGCGGCTGGTCAATTTCTGGAAAGGGACTCGATTACTGGCGCGGCAGCGTCTCGGCCCAGGTGGTCATCAACTCCAGGTAGCCGTCCAGCGAGGAATCCGCGGGCGGATCCAGCGGCACCGCGTGACTGGTCCACCCGAGGTTGCGTTCCAGGAACTCCGCGCCACGCGCTGGCTGGAAGGCCGCGTAGAGGACGGTGCCTTCGGTGCCTTCCAGGTCGCTCACCAGGCTGCGCAGGTGGCGCGCGGTGGGCGGGATGCCCGGGGCCGGCTCCAGATAACCGACGATGTCGACAGGTAGCCACTCCTCGAGGTAGTCGAGGTCTTCGTGGTAGACCACGATGCGCTGGTCCGGCGCGACCTGTGCGGCCAGGGCCTTGGCGTGGTCGCGCAGGCGTTCGGCGGTGCGCTCGGCGCGTTCCATAAACGTGGCGGCATGGTCCGGGCGCAGGTCACCCATGCGTTCGGCCAGCGCCAGGGCGATGTCTGCCAGGCGCAGCGGGTCGGTGTTGAAGTGCGGATTCCCTTCCTCGTGGACGTGCCCCATGTTCGGTCCATCCATGGTGATGGAGCGGCGCAGCTCGATCATGTCCGCCGCACGGAAGTGGCCCGGCTGGCCGGAGTTGATGGCGCGGTTGCGGGCGCCGCGCTGGGCGGCCGGCAGCCAGCCTTCCTCGAGCCCGGCACCGATCTCGAGCAGCATGTCGGCGCGGCGCAGGGCCGCCATGAAGCTCGGACGGGCGTCCAGGTCGTGCGCGTCCCGATCCGGCGGCGCGAGGACGCGGACCTCGGTCTCGTCGCCGCCAATCTCGCGGGCCAGGGCGCCCAGGGTAGAGGTGGTGGCGACGATGTTCAGTCCGGCGGCGGCCTGCGACGGCAGCAGGAGCAGGCCCAGGAGTACCAACGAGGCGAGGGCGGCGAGCGCGCGGGGCATGCGGACGCGAGTCTTGCGATAGGACATGCGGGACTCCTTTCAGATCGGGGTATGGGCGGAGGCTGGCAGGGACGGGAACAGTCCACGCCGGCCTCGCGAGGTCGAGCGATGCTTAGAAGCGGTGGGCGCCGTGGGCGCCGAGGGCCACGTTCAGCTGCAGCAGGAACTCCAGGCCGCGATCGCGATCGCCGTGGTCATCGACAAAGTCGTTCTGGGACAGCTGGGCGCGCAGGAATACGGGCTCCACCGGGCGGAAGGTCACCTGGGCGGTGTGGCGATAGGAGGTGCCGAAGGACTCGCCGTCGCCGCGGCCGACGTCGTTGCTCAGACCCAGGGCCTCGGCGCGCAGGCCGGCCTCCCAGCGCGGGGCAAAGCCGTAGACGCCCTGGACGTAGATGCCGTCCTGCTGGTTCTTGAATGACTGTTCGTTGCGTACGAAGCCCACCGGCCCGTTGCCGTCGGCTTCGAAGTTCACGTCACGGCGGTCGACATCGATCTCGCGGTAGAAGTACTCGCCCTGCAGGCGCCAGTCGCCATGGCCGTAGGCGCGGCCGGCACTGTATTTGTAGACGGCATCCAGGCCGGCGAACCAGGCGCTGCCATCCCAGTCCTCGAAGCGAGTGGAGTGCTCGTCGGTGACCTGGTAGCTGCGGGCGTAGCCGCCGGAGACACCGAATTGTGCGGCGTGGTCCGGCCCGAGATCCGGCCCGATCTTGGCAAAGGCGGTGACCAGGCGTGGACCGGAGCGGTCGCGCAGGATGCGGTCCTGATCGTTCAGCGACGACTGGCTGCCTTCGTAGTTGGCGATCCCGCTGGTCTCGCCCTGCAGCAGCTCCACACCCAGCTGGGTGTAGGTCGCGGTGGGGGCGAGCCAGGTCGCCTGTACGCCCTTTTCCAGCAGGCCGTGGTCGCCGAACAGGTACTCGTTGACCAGCGGGCGGTTCACGAAGTCCCACTCGTGCGGGTGGCGGTTGTTGATGTAGCCGATGTCAGACAGGAACTTGCCCGCCTTGAGCTGGAGGCCGCCGGGCAGGGCGCGGGTGGTCAGGTAGGCCTCGTCGACCTCGATGTCCTGGTCGTCGAATTCGATGATCACGGTGGCGTCCAGGAGGTCGCCGAGACGGGCCTGGAAGCCCAGCTCCGAATGGCCTAGATTGAAGCCGTCGTCGAGGCCGTGGTCGTCGCCATTACCATGGCCGTGATCGTGGCCGTCGTCGAAGCCGGCGGGCGAATCATTACCGTGCGAGAGCTCGTTGTAGTAGATGCCCTCGAGGATCAGGGAGACGTCCATGCCCCAGGCGGACTCGTCGTCACTGGTGGTCCATTGCGCCGCGGCGGCTCCGGGGGCGGCGAGGGTCAGGCTGGCCAGCGCGGCGAGGACGGGGCGTGAGAACGGGGTGAGGGGCATGTCGGGCTCCTGGTTGCGCGGCAGTCTGCCGGTCCGGGCAGTGCCGATCAACGAAATTGGACTGTTATAGCGTAACGGATGACAAAGCGAACGTTATACAATAACAAGCGAGGTATCAACCCCCCGATCGGGCGCTCCGGTGTGCTGCCGGTCAGTCGCGTGGAAGGCCGGCGCGGACGAAGGCGTTGCGCCAGGGTTCCAGCTTCTCGGTCAGGCTGAGGCGGGCGTTGGCCGGGCTGGTGGAGGGCAGGCGCAGGGCCTCGAGGCCCTGCGCCTGCCC
>NZ_MVAR01000043.1 GCF_001999325.1 Thioalkalivibrio versutus
TAAACACCGAGCGATGAACCATGGCCAGCCACAACATGGCATATGCGGCCGGATGGTAGGCGGGTGCCTGGAAGGTGCTGCGCGGTAGCGGCCGGGTCAGGCGGGGCAGGGCGTTTGCCAGGTCGTCACGCGGGTGGGATCGCCGTCGGTGTTGTCGAGGCGGGCGAGGGTCATGCGGTTGCCCCAGACGCAGCCGCTGTCCAGGGCCAGCCAGTCCGGCCCGACGCGATGTCCGAGGGCGGCCCAGTGGCCGAACACAATCGGGTGGCCGGCGGCCGCGCGGCCGGGTACCTGGAACCAGGGGGTGAGGCCGGATGGGGCCTCTTCCGGCGGGCCGTTGCCGGCGAATTCCAGCGCACCGTCGGCGGTGATGTAGCGCATGCGGGTGAAGGCGTTGATGGTGTAGCGGGAGCGGTCGTAGCCGTCGAGATCGGGGCTCCACAGCGTCGGTTCATCGCCGTACATGACCTCGAACAGCGCCTGACGGCGGGCGGGGTCGCGTAGATCGGCCTCCACGCGCCGTGCCTCGGTCTGCGCTGTGTCCGGGTCCCAGGCCGGCGGGAGGCCCGCATGCACCAGGGTCCAGCCGCTGGATGCGTCGGAATGCAATAGCGGGCGCCGCGCCAGCCAGTCCAGCAGGTCGGCGGCATCCGGGGCGTCCAGCACCGGGCGCAGGGTGTCCTTGCCGCCGGGGGGGCGCACGCCTTCCGCGGTGGCCAGCAGGTGCAGGTCGTGGTTGCCCAGTACCGCGGTCGCGGCATCCCCCAGCGCCCGGACCCGGCGCAGGCAGCCGAGCGAGTCCGGGCCACGGTTGACCAGGTCGCCGACCAGCCATAGATGGTCGGCCGCCGGGTCGAAGCGCACCTGCTCCAGCAGGCGTTCCAGCGGGTCCAGGCAGCCCTGGAGGTCGCCGACGACGTACAGTGCCATCGGGCCGCCTAGTGCAGCGTGCGCGGGACGGATAGCGTGAACGGCGGGATCGGCGCGTCGAAGGTGTTGCCGCGTTCGTCGCGCATGCCGTAGCTACCTTCCATGGTGCCTACCGGGGTCTCGATCACTGTGCCACTGGTGTACTCGAAACTGTCACCGGGCTCGATGCTGGGCTGTTCCCCGATCACGCCCTCGCCGCGTACCTCCTGCGTCTGGTCGCGGCCATCGCGGATGATCCAGTGGCGGTTGAGCAGTTGCACGGTCAGCGCCCCCGCGTTGCGGATCACCACGTGATAGGCGAAGACATAGCGGTCGTCATCGGGTTCCGACTGGTCTTCCACATAGGCAGTGGAGACCTCGATCTCGATGGTGTGGGCTTCGGTGTCGTGCTCTTGGGGCTGGTTCATGCGGTTGCGGCTCCAGATTCGTGAGCGGGAAACGCCCGTGCGCGGGGCAGGCCCGGCATCAGGGTTTCACGGACCGGCTGGCGTAAACGGCAGCGCCGAGCAGGCCCGGTTCGGGGTGCATGATAAGGGCCACGGGCAATTGCTCAAGCAAGTGGGTCATCGGTGGGCGATTACGGAAGGTGCTACGAAAGCGTGGTCCGCGGAATGCCTCGAGCCAGCGCGGGGCGATGCCACCGGCCAGGAAGACCCCCCCGGTGGGGAGTGCGGTCAGGGCCATGTCCGCCAGTTGCCCGGCGTAGATGCCGACGAAGCGATCGATGACGGCTTGAGCCGCGGGGTGCCCGGCGAGCGCCAGTTCGCCAATCGCCGCGGCGGGTTCGGCGGTCTCCAGGGCCTGTGCCAATTCGGGGTCAGGCTGGCGGTCAAGCTCGAAATGCCCGATGCGGGCGATTCCGCGACCGCTGAGCAGATGCTCGCGTGTGCAGTATCCCAGTTCGCGGGCTACGAAATCGCCCAGTGCGGCCTCCTCCGCCCCGCTGGGCGAGAAGCGCGCGTGGCCGCCCTCGCCGGGAAAGATGGTGGCGGCGCCGGGCGGGCCCACCAGACAGGTGCCGAGCCCGGTACCGGCGCCCGCGACCAGACGCAGGCCGGCGGGATCGTGCGCTCCTTCCTGCAGGGTTTCATAGTCCTGTGGCTGCAGGGCGTCGAGGCTCGCGCCGATGGCGGCAAAGTCATTCAACAGGGTGACGGGCAGCCCCAGGTGATCCGCGAGCGTGGTGGTGTCCAGCGCTGGCCAGGGCAGGTTCGTGACGCGCGCCCGGCCGTGATGCACGGGGCCGGCCACCGCCAGACCCGCCGCAGCAAAGGTATCCACTGTCGCAACCTCGGTGCGCCAGCGTTCGAGAATGCTGGCCAGGTCGGGGTGTTCGCGGCTGCGGTAGCGCTCGCCCTCGTGCAAAGACCACCCGTCCCCATCGCGGTGGGCGCGGGCAACGCGGGTATTGGTCCCGCCAACATCAGCAACGATCAGGTCCATGGGCCCATGGTAGCGGATCGCGGCCGCCGGCTGTTCAGGGGGTGGCGGGATGGAGGCGTCGAGCCAGGGCCTCGAAGCCGGTGATGTCGATGTTCTCCGGGCGCTCGCCCGGATCCAGGCCGGCGGCCTCGAGGTCGGCGATCTCGGCCAGGCCGGAGAGACCGCGGCGCAGGGTCTTGCGGCGGCTGGAGAATGCCTGGTTGACCACCCGCGCGAAGGTTGGGTAAAGCGTCGGCGCGACGCGCGGTTCGGCCAGGGGCGTGATGCGCACGACGCTGGAGTAGACCTTGGGTGGGGGGTGGAAGGCCCCGGGGGGCACGGTGAACAGGGCGGTCGCCTCGGCGCGGGCGGCCAGCATCACCGTCAGGCGCCCGTAGCGCTTGCTGCCGGGGGCGGCGGTCATGCGCTCCACGACCTCGCGTTGCAGCAGGAAGTGCATGTCGCGGATCGCGCCGACCTGATCCAGCAGGTGGAACATCAACGGGGTGGAGATGTTGTAGGGCAGGTTGCCGACCACACGCCAGCCCCGCTCGGGCAACGCACCGAGCTCGGATAGCTGCATATGCAGGGCGTCGCCCACGTGCAGATCCAGGCGTTCTGGGGGGAAGCCGGCGCGCAGGCCGGCCGCCAGGTCGCGGTCGATCTCCACCGCGACCAGATGCTCCAGGCGCTCCAGCAGGGCGGCCGTCAGGGCGCCACGGCCAGGACCGATCTCCAGCACGGCATCGCCGGGTTGCGGGGCGATCGCCGCGACGATGCGCGCGAGGATGCCGGCATCGTGGAGGAAGTTCTGGCCGAAACGCTTGCGGATCGGCGACGAGGTCTTGATTCGGGTCATGCCCTGGGGGTGCTCCGGCGTGCGGCGGCTCGCGCCGCGAGGGTTTCGGCCAGGCGTTCGGCGGCCTGGAAGCTGCCGACCTCGGCGCGCCCGGTGCCGGCCAGATCCAGTGCCGTGCCGTGGTCCACCGAGGTGCGGATGAAGGGCAGGCCCAGGGTGACATTGATGGCGCTGCCGAAGCCGGCATGCTTGAGCACCGGCAGTCCTTGATCGTGGTACATGGCGAGCACGGCGTCGACGCCGTGCAGGGCGCGCGGGGTGAATGCGGTGTCGGCCGGTAGTGGCCCGCGCAGACGCATGCCGGCTTCCCGCAGGCGGTCCAGGGTGGGGGTGATGATCTCGATCTCCTCGCGTCCGAGGACACCATCCTCGCCGGCATGCGGGTTCAGCCCGCAGACGGCGATCACCGGATCGGCGATACCGAAGTCGCGCTGCAGGTCGTGATGCAGGACGCGGGTCACGGCCTCCAGGCGGTCTGCGGTGATGGCGTCGGGGACTGCGCGCAGTGGCAGGTGGGTGGTGACCAGCGCGACCCGCAGGCCCTCGGTGGCCAGCAGCATCACCGGCATCGGCGCGCCTGCACGCTCGGCCAGCCACTCGGTGTGACCACTGAAGGCGATCCCGGCGCGGTTGATTACGCCCTTGTGCACCGGACCGGTGACCATCGCCTCGAAGGTGCCGTCGAGGCAGCCGGCGGCGGCCGTGGCCAGCAACGCCAGCACGTGCTCGGCGTTGGCCGGGTCCAGGGTGCCGGCGACCACCGGGGTTGCCACCGGTACGGGCAGGATCTCCAGGGTGTGGGCCGGGGTGATCGCGCGCGGGCGTTCCGGGTCGAAGTGAATCAGGCGCAGGGGCTCGCCGAGTTCGCGGGCACGCGCCTCGAGGACGTCCGGGTCGGCGATGGCGACGCGCTGCGCGTGGCCATGCTGCCGGGCCATGGCGATCAGGAGATCGGGCCCGATGCCGGCGGGGTCGCCGGCGGTCAGGGCCAGGCGCGGGACCGCGTGGGCCCCGCGCGGATCAGGAGCCGAAGCCGTCGACCCGGTATTCGACATAGGCCTCGTCCCGCAGGCGGCGCAGCCACAATTCGAGTTCTTCCTCGCGCTTGCGGTTTTGCAGGATCTCGCGGGCACGGGCCCGGATCTGTTCGCGCGAGGTGTCGACCTCGCGGCGTTCCAGGACCTCGATGACGTGCCAGCCGAACTGGCTCTCCACCGGTTCGCTGACGACGCCCGGTTCCAGGGCGTCCATGGCCTCCTCGAAGCCGGGCACCAGTTCGCCCGGGCTGACCCAGCCGAGGGCGCCGCCCTGGGCGGCCGAGCCGGGGTCGTCCGAGTTGGCGCGTGCCAGGTCCTCGAAGCTCGCGCCTTCGCGGATGCGGTTGTATAGCGACTGCGCCTGGCGGCGGGCGTCCTCGTCGCTGCGCACCTGGTCCGGGCTGATCAGGATATGGCGCACGCGGGTCTGCTGCACGCGGGTCTGGTCGCCGCCCTCGCGGTCCAGCAGTTTCATGATGTGGAAGCCGCCGGGCGAGCGCAGGACCTCGCTGATCTCGCCTGTGCGCATCAGCACCGCTTCGCGGGCGAACATGCCGGGGATTTCGCCGGCCGAGCGCCAGCCGAGGTCGCCGCCTTCCAGGGCCTGAGGGCCTTGGGACTCGCTGATCGCGACGGTGGCGAAGTCCCCGCCCTCGCGCACGCGCTGGCGCAGCGCTTCGGCCTTCTCGCGTGCCTCGGCGATCTGGCTGGCATCCGCGCCCTGGGGCAGGGGGACCATGATCTGCGCGATGCGATAGCGCACGCCGCGGTCGATCGCGCCGCTCTCGGAGGCGATCAGGTCGGCGATCTCCGGGTCGGAGACGCGGATGCGCTGATCGACCTGGCGGCGCTGCAGCTGGTTCACGGTCAGTTCGTGGCGGATCTGTTCGCGAAAGGCGTTGAAGTCCACCCCGTCCTGCATCAGGGCCCGGCGCAGTTGCGGCAGGGTCATGCGGTTCTCGCGGGCGATGTTTTCCATCGCGCGGTTCAGGGTCATCTCGTCGATATTGATGCCGACGCGCTCGGCTTCCTGCAGCTGCACGCGCTCGACGATCAGGCGCTCCATGACCTGCCGCGCCAGGGTGTCCTGATCCGGCGGGCGGGTGCCGCGCTCGACCATCTGCTGGGCGATCAGGTTCATGCGTTCCACCAGCTCGCGCTGGGTGATCACGTCGTCACCCACCACGGCCAGGATGCGGTCGGTGAAGCGGTCGCCCTCCGGGGTGATGGGGGCGGCCGGGGCCCCGCTGTCGCGGGCGGCCCCGGGGGTGACCGGGGCCTCGACCGCGCCCTGCGAGAGGTCGCCGGCCGCGGGCGCGGTCGTCTGGGCCATCGCCGGCAGGCCGAGGCCGTAGACCAGGGCGGCCAGCAGCGGCAGCAGGGCGCGGGCCTTGCCGCGGCGGCGTTGTTCAGGGACGTGCGTCATATCCGGCAATACCCTCGCGCAATAGCGAATCCACGCCGGAATCGAACCGTGCCAGGCCGTCCAGCGTGAGTTGGAAGTAGATCGAGTTGTCGTAGGTCTCGTCGAAGGAGTACGCGCGGCGTGCGACCACGCGGATACCATAGCAGCAACTACGATACTGAAGCCCGGCCAGAAGTTCGAGATCGCGTTCCTCCTGCAGGCTGTAGTTCCAGCGCCCGATGGCGTCGATGCGCTCGGTGACCGGCCACATCACGGAGACATCGGTCTGGTCGATGGAGCGGGCGCCGGCCTCGCGCTGGCGGTAGCCCACGTTGATCCGGGCGCGTTCGCGCGGGCTGTAGCCGACCGAGACCGCCGCCAGGGTGGTCTCGCCGGCATCCTGGTTGTAGAGGATGGATCCGCGGCCGTCCCAGGCATCGCCGATGCGGACCCGGCCTTCCAGCGCGAGATCGGAGCGTGACTCGGATAGTGGGTCATCTCCCGGGCGCCGGCGGACCTCGCGGTCTTCCAGATAGTGGATCTGGCCGACTGACAGGCTCAGGCGTTCGCGGCCGGTCTGCTCGTCGAAGATGCGGGTGGTCAGGGCGGTGGTGACCTGGTGGGTGTCGCCCACCCGGTCGGCGCCGACGAAGCGGTCCAGGCTGAACAGGTTGTCGAAGCTGAAGTCGGCCTCGCCGGTATCGAAGATCGGGATGTCATTCTGGTCGCGGTAGGGCACGTAGCCGTAGAAGATGCGCGGTTCCAGGGTCTGCAGCCGTCGCCCGTCCGCGATTGGGCGCTCGAAGATCAGTCCGGTGTCGATGGAGGCCCGCGGCACGGTGCGGCTGATCGATTCCGGACGGTCGTCCTGGCCGCGGCGGTCCAGCTCGTAGCGGGTGTGACGGATGCCGACGGCGGGTTCGAAGAAGAAGCCGCCGGTGTCATGGCGCCAGCGCACCTCGGGGTTCAGGTCGAGCCGGGTGCCCAGCGGGCGCCCGGACTGATCTTCACTGCGCTCGAAACGCACCAGTTCGGTGTCGAGGTCCCAGGACAGGCCGTGGCCCAGGTACTCCCCCGCCTCCAGGGTGATCTGCGGCAGGCGCTGGTAGGGCTCGCCGGTGGCGCTCAGTTCGGGGTCGACGATCTGGTAGTCCTCGATGCGCGTGCGCAGGCGGTAGGCCGGCTGGTTCCAGGTCAGGTCGGCGGAGCGCCGCAGATAGGGGGTGGAACCGGCGTAGCGGTCCGAGTTGCCGAAATCGAAGAAGTATTCGCGGTCGGAGACATCCGCGGCATCGAGGCGCAGGTTCAGATTGGAAGTGATCCGGGTCTGATGGCGCCACTGGGCGAAGTGGCGGTCTTCGCCGGTCTCGCGGTCATCCGGCAGGTAGCGGACGTCAAGCACACCATGGTGCCGGGGCTGCAGATAGCGGAACTCGGTGCCCAGCATTACCCCGCGGTCGGCCATGATGCGCGGGGTAAAGGTCGCGTCGTAGTTGGGCGCGATGTTCCAGTACCAGGGCGTCGCGAGATCGAACCCGGTGCGCCCGCCGGTACCCGCACTGGGCAGCAGGAAGCCACTCTTGCGGCGATCATCCAGCGGGAAGTTGATGTACGGGGTGTAGGCGATGGGCACACCCTTGAAACGGATCGTCGCGTTGCGGGCCACGCCGACGCCGCTTTCGCGGTCCAGCTCCAGGTCGCCGGTGCGCAGCCACCAGGAGTCGTTGCCCACCGGGCAGGTGGTGTATTCGGCGTCCTCGAAGTCGTGGCGGTGCGGGGCATGCTGAACGCCGCGTTCGGCGCTACCGCGGGCCGGGATGGACTGCACCAGGAAATCGATTCGGCGGAACTCGCCGGTCTCCGCGTCCAGGCGATATTCGCCGCCTTCGGTGTGCAGCAGCAGGTCGCCGTCGAACAGCCGGGTGTCGCCCTCGGTGCGCGCAGTGCCGGTGGCGCGGTCGTATTCGAGGAAGTCGGTATCCAGGCGTCGCCCAGCCTCGAACAGGTGCACGTCGCCCGTGGCCGAGATGCGTTCGCCATCGCGGCGGACGTGATCGGCGTCAATCTCAGTCAGGCCGCCCTCGAGGGTACGCAGCTCGGGCCATTCGATCTCCGGGGCAAACGCGCATCCCGACGGGCGGTCGTCGGCGGGAACGGTTGCGGGGATCAGGCCGGCGGCCGCCAAGCCCAGGCTCACCGCGACCTGCCGCGCGATCGGGTGACGGCGAGGCGCGGAGCTGGCGGGCCGGCGGCTCATCCCGAATTCAGGACAGCAGCTGGCGGATCTCGTCGAAGATCAGCTCGATGTCGCGGGTGCCGTTGATGTGCTTGAGCAGGCCATGACCGTCGTAGTACTCGATCAGCGGCTGGGTCTGCTCCTCGTAGACCTTGAGGCGGTTGACCACGGTCTCTTCGTTGTCGTCCGCGCGGTGGACCAGGTCACCGCCGCACAGGTCGCACACGCCTTCCTTTTGTGGCGGGAAGGTATGGGTGTTGAACACTGCGCCACAGTCGCCGCAGGAGACACGCCCGGTCAGGCGCTGCTTGAGTTCCTCGAACGGGACGTCGATCTGGATCGCGCGGTCGAGCGGCGACTCGATGTCGGCCAGCATGGTATCCAGGGCCTCGGCCTGGGCGACGTTGCGCGGGAAGCCGTCGAGGATGAACCCCTTCTGCGCATCGGGTTCCTGCAGGCGATCGCGGATCAGCCCCAGCACCAGGTCGTCGGGGACCAGTTGGCCGGCATCCATCGCGCTCTTGGCCTGCTTGCCGAGTTCTGTCTCGGCGGCGACGGCGGCACGCAGCAGGTCGCCGGTGGAGATCTGGGGGATGCCGAAGGTGGCGACCATCTTCTTGGCCTGGGTGCCCTTGCCGGAACCGGGGGCGCCCATCAGGACGATACGCATAGCTGACTCCTGCCGGGTGCCGCGCCGAACCGCAGGACTAGCCGGGAACGGGGGCGGCACGGTGAATGGCGGTGGCGAAACGGGGCTGGTCACTGAAGACGCAAACCGTTTCCCGAGCGCGGTCTTATACCGCCTGAAGGTGCTTGCCCGCAACCGTTGGGGCCGCTGGCCGGGTGCCCTTGAGGTGCGTGTCCCCTGTATAATGCCCGGCTAGCCAAACCAACTTTTGGGAAGCAAGCATGGACATGAACCAGATCGAAGCCGGCAAGGATCTCCCCAATGACGTCAACGTCGTGATCGAGATCCCCGCCCACGGGCAGCCCGTCAAATACGAGATCGACAAGGACAGCGGGGCCCTGATGGTTGATCGCTTCATGACGGTCGCGATGTTCTATCCGTGCAACTACGGGTTTGTTCCGCATACCCTGTCGGAAGACGGCGATCCGGTGGATGTGCTGGTGGTCACCCCGGTGCCGCTGATGCCGGGTTCGGTGGTGCGTTCGCGTCCGATCGGCGTGTTGCAGATGACCGACGAGGCGGGTGTGGACGCCAAGATCCTGGCCGTGCCGGTGACCAAACTGCATCCGCAGTACGAAAAGTATCAGGGGCCGGAGGACGTGGGTCAGGAACTGCTGGACTCGATCAAGCATTTCTTCGAGCACTACAAGGAGCTGGAGAAGGGCAAGTGGGTCAAGGTCGAGGGCTGGGCGGACGCCGAGGCGGCCAAGGCGGAGATTGTTGCCAGCTACAAGCGTTTCCAGAAGAGCAAGATCTGACGTCGCCACCCGCTGCATGCAGCGAGAGGCCAGCGCCGGGCCGCCCCCCTGGGGCGGTCCGGTCTTTGCGTGGGCGGTGGTCAGCGGGGATCACGGCCCCGTGACCCCCTGAAATGGCGGAACGCGACGCCTACGGCGAGGAACAGCAGGACCGCGAACGCTTTGCCGTGCGCATCCTGCTGGCGCTGGTGATCCTGGGGGTCATTCTGCTGGCACTGGGCTGGCGGCTTTCGGGCCTGCAGGTCGGTGCGCACACGCACTTCACCACGCTCTCGGAGAACAACCGCCTGCGGGTGGAACCGATTGCCCCCACTCGAGGGGTGATCCGCGACCGCAATGGCGTGCTTCTGGCGGGCAATCGCGCCTCCTATCAGCTGGAGGTCACGGTCGAGCAGGCCGGCGATCTCGATTCCCTGCTCGCTCGCCTGCGCGGTTACGTGGAGCTAAGCGAGGCGGACGTCGAGCGGTTCCAGCGCGGGGTGCGTCAGCGGCGGCCGTTCCAGCCGGTGTTGCTGAAGGCCGGCCTGGACGACGAGACGGTGGCGCGGATTGCGGTTTCGCGCCACGAGCTGCCCGGGGTGGAGATCGAGGCGCGGCCGCTGCGGTTCTATCCGCTGGGGTCCAAGTTCTCGCATGCGGTCGGCTATGTCGGGCGCATCAATCAGCAGGACCTGCAGCGGGTCGACGGGCGTGCCTATGCCGGCACTTCGCATATCGGCAAGAGCGGCGTCGAGCGCTACTACGAGGATCTGCTGCACGGGCGGCCGGGCTATCGCCAGGTGGAGGTGAACGCCCAGGGGCGCGTGATCCGCGAACTCTCGGTGACCCCGCCGCAACCGGGCACGGACCTGACCCTGACCCTGGACGTCAACCTGCAGCAGGCGGCCTATCGGGCGTTGGCCGGGCGGGACGGGGCCATCGTGGCCGTGGATCCGAATAATGGCGAGGTGCTTGCGCTGGTCAGCGCCCCCGGTTTTGATCCCGAGTCGTTCGTCCACGGGATCTCGCAGGCCGACTTTGCCGCGGTGCGTGACGACTATCGCCGGCCTCTGTTCAACCGCGCCCTGAGTGGCCAGTACCCGCCGGGTTCGACGATCAAGCCGCTGGTGGGTCTGGCGGCCCTGGACGAAGAGGTGACCACCGCCGAGCGCGAGATGTTCGCCCGCGGGTATTTCCAGCTCCCGGGGCATGAGCGGCGCTATCGCGACTGGCGTCGCGAGGGGCATGGTCGCGTGGACATGTCGCGCGCCATCGCGGTGTCGTCGGACGTCTATTTCTACGACCTGGCCCACACCATGGGGATCGACCGCATGGTCCCGATTCTGGGGGCCTTCGGGATCGGGCAGCGGACCGGGATCGATTCCACCGGGGAGCGCCCGGGCATCCTGCCCAGCCGCAACTGGAAGCGGGCCACGCATGACCAGGTGTGGTTTCCCGGCGAGACCCTGATCACCGCGATCGGTCAGGGCTACATGCTGTCGACCCCCCTGCAGATGGCCGACTTCACTGCGGCCCTTGCGGCCCGTGGCGAGCGCTATCAGCCGCACTTGCTGCGCGCCATGGACAACGGAGTGGGCGAACCCGAATATCGCTTACCCCTGCTGCGGGATCCGGTAACGGTCGACGAGAAACACTGGGACGCCATCCATGGCTCGCTGGTGGAGGCCGTGAACGCGCGTCATGGCACCGCCTGGGGTAGCGTCGGCAGTACCCGGCCGGAGTACACCATCGCCGGCAAGACCGGTACCTCGCAGGTGTTCAGCCTGGGCGAGGACGAGGAATACGACGAGGAGGAACTGGCACGGCGCCTGTGGGACCATGCCCTGTTCGTCGGATATGCCCCGGCCGAGGATCCGCGCATCGCGGTGGCGGTGCTGGTGGAGCACGGCGGTTCCGGTGGCCGGGTGGCGGCGCCGGTGGCCCGCGAGGTGATGGATGCCTATCTGCTGGAGGGGGCGGGCATGACGATCGATGTCCCGGAGGACGAATGATCAGCGTGACCGGCCGCGAGATGTCCGTTAGTCAGTGGGCGCTGCGCAGCCTGCGCCTGGACAGCGTGCTGCTGGTGCTGCTGTCCATCCTGCTGCTGCTGGGGCTGGCGATACTGTTCAGCGCCACCGGCGAGAGCGTGGTCGCCCTGGAGCGACAGGTCATGCGGATCGGCCTGGGGGTGGTCGCCATGCTGCTGGTCGCCCAGGTGTCCATGCATGCCCTGCGCGCGATCTCGCCATGGCTCTTTGTAGCCGGTGTCCTGCTGTTGCTGGCGGTGATGTGGGTCGGGGATGTTGGCAAGGGCGCGCAGCGCTGGCTGGATCTCGGCTTCATGCGCTTCCAGCCTTCGGAGATCATGAAGCTCGCGGTGCCGATGATGGTGGCCTGGTACCTGTCCCAGCGGGATGGTCGTCCGCGCTTCCGAGACCTGGTGGTGACCGCGGCGCTGATCCTGGCGCCGGTCTATCTGATCATGCAGCAACCGGACCTGGGCACCTCGATGCTGGTCGGAGCCGCCGGGTTCCTGGTGATCTTCCTTGCGGGGCTGGGCTGGCGCTGGTTCGTTGGGCTTGGGGTCACGGCGGCCGCCGCCATCCCGATCCTGTGGTCGCAGATGCTGGATTATCAGCGCCAGCGGGTGCTGACGCTGTTCAACCCGGAGTCCGATCCTCTGGGCGCCGGTTATCACATCATCCAGTCGAAGATCGCCATCGGGTCCGGCGGGCTGTATGGCAAGGGCTGGCTGAACGGGACCCAGTCGCAACTGGAGTTTCTGCCCGAGCGTTCCACCGACTTCATTTTTGCGGTCTACGCCGAGGAATTCGGCTTTATCGGTGTCGCGCTGTTGCTGCTGCTGTATTTTGCGATTGTTGCGCGCGGGCTCTGGATCGCCGCGCTGGCACAGGATCGCTACGCCCGGTTGCTGGGCGGGAGTATCAGCCTGACCTTTGCGGTCTACATGGTGGTCAATATCGGCATGGTGACCGGCCTGTTGCCGGTGGTCGGCGTGCCGCTGCCCCTCGTCAGTTACGGGGGTACTTCGCTGGTGACCCTTATGGTCGCCTTCGGTATTCTCATGAGCATAGCCTCCCAGAAACGCCTGGTGAATCGATGAGCCTGAACTTGCGCCCCGTGTGGGCCCGCATTGTCCGCCCGACCCTGTTATGGACGGGGCTGGTCCTGTCCCTGGCGGCCGTGTCCCTCCCGGTCGCGGCCGAAAGCGAATTCCGTGCCGGCGATCCGCCGTATCTCGAGCGCGACGAGGTGCAGGCGTTCATCGACGAACAGGTGGAGGCCGGCCGCGACCGCGAGGCGCTGGAGGCGATGTTTGCCGCCGCCGACCCCCAGCAGCGCATCCTCGACCTGATCTCCAGCCCGGCCGAGGCGCGGCCGTGGAAGGACTATCGTCCGATCTTCATCACCGACGAGCGCATCGAGCGCGGTCGCGACTTCATGGAAGAACACGGCCGCTGGCTCAAGCGCGCCGAGGATCGCTTTAGTGTGGAGCCGAAGATCATCGCCTCCATTATCGGGGTCGAGACCTACTATGGCCGCAACACTGGCGGCTTCCGCGTGTTCGATGCCCTGGTGACCCTGGGCTTCGACTACCCGCCGCGGTCGGATTTCTTCCGCCGCGAGCTGGGTGAATTCCTGACCCTGGTGGACGAGGAAGGCCTGGATCCGCGCGAGACGCGCGGATCCTACGCCGGGGCCATGGGGCGCGGTCAGTTCATCTCGTCCAGCTACCGCCACTACGCGGTGGACTTCGACGGCTCCGGTCAGCGTGACCTGTTGAACTCCTGGCCGGACGCGATCGGCTCGGTGGCCAACTACTTTCGCGAGCACCACTGGAACCATGGCGAGCCGGTGGTGGCGAAGGCGCGGGTCGAGGGGGATGCCCACGAGGCCCTGAGCAGTCGCAACTATCAGGCCCGCTTCGGTCTCGACGAACTGGCCGAGCACGGCATTTATCCCGACGAGGCCGTGGACGAGGATGGCGAGTATTCCTTCATTCGTCTCGAGGGTGATGACGGTTACGAGTACTACCTTGGATATCCGAACTTCTACGTGATTACCCGCTATAACCGGAGCCCGCTGTATGCGATGGCCGTGCACCAACTTGCCGAGGCACTGGCCGACTAGTCCGGCCTCCGGGCCTGCGCCCGGGGCGCTCCTGCTGGGGTTTGTGTTGCTGGCGCTGGCTGGCTGTTCCGGTACCCCGGAGCGCGACCCGCGCCCGCTGGGTGACGCCGCCTATGACAGTTACCCCGATGCGGCCGACGTGCCGCAGGACCTGGCCCTGATCCCGGAACCGGAGCCGCGCAACGAGCCGCCCAGCCGCTATGGCAACCCGTCGGAATACGAGGTGTTCGGGCAGCGTTATCGCACCCTGCGGACCAGTGACGGCTTCGAGGAAGAGGGCATTGCCTCCTGGTACGGCACAAAATTCCACGGCCGGCGTACGTCCAGCGGCGAGCCCTATGACATGTATGCGATGACGGCGGCACACAAGTCTCTGCCGCTGCCAAGCTATGTCGAAGTCACCAACCTGGAGAACAACAAGCAGGTGGTGGTGCGGGTGAATGATCGCGGGCCATTTGTGGATGGGCGCATCATCGACCTTTCCTACGCTGCGGCCCATCGCATCGACATGACCGATGCCGGTGTGGCTCGGGTGCGTGTGCGCTCGGTGGGGCCGGGTGATACCGAGTCCGACGACCGAGTTGCGGCCGCGCCGGCCGCGGGGTCCGTCGTCGACGTGGCTGCCGTGACCTCGCCGGAACGGGGGGGCGAGCGAGCCCCCGAACCGGTACCGGAGACAGCAGACTCCGGGGTGCCCGCCGCCGGGTCCAGCGGCGAGGGCGCCGGGGGCGGGCGTTTTGTCCAGGTCGGGGCGTTTTCCGAGCGCCAGTCCGCCGAACGGGTGCGCGAAGATCTGCGCGCCCTGGGTTTCGACCCGGTTCGTATCTCCACCCTGGGGCGGGACAGCGGTGCGGAACTCCATCGCGTGCGGATTGGCCCGCTGGAGGATGGCGATGCGGTCCGTGCGATCACGGATCGCCTGCAGGGTGCGGCGCACGTTGATTACCGCGTGGTCGAGAACGCCCAGTAAAGGCTCTGCCGCTGTTGTTTTTCCGGCCCGTCCCGGGCCCCACTCTGCTATCGTAGACCGGTCCTTAAGGAGGTCCTTCCCTGTCATGACTCTGTCCGTCCGCATTCCCTTTTTGCCGTTTCTGGTGGCCTGCCTGCTCGCGATGCTGGTGCTTGCTCCGGTGCACGCGCAGGAACAGCAACTGCCCGTGGCCGGGGATGGGGCGATCACCCCCAGCGGGATCCCGCGCCCGCCATCGGATGTGACGGCGGGGAGTTATGCGCTGATGGACTTCGACTCCGGTCTGATGCTGGCCAGTCGCGAGCCGCAAGTGGAGCGCGAACCGGCCAGCCTGACCAAGGTGATGACTGCCTACGTGGTGTTCGGCGAGATCACCGAGGGCCGCATGGCGCTGGACGATATGGTCACGGTGAGCGAGCGTGCCTGGCGCACCGGGATGACCGGGGCATCGCGGATGTTCATCGAGGTCGGCGAGGAGGTCGCGGTCGAGGATCTGTTGCGTGGCATGATTGTCCAGTCCGGGAACGACGCCTCTACCGCTCTGGCCGAGCATGTGGCCGGCTCCGAAGGGGCCTTTGTCGACATGATGAACTCCCAGGCTCGTGAGCTGGGGATGCGCCAGTCCTATTTTGCCAACCCGCATGGCCTGCCTTCCGAGGAGTCGCAGTACACCACTGCGCAGGACATGGTGCTGCTGGCGCGGGCGCTCATTCGCGATTTCCCGGATCTCTATGGCTACTACAGCGAGCGGTCCTTCGAGTACAACGACATCTCCCAGAGCAACCGCAATATGCTCCTGTGGCGCGATTCCGGCTTTGATGGGCTGAAGACCGGCTGGACCTCGAGCGCCGGGTACAACCTGGTGTCGTCGGCCAAGCGCAATGATCGTCGCCTGGTGGCCGCGGTGATGGGCATCGAGGCGGCCGACCATCAGCAGGGCGGGACCCGCCGTGCGAACGAATCCCAGGCGCTGGTGAACTGGGGTATGCGTTTCACCGCGACCCGCAAGTTGTTCGAAGGGGCGCACGAACTGGGAACGCCACGGGTCTACCGCGGGGCGGATACCGAGGTCGCCGTGGGGCTGGCCGAGGACTTCTGGGTGATGGTTCCGCCGGGGCGTGAGGACGACCTGGACGCCTCGATGGAGGTGCACCAGCCGTTGGAGGCACCGCTGGCGGCGGGTGACCCGGTCGGTGAGGTGGTCGTGCGCCTGGATGGCGAAGTGATCCGTACCCAGCCACTGGTTGCGTTGCACACGGTGGAGCAAGGTGGCCTCGTGCGCCGCCTGTGGGATGGGGCAGCGCTGGGTATCCAGGCGGCCTGGCCGTTCTGACACGCAGGCCGCGCGTGAGTATTGCCTACTTCAACGGGGACTATCTGCCGCTGGACCAGGTGCGGATCTCGCCGCTGGACCGCGGTTTCCTGTTCGGGGATTCGGTCTACGAAGTGATTCCCAGCTACGCGGGCGAATTCTTCATGCTCCCCGCGCATCTCGAGCGCCTGGATCGGTCCCTCGCGGCCATTCGCATCTCCAACCCCTTTGATGCGGGGCAGTGGACTGCGCTTCTGGAAGATCTGCTGGCGCGCAATGCCGATCCCGCTACCCCGGATCTGGGGGTGTACCTGCAGGTGACCCGCGGCGTGGCCCCGCGCGATCATGCCTTCCCGCTGGATGCCCGGCCGACGGTCCTCGCGATGGTGAGCCCGATCCGTCCTCTGCCGGAGACGGTGCGCACGGAGGGTGTGGCGGCCGTGACCGCCGAGGATCGCCGCTGGGGCCACTGCGACATCAAGGCGACCACGCTGCTGGCCAATGTCCTGAACCGCCAGGCCGCGGTCGAGCAGGGTGCGGTCGAGGCGATCCTGCTGCGTGATGGACAGCTCACCGAGGGTGCGGCCAGCAACGTCCTCGTGGTCCTCGACGGCCGTCTGGTGACGCCGCCACTTGCGCCTTCGGTGCTGCCCGGGGTGACGCGGTCACGGGTTCTCGATCTGGCGCGCGAGTTGGGCTATCCGGTGGAGGAGTGCGCGGTAAGCGAGCCGGAGCTGGCACGGGCCGAGGAGATCTGGCTGACCAGTTCGACCCGCGAGATCCTCCCGGTCACGCGCCTCAATGACCGGGTCGTGGGTGCGGGACATCCTGGTCCGGTCTGGAAGGCCCTCCATGCGGCCTATCAGGCTGCCAAGCCGGGTGCGCCCGTGAGTGAGCCAATGCAGTCCGGAGGTGCCGCATGAGTGACCGCGAGACCCTGATCGAATTTCCCTGCCGGTTCCCGGTGAAGGTGATGGGGGATGCCCATCCAGAGTTGATGGAGGCCGTAGAGGGTTGCGTGGCCGAACACCTGGATGCCGATGACGCGGTGATCGAGCAACGGGCCTCGCGCGCCGGCCGTTACGTCGGCATCACCATCACCTTTACCGCGACGAGCCAGGCACAACTGGACGCCTTCTACCGCTCCCTTGGCCGCTGCGACCGGGTGCGCATGATCCTGTGACACCGGCCCCGGTCGAGGTGCGCGAGCTGGGGCTGCAGCCCTACGTTCCGGTATGGCAGGCGATGCAGTTGCATGGGCGCGAACGCGCGGTCGATGCCCCTGATGCCCTGTGGTGCGTGCAGCACCCCCCGGTCTTCACCCAGGGGCGCAATGGCCGTCCGGAACACCTGCTGGATCCCGGGGCCGTGCCGGTGGTGGCGATCGACCGCGGTGGTCAGGTCACCTACCACGGGCCCGGGCAACTGGTGATCTACACGCTGCTCGATTTGAAGCGGCTCGGGATCGGCGTGCGGCGTCTGGTGGAGTGTCTGGAACAGGCCATCATCGAGACGCTCTCCCAATGGGGTATCGAGGCCGAACGTCGGGCTAACGCGCCCGGGGTCTATGTCGGGCAGGCGAAGATTGCGGCCCTCGGCTTGCGCGTGCGCCACGCCCGCAGCATCCATGGCCTTGCCCTGAACGTGGCGCCGGTGCTGGCGCCGTTTGCGCGTATTAACCCCTGTGGTTATGCGGGCCTGCCGACGACCTCCATGCAGGTCCAGCTTGGTGGTCCGGTCGCAATCGATCGCGTTCGCGACGCGCTCCTGGCGAATCTCGCCATCCAGCTGTACGAGGGGGCGGATGTCGCGCTTCGGCATGAGGCGGCGTTGCCCGCCGAACTGGTGCGCGTGCAGGCACTGGGCCGCAGCCCGGCGCCGTAACACGTCGCCTGGTCTTCCCAAGGGTGGGTTGTGGCTGGTCCCAGTTCATCCTCCGGTGTTTACGTGTCTTCGTCGGGCCGCCTGCCACGCGCTCTCTCGCGAGCGCACCGCGAGGTACTTCTTTGCTCGTGCAAAGAAGTACCCAAGAAACACGCCCGACTGCCGCGACCCCGGCCCGCTGCGCGGGCCGGGGTTTCCCTCGCTCCG
>NZ_MVAR01000044.1 GCF_001999325.1 Thioalkalivibrio versutus
CCCGGTACTACAGCGGTCATGGACCCTCGTGCGAACCGGCCAACCCCTCTCCCGCCACCCCCGGCAATCATCCGGCGACTGCCCCTGTTCGGACTCGCACCACCACCCCGGACCGACGCTCGCCCCCCCTTCGGATGTCCGCCTGGCCTGCCAGCGCAAGACTATCAATGCACCACTCGAACTCGAGCCCCGTCCTTCGGAGGCGTGTGAGGCTAGCGCCCCGTATGCCCGAGCCCCCGCTGCACCCCGACCAAGATGCGAACGGGCCGGTAGCACCACGACCGGACTGCGCGCCGCGCCGGGTCTCGGGATACACGGGGCATCACCGCGATGCCGGCACATTCATCAGCGTCTCCCAGGCACCTGCGAAGACACCAGGAGCATGGCAGTGGGCCGTAGTCGAGGGGACGGATAACCCGGCCCCGAAACCGTGGCATTGGCTCATCCCCGCCGACATCCGGTCGCGGGCCGTGCCGGCCGCCGCGAGCGGCCCCCCGGCCGAGCGCAGCCGTCAGAAACCAGACAACGAAGTAATGTCCGGGCCGACCCGGGATTACAGGACCGGCCGGACGGATGGATGTGCGGCGACCAGGCTGTCGCACACAACAAAGGGGCTGCTCTCGGCAGCCCCCTTGATCGACCGGTTCGTGCCGGGTCTACAGGCGATCGAGCAGCGCTTCGGCATCCGCCCGCTGGGGGAACTGGTCGTGCCTGTCCAGCACGCGACGCAAGCGTTCAGCAGCGGCGTCGCGCTCGCCCCGTTCGCTTTCCGCCCAGGCCAGGTGGTACTGAATGCCCGGATCATCCGGGGCAAGCTCGCTGGCACGGCCAAGGATGTCTGCGGCCTCTGCAGGCTCACCGGCGTGGATCAGCACCGCGCCCAGGGTGTCCAGCACCGGAGCCGCCTCCGGTGCCAGCTCGGCGGCCCGGCGCGCATGCTCCAGCGCCTGCCGGGTATCACTCTCGCGCAACGACCATGCGAGGTTGTTGAGCGCAATCACGTCGTCGTCATCCTGCTCGACGATCCGACGGTACGAATCCATCGCTCCGGACCGGTCGTCCGCCGCCATCTGCTGCGCCGCGTGGATATGCCATGTCGCCAGGTCCTGCGGGTTTTCATCCAGCCAGGCGGCCAGCGTGGCCCGTCCGGCATCGCCATCCCCGGCTTCGCGCTGCGCCTCCGCCAGTGCATGCACCCAGTCCCGACGTTGCGAACCCGGGTCCGCCAGTGCGGCCCGGTAATGCCGCACGGCGGCGGCTGGGTCGTCCCGCTGCATGGCCGCGCGGCCCAGCAAGGCCTGGACCTCGCTGCGGTTCTCGTAGAGCTCCTCCAGGCGCGCCAGATGGGGCTCGGCATCGCTCATGCGTTCCTGATTGAGCAGGCCCCGGGCCAGAAGCAGGCGGGCCCGGTAGTGGTCCGGCTGCTGCTCCAGGAGCTCGCGAAGCGTGCTCTCGATCGCGGCATCGTCACCGGCCTGCGCATGCGCGCGGGCCAGGGCGAGGCGCAGGTTCACGTTGTCCGGCGCCTGTTCGACGGCCTCCGCGAGACTTGTCACCGCGGCATCCGGACGATTGAGACTCTGCTGGACGTCCGCCAGCGCATACAGCAGGTCCGGATTCCCGGGGTGATGTTCACGCGCGGCCAGGAGCGTCTGCAGGGCCTGCTCCGGTTGGCCGCTCTGAAGCTGGATCTGGGCCAGGGTGAGATGCGGCGGCAGCAACTCGGGCTGCGAATCGATGGCCGTTTGCAGCCAGCGCGCCGCCCCCTGGTGGTCGCCATCCTGCAGGCTCATGTTGGCCAGGCGCTGGGCCGAACGGGCATGCCCCGGGTCGCGCTCCTGGATCGCTTCCAGCACCTCGCGCGCCGCCCCGCGATTGCCGACCTGGAGTTCCAGGCCAGCGAGGTTCATCGCCACGGATATATCGTCCGGGTCCAGCGCGACGCCCTCGCGGAAGGCCGCCCGGGCCTCGTCGGTTCGCCCCAGCCCCATCAGGGCAGCGCCCTGCAGGCTCAGCGGACCGGCCGCTTCCGGCTGGAGCTCCTGCAGACGCTGTGCCCGCTCGAGTGCCTCGTCGTAGCGTCCTGTCTGCAACAGGTACAGCACCAGCGTGGTATCCACCTGCTGGGCCGAGGCCTCGCCGCCTCCGGCGGCGCGCAGCGCATCCAGACCTTCTTCCGTCTCCCCGCCCCGGAGCAGCGCCACCGCCAGCAATTCCTGGAGATCCTGCGAACCCGGGCTCGACGCAGCCGCGTCGCGCAACGCATCGATGCCGGCTTCGGAATCGCCGGCAACCAGCAGCAGTCGCCCGCGCAGCTCGGCCATGTCGGCCGGCTCGCCGGTGTAGTCGCGGCTTGCCCGCTCCACGAACTGCAGGGCATCCTCCACGCGATCCTGTTCCAGATAGATCGCCGTCAGCGTACGAATACCCTGCAGCGATCCGGGGCTCTCCTGAACATGACGATTGAGGTTGTGTTCGGCCTGCTCCATGTTGCCGAGACTGCGATGAGCCAGGCCGAGGCCCAGAAGCGCCGGGCTGTAGGAGCGATTCCCGGCCAGGGCCTGCTCGAAACTCGCCCGCGCTTCGCTATGCCGCTCCTGCTCCATCAGGAGCATCCCGTCCAGATAATGCACGCCCGGATGCGACGAGCCGCCTTGCTTCAGGCCGTCGACATCCGCCCGTGCACCCTCGTAATCACCGGCATTCAGACGCACCATCGCCCGCGCCATGTGATCGCGCCCCGAGGCCGGGCGCACTTCGATGGCCCGGCTGAAGGCCTCTTCCGCACCCTCGGGGTCGCCGGTGATGCGCCGATACTCGCCCAGGAGACTCCAGGCCTGTCCCAGCTCGGGCTGCAGGTCAAGGGCCTGCTCCAGGGATGCGATCGCGTGCTCGGCATCGCCCTGGGCCATCGACAGGTGGGCATGCGCCAAGGCCTGTAACGGCTCCTGCTCGCGCTCTCCAATCTGCGCCAGCTCGCCTTCCGCCGCCTCGCGCTCGCCGACGGCCGCGAAGGCGACGGCCCGCAAGGCGTGCAGCCGCGGCCGTTCCTCCGCCGCCAGGTCCTCTGGCACCTCCTGCTCACGGATGCGCACAAGACGATCGGTCGCGAACCACGCCTCGGCCAGCGGCAACGCCACCTGAGCGTCCGGGATCCCGAGCGACTGCGCCCGCCCCAGCTGACGCAGCGCCTCCTCGGGGTTGTTCAACTGCAGGTACACCACCCCGAGCCTTTGCCGAGTGGCGGGGGCATCGGTATTCAGCTGCAGGGCATTGCGGTACTCGATGCGCGCGCCCTGGTAGTCGCCCTTCTCCTGCAGGGCCTGGGCGCGTTCGAGGTAGTCCTGTTCGCTGCCCGCCCCGATCTGGTCGCAGCCGGCCAGACCCACACCGGTGGCCAGCACCACGGCCAGGGCCAGGGGCTTCAGCCGCCCGTTCGGTATCCGGTTGGAGCGGGGCCGGGCAAGCCCGGCGTCTTCTTGCATGTATCGGGTAGTCACTATGGTGCTCCTCATCTGAGCCCGTACTTGTCGAGCAGGCCGTAGAGCGTTGGACGGGTAATGCCGAGAGTGTCGGCTGCCTGGGCGATGTTGCCGTTCGTGCGCCCCATCGCCTTGATTACGGATTGATATTCGGCCCGGTCACGGGCCTCGCGCAGGCGCTCCGGCGGCGGATCCTGATCCCGGTCCTGCAAGCCGAGGTCTTCCGCGGTCACCAGATTGCCGTCGGCCATGATTACGGCGCGCCGGATCAGGTTCTCCATCTCGCGCACGTTGCCGGGCCAGCTGTGGCCCTCGATCGCCCGCAGCGCATCGGCAGTGAAGCCGCGGCGGGGTTTGCCCTGCTCGCGGGCGAAGCGTTCCAGAAGCGCATGCGCCAACAGGGTTGCGTCACCCTGACGTTCGCGTACCGGGGGGATGTCGATGGCGATCTCGCTAATGCGATAGAACAGGTCCTCGCGAAAATCGCCCGAGCGGATCAGCGCCTGGAGGTCCTGATTGGTCGCACCGATGATGCGCACATCCACCGGGATCTCGTTGCGCCCGCCCAGGCGCTCGACCGTGCGCTCCTGCAGAAAGCGCAGGAGCTTGGCCTGCAGGCTCTGCGGAAGATCGCCGATCTCGTCCAGGAACAACGTGCCCTTGTCGGCGTGTTCGATCTTGCCGATGGTCTGACGGGTAGCACCGGTGAAGGCGCCCTTCTCGTAGCCGAACAGCTCGCTTTCCAGAAGGTTCTCGGGGATCGCGGCGCAGTTGATCGCAACGAAGCGCTCCTTGGCGCGGTTACTCAGGTCATGGACGGCGCGCGCCAGGACCTCTTTGCCGGTGCCGCTGTCACCCAGCAACAGCACCGTCGCGTCGGAGGGCGCCACGCGTTCCACCATGCGGCAGACCTGAAGCATGCGCGGATCCGCGGTGATGAGCCCGGACAGCGAAGAGACGCCGCCACGGGCCAGGCGCCGATTCTCCTCCTCGAGCTCGTACAGCCGCGCGGCGCGGTCCACGATCAGACGCAGGAGTTCGGCGTCCACGGGCTTGATATAGAAATCGTAGGCCCCCAGGGCAACGGCCTTCAGGGCGTTCTCGCGATCATCGTTGCCGGTGACCACGATCACCTTGACCCCGGGATTGAACGCCAGGATCTCCTCCAGGAGTGCCAGGCCCTCGGTGGCGTTTGCGGGGTCCGGGGGCAGACCCAGGTCCAGCGTGACCAGCTCGGGCTCGTGACGGCGCATGTGGGCCATCGCGCTGGCACGATCCTGGGCCTGGAGGATCTCGTAGCCGTCCAGACACCAGCGCAACTGGCTTTGCAGGCCGGTGTCATCCTCGACAATCAGAAGCTTGAGCATCGACTCCATTACATTGCACCCGGCCCGGGGAGGACGTGATGGTGGACGGCGGGGAGGGTTGTCATGCGCCGTGCTGCGGCAGGCGCAAAGTGAAGGTGGTCCCCTCGCCGACGCGGCTGGAAACATCGATCCGCCCGCCCATCCGGACCACCAGGTCGCGGGCCTCATACAGCCCAATACCCATGCCGGCGTTTCCCTTGGTGGTCTGAAACGGACGGAAGAGCCGCCGACGAACGAAGTCCTCGTCCATGCCGGACCCGTTATCCTCGATTCCGATAATGACCCATTGATCCCGGGTTTTCAGGGTCAAGGTTATATCGCCGTTATCCGGTGTGGCCTCCTGCGCATTCCGCACCAGGTGCAGCAGTACATTCCGCAGGGCGTCACGGTTTCCGAGGACCTCCGCGGATGTGTCGATCGCCACTCGGGGCAGCGGATGGATCTCGCGGCTATCGCCGGCGACCTCGCGCAGCAGGGCGTCCATGTCGATCGCCTGACGCGGGCTGTCGGCACCCGGTTGCGCCTTGCGCAACTGGGCGAGGGTGCGTTCCAGACGCTCGCGTGCATTGCCGACGGTGCGGAAGGCGTCCGCCACGAACTCGGGGTTGTCACGGTGACGCTCGGCGTTGGAGCTGATCAGGGACAGCTGGGCCGATACGTTCTTGAGGTCGTGGACCAGAAACGCCGCCAGCCGGTGGAAGGTCTCGAATTGACGCGCCTCCAGCAGCGCCTCGTCGGTCTGCACCAGGGCCACGTAGACCGCCAGCTGACGGCCCGCGGTCTTCAGCAGGTCGCGCTCCTCCCAGTCGATACGGTGCCGTGCCCGCGGCTGGGCGAGCACGACAAAGCCCTCCAGACCATCGCTTTTCAGGAGCGGCACCACGGCCCAGTGGCGCGGATTGTCGACCAGCCACTGCGGCAGATCGAGCCCGTGATAGAACGCCGGATCGCGGCGGAACTCGTCAATATCGATCACCCAGCCGGAATGCGTCAGAAACGCCACCAGCGGGTCGTCCGGTTCCATTGACGGATAGTCCGGCTGGCCCAGATTCAGGACCCCGTCGAGGGCGAAGGTGCTGTCGTCCCGACGAACCCACAACAACCCCCCCGGACTCTCGACCAGCTCGCCAATGGCCTGGATGGCCCGCTGGCGAAACGGGATCTCGTGGTCCGTCTGCGCCAGGGTGCCGGTAAACCGCAGCCACTCCTGGCGGTAGTCGTAGCGATAGTTGAAGAAGTGCTTGGCCAGCCAGACGCGCAACTGGGCGCGGACGCTGCCGGAAAAGAGCACGATCGCCAGGAGCAGCACGGCCCCGAACAGCAGGGTGACCTGCAGCAGCGCACCGAGATCGCCCCCGTGGTGGCGCAGGTAATACCCCGCGCCCCCGACCGCCAGCAGATACAGCCCGGCCCCGAACAGCGACGCGGTGTGAAACAGCAGATGGCGGGACACCGTGGGCCCCTCGCGGTGCGGCAGGCGCCGGCTCACCGCGACCGCGAGCAACGGGACCACTAGCGCGTTGACGAACCCGCGGGCCTGCCAGGACGGGCTGTCGATCGTCTGGAACAGCACCAGATCCGCAAACAGGAACAGGTCGAACGCGAACAGGCCACCCAGGCCCAGGCAGAGGAACTTGATCTCCCAGCGATTCTGCGGCGGCGTGTTGCGGTAGACCTGCTCCACCAGCACCAGTCCGGCAATCGCCATCAACAGGGTTGCCAGCCCCGGCCAGATGGCGCCCAGCAACTGTGGCCACAGCATCGGCACCAGGATGAACAGCAGGAACGCCGTGGTGGCCGCCCCCCACCAGCGCAACGCACGCGGCTCCACCCCGGGGCGGCTGCCACTGCCGGCGAGCAGCGCCAGCAACACCGCAAACCAACCGGCATTGCGCGCCACCTCCATCACCCCACCGGAGATCGCGGCACTGGTCCCGTAGTGCCAGGCCAGAAAGCCCAGATATCCCGCCCATCCCACCGACAGCAGCGAGGCCAGCACCATCCACAGGGCCGAGGGGCGATTGCGCCAGCGCACCACGGTCACAACGGCCAGGACCAGGAACGCAAGTGCCGCCGTCAGATAGCTCGTCGCGGCCAGGGGCATCAGCATCGCGGATTCAGCGGGCCCCGCGGCCGAACAGCACAACCTTGACGGTCTCGAACAGGATCAGGATGTCCAGAAACAGGGTGTGATTCTTCACGTAATACAGGTCGTACTGCAGCTTCTGCCGCGCATCCTCGACCGAGGCCCCGTAGGGATACCGCACCTGAGCCCAGCCAGTGATCCCCGGACGGATGGTGTGGCGCGCGGGGAAATAGGGGATCTGCTCGGTGAGCTGTCCGACGAACACCGGCCGCTCCGGGCGCGGTCCGACGAACGACATGCTGCCCTGGAAGACATTGATGACCTGCGGCAGTTCGTCGATGCGCAGCTTGCGAATAATGCGCCCGACACGGGTGATGCGGTCGTCGTCATGCACCGCCCAGCGCGCGACGCCATCGACCTCGGCGTCCTCGCGCATGCTGCGGAACTTGCAGACCTCGAACGGGACGTTCCCCTGACCCACCCGGGTCTGCCAGTAGAACACCGGGCCGCGACTCTCCAGCTTGATCGCCAGGGCGGTGGCCAGCATCACCGGCAGGGTCGCCGCCAGCAGTGTGGCGCTGGCCAGCACATCGAACGTCCGTTTCACCGCGTTGCGCGTCCAGTGCTGCCGGAAGCCTTCGCCGAAGATCAACCAGCTGGCGTTCAGCGAGTCCAGCTGAACCTTCTGCAGTTCGCGCTCGAAGAAGCTCGAGACGTCGGTAACGGCAACCCCGTTGAGCTTGCACTCAAGCAGCTGCCCGATCGGCAGGTTGTGGCGTCGGTCGCGGATCGCGACCACGATCTCGTGTACTCGGTGCTCGCGCGCCATGTCCAGCAGGCTGGCATCGCTCCCGAGCTGGAAATGGCGTCCCGGATCCCGCGCGCAATCCTTCTCGCCCTGGGTAGCGATGTACCCGAGGACCCGATATGGCAGCTCTTCCGAATACTTGTCCGGATGGATCGTGTCGATCGCGCAGGCCCGGCTGCCGGTGCCCAGCACCAGAACCCGGCGCTTGAAGGCATCCGCCTCGGAAAAGTTGCGCCAGAGGGTCCTTTCGGCGACCAGACCGGTCAGCAGGAGCAGCACGCCGCCGCCGACTGCGGTCGGCGAAAACAGCGCAGCCGGGACCATGGCGCCATAGGCCAGCAGCAACCCACCCACAACCAGGATGGCCGGAACCAGGCGCAGCAGCGACCGCAGCGTGCTGCGGGTCGCGAGGTAGTCGGATTCGTACAGGCCGGCCAGAGTCAAGACGACCAGGACGACCAGCGTCGCCACCATCAGCTGGGGGTCCAGCAGGCTGAGAGCCTCCGGCTGGAAGGGCGGCAGGGTCAGCACCGCATACAGGCACAGATACGCCACGAGCAACTCCGCGCCCGCGAGCATCAGGACGCGGCGGCGGATGTAGTGGCCAAAGATGCGCATGACTAGCCGCCTCGCCGAGGCGCGTACACAGAAGAGTTGTTCGTCCTTTTCAGGGGGTCCATGGCTACCGTCCCCGAGCCCGATCAATGGGGGCGGTCGTTCCCGGGTGGCGCCTCAAAGGCCCACCCACCCGGAAACCGGCCCCCCGTTCCGGGTTCGTCAGAAGCGTCGTTCAGGAATGATCAGCGTGTCACCGGGCAGCATGTCCACGTTGGCCGAGATATCGCCACCGTTGACCAGGTCGTCCAGGCGCACCCCATATTGCTTGCGCTCGCCATTCTCGTTACGCACGATCACTGCGCGATTGCCAGCGGCAAATTCGGTGATGCCGCCCACCGCGATCATCACATCCATCACGCTCATCTCCTCGCGATATTGCAGCGCCTGCGGCGCGGCGGCCTGCCCGATCACGCGAATCTGGCGACTATAGGGCCCGGCAAAACCGGTCACCATCACCGTGACGATCGGGTCACGCAGGAAGCGGGACAGCTCCTCCTCCATCACACGAGCCAGCTCCGTGGGCGTCTGCCCGCTCGCCTGGACATCCTCGACCAGCGGGGTCGTAATTTGCCCGTCGGGGCGTACCGACACGCCAGTGGAGAGATCCGGGTTGCCGCGCACGGATACCTGTAGGGAATCGCCGGGACCGATGATGTACTGCTCGATCACCGTGCGCTCGATGGAGGTCGGGGCCTCCGGGTAATCCGTCGTGGCACAGCCTGCCAGCAACAAGGCCGGCAGCAGGATGACGAAGCCGAACCTTGGCCCGGACTTCGACCCGGCCTTTGGAGCATTGATCAGGGACATCACGACTCCCCCTTGGAGATTCTGGCGGTTGTTAGAGGCTTCACCCGACCGGGAACGGGGCCCGCACCGCACCTCAAAGGTCGCGGAAACTGGCTACGCTTACCGGGAATACCGGATTCCACAAGCAACTTGATGTTAGGCCTCGGGTATGAACAGAGTCCACGTAAGGTCTTCATTCCCGGCGCTCCAGGACTAACGTTCGTGTTACGGAGACGTCGGGCCATCTACCTCCACCGAACAGGAGTGTCCCGTGGAGTTTCTGTCTCTCCGTTTCCTTGCCGACTGGTTTCTGCTCCCGCCCAGCGGACCGCTCCTGCTGGCCCTGGCGGGCCTGCTCCTGTACCGGACCCTGGCAGGCAAGGCCCTGCTGACCGGCGGGCTGCTCCTGACCTACGCATTCAGCATCCCGCCCGTCAGTCACGCCCTCATGGCCCCGCTGCAGGCCGCCTACTCGCCGCCCGACACGGCCGCACTGGAACACGCAGAGGCCATCGTCGTGCTCGGCGCCGGGTATCGCAGTGGTGCGGTGGAATTCTCCGGCGAAACGGTCAACGACCTGGCCCTGGTGCGACTGCGCTACGCCGCCGCCCTGCACCGGCAAACCGGACTCCCCGTGGTCGCCACCGGTGGCGGCCCGCAGGACCGGGAACCGGAAGCCCGCTGGATGGCCGAGGTCCTGGAGGAGTTCGGCGTCAGTCCGGTGTGGCAGGAAACCCGTGCGCGCGACACGGAAGGCAATGCCCGGCACTCGGCCGCGCTGTTGCACGAACGCGGCATGCAACGCGTCCTGCTCGTCACCCATGCGCACCACCTGCCGCGCGCCACTGCGGCATTCGAGCGCGCCGGGCTGGAGGCCATCCCGGCCCCGACCGGCGCCTTCGTCGCCCACGACACGAGGCTCTCGTTAGGCGCCTTCAAACCCCAGGCTAACGCCATGCGCACCAGCTGGCTCGCCCTGCACGAGTACCTCGGTATTCTGTGGTATCGCTGGCAATACGGCCGTCGCCCGGCACCGCCGGACTCCTGACGCGCCCCGCCAGCCCCAACCCATCACAACCGAGGGGCGACGGATGAATCTGCTGGTAACGGGCGGCGCTGGATACATCGGCAGCCATGTCCTGCAGCATCTGCGCAGGGGCGGGCACGACGTCACGGTGTACGACAACCTCAGCACCGGGCACGCATGGGCCGTGGGGGATGCCGAGCTGGTCGTCGGCGACCTGGCGGATACCGGGCGCCTGCGAGAAACGCTCGAACGCGGCTTCGACGGCGTGCTGCACTTTGCCGCGCACATCATCGTGCCGGAATCGGTCACCGACCCGCTCAAGTACTACGGCAACAACACCCGCAACACCTTCAACCTGCTGGAGGCCTGTGCCGCCACCGGCGTGCGCTACTTCGTGTTCTCCTCCACCGCCGCCGTCTACGGCATCCCCGACACCGTCTCGGTCGCGGAGGACGCCCCCCTACAGCCGATCAACCCCTACGGCGCCTCCAAGATGATGTCCGAGCGCATGCTGATGGACCTGGGCGCCGCCTCCGACCTGCGCTACATCAGCCTGCGCTACTTCAACGTGGCCGGCGCCGACCCCGAAGGCCGCCGGGGCCAGGCCACCCCCGACGCCACCCACCTGATCAAGGTCGCCTGCCAGGCCGCCACCGGCCAGCGCGACGGCATCACCGTATTCGGCACCGACTACGCCACCCGCGACGGCACCTGCGAACGCGACTACATCCACGTCGAGGACCTCGCCGCCGCTCACGTCCGCGCCCTGGAACACCTCGACGGCGGCGGTGCCCCCCAAGTGCTCAACTGCGGCTACGGCCACGCCTACAGCGTGCTCGACGTCATCGACGCCGTAAAACGCGCCAGCGGCGTTGACTTCCCCGTCACCCTCGGCCCGCGCCGCGAAGGCGACCCGCCCGCCCTGATGGCCGACGCGCGCCGCATCCGCCAGACCCTCGCCTGGGAACCGCAATACGCCGACCTCGACCTCATCGTCCGCCATGCCCTCGCGTGGGAACAGAAGACCGCCGGGACTCAGTCAAAAGCCTCGGCCTAGTATTAGGTCCTTGATAGCGGTACCTCATTCTCCAGTGGATATTGCTTCCAACGGTGGTGGCGTATGCGTCCTATGCTCGTTCCGAAAACAAATCGAAACGATATTTCAGGCGATCCCTATCCGGAGCATCGCGGGCATCAGCGGGTGGCGTTAGGTAGACTCCCTCGAGCTGCTTTAAGGCTTCCAAAGCGGGGCCATCCTTTTTCAGTTGTAAAGCTCTAGAAACATGCACCCGTAAGTCTTGATCAATGCCAATCAAATAGGCATCAAACGCAGCGTGGTGCAGCTTTGTCAGGGCCAAACCATTGTGGACTTCTGGTTGCCCGTAGATCTCATGCTTATCGGGAACGATGTGGGCCGCGTCCAGCAGCCTTGGGACGGGCAATCCGGTCAAAGCACATTTCCCGTTATAGGCCCCGAGGACTGCTTCTCGGAAACGGGTTTGATGGAGCCTCACCTGCACTTCTTGAAGCCCATAGCGCCTTTCAACACCACCATCGCGCACGCCCAACGCTCTCTGCTCCTGCGGCAAGAAGGCGATCCGGACCTCTTTGTGGAAAGGATCCCAATCAACCACGTACGCTGGAAAGATCGGCTGATACCGGGCAGGTGAAACCCCTAGGAAATAGATGATGGGCAATTGCAGCTCCATCACATAACGCAGGCCTAGGTTGGGCTTGGCATTAGGGTCTTCACCCTTAAAAGCGTATCTGACGGTCTCACTGCTGGTTAGGACTTCTTGATGAGCAGAGAGCTGGTCTCGATACCAAACGTCTCGCCCTTTCTTAGGGACCACCGTCTTAACCGACAACGGCCATTCCATCTCTTTGGGCTTAAAGATGCCCTCCGCTTGAGATAGGAAGCGGATTACCGCCCCCTCGAAGGGAAAGCCTTCCGCCAGTGTGTAGTGATCGACAACCTGATCTGTGACTAGAAGGCTCTCTAAGCGCTGGAATGCAGCCTCCCGAATGCGGGCGTCACGCTCAAATGCTTCATTGGCCATGATTGGGCAGTCCGAGTCTTTTTGACCAGGCTACCAGAACCGAATGCGAGCCCGTCTAGATTGCGGACACAACGAGACCGCCCAAGAGGGCTGGAGACTCGAACATAAAACGAGGGAGATAATGGTGGCCGGGGACGGAATCGAACCGCCGACACGGGGATTTTCAATCCCCTGCTCTACCGACTGAGCTACCCGGCCATACTTCGGAGGGATTCGTCCTGCGGACGAAGGGCGGTATTAAAGCGGCCCGGCGCCTCCACGTCAAGCGCGCCGGGCCCTCATTATGTCCCTAGTCACGGAAAACCGCGGCTCAGGAGGCGTTCGGGTCGACGAAGCCGTCCGGCTTTTCCGAGCCGTCGCCGAACAGGAACTTCTCCATTTCCTCTTCGAGGAACTTGCGCGCCTTGGGGTCGACCGGGGTCAGGCGGTATTCGTTGATCAGCATGGTCTGGTGGTTCAGCCAGGCCTGCCAGGCCTCCTTGGACACGTTCAGGTAGATCTTCTTGCCCA
Organism: Thioalkalivibrio versutus; assembly: GCF_001999325.1. Lineage (GTDB taxonomy): Bacteria > Pseudomonadota > Gammaproteobacteria > Ectothiorhodospirales > Ectothiorhodospiraceae > Thioalkalivibrio > Thioalkalivibrio versutus. Next base: position 12,745 of record NZ_MVAR01000044.1, read on the forward strand.
TCTCGCCGGGATAGGGCGGGAAGTCGAGCCCGTCAGACTCTTTGCCGAGTTTCACGCAGTTAACGGTTCGTGCCATTGCCGGAATCCTTGTCGTCGTGCAGATAACGCTGGATGGGGGCCGGGATGCCGACCGCCCGTGATGTGCCGGGTTTATACCAAATCACCCTGTCGCCTTCCATGATCCCACACGCGCCAGCCGGGAGGTCGAAGGGCCGGATGCGCAGATCCAGGCGGTAGTGGCTGAAGCTGTGCTGGAGCCCGTGATCGGCACCGGACGGGGTGGCACCGGGCCACTGAACGAGCACCCAGTCTTCCAGGGCCTCCGCGGTTTCGGCCTCGGGCAGGCTGTAGAGCCCGCCCCAGATGCCGTCCTGTTCGCGCTGGATCAACGCGATACCCTCCGGTGCCCGCAGACAGGCGGCCCAGCGCGTGCGTGTGGGCAGATCGCGGCGCGGCCGGGGCGAAGGCAGCGTTCCGGTCAGGCCCTGCTGCGCGGCGCCGCAGTCCACGTGCACCGGGCAGGCCTCACAGGCGGGGCGGCTGCGAGAACAGAGCAGGGCGCCCAGGTCCATGATCGCCTGGGTGTAATCCGCGCAGCGTGTGGCAGGGATACGCGCCTCGGCCTCGGCCCACAGTTCGCGCTGGACGGCGGTACTGCCCGGCCAGCCGTGGATCGCCGCGTGACGGGCGAGTACGCGCTTGGCATTGCCGTCCAGGATGGCCTCGGGCGCATCGTGCGCCTGGGCGATGATGGCGGCGGCGGTGGAGCGCCCGATGCCCGGCAGTTGTTCCAGGCCCGCGCGCTCGGCGGGGAACACGCCCCCGTGTTCCTCGACCACCACCTGTGCGGCGCGGTGCAGGTTGCGCGCACGGGCGTAATAGCCAAGCCCCGACCACTGGTGCAGCACGGCGTCCTGCGGGGCCGCGGCAAGGCTTTGCACGTCGGGGAACCGCTCCATGAAGCGCAGGAAGTAGGGGACGACGGTCTCCACTCGGGTCTGCTGCAGCATGATCTCGGAGACCCACACCCGATAGGGCGTGCGCGGATGCTGCCACGGCAGGTCCTGGCGACCGTGGCGATCGAACCAGACGAGCAGCCGCTCGGCGAAGGCGTTCATGGGCGAATCGAACATGGCGGCACCCGCACCGGGGGCGGGCGCCGCGGGTGATCAGCGACTGCGGAAGCGATCCAGGAGCCGGTCGGACTCCTGCTCAATGCGCTCGCGGGCACGCTCTTCTTCCTCGTCCAGGCGTTCGCGGACACGATCCTCTTCCTCTTGCACGCGTTCGCGGACCTCGCCTTCGTATCGGTCCCGCAGGGCATCCTCCAGGTCGAGACGGAAGCTCGGGTCGGTGAACGTGCCGCTGATGCGGATCGGCAGCGTCACGCCGCGTAGATCGTCGAGTTCCCGGCCACCCTGGCCCTCCAGCGTGCCGACCACGGTGCTGTTCACGCGGTAGTCGAGGGTGTCGTCGTTCAGGTCGGCCTGGCCTTCGCCGCTCACCCGCAGCAGGGGCGAGCTGGCCGCCAGGTCCTCGTTGCGCACGATGCCGTCGCGAATGGTGAAGCTGCCGGTCAGTTCGCTGAAATCGGTCTGGTTGGGCTCTTCCTCTTCCAGCTGCTCGCCGCGCAGGCGCGCCTCGGCCCGGCGGATGATCTGGGCCACGTTGATGCCGCGAACCGCGCCATCCTCGAAGCGCATATTGCCGGAGCCGTTCAGGGCACCCTTCAGCTCGCTCAGGAGCTCGCCCCGGGTGGCGATGTCCAGCTCCAGGTTGCCAGTACCCATCAGGCGCGCATCGTCACCCTGAAAATCTTCCAGCAGGGCCCCGATATCCAGAGCCTGCAGGTCGGCCGCCAGCTCGTAGCGCGGGGCATCGTGGCGCGCGTCCAGGCGCAGGCGGCTGCTCAGCTCGCCGTCGTAGGCCTCAGCATTCAGGGGCTGGATATTCCAGTCGCCCGCCTCGGCGCGGATCTGCAGCTCGATGTTGCGCAAGACCATGCCCATCACGTCGAGGCGGCCCAGCGCCGCGCTGCCATCCACATCGACGCTGCGCAGGGCCTCCAGCGGCAACTCGATGGCGATATCCTCGTCGGCTTCGCCATTGCCATCGCCGTTTTCCGTGCGAGCCTCTTCCACTTCCGGCGGCAGGTAGCGGTCGAGATTCAGGCGCTCGCCGGAGACATCGAAGGTGATCAGCGGGCGTTCCCCGCGACCATCCCAGCCCGCGGAACCGCTCAGCATGGCGTCATCCACGGTGATCAGGAACGGGTCCATGTTCAACGCCTGGAAGCTGCCGTGGGCGGACAGGTCCAAGGCAACCCGGGCCAGGGCATCCGGATCGCTGGTTTCGGGGGCGTCCATTCCCAAGTCCGTCAACACGTCCTTGAGGTTGAAGGTGTTGGTGCGCATTTCGCTACGGATCTGAGGCTGCTCGCCATCCAGCTCGGACAACTCGGCAAATCCAGTCATGCGCACGCCGGCGACACCCAGCGTCAGACGCTCCAGGCGCAGGGACATCGCGTCGGCCATTTCCAGGGCCACATCGGTTTCCAGGGTCATGCCCACGGCGCGCGGCAAGCCACCACCGTCGAGGCCCAGGGTGGCGTTCAGACGACGCACGGAGTAGCGCTCGTTGAGCAGGTCGACGTTCATCAGCCCGCCGAGATCGAGCGCGAGCTCCACCGGTTCGGCCAGATCGCCGCCCTCGGCGCGCACGACCGCTTCCAGATCCAGCCGCGTCTCGACGCCCGGGCGGAAGCGCCCAATCTGCAGCTCGAACGGGTCCAGGGTGGCCTGCATGCCGGTCTCGCGATCATCCCAGTGCACCCGGGCATTGGTCAGGGAGATTCCGGCCACGTCGATGCGCTGCAGGGCCAGCCGCGTCTCGGTCGTGGTGCGCTCGTCGTCATCCGCACCCACGGCCTCGTCGCGGGCGGCGCCCGCGTGATCCAGCAGGTCGTCCCAGTTGTTGCGGCCCTGCTCGTCGCGTGCCAGGTTCAGGCGCACACCGTCGGCCTGCACGCGCTGGACCTCCAGCTCGCGGCGCAGCAGCGGCATCACCGCCACCGCGACATCCACCACGTCGACCTCGGCGAACGGCTCGTCGCCAAAGCCCTCGGCATTGCCGAAGCGCACCTCTTCCAGACGCAGCCCAAGGCTGGGGAACAGGGTCAGGCCGATCGGCCCGGAGAGGGTCAGCTCGCGACCGGTCGCTTCCTGCACCTCCGCTTCGATGCGCTCCTTGTAATCATTCGCATCGAAGGTGATCAGCAGGTAGGCGGCCACGATGATGGCCAGCAGGATCAGTACGGCGATCAGGCCCAGCAGGCGCTTGATCCATTTCATTCGGAATCTCCTTTCGGTTCGGCCCGCCAGGTGCCACTGCGGCCCCCGCGTTTCTCGAGCAGGCGAACACCATCAATTTGCATGCCGCGATCCACGGCCTTGCACATGTCATAAACCGTCAGCAACGCAGTGGATACGGCGGCCAGCGCCTCCATCTCCACCCCGGTCTGGGCGTGCACCTCGCAGGTGGCCTGCACGCGCACGGCGGTATCTTCCGTCTCCAGATCCAGGGCCACCCGGGTCAGTCCGATCGGGTGGCACAGCGGAATTAGGTCTCCGGTCTTCTTGGCCCCCATGATGCCAGCCACGCGGGCAATACCCAGGACGTCCCCTTTGGCATGGCGGCCTTCGCGGATGCGCTGCAGGGTGTCCGGCTGCATGTGGATGCGGCCCTCGGCGATCGCCACGCGATGGGTGACGGACTTTTCGCCAACATCGACCATGTGCGCATGGCCTTCGGCATCGAAGTGAGTGAATTCGTTCATGCCAGCTATAATGCTTGACTCTTAGCCATGTTTACAGGGGCCGGAATGACCGTAAGCGTTCACTATTTCGCGCGATTGCGCGAGGAACTGGGCCGCCAGGGCGAAGAAGTGGCCCTGCCCGGAGAAGGCCTGACCGTCGGCGAGCTGTGGCGGCACCTGCACCAGGATGCCCCCCCGGAACGCCTGATGGCCGCGGTCAACCAGGAACAGGCGAGCCTGGAGACCCCGGTGCGCGATGGCGACGAGGTCGCCTACTTCCCGCCGGTCACCGGGGGCTAGGGTGGCGGTCGAGATCTATACCGGCGATTTCGATCCCTGGGAGGTCGTCCGCCAGGCCGAACAGGCCATCCCGGCGAACGCCCGCGGCGCGGCCAGCGTGTTCGTCGGCCGCATGCGCGACTTCAACGAAGACGAGGACGTGACCGGCCTGTTCCTGGAGCACTATCCGGGGATGACCGAGCGCGAGCTGGAGCGCATCGTCGCCGAGGCCGAGGCGCGCTGGCCGCTGCTGGGCTGCCATGTGGCCCACCGCGTCGGCGATGTGCGTCCCGGCGATGCCCTGGTGCTGGTGGCCACCTGGTCCGCCCACCGCATCGCCGCCCGCGACGCCTGCAGCGACATCCTCGAACGCCTGAAGCACGAGGCTCCGTTCTGGAAACGCGAGACCCTGGCCGACGGCACCGACCGCTGGGTGGAGAAAAACACCCCGGGTTTCTGAACCCCGCCACCCTGTTCGCCCCCCTTGTAGATACCGTCTTGCCC
>NZ_MVAR01000045.1:0-15208 GCF_001999325.1 Thioalkalivibrio versutus
GGTGCGCAAGATGGTGTGGCCCACCCGCGTAGAGACGACCCAGACCACGCTGATCGTCATTGCCGTCGTGATCCTGGTGGGGATCATGCTCTGGCTCCTGGACATGTTCCTGGGCTGGGGCATCAGTCGGTTCATCGGATAAGCAGCAGGATTTTCCCCATGGCACTACGCTGGTACGTCGTACAGGCATTCTCGGGTTTCGAGGCACAGGTGAAGCGGTCCCTGGAGGAGCGCATCGAGCGTTTCGGCATGCAGGACCACTTTGGCGAAATCCTGGTGCCCACCGAGGAGGTCGTCGAGATGAAGGACGGCCAGAAGCGCAAGAGTGAGCGCAAGTTCTTCCCCGGCTATGTCCTGGTTCAGATGGACCTCAACGACGAGGCCTGGCATCTGGTCAAGGCCGTGCCGCGCGTGCTCGGCTTCATCGGTGGCACCGCGGACCGTCCGGCGCCGATCAGCGACAAGGAAGCCGACGCGATTCTTCAGCGCATGCAGGAAGGTGCCGAGAAGCCGCGTCCGAAGGTGCTGTTCGAGGTGGGCGAGATGGTCCGCGTAATCGACGGCCCGTTCAACGATTTCAATGGCGTGGTCGAGGAAGTCAACTACGACAAGAGTCGTCTGCTAGTGGCGGTTCAGATTTTCGGGCGGTCGACGCCCGTGGAACTCGAGTTCCACCAAGTCGAGAAAACCTGAGACGCGCAAGCGTCATCACCTGTTAATCGGGGAGCCGCAAGGCGTTCGCACCCGAGGGAGTCCTCATGGCAAAGAAAATCGAAGCGTATATCAAGCTTCAGGTGGCGGCTGGCAAGGCCAACCCGAGCCCGCCCGTGGGCCCGGCGCTGGGTCAGCGCGGCGTGAACATCATGGAGTTCTGCAAGGCGTTCAACGCCCAGACCCAGGAGATGGAGCCCGGTCTGCCGATTCCGGTGGTGATCACCGTGTACGCGGATCGCAGCTTCACGTTCATTACCAAGACGCCCCCGGCGGCGGTCCTGCTGAAGAAGGCGGCCGGCATTCAGTCCGGTTCCGGTCAGCCGAACACCAACAAGGTCGGCACCGTGACGCGCGCCCAGCTGGAAGAAATTGCGAAGACCAAGGAACCGGATATGACCGCGGCCGATCTCGATGCCGCCGTGCGTACCATCGCCGGCAGTGCCCGCAGTATGGGCCTCGAAGTGGAGGGTCTCTGACATGGCGAAGCTTTCCAAGCGTATGCAGGCCTATCGCGAGAAGGTGGAGCCGGGTCACCTGTATCCGGTCACCGAAGCCTTTGATCTCCTGCGTGACCTGCCCAAGGCCAAGTTCCGCGAGTCGGTGGACGTTGCCGTGAACCTCGGCGTGGACCCGCGCAAATCCGACCAGGTGGTGCGCGGTTCCACCGTGTTGCCGCATGGCAATGGCAAGACTGTGCGCGTGGCCGTGTTCACCCAGGGTGCGAACGCCGATGCCGCCAAGGAAGCCGGGGCCGATGTCGTCGGCATGGACGACCTCGCCGAACAGGTGAAGGCCGGCCAGATGGACTTCGACGTGGTGATCGCCTCCCCGGATGCGATGCGCGTCGTCGGCCAGCTCGGCCAGATTCTCGGCCCGCGCGGCCTGATGCCGAACCCGAAGGTCGGCACCGTGACCCCGGATGTGGCCACCGCGGTGACCAATGCCAAGGGTGGTCAGGTGCGCTACCGCACCGACAAGGGTGGCATCGTCCACTGCACTATTGGCGCGGCCGATTTCGACACGAACTCGCTTACCGACAATCTGAACGCCCTGCTGGCCGACCTGCTGAAGATGAAGCCGGCGACCTCCAAGGGGCAGTACGTCAAGGCCGTGGTCGTCTCGACGACCATGGGTCCGGGCGTCAAGGTCGATCAGGGCTCGTTGGAGCTCTAAGCAAGAAAATACGGTTTTTGGTCGGCTGTCGCGCAAGCGGCACGCCATCCAAGACCGCAGGCGCCGAGCTCCAGGGCCCGGCTTAATACTCCAGCCTGCGCAGATGGTGTCACCCGATTCAGGAAGTACCTGCGACGGGAGCACCGAAGTGCCGGGTTCGCCCGGTTTCACGATCACCTCCGGGTGGTCTTACTAGAGGAGAGTCAACGTGGCTTTGAATCTCGACGACAAGAAGGCGATTGTCTCGGAGCTGGCTACGGTTGCTGCCTCGGCGCATTCCGCGGTCGCCGCGGAGTACCGGGGTCTCTCGGTCGCGCAGATGACCGACCTTCGTCGGCAGGCCCGCACTACCGGGGTCTATCTGCGGGTGGTGAAGAACAACCTCGCCAAGCGTGCCATTGAGGGTACGGATTTCGCGTGCATGCAGCCCGAGCTGCAGGGTCCGCTGATCCTTGCCTTCAGTGAAGAGGAGCCTGGCTCCGCGGCACGCCTGGTGAAGAACTTCGCCAAGGAAAACGATCAGCTGAAGGTCCGGCTGGTGTCCTTTGGTGGGCAGCTCATGGGGGCGAACGATCTCGATCGCCTCGCGAGCCTGCCGACCCGTGACGAGGCGCTCTCGCAGCTGCTCGCCACGATGAAGGCACCGCTCGACAAGTTCGCCCGTACGGTGAACGAAGTCCCGGGCAAGCTTGTGCGTACCGTTGCAGCAATCCGTGATCAGAAGCAGGCAGCCTGAAGAACCCTTCAAGCCTGCTTCTGCAGCATGTACTGAATGAATTCGGGCTCGACCCGTTAGGAGATTAAGAAATGGCCGTTTCGAAAGAAGATATCCTGGAAGCCATCGGCAACATGACGGTCCTGGAGATTGTGGACCTGATCAGCGAGATGGAAGAGAAGTTCGGCGTGTCCGCCGCTGCCGCTGTTGCGGCCGCCCCGGCTGCCGCTGGTGGCGAAGCCGCTGCCGCTGAAGTCAAGGACGAGTTCGACGTCGTGATGTCGAGCTTCGGCGAGAACAAGGTCGGCGTCATCAAGGTCGTCCGCGGCCTGACCGGTCTGGGTCTGAAGGAAGCCAAGGAAATGGTCGAAGGCGTGCCGGCGACCGTGAAGGAAGGCGCTCCGAAGGACGAGGCCGAGAAGATGAAGGCGGAGCTGGAAGGCGCGGGCGCCACCGTCGAACTGAAGTAAGAAGGCGCTTGCGCCTGTTGTTTTCGTGTACATCACGAAGCCCTGAGGCTGGCGGCCGTTTGGTCGCCAGCCTCAGCCCGTGGTGGCGCGTGTTTTGTCGCGCGTTGTTCAGCTAGCCTCCGAGGTAAGCCATGGCCCTCAGTTATACCGAAAAGAAACGTATCCGCAAGGACTTCGGGAAGCGTCCCCAGATCCTCGAAGTCCCGTACCTGCTGGAAACCCAGCTGACCTCCTATCGGGATTTCCTGCAGGCGGACCGAGCGTCCGACGGGCGGGATCCGATGGGCCTGCATGCGGCGTTTCAGTCGGTTTTCCCCATCGTCAGTTATTCCGGTCATGTCCAGCTCGAGTATGTGAGCTATCGCCTGGGCGAACCGATGTTCGACGTGAAGGAATGCCAGATCCGTGGCGTGACCTATGCGGCCCCGCTGCGTGTCCTCTTGCGCCTGGTGATCCACGACAAGGAAGCCCCGGCGGGTTCCACCGTGGTCAAGGAGGTCAAGGAGCAGGAAGTCTACATGGGCGAAATGCCGCTCATGACCGAGAACGGCACCTTTGTCATCAACGGTACCGAACGCGTAATCGTGTCGCAGTTGCACCGCTCGCCGGGCGTGTTCTTCGACAGCGACAAGGGCAAGACCCAGGGCAGTGCACAGAAACTGCTTTATAACGCCCGCATTATTCCGTACCGCGGCTCCTGGCTCGACTTCGAGTTCGACGCCAAGGACGGGGTCTTCGTGCGCATCGACCGTCGCCGCAAGCTGCCGGCGTCGATCCTGCTGCGCGCACTGGGTATGGATACCGAAGAGATCCTCACCACCTTTTTCGAATTCAATCAGCTCACCCTCGACGATGACGGCGGCGAGCTGGACCTGATCCCCGAGCGCATGCGCGGCGAGACTGCCGTGATCGACATTACCGATGGCGAAACCGTCATCGTCGAGGCCGGTCGGCGTATTACGCCGCGCCATATCCGGGAGATCGAGAAGGCCGGCATCAACACCCTGCGGGTGCCGGACGAATACCTGCTGGGTCGGGTGCTGGCCAAGGGCGTGGTGGATGAGTCCACCGGGGAGCTGATCGCCAATGCCAATGACGCCCTGACCCAGGAGATGCTCGACAAGCTGCGCGCCGAGGGCGTGAAGTCGCTGGAGACCATCTACACCAACGACTACGACCACGGTCCGTACATGTCGGATACGCTGCGTCTGGACCCGACCAAGAGCCAGCTGGAGGCCCAGGTCGAGATCTACCGCGTGATGCGCCCGGGCGAGCCGCCGACCAAGGACGCTGCGGAGAACCTGTTCTCCAACCTGTTCTTCTCGGAAGATCGCTACGACCTGTCCGCCGTGGGCCGGATGAAGTTCAACCGCCGCGTGGGTCGCGATACCGACGAGGGCGCGGGCGTGCTGTCGCCGGAAGACATCCTGGATGTCCTGAAGGTGCTGATTGACCTGCGTAACGGCAACGGCCGTACCGATGACATCGACCACCTGGGCAACCGCCGCATCCGCAGCGTGGGCGAGATGGCCGAAAACCAGTTCCGCCTGGGCCTGGTGCGTGTCGAACGCGCGGTCAAGGAGCGTCTCACCGTCGCCGAGAGCGAAGGCCTGATGCCGCAGGAACTGATCAACGCCAAGCCGGTGGCCGCCGCGGTCAAGGAATTCTTCGGATCCAGCCAGCTGTCGCAGTTCATGGACCAGAACAACCCGCTGTCCGAGGTGACGCACAAACGGCGTATCTCGGCCCTGGGTCCGGGCGGGCTTACCCGCGAACGTGCCGGCTTCGAGGTGCGCGACGTGCACCCGACGCATTATGGTCGCGTGTGCCCGATCGAGACTCCGGAAGGCCCGAACATCGGTCTGATCAACTCGCTGGCCGTGTATGCCCGCACCAACCGCTACGGCTTCCTGGAGACGCCGTATCGCAAGGTCGAAGAGGGCAAGGTGACCGAGGAGATCGTCTACCTCTCCGCGATCGAAGAGAGCCAGTACGTGATCGCCCAGGCGAACGCGGCGATGGACGAGGAAGGTCGCCTGAGCGATGACCTCGTGTCCTGCCGTCACCAGGAGGAGTTCACGATCTCGTCTCCGGACAAGATCCAGTACATGGACGTCTCGCCGAAGCAGATCGTGTCGGTGGCCGCCGCGTTGCTGCCCTTCCTGGAGCATGACGATGCCAACCGCGCCCTGATGGGCGCGAACATGCAGCGTCAGGCCGTGCCGTGCCTGCGGGCCGACAAGCCGCTGGTGGGTACCGGTATCGAGCGCGCCGTCGCCATCGACTCCGGCTCCGCGATCGTCGCCAAGCGCGGCGGTACGGTGGACTCGGTGGACGCGGGTCGTGTGGTGGTCCGTGTGAACGACGACGAAACCGTCGCCGGCGAGCCGGGCGTGGATATCTACAACCTCACCAAGTACTCGCGTTCCAACCAGAACACCTCCATCAACCAGCGTCCTCTGGTTGCGGTGGGCGACGAAATCGCCCGCGGTGACGCGATTGCCGATGGCTCGTCCACGGATCTGGGCGAGCTCGCGCTGGGGCAGAACATGATGGTCGCGTTCATGCCCTGGAATGGCTACAACTTCGAGGACTCGATTCTGATCTCGGAGCGCGTGGTGCAGGAGGATCGTTACACCACGATCCACATCGAGGAGCTCAACTGTGTCGCTCGTGACACCAAGCTTGGCCAGGAAGAGATCACCGCGGATATCCCGAACGTCTCCGAGTCGTTGCTGAACAAGCTGGACGAGTCCGGCGTGGTCTACGTCGGGGCCGAGGTGAACCCGGGCGACATCCTGGTCGGCAAGGTCACGCCGAAGGGCGAGACCCAGTTGACGCCGGAAGAGAAGCTCCTGAGGGCGATCTTTGGCGAGAAGGCCTCGGACGTGAAGGACACCTCCCTGCGTGTGCCGTCCGGCATCGAGGGGACGGTGATCGACGTGCGTGTTTTCACCCGCGACGGTGTGGAGAAAGACGCCCGCGCCCGGTCGATCGAGGCCGACGATCTCGCCGCTGTGCAGAAGGACCTGAAGGACCAGCTGCGCATCTACGAGGATGACATCTACGCCCGCGTCGAAAGGCTGCTGGTCAACAAGACCGCCGCCGGTGGCCCGGATGGGCTGGGTGATGGCTCCAAGGTGACCAAGAAGTATTTGCAGGGGCTGTCCCGCGACAAGTGGTTCGAGGTCCGCCTGCAGGACGATGCGGTCAACAGCCAGCTGGAAGACCTGGGTCGCCAGATCAAGGATCAGCACGAGGCGTTCGAGAAGAAGTTCGAGCACCAGAAGGCCAAGCTGGCCGCGGGCGACGACCTGCCGCCAGGCGTGCAGAAGATGGTCAAGGTCTACGTGGCCGTGAAACGCCGCCTGCAGCCGGGCGACAAGATGGCCGGTCGCCACGGGAACAAGGGCGTGATCTCGATGATCGTGCCGGAAGAGGACATGCCGTTCCTCGAGGACGGTACCCCGGTCGACGTGGTGCTGAACCCGTTGGGCGTGCCCTCGCGCATGAACGTCGGCCAGGTGCTGGAAGTGCACCTGGGTTGGGCGGCCCGAGGTCTCGGTCACAAGATCAACCGCATGCTCGAGGCGCAAGCCGAGATCGCCAAGCTGCGCGAGTTCCTCGACAAGATCTACAACAACCGCGAACGCAAGGTGGACCTCGACTCCATGTCGGACCCCGAGATCATCACCCTGTGCCGCAACCTGCGCGGTGGCGTGCCGATGGCGACGCCGGTGTTCGACGGCGCCGAAGAGGCCGAGATCAAGGAGATGCTGCGTCTGGCGGACCTGCCGGAAACGGGGCAGGCCCAGTTGTACGACGGGCGTACCGGGGACGGCTTCGACCGCCCGGTCACCGTGGGCTACATGCACATGCTGAAGCTGAACCATCTGGTCGACGACAAGATGCATGCACGTTCCACCGGCCCGTACTCGCTGGTCACCCAGCAGCCGCTGGGCGGCAAGGCGCAGTTCGGTGGTCAGCGCTTCGGCGAAATGGAGGTCTGGGCACTGGAGGCCTACGGCGCCGCCTATACGCTGCAGGAAATGCTGACGGTGAAGGCGGACGACGTGCAGGGCCGCAACAAGATGTACAAGAACATCGTTGACGGTGAGCACCACATGGAGGCCAACGTCCCCGAGTCGTTCAACGTGCTCATGAAGGAGATCAAGGCGCTCGGCATCAACATCGAGCTCGAGCAGGACTGATCTTCTCCGATCCGATTGTGATCCGACGGGGCGCAGTGCGCCCCTCGAAACCAAGTTTGTGAGGCAAGCGAATGAAAGACCTCCTGAATCTGTTCAAGCAACAGACCCAGCCGGAAGAGTTCGATGCGATCCGCATCGGTCTTGCGTCCCCGGACCAGATCCGTTCCTGGTCCTTTGGCGAGGTGAAGAAGCCGGAAACCATCAATTACCGGACGTTCAAGCCGGAACGTGATGGCTTGTTCTGCGCGAAGATCTTCGGGCCGGTGAAGGACTACGAGTGCCTGTGCGGCAAGTACAAGCGCCTGAAGCATCGTGGCGTGGTGTGCGAGAAGTGCGGCGTCGAAGTGACCCAGACCAAGGTGCGGCGCGAACGCATGGGCCATATCGACCTGGCCTCGCCGGTTGCCCACATCTGGTACCTGAAGAGCTTGCCGTCCCGTATTGGCCTGCTGCTCGACATGACCCTGAAGGACATCGAGAAGGTCCTGTACTTCGAGTCCTTCATCGTCACCGATCCGGGCTTCACCACGCTGGAGAAGCGCCAGCTCCTGACCGACGAGGAATACCTCGAGGCGATGGAAGAGCACGGTGACGACTTCACCGCGCTGATGGGCGCGGAGGCCGTGCTGAGCCTGTTGAAGGAAATGGATCTGCCGGCCGAGGCGACGAAGCTGCGCCAGGACCTGAGCGAGACCGGTTCCGAGACCAAGATCAAGCGCTTCGGCAAGCGGCTCAAGCTGGTCGAGGCCTTCCTCGATTCCGGCAACAAGCCGGAGTGGATGATCATGAAGGTGCTGCCGGTACTGCCGCCGGACCTGCGTCCGCTGGTGCCGCTGGATGGCGGTCGGTTTGCGACGTCCGACCTCAATGATCTGTACCGCCGGGTGATCAACCGAAACAACCGTCTGCGTCGCTTGCTGGAGCTGAATGCCCCGGACATCATCGTGCGCAACGAAAAGCGCATGCTGCAGGAGTCCGTGGACGCGCTGCTGGACAACGGCCGTCGCGGCCGTGCCATCACCGGTACCAACAAGCGCCCGCTGAAGTCCCTGGCCGACATGATCAAGGGCAAGCAGGGCCGCTTCCGCCAGAACCTGCTGGGCAAGCGTGTCGACTACTCCGGTCGCTCGGTGATCGTGGTGGGCCCGACCCTGCGCCTGCACCAGTGCGGTCTGCCCAAGCGCATGGCGCTGGAGCTGTTCAAGCCGTTCATCTTCGGCAAGCTGCAGCGCCGGGGTCTCGCGACCACCATCAAGGCCGCCAAGAAGGCGGTGGAAAAGGAAGGTCCCGAGGTCTGGGATATCCTGGAAGAGGTGATCCGCGAGCACCCGGTCATGCTGAACCGCGCGCCGACCCTGCACCGCCTGGGTATCCAGGCGTTCGAGCCGGTACTGATCGAAGGCAAGGCGATCCAGCTGCACCCGCTGGTCTGCGCCGCGTTCAACGCGGACTTCGACGGTGACCAGATGGCCGTGCACGTGCCGCTGTCGCTGGAGGCCCAGCTGGAGGCACGCACGCTGATGCTGTCCTCCAACAACGTGCTGTCCCCGGCCAACGGCGAGCCGATCATCGTGCCGTCGCAGGACATTGTCCTGGGGCTCTACTACCTGTCGCGCGAGAAGGTGAACGCGAAAGGCGAAGGCATGACGTTCGCCGACGTGGATGAAGTCCACCGCGCCTACGAGCACAAGCTGGTGGATCTGCACGCGCGCGTTACCGTGCGGATTGGCGACACCATGGCCGAGGTCGGCGAGGGCGAGAGCCTGCCGTACCTGCGCCAGGAGACCACCGTGGGCCGCGCGATCCTGTCGCGCATCATGCCCAAGGGTCTGCCGTTCGAGCTGATCGACCGCGAGCTGAACAAGAAGGCGATCTCCGGCCTGATCAACCAGTGCTACCGGCGCCTGGGTCTGAAGGATACGGTGGTGTTCGCGGACCAGCTGATGTACGCGGGCTTCTACTACTCCACCCGTGCCGGCGTCTCCTTCTGCGCCGACGACATGGTGATCCCGGACGAGAAGCAGCCGATCCTGCAGGGCGCCGAAGAACAGGTTAAGGAAATCGAGAACCAGTACGCCTCGGGTCTCGTGACCAAGGGCGAGCGTTACAACAAGGTCGTGGATATCTGGTCTCACTGTAATGACCAGGTCGCCAAGGCCATGATGGAGCGGCTCGGCAAGGAGAAGGTCGTCAACAAGGACGGCGAGACGGTCGAGCAGAATTCGTTCAACTCGATCTTCATGATGGCCGACTCCGGTGCGCGTGGCTCCGCTGCGCAGATTCGTCAGCTGGCCGGCATGCGTGGCCTGATGGCCAAGCCGGACGGCTCGATCATCGAGACGCCGATCACCGCGAACTTCCGCGAAGGTCTGAACGTCTTGCAGTACTTCATCTCCACCCACGGCGCCCGTAAGGGGCTGGCCGATACGGCGTTGAAGACCGCAAACTCGGGCTACCTGACCCGCCGCCTGGTGGATGTCTCGCAGGACGTCGTGGTAACCCAGCCCGATTGCGGGACCCAGCAGGGTCTGCTGATGAAGCCCATCATCGAAGGCGGTGATGTGGTCGAGCCATTGCGCGATCGCGTGCTCGGGCGGACCACTGCGGTCGACGTGCTTCGCCCGGGTGCGGATGAGGTATTGATCCCCGCCGGGACGCTGCTCGATGAAGCGATGGTGGACTCCCTTGATGCCGCTTCGGTCGACGAAGTGCTGGTGCGTTCCGCGATTACCTGCGAGACCCGCCAGGGCATTTGTGCCAAGTGCTATGGGCGTGATTTGGCGCGTGGCCACGAAGTCAACGCCGGCGAGGCCGTGGGCGTCATCGCCGCACAGTCGATCGGCGAGCCGGGTACCCAGCTGACGATGCGTACTTTCCATATTGGCGGGGCCGCGAGCCGGGCCGTGACGGTCAGTGCGATCCAGGTGAAGAGCTCCGGTTCTGTCCGTCTGCATAACCTGAAGACGGTCACCAACAAGGCCGGCAACCTGGTCGCGGTCTCGCGCTCCGGCGAGCTGGGTGTGATCGACGATCAGGGTCGCGAACGGGAGCGCTACAAGATTCCCTATGGCGCGCTTATCACGGTCCACGACAGCGATGCCGTGGAAGCTGGGCAGGAAGTCGCCAGCTGGGATCCGCATACCCATCCGATCGTCACCGAGGTGGCCGGTAACCTGCGCCTCGCGGACTTCGTGGAGAACGTGACGGTCACCAAGGAGACCGATGAGTTCACCGGCCTGTCGTCCAACGTGGTCCTGGATCCGAAGAGCCGCTCTACGGCGGGCAAGGATCTGCGCCCGACGGTCAAGCTGCTGGACGACGACGGCAACGAGGTGTACATCCCGGGGACCGACATGCCCGCGCAGTACATGCTGCCGGCCAATGCGATCTTCAACCTGGAGGACAACGCCCGGGTCGAGGTGGGTGACGTCATTGCCCGCCTGCCGCAGGAGTCCTCCAAGACGCGTGACATCACCGGTGGTCTGCCGCGTGTGGCCGACTTGTTCGAGGCGCGGCGTCCCAAGGAGCCGGCGGTGCTGGCCGAGATCTCGGGCACCGTGTCCTTCGGCAAGGAGACCAAGGGCAAGCAGCGTCTCGTGATCACCCCGGACAAGGGTGACCCGGTCGAGATGATGATTCCCAAGCTGCGTACCGTGAACGTGTTCGAAGGCGAGCGTGTCGAGCGTGGCGAGGTCGTGGTGGACGGTGAGCTGGATCCGCATGACATCATCCGTCTGCGCGGTGTCACCACCCTGGCCGAGTACCAGGTCCAGGAGATCCAGGACGTTTACCGTCTCCAGGGTGTGAAGATCAACGACAAGCACATCGAGGTGATCGTCCGCCAGATGATGCGCAAGGTGAACATCGAGGACGCCGGCGACACCAAGTTCCTCGCCGGGGACCAGGTGGATCGCATTCGGGTGCTGGAGGAGAACGAGCAGCTGGGTGCCGACAAGCAGCCGGCAACCTACGAGCGCGTGCTCCTGGGTATCACCAAGGCGTCGCTGGTGACCGAGTCGTTCATCTCTGCGGCCTCCTTCCAGGAGACCACCCGCGTGCTCACCGAGGCCTCGACCCGAGGTGCGCGTGACGATCTGCGCGGCCTGAAGGAAAACGTGATTGTCGGACGCCTGATCCCCGCAGGGACGGGCCTCGCCTATCACAAGGAGCGTCGCCGCAAGCGCGCACTGGAAATGCCCGAGTTCGAGACGGTCGCGGAGGCGCCGGCGGTGATCGCCGACTCCGAACCGGCTACGACCGACCCGGGTACCACGGAAGACGGGTCCGAGTGACCCGTCCCACCTTGACACTCACGGGGGCGGCGATTAGACTTCCGCTCCCTCGACAGTCCGGTCTCGGCGCCGGCCTGTCGTTATTTTTAGGCTAGGAGAAAGGGTTTCATGGCCACGATCAACCAGTTGGTACGCAAGCCCCGCAAGCGCCCCGTCGAAAAGAGCGACGTGCCGGCGCTGCAGGGTTCCCCGCAGAAGCGCGGGGTCTGCACCCGTGTCTACACGACCACCCCGAAGAAGCCGAACTCCGCGCTGCGCAAGGTTGCGCGCGTACGGCTGACCAACGGCTACGAAGTCAGTAGCTACATCGGTGGGGAAGGCCACAACCTGCAGGAGCACTCGGTGGTCCTGATTCGTGGCGGCCGTGTTAAGGATCTCCCGGGTGTGCGTTACCACACGGTGCGCGGCAGCCTGGACACCCA
Source organism: Thioalkalivibrio versutus (assembly GCF_001999325.1). GTDB lineage: Bacteria > Pseudomonadota > Gammaproteobacteria > Ectothiorhodospirales > Ectothiorhodospiraceae > Thioalkalivibrio > Thioalkalivibrio versutus. Next base: position 11,998 of record NZ_MVAR01000045.1, read on the forward strand.
GGGTGTGCAGAAGCGCATGCAGGGCCGATCCAAGTACGGCACCAAGCGTCCCAAATCCTAACCGTGATCCATGATCCAGTCCGGGAACTGAAACATGTCTAGAAGAGCAGCAGCCCCCAAGCGTCACATCCTCCCCGACCCGAAGTTCGGAAGCGAGCGCCTGGCCAAGTTCATCAACACGGTGATGCGTGACGGCAAGAAGTCCGTCGCCGAACAGGTCGTGTATGGCGCCCTGGATCAGATCGAGTCCAAGCAGGGCGACGGGATGGGTGCGCTGGAACGCGCCCTGGATAACATTCGCCCGCGTGTCGAGGTGAAGTCCCGCCGCGTTGGTGGTGCGACATACCAGGTTCCGGTGGAAGTGCGCTCGGTGCGTCAGGATGCGCTGGCCATGCGCTGGGTGGTCGAGGCCGCCCGCAAGCGGGGCGAGCGCACCATGGCCCTGAAGCTGGCCGGCGAACTGATGGACGCCTCGGACAGCAAGGGTTCGGCCGTCAAGAAGCGCGAAGACACTCACCGCATGGCGGAAGCGAACAAGGCGTTCGCTCACTTCCGCTGGTAAACCAGATTTAGAGAGGCTCACCGTGGCACGCAAGACACCACTGAAGCGCTACCGGAATATCGGGATCAGCGCGCACATCGACGCCGGCAAGACGACGACGACCGAGCGCATCCTGTTCTATACCGGTCTGTCGCACAAGATCGGCGAGGTGCATGACGGCGCCGCCACGATGGACTGGATGGAGCAGGAGCAGGAGCGCGGGATCACCATTACCTCCGCGGCGACCACCAGCTTCTGGTCCGGCATGGCCAAGCAGTTCGACGAGCATCGAGTGAACATCATCGATACGCCCGGGCACGTGGACTTCACCATCGAGGTCGAACGTTCCATGCGCGTGCTCGACGGGGCGGTCATGGTGTATTGCGCCGTGGGCGGTGTGCAGCCGCAGTCCGAGACGGTCTGGCGTCAGGCGACCAAGTACGCCGTGCCGCGTCTCGCGTTCGTCAACAAGATGGACCGCGCCGGCGCCGACTTCCTGCGCGTCTACGAGCAGATGAGGGAGCGCCTGCAGGCCAACCCGGTGCCGATCCAGCTGCCGATTGGCGCCGAGGACCAGTTCAAGGGTGTGATCGACCTGGTCAAGATGCAGGCGATCTACTGGGACGAAGAGAACTTCGGTATCAGCTTCGAGTACAAGGACATCCCCGATGACCTGAAGGCTGAAGCTGACAAGTGGCGCGAGAACATGCTCGAGGCCGCCGCCGAGGCGAACGAAGAGCTGATGGACAAGTACCTCAACGAGGGTGACCTCAGCGAGGAAGAGGTCAAGTCGGCCCTGCGTCAACGGACCCTGGCGCTTGAGATTGTCCCGATGCTGTGCGGTTCCGCCTTCAAGAACAAGGGCGTCCAGGCAATGCTGGATGCGGTTGTCGAGTACCTGCCCTCTCCGGAGGAGGTCAAGGCGATCAAGGGCGTGAAAGCAGGCACCGAAGAGCCGGTGGCCAAGCACGCGTCGGACGACGAGCCCTTCGCGGCTTTGGCGTTCAAGATCATGACCGACCCCTATGTGGGTTCCCTGACGTTCGTCCGTGTTTATTCGGGCGTGCTGTCGGCCGGAGACTCGGTGCTGAATACGCAAAACAACCGCCGCGAGCGGATTGGGCGTATCCTGCAGATGCACTCCAATTCCCGCGAGGAGATCAAGGAGCTGCGTGCAGGCGACATCGGCGCGGTAGTGGGCCTGAAGGATCTGTACACGGGTACGACGCTGTGCGATCCGAATGACCCGGTCGAGCTCGAGCGCATGGAGTTCCCGGAGCCGGTGATCTCCATCGCGGTCGAACCGAAGACCAAGACCGACCAGGAAAAGATGGGCATCGCGCTGAACAAGCTGGCGCAGGAAGATCCGTCCTTCAAGGTGCATACCGACGAAGAGTCCGGTCAGACCATCATCTCGGGTATGGGCGAGCTCCATCTCGAGGTGCTGGTGGACCGCATGAAGCGCGAGTTCAAGGTCGAGGCGAACGTTGGGCAGCCCCAGGTGGCCTACCGCGAGACCATTCGCAAGACGGTCGAGCAGGAAGGCAAGTTTGTGCGGCAGTCGGGCGGTCGCGGCCAGTATGGCCACGTGTGGCTGCGCCTCGAGCCGCTGGAACCCGGTAGCGGGTACCAGTTCGAGAACGCCATCGTGGGCGGTGTGGTGCCCAAGGACTACATCCCGGCGGTCAACAAGGGTGTGGCCGAGCAGATGTCCAATGGTGTGCTCGCCGGCTATCCGGTCGAGGACGTGAAGGTCACGCTGTTCGACGGTTCCTACCATGACGTTGACTCCAACGAGATGGCGTTCAAGGTTGCGGGCTCCATGGCCTTCAAGGAAGGCGCGCTGAAGGCCGGCGCCGTGCTTCTTGAGCCGATGATGAAGGTCGAGGTGGAGACACCCGAAGAGTACATGGGCGATGTGATGGGCGACCTCAATCGCCGTCGTGGGCTGGTGAAGGGCATGGAAGACGTCGCCGGGCAGAAGCTGCTGCGGGCCGAGGTTCCCCTGTCCGAGATGTTCGGCTACTCGACCCAGTTGCGCTCGATGAGTCAGGGTCGCGCGACCTACTCGATGGAATTCGAGAAGTACGCCGAGGCCCCCGCGCAGATCGCCGAGGCGGTAGCCGCCAAAGCGTCCTGATCCCGAATTCGCGTTATTTGAAAGAACTGTAAAGAGGTTTGAGCTGTGTCCAAGGAAAAGTTCGAGCGTAAGAAGCCGCATGTGAATGTGGGTACGATTGGTCATGTGGACCATGGGAAAACGACGCTGACGGCGGCGATGACGGCGGTGCTGGGGAAGAAGTACGGTAGTGAAGCCCGTGCATTTGACCAGATCGACAACGCGCCGGAAGAGAAGGCGCGCGGTATTACGATTGCGACCGCGCACGTCGAGTACGAATCCGACCTTCGTCACTATGCGCACGTCGATTGCCCCGGTCACGCGGACTACGTGAAGAACATGATCACGGGTGCGGCGCAGATGGATGGCGCGATCCTGGTGGTGTCGGCGGCCGATGGCCCGATGCCGCAGACCCGCGAGCACATCCTGCTGGCGCGTCAGGTCGGTGTTCCGTACATCGTGGTGTTCCTGAACAAGGCCGACATGGTCGATGATCCGGAGCTGCTGGAGCTGGTCGAGATGGAAGTACGCGACCTGCTGTCCTCGTACGA
>NZ_MVAR01000046.1 GCF_001999325.1 Thioalkalivibrio versutus
TGCCGGGGTTAAACATACAAGTCGGCTTGCCGGCGAATGGTTCGCTTAGGTCCGTTCCGGCTCCGGGAATACATCGGCGGCCGCGAACACCGGACCGTCCACGCAGACCCGTTTCATCGCCACCCCATTCGGAGTGCGCACCGGTACCGTGCAGCCGGCACAGCCGCCTACCGCGCAGGCCATGAACTCCTCCAGCGAAACCTGGCAGGGGAGATCGAACTCCGCGGCCAGTTCGGCACAGGCGGCGAGCATCGGATGGGGGCCGCAGGCGAAGATTTCCACTTGGGCGCGCTCCTCCGGTGCGAGTCCGGCGAGCCAGGCGCGCCCCAGGTCCGTGACGAAACCGTCATAGGCGCCCGGCAGCCCGGCCTTGGAGGTCAGGCGGCAGGCGACCCCCCAGTCTTCCAGCAGCGGCAGGGTCGCGATTGCCCCGTCCGGCAGGCCCGACCAGAGGATCTCCGACGGGCGGGCATGAAAGGGAAACGGCACCTCGGAGCCCAGCACCGCATGGGTCTTTCCCGCCTCGCCCTGAAGATGCAGGCGGTGGGCGAGGAAGATCATCGGCGGGATGCCGACCCCGCCCCCCAGCAGCAGGCGCCTCGGACGTTCCGGATTCAGGCGAAACGGCTGGCCAATCGGGCCCAGCACGCTGAGGGTATCGCCCTTAGCCTGCTGCGACAGGGCGCGCGTGCCGTCACCGACCACCTTGTAGAGGAACTCCACCCAGCCGGCCTCGCGGTCCACGCGCTGGATCGACAGCGGGCGGCGCATCAGCAGGCGCGGGGCGCATTGCAGATGGGCAAACTGCCCGGGCTGTGCCGCACGGGCGCACTCGGGCGCAAGGACACGGAGGATCCACTGGTCCGCACCGGCGTCATGGTGGTCCAGGATGCGGCCTTCCTCCTGGAAGATCGTGCCCCGGTGGTTCCGGTCGGCAGTTTGGGTCGTACTCATGCGGTATCCTCGACGGGGCGGGTCCAGACCGGGCGCCCGGCGATCCAGGTCTCGCGGACCTGTCCCGCGAAGGTCCAGTTGAAGAAGGGCGTATTGTGGCCTGCGCTCAGCCAGTCTTTGCGGCGGACCTCGTGCATCGCGGCCGGGTCCCACAGCACGAAGTCCGCGCGCGCGCCGGCGGTCAGGCGTCCCTGGGCAAAGCCGAGGATATCCGCCGGCCCGGTGGTGACCCGGGCCAGTGCGTCGTGCAGGCTCAGCAGTCCGTCCTCGACCAGGCGCAGCGTCAGCGGCAGCAGGGTCTCCAGCGCCGAGATGCCGGGCTCGGTACTGGCGAATGGGCCCAGCTTGCTGTCCGGTTCATGTGGCTGGTGGTCGGAGCAGATCGCGCTGATGTCGCCGCGCGCGACGGCCGCGCGCAGGCCGTCGCGGTCGCGCTGGCCACGCAGTGGCGGGATCACGTGGCAGTTCGGGTCGTATTCCGCGACGTCGACCTCGGTCAGGAACAGCTGGTGGGCGGCCACGTCTGCGCTCACCGGCAGACCGTCGGCACGCGCCTTGGCGATCATCTCCGCGCCGCGGCGGGTTGATAACCGGGCCACGTGGACCCGCGCCCCGGTCTGCTCGACCAGCGCCAGGATGGCGCCCAGCGCCGCGGTCTCGGCGGCCTCGGGGATGCCGGCCAGCCCCAGCCGGGTGGAGACCGCGCCCTCGTGCATGCAACCGGAGCCGGTGAGGGCCGAGTCCTGCGCCGAGAGCACGATGGTCAGCCCGAAGGTGGTGGCGTATTCCAGTGCGCGGCGCAGCACGAGCAGGCTGGCCAGCGGCTTGTTCGCGTTGCTGACCCCGCGCGCGCCGGCGTTCATCAGGGCGGCCATCTCGGCGAGCTGCTGGCCCTCCAGTTGATGGGTGAGCGCCCCGAGCACGTAGACCCGAACGCCGCAGGCCTGGCGGGCGCGACGATTGATCAGCTCGACCTCGGCGGGCGAGTCGATCGGCGGTTCGGTATCCGGCGGGACGACCAGACTGGTAATCCCGCCACTGGCCGCCGCAAGGGTCTCGCTGGCGACGGTGGCCTTGTGCTCCTGGCCCGGTTCGCGCAGGCGTGCCGCCAAGTCGATCAGGCCGGGGATCAGCCACAGCCCGCTGCCGTCGATGCGCCGGCGCGGCTCGAAGCCGTCCGGGATCTGGCCGCGGGCGAGGATCTCGCTGCCTTGCACGCATAGCGCGCCGACCGCGTCGAAGCCGTCCACCGGGTCGAGGATGCGGGCGTTCTCGATCAGCACGCTCATGCCTGATGAGCCCCCATGACCATGGACATCACCGCCATGCGCACCGAGATCCCGTAGGTCACCTGTTCGAGGATCACCGAGTGCGGTCCGTCGGCCACGGCGGATTCGATCTCCACCCCGCGGTTGGCGGGGCCGGGGTGCATGACCAGGCAGGTCGGGTGCGCCAGTTGCAGCCGCCGCGAGGTCAGGCCGAACAGCTGGTAGTACTCGTGTTCGGAGGGCAGGTGGGCGTGTTCCATGCGCTCGCGCTGCAGGCGCAGCATGATGATCACGTCGACGTCTTTCAGGCCGGCGTCGAGGTCGTTGTAGACGTGTACGCCCAGTTGGTCGACATCCGCCGGCAGCAGCGAGCAGGGGGCGACCACGCGGACCTCGCCGGTCTGCAGGATGTTCAGCGCGTGGATCTGCGAGCGCGCAACCCGCGAATGCAGGATGTCGCCGACGATGGCCACCTTCAGCTTGGTGAAGTCGCCCTTGTGGCGACGGATGGTGAACATGTCCAGGAGCGCCTGGGTTGGGTGCGCGTGGCGGCCGTCGCCAGCGTTCAGCACGCTGATCCCCGGGGCTACGTGGCGAGCGATGAAATGGGCGGCCCCGCTCTCCTCGTGGCGCACGACGAACATGTCGACATTCATCGCCTCGATGTTGCGCAGGGTGTCCAGCAGGCTTTCGCCCTTCACCGCCGAAGAGGTGTTGATGTTCACGTTCAACACGTCGGCGGACAGGCGCTTGGCGGCCAGCTCGAAGGTGGTACGGGTGCGGGTGCTGGCCTCGAAGAACAGGTTGACGATGGTCTTGCCGCGCAGCAGCGGGACCTTCTTCACCGCCTTCTCGTTCATGTTGGCGAACGATTCGGCGGTGTCCAGGATCTCGGTCAGGAGCTCCCGGTTCAGCCCTTCGATGGTCAGCATGTGGCGCAGCTGGCCGTCATCGGTCAGCTGCAGGCGGTTGGGCAGCGGGCCCGGTTCGGGCAGCCGCGCGCCGGGGTGGGCGATCTGGGTCTCGGTCATCCGTTGTGCATCCGGCGGGTCAGGCCTTGAGGTCCTCGGGATCGATCGTCACCCGTTCCAGGCGCAGTGGCTCGGGGCCGCGCAGCTTGATCTGTTCGGTCTTGCCGAGCTCCATGTGGGCGCCAACGATCGCCGCCGCGATCGGCAGTTCGCGCCCGTCGCGCTCGACCAGCACCGCGAGGGTCACCGAGGCCGGGCGGCCATAGTCGAACAGCTCGTTCAGCGCCGCGCGGATGGTGCGGCCGGAGTACAGGACGTCATCCACCAGTAGCACGTGTTCCCCGTCGAGATCTTCCGGCAGTTCCGACGGGCGCACCTGCGGGTGCATGCCGATGCGCGAGAAGTCGTCGCGGTAGAAGCTGATGTCCAGCTTGCCCAGTGGGCGCTCTACCCCCAGGCGTTCGCGCAGGTGCTCCGCGATCCAGACCCCGCCGGAATGGATGCCGACCACGATGGGTGCGGCGATCCCGTGGGTCTTCAGGTAGTGGCGGGCCTGCTCGGCCATGTCGTCGAGCAGGGTCGGGACGTCCGGTGTCGTCATGATGCATTCTCCAGAAACCAGCCTTCGAGGATGACCGCGGCGGCGTGGGCGTCCAGCCCCGGGTCATGGCGTCCCGGCCGGCGTCGCTCGCGGGCCAGATGAGATGTCAGGTGCTCGTCGCACCAGTATACCGGTTGCCCGTAGCGCTCTTCGAGCGTGCGGGCAAAGGCGCGGATACGTCGGGCCAGCGGCGTGGGCTTGCCATCGGCTTGGGTTGGCCATCCGACCACGAACCCTTCCGGGCCCCATTCCGCGACCAGGGTGTCAATCGCGGGCCACAGATCGGGGGCATCGCTGGTGAGCGTGCGCAGGCCGCGGGCCGAGCCCATGATCTCCTCGCCCACCGCGACCCCGATGCGGCGCCGCCCGTAGTCGAAGGCCAGCAGTCCCACCGTCAGGCGTGGCCGGAGGCCGGGCTGATCAGGTTGACGTCGATGCCGATGAGTTCGGCGGCGGCACGCCAGCGCTCGGCGCTAGGGCGATCAAACAGGATGTCGGCGTCGGCGCGGGCGGTGAGCCAGGCGTTCTCGGCCAGTTCGCTTTCCAGCTGGCCGGGGCCCCAGCCGGCGTGGCCGAGCGCGATCAGGATCCTGCGGGGCCCCTGGCCCGCGTTGATCGCCTCGAGGATGTCGCGCGAGGTGGTCAGCACGATGGAGTCGGTAATGGGCTGACTGCCACGCCAGGTCTGCTCGGCGGAGTGCAGCACAAAACCGTGTTCCGGTTGCACCGGACCGCCGCGGAAGACCGGCATGTCCGGCAGATCCTCGCCGGGTTCCAGTTCCACGTGCTCCAGCAGCTCGCGCAGGGAGAACTCGGTGGGCTGATTGATGACTAGGCCCAGCGCACCTTGTTCGTCGTGATCGCAGATATAGGTGACCGCATGGCTGAAATAGCCATCGTTCAGGCTCGGCATCGCGATCAGGAAGTGATCGCGCAGGCAGTCCGGCTCGTGACGGGCGGGCGTCGGCTTCATGTCACCAGTATCGATGCTGACTCTGCAGGCCGCAAGGAAGGCCGGGCCGGTTTTCCCGATCCCGTGTGCGCCGCCGTTAATTCGTGTCTCCCTAGCGGATCTGTTCCATCTGGTCGCGGCGGAAGGCCCAGGTGCGGGTGATCACCAGTTCGTCGTATTCCTCGCGCATCGCCTCGGTGAACGGCGCGTACGGGGCCGCCAGTTCCACGATGCGGATGGCGGCCTGGTCCAGGACCGGCTCGCCCGAGCTGCGGGCGACCTCGATGTTGATCAGTTCGCCCTCCGGGTTCAGGCGGACCGACAGGACCAGGGTCCCGGAGAGACCGCGGCGCCGCGCCTCGTCCGGATAGTTCACGTTGCCCAGGCGTTCCACCTTGTTGATCCAGGCCTGCAGATAGGCGGCTTCGGGGGCGCTGCGCGCGGCCAGGCTGTCCAGATAGCGGGTGCGGCTGGCGCGGGTGGAGAATGTCTGGCGCTCTTCCGCCGGTGCCGCCCGCGCGCTCTCCAGGCCGCGATTCATCAGTGTCGCGGCGGAGGGTCGGTCCTCGGCATCGAGGGACTCCAGCGGCTCGGGGTCGGCGACCTCGGGGGGCGTGGCGCGCTCGTCCGGAGTGTCGGCGGCGATTTGTTCCGGTTCCGGCTCGGGCTCCGGGAGCGCCGGGTCCATGATCAGCGGGCCGGCCTCCGGCAAGGGTGCGTCGAGGCCCTCCGGCGCGGGCTCGCCGACGCCGGCATCCTCCGCATCCGGGGCCTGCGCCTCGCGGACCTCCTCGCCTTCACCGCTCGCGGCCTGGTCGCGGGTGGCGATGTGCTCGACCTCGTCGTCCAGTTCTGGCGGCGGGGCATCGGGGTCGGTGACCCAGGTGATGTCCAGGGGCTCGCGGGTGGGTGCCTCGATCGGATCGACCGCGAAGCCGATCCCCAGGATGATCAGCGCGTGCGCGACCACCGCGAGGAAGATCATGGTCCCCAGGTGGTCCTGTACGCGGGGCGCCTCCGGCGGGGGCGTGCCGGCTGGCCGTCCGGCGAGGGCGTTCGAAGCGGTATTCGCCGTCATGCCCCCTCCGGCCCACGGCGGACGCACACGGCCCCGGGGCCCGTGGGGCGGGCCGGGCTGGTGCTAATCATTGGGTGTGGGGTTGTGGGCATGGCGCTGGATTCGCGGGTCGGCGAGTACGTGGGCGGTCAGTATACCGGTCAGGCCGCCGGTGATCAGAGCGGCGAGCAACAGGGGCGGTAACACCAGCGGCAGGTTGGGGTGCGGGATGATGATTGCCCAGGCGAGCAGAAACTGCCCGGTGATGTGAGCCATCGCGGCAGCGATGGCCAGGCCCACCGGGCCGACATGCCGGGGGGCGAAGGGGCGCAGGGCGGCCAGCAGGACGAGGCTCGCCAGGGCGCCGGCCAGCGACAACCAGAACGCCGGGCTCAGCAGGGTCCCCAGCAGCAGGCTGCTGCCGACCACCCGGATCAGGGTGACCGCGACGGCCGCGCGCCAGCCGAGGACCAGCAGGGTGATCAGGGTGACGATGTTGGCCAACCCCGGCTTGATGCCCGGGACCGGGCTGGGGATGGCGGCCTCGAGGATCTGGATCCCGATGGCAATGGCGGCCAGCGCAGCGATCGCGCGGTCGCGGGTGTCGGTCCCGGCATGCGGATCGCCGGTCATCGTGGCCACATCAGTAGTGCAGGCTGTCGAAGCCGGGTTCCGTGCCGAGGACTTGCAGGGTCAGTCGATTGGGCAGGCTGACGGCGACCTCGCCGTGGGCCTGCAGCCAGCCGCTGGCCTCGCAGATGTTCTGGCGCCCGGGGGAGTCGGCGCAGCGGGCCCGGCCCGGTTCGATCTCGATGTGGGTGATCCCGGCCGGACCGTGGATCTCGACGACCCGGGCTCGGTCCAGCGGCTCGTGCTGTGGGGTGGCCCCGGCCTGGCTGATGACCAGTACCCGGGCCTCTCCCGAAGGGCTGTAGGCGAAAACGAAGGCCGCGACTACGACCCCCGCAGCCAGAGCCCCGATCAGGGTATCGCCCCAGCGCAGCAGCCTGTGGTTCACGGCAGTTCGCGTACCACGAACGGTTCCCGGTCGGGGCCGGGTCGCACGCGCTCGGCGAGCGCAGGCGTGGCCTCGATGCGGTCGCCCAGAACCACCAGGGCCTGTTCAATGCCCATCTTGCGGGCGTACTCCGGCCAGGCGTCGGGCCCGGCGATCATTAGCGTGGTGGCGGCGGCATCGGCCAGCGCCGGGTCGTGGTGGAGCACTGTGGCGCTGTCGATTCCCTGGCTCGGGCGGCCGTTGCGCGGGTCGATGACGTGGTGGATGCGCGCGCCTTCCCACTCGTAGCCGCGCTCGTAGTCGCCGGAGGTGAACAGGGCCTCGCCGGCGTCCAGTTCGATGCTGCCAAGCACGCCGCCATGCGGATGACGGATGCCCACCCGCCAGGGCCGTTCGCCCGGTCGTCCCAAGGTCATCAGGTCGCCGCCGGCGTTGAAGATCGCGGCCTCGACACCGCGTTCCGCCAGCAGCTCCAGTACGCGCTCCACCGCCAGGCCCTTGGCCAGCCCGCCGAAGTCGAGCTGCAGGTCCGGATGCGTCCCGCGCAGGCGTACGCCGTTGCGTTCGATGTCCTGCATGCGGGGCGGGTCGTCCAGCAGCTCGGCCAGGGTGGCCTCGTCCGGGGGTGGGCCGTCGGGTTCGTCCTGATGGAAGCCCCAGGCGGCGACCAGCTTGCCCAGTGCGGGGTTGAACAGGCCGTCGCTCAACGCCTCCATCTCGCGGCCGTGCTCGATTAGCGGCAGCACCGACGGCGGGGCGCTGAACTCGCCCTGCAGGGCGAGTAGCTCGTTGGTGCGCCCGAGTGACCCGGGTTCCCATGCATGCCAGGAGGTATGCAGGATTTCCAGTTCCTCCTGAACCGCGGTTCCGATCGCCTCCACGTCATATTCGCCGGCCGGGTAAAGGCTGAGATCCACCAGCGTGCCGAAGGCGTAGAAGCCAAGCTGTTCGGTATCCGGTTCCTCGCGGCCGCAGGCGGCCAG
>NZ_MVAR01000047.1:0-18417 GCF_001999325.1 Thioalkalivibrio versutus
TGGCGCAGGGCGGGCTCGTCATCCACGCCCAGATAAATCGGTTCGGGGTCATCCAGATTGAACAAGTGGGTCAGCAGGCCCACGCAGTCATCGCGGTGGATGCGGTTGGTCCAGACCGGCGCTTCGTGCTGACCACGCACGCCCTCGCGCACCTTGCGCAGGTGGTACTCGCGGCCCGGGCCATAAATGCCGCCAAAGCGCACGACCACGCCGGGAAAGGGACTGTCGGCCAGCAACTGCTCGGCTTCCCGCAGGGCGCGCCCGGAGAACCGGGTGGGTTCGGTGGGGCTGGTCTCGTCCACCCAGCGGCCGTCGTCGGCGCCGTAGACCGAGGTGCTGGAGACGAATACAACGCGGCGCGGCTGCTGGCTGGCCCGTTCCAGGGCGGTCAGGGTGTTGCGCAGGCCGTCAACATAGGCGCGACGATAGGCGGGCTCGGTGAACTCGCCCGGGGTGGCGATGAAATAAACGGTGTCGAGCGCCGGTGGCACTTCCGGCAAGCCGTCCGCGACGCCGAAGTCGCCGGCCAGGGGCTGGATCGGCTTGGGGATGTGCTCCGGCCGGCGGCGCAGGCCCCAGACGGAGTGTCCGCCGTGGGCAAGTTGCTGGCCAACGGCACCGCCGAGATCGCCGCAGCCCATGATCAGGATGTTGGCCATTGTTCCCTCCGGGATCGTGATTCGCACGCTACCGATTTCGCTGGCGAAAGACCAGTGCCAAAGTGAGGGTTCGACCGTGGGCGATAGCTCGGGCATGCTGACTGGAACGCAGATGAACGGGAGATGGGGCTTGGGCAAGGCGAGCCGAAAGAAGGTCGATACGTGTGCCTGCGGGTCCGGGCAGGACCGTGCCGCCTGCTGTGGGCCGTATCTGGATGGTACGGCCTCGGCGCCCACGGCGGAGGCGCTGATGCGCTCGCGTTATGCCGCGTTTGTGGAAGGGCGTGAGGACTATCTGCTGGCGACCTGGGCGGCCGCGACACGCCCGGCATCCATGGAGCTGGCCCCGGAACAGCGCTGGCTGGGGCTCGCGATACGTGCGACCGAGGCGGGTGGGCCGGACGACGAGACAGGCTGGGTCGAGTTCATTGCCCGGTCACGGGTGCGCGGTCAGGGCGTACGCCTGCACGAGCGCAGTCGTTTTCGCCGCGAAGACGGGCGCTGGGTGTATGTCAACGGGGAGTTTCCGGGCGCATGACAGCCGCTTCGGATGCGGTCGCCTCGCCGGTCCATCCGGCATTGCTGGAACGGGTGCTGGAGTGCCTGCGCGCGCAGTCGGACGGGCTGACCGAGCACGCCCTGATCACGCAGTTGCGCGACGCGGGCGTGGAGCCGTTTGCCGGGGCCCGGCTGCAGGAGCCCTTGAGCCTGTTTCGGGCGCACTTTGTGCTGTTCCACTGCCTCTACCGGCTGCGCGACCGCCTTGCGGAGGGCGGCGAAGGCTTGCGTATCCACTGCCTGGATATCGGGGTCGAGCCGCTGCGGGAAGGTGGCGCGGTGGATGGGCTTCTGGCGATGCACGATCCGTTGCGCGCCTATTACCTTGACCTGGCGCAGCTGGAAACCATGGATGCGGCGGCGGTGGAGGCGCTTCTGGGTGAGTTCTGGTCGCAGCTGGGGCGTGACCAGCAACGCGAGCAGGCGCTGGAGGTGCTGGAGCTTGCGGACCCGGTGGATGCGGATACGATCCGCCGACAGTACCGCCGGATGGCGCAGCGCCACCACCCGGACCGGGGTGGCGACACGGCCAAACTGCAGCGGATCAACGCGGCCCGCTGGATCCTGCTGGTCCGGGGCTGAGGTTCAGTCGTCCGAGTCCGACATGGTGGTCACGAAGGCCTGTTCCACGGTGAAGGTACCCACGCCCTTGTAGTTGGTCTGGGTCCAGCCGTGTTCGGTCAGCCACTCGCTCATCTCGCGGTTCATCGCCGGGTTGCCGCACAGCATTACGCGGTCGTGTTCCGGATCCGCGGGCGGCAAATCGAGGATGCGGCTTAGCTCGCCGGAGCGGAACATGTCAGCGCCACGCTGGTTGTTGTCGTAGGGCTGCTGCGCGATCGGGCAGGCGAAGTCGTGGTTCTCGCGGGTCACGGTCGGCACGTAGCGCAGGCGGTCGCTGATGCGCGACTCGATCTCCTGGCGGTAGGCCAGTTCCTCGACGGTACGAACGCTGTGTACCAGCACTGCATTGTCGAAGTGCTCGAACAGCTCCGGGCTGCGGATCAGCGAGATGAACGGGGCGAGCCCCGTGCCGGTGGCCAGCATGTACAGGGTGCGACCCGGCTGCACGTAGTCGAAGGTGAGCGAGCCGGTGACCTTGGTGTTGATCCAGATCGAATCACCCGGTCCAGCCTCGGCCAGGCGGCTGGTCAGGGCGCCATCCGGCACGTGGATGCTCAGGAACTCCAGTTCCTCGGCCTCGGGTTCGGAGACGATCGAATACGCACGCGGGATCAGCTTGCCCTCGGGGCGCAGCCCCAGGGTCACGAACTGCCCGTTCTTGAATTCCAGACCCTCCGGGCGCGTGGTGGTGAAGCTGAAGGTCTTGTCCGACCAGCGGCGCGTGGAGGTGATGCGTTGTTCCGAATACGGCATAAGTGCGTGGTTTTCCGATTATTGTTCGGTCCTACGCTAGCAAGTCCTGGTGCCGGGTGCGAAAGCGCCGGCAAAAACCAAGGAAAACACTCGGAAATGGGTACCGCTCGTCAGTGGACGTTGCTGTCGATGGGCGTGAGGTGTTGCTCCAGCGGTGCCGGTTCCGACAGGTAGAAGCCCTGCACGAAGTCCAGGCCGATCTCTCGCAGGCGGTCCATGGTCGCGGCTGATTCGACACACTCGGCGATGGTGCGCAGGCCGAGGACATGACCCACGCGATGAATGGCCGTGACCATGGCCGAGTCCACCGCGTTGTGGGCAATATCGCGCACGAAGCTACCGTCGACCTTGATAAAGTCCACCGGCAGGTTCTTCAAGTACCCGAATGACGACAGACCGCTGCCGAAGTCGTCCAGGGAGAAACGACAGCCCATGTAGCGCAGGGTGCGGATCAGGCTCTGGGCACGTTCGTGGTGGCTGATGGCTGCGGTCTCGGTGATCTCGAAGATGATGCAGCGCGGCGGGATCGCGTAGTGCTGCAGGCGCTCGGTGACGAACTCCAGCATGCTCTCCTGCGCCAGCGACTGGCCCGAGAGGTTGATCGCCAGGGTGGGGTCGCAGTGGGAGGGGTTCTCGCGCGGCGCACGATGCCGGGCGAGCATGGCGAAGGCGTTGTCGATGATGTGGCGGTCGATATCCGGCATCAGGTGGTAGCGCTCCGCGGCCGGGATGAAGCTGCCCGGCGGGATCAGCCGGCCATCCTCGTCGCGCAGGCGCATCAACACCTCGACATGGGCAAGGTCCGGGTCGACCGGGCCCAGCGGGTGGACGGCCTGGCCGAACAGCGCGAAGCGCCCTTCCTCCAGCGCCGAGCGGATGCGGCCGACCCATTCCATCTCCCCGCGTCGGCGGCGCAGGGCCTGGTCGCTGGGCTGCCAGACGTAGACCTGGTTGCGGCCGTTTTCCTTGGCGGCGTAGCAGGCGGAGTCCGCCTGGCTGAGGATCTCGGGCAGGGTCTGTTCCGGGCCGCTGACCGGCACCAGACCGATGCTGACGCCGACATCGAAACGCCGGCCCTCCCATGCGAAGCGCAGGGACTGCACGGTCTCCAGCATCTTCCGGGCAATCGCCTCGGCGCGTTCGGGCGGGCAGTGGTACAGCAGCACGCCGAATTCGTCGCCACCCAGGCGAGCCAGGGTGTCGTTCTCGCGGATCCGGTACAGCAGGCGCTCGGAGAGTTCCCGCAGGAGCTCGTCGCCGGCCTGGTGACCGCAGGTGTCGTTGATGATCTTGAACTGGTCGAGGTCCATGTAGAACACCGCATGCGGCGTCTCGCCCTCCTCTTGGGTGTGCAGGGCCTGGTCCAGCCGCCGCTCGAATTCGCGGCGGTTGCACAGGCCGGTGAGGTCGTCATGGGTCGCCTGATGGTTAAGCTGCTGGGTCATCTGCCACAGCTCGGTGTGGTCGTGCAGCACGACCACCACACCCTGGGCCTCGCGGTTCGGGCGTTGCAGGGGCGAGGCCAGCATGCGCACCACGCGGGTTTCGCCGTCGGCGCGATGCAGTATGTGTTCGGGTGATTCCACGGTACCGCCCAGGTTTAGGCAGTGTTCCACCGGGCGGAGCACGCTGGTCCCCGTCCGGGTGTCTTCCAGGTCCAGCAGTTCGTCCACCAGGCGGAGCACGCTGGTCCCCGTCCGGGTGTCTTCCAGGTCCAGCAGTTCGTCCACCAGGCGGCCCTGGGCGCTGGTGGCATCCAGCCCCAGCAGTACTTGGGCGGCGGGATTCAGGTAGGTCAGGCGCCCGTGGGTGTCTGCGGTGATGACCCCGTCGCTGATCGATTGTAGCGTGGTTAGCAGGCGGTCCCGTTCGGCACCCGTGGCGGCCTCCGCGGCCCGCAGCGAGGTGACGTCCCAGGCCACGCCGAGTACGCCTGGGCGGCTGGATTCGCCATCGGTCAGCGGCATCCATGAGACGCGTAGATGGGTGTCACCAATACGGACCTCGTCGTCGAAGCTATCACCCCTCAGAGCGCGTTCCACGGCATCGATCACGTTGGGCTGGTCGGCGTAGACTTCCCGGGCGTCGCGGCCCAGGACATCGCCTGGCTTTAATCCCAGGGTCCGGAGGCCGGCTCCCTCCGATAGCGTGAAGCAGCCTTCAGCATCTAGCGCGAACAGGATCAGCGGGGCATGGCGAATGGTCGCGCCCAGCTGGGTCTCCAGGCTCTTCAGCGCCTGCTCCGACTGACGCTCGCGGGTGATGTCGCGCACGGTCGCGAAGACCTCGAGCTCGCCGTCCGTGCGGATCGCGTTGATGTGCACCTCGGCCGGGAATTCACCGCCGTCACGGCGCCGGTAGCGGCTCTCGAAGTGCGCGGGGAGGCGCTGTTCGGGTTTGGAGTGCGCCTGGTCCACGTCGTCCTGAGTGGCCTGCAGGTCCAGCTCGGTGATGTGCACGCCGCCGGTCAGTTCGGCGCTGGTATAGCCCAGCAGTTCGCAGGCGGCATAGTTGGCCGCGACGATCCCGCCCTTGCGGTCGAGGACCAGATGAGCCTCGGGCGCCTGTTCAAAGATCCGCTGATAGCGCGTGGTGTCCGGGTGATCGGGCATGGCGGCGGGCTGAACCTTTGGTGGCGGGCCGGGCCCCGCATCGGGGCGCGATTCGGCACCGGAGTGTCGCCGGTCGCGCCGGCACTGGCAACCTTGGGAGGTGCGGATTTGCCTCTTCCGGGGCGGTTTTTGCTTGCCCGGCTTACCCGGGCGCTTGGGTGAGCCGGGACAGGTTTTCCGTGGACAGGGGAGCGCTGTGCGGGGGATTGCGCAGTTGTTCGCGCGCCCAGGCGGCGTGTTCGCGCACCAGCTCGGAAGGGTGCTCGGCGCGGGCGGCCAGGGCCGCGTCCGCCTCGGGTGTGGCCGGACCGTTGCCGAGGGCCACAGCGAGGTTGCGCAGCCACTGCGCATGGCCGATTCGGCGAATGGCCATGCCCTCGGTGCGGGCGAGGAAGGTTGCCTCGTCCCAGGCGAACAGCTCGATCAGGCTGGCGCTATCCAGACCGTGGCGGGCGATGAAGTCGGGTTCCGCCGTGACCTCGGCAAAGCGGTTCCAGGGGCAGACCAGCTGGCAGTCGTCGCAGCCGTAGATGCGGTTGCCGATCAGCGGGCGCAGGTCCTCGGGGATCGCACCCTTCAGTTCGATGGTCAGATACGAGATGCAGCGGCGGGCGTCCAGGTCGTACGGCCCGCGGAAGGCCCGGGTCGGACAGACATCGAGACAGGCGGTGCACTGGCCGCAGTGCTCGTCCACGGGTTCATCCAGTGGCAGTGGCAGGTCGGTAAACAACTCGCCGAGGAAGAACCAGGAGCCGCTCTCGCGCGCCAGCAGATTGGTGTTCTTGCCAATCCAGCCCAGCCCGGCGCGGGCGGCCAGGGCCTTTTCCAGGATTGGCGCGCTATCGGTGAAGGCGCGATAACCGAACGGCCCGACCTCCGCCTCGATCCGGCGCGCGAGGGTGGTCAGGCGCTTGCGCAGCAGCTTGTGGTAGTCGCGGCCCAGGGCATAGCGCGAGACATAGGCGTGATCGCGTTCGGCCAGCTGGATCGCCGGGCGCCGGGTGGCCGGCGGGAAGTAGTCCATGCGCACGCTGATGATGCGCTGCACGCCGGGCACCAGGGCATCCGGGGCGTGGCGCAGGGGGGCGCGGTCGGCCATCCAGTCCATGTCGCCGTGCGAGCCCTGGGCCAGCCAGTCGTCCAGATGCCGGCGATCGGCCTCGGGCACCTCGGCGGGGGCGATGCGCACGGCCTGGAAGCCGAGCTCGCGTCCCCAGTCGCGGATGCGTTCGGCAAGCTCGGTGGATTGGCGTGGATCGAGGCGCTGAGGCACGATTTCGGCTTCCGCGACGGAGGTGATGGCGTGAATCATGAACCCGACCCACAAGCATTGACCAGCGCACTGTTCGATAACGCGGGCATGCGGGCCCTGGATGCTGCCGGCCTGGCCCTGCCGGGGATGGCTCCGGGCGAGCTGATGGAGCGTGCCGGGCAGGCCCTGCTGGCGGTGGTGCGCCGCGACTGGCCGCAGGCCCGCCGCATCGGGATCCTGTGCGGGCCCGGCAACAACGGCGGGGACGGCTACGTGCTCGCGCGGCGGGCCGCCGAGGCCGGGCTGGAGGTCCGGGTTCATGGCGGCCCTTCGCGGGCGCGCCCCGAGTCCGATGGTCGCCACGCCCACCGGCGCTGGCAGGCGGGCGGCGGTGAGGTGCATGCGCTGGAAAACTTCGAACCAGCGGCCGCGGACCTGTGGGTGGATTGCCTGTTCGGGATCGGCCTGGAGCGGCCGCTGACCGATGCCTACGGCGCGGTGATCGAGTCGCTGAACGCAAGTGGGCGGCCGGTGCTGGCGGCCGATGTGCCCTCGGGCGTGGATATCGATCGCGGCCGGGTCCTGGGGGAGGCGGTCCGGGCCAGTCACACCCTGACCATGATCGCCGACAAGCTGGGCCTGCATACCGGGGCCGCGGTCGACCGGGTTGGTCGGGTGGAGGTGGCCCCGCTCGATCTCCCTGCCTCGGTGACCCATGGCATCGCGCCGGTTGCGCGTCGGATCGGGCCAGCGGACTGGCGGCAGCGCCTGCCGGTGCGGCGCCCGGGGGCGCACAAGGGCGACTGTGGGCATGTGCTGATCGTGGGCGGCGCGCCCGGCTACTCGGGGGCCGCGCGGCTGGCGGCGACGGCCGCCCTGCGCGCCGGGGCCGGCCGTGTGACCCTGGCCACGCACCCCGAACACGCGGCCTGGGCGAACCTGGAACGACCCGAGTTGATGGTGCGTGGCGTGGCGGACGCCAGCGAGTTGCAGGCCCTGATGCGTCGCGTCGATGTCGTCGCGGTGGGGCCGGGACTGGGACAGGACGCCTGGGGTCGTGGCCTGTGGCTGGCGGTGGCGGATGCCGACCTGCCCCGGGTGGTGGATGCCGATGCCCTGAACCTGCTGGCCGAGGCCCCGCGTCGGGGCGAGGACTGGGTGCTGACCCCGCACCCAGGCGAGGCTGCCCGTCTGCAGGGGCAGGACGTGGCCACCATCGAGGCCGATCGCCCCGGGCAGGTGCGGGCGCTGGCCGCGCGCCTGGGTGGAGTGGCGTTGCTGAAGGGGGCGGGCACGCTGGTCGCCAGTTCGGGTGCGGAGCCGCTGGCCTGTGTCACCGGCGGCCACCCCGGTATGGCCACCGCCGGTAGCGGGGACGTGCTGACCGGCATCATCGCGGCGCTGCGCGGGCAGGGCGCGGATGCGCGCAGCGCCGCGGAGATCGGGGCCGCCTGGCACTGCGCCGCAGCCTGCATCGCGCGTGATCGCCTGGGCGGGGCGCGCGGGATGCTGGCCGGGGATCTGGCCGAAGCCCTGCCGGCCGCGGCCGGGGGTGGGGCATGACGGTAGCAGCGCCCCCTCTGATCCTCCCGCACCTGGAGGCGACCGAGGCGGCCGGGGCCGCGTTGGCGGCGCTCGACGCCCCGCATATCGTGTTCCTGGAGGGTGATTTGGGTGTCGGCAAGACCACCTGGGTTCGGGGTCTGCTGCGCCGGCTCGGGCATGAAGGCGCGGTCCGCAGTCCGACCTACACCCTGGTGGAGCCGTATGCGCTGGCGGGGCGCGAGGTCCTGCACTTCGACCTTTATCGCCTGGGTGATCCCGAAGAACTCGAGTACCTGGGGGTGCGCGAGGCCTTCGGGGGCGATGTCCTGTGGCTGGTGGAGTGGCCGGAGCGCGGTGCGGGCTGGCTGCCGGCGCCGGATCTGGTGGTGCGCCTGGCGCATCGCGAGGGCACAGCCGAAGGCCGGGAGCTGTGGCTGGAGGGGCCGCTGGCGGCGGCCTACCACCGGGTGCTTCGGGACCAGGAGATCGTGACAGGGTGACACGCCGGGGCTGCCCCGCAGTTGGCCCGCCACGCGCACAATGCGCGATATCTCGCTCATAAAGAAAGAAAATTGCTATTGCTTTTCCAGAAAAAGCGTCCACAATGTAGTCAGAACCCCTGATTACAAAGGGAAACGCCGTGGGCCAATCAACATCGCCGGATCTGCGCCGCCGCCAGCTGCTGCGCGCCATGACTGCCCTCGGGCTGGTCGGGATGCCTTTGCCGGCCCTGGCTCGCACGGACGTCCGGCGCGTGCGTATGTCCGTGGATGGCGGAACCACCCGTCTGGTCTTCGACATGGACGGCGAGGCGGAATACTCCATGTTTCACCTGCAGTCTCCCGACCGCCTGGTGGTGGATCTGGAGAACGCGCGGGCCGTGGAAGACCTGACCATCAGCGATAACCCGCGCTCGGCGATCAAGGCCGTGCGCCATGCCGCACGCAATGGCTCCGATCTGCGCGTGGTGTTCGACCTGCGCAAGCCGGTGGAGCCGAGCAGTTTCGTGCTGATGCCGGCACAGGGTGCGCCGCACCGCCTGGTCCTGGATCTGGCCAGCGGCGAGGCACCCGCCGCGCCGCGCTCGGCGGAGAACAACGGCTCCCGCCGTGGGCGCTCGCAGGAGGACCTGCGCGATGTCGTGGTCGCCATCGATGCCGGTCATGGTGGGCATGATCCGGGTGCCATCGGCCCCGCCGGCACCCGCGAGAAGGACGTGGTCCTGCAGATCTCGAAGCGTCTGGCCGATCGCGTGAACAGCGAGCACGGCATGAAGGCCGTGATGACCCGCAGTGGAGACTATTTCCTGCCCCTGCGCGAGCGCATCGAACGGGCGCGCAAGGCGGACGCCGATATCTTCGTGTCCATCCACGCCGACGCGATCGCCAATCGCAGTGTCCAGGGTTCGTCGGTGTACATGCTGTCCGAGCGCGGGGCCTCCAGCGAGGCGGCGCGCTTCCTCGCCCAGCGCGAGAACCAGGCGGATCTGAGCCTGGGCGGGGTGCCGATCAACGGCAAGGACGATTCCCTGACCAACGTGCTGCTGGATCTGGCCCAGAGCGGGAGCCTGGAGGCCAGCAACACCCTGGCCGAGCGGATGATCGCGGAGCTCCACCGGGTGGGCAAGGTGCGCAAGCCGGAGGTGGAGCGCGCCAACTTTGCGGTCCTGCGCTCGCCGGATGTGCCGTCGGTCCTGGTCGAGGCGGCCTTCATCTCCAATCCCTCCGAGGAGCGCAAGCTGCGCAGCACGACCTTCCAGAACTCGCTGGCGGACGCCCTGCTGACCGGGCTGCGGTCGTACTTCTCCACCCATGCCCGTCCGGGCACGCTGATCGCCGACGGCCAGCCCGACCAGCACATCATCCGCCCGGGCGAGACCCTCTCCGGGATTGCCGATCGCTATCGCCTGTCGCTGGCGGACCTGCGTTCGGCCAACGATGTCCGTGACGACCGCATTTACGCCGGCCAGGTCCTGCGTATCCCCCGCGACTCCTGAGCCCGGCGCCTCCGGGCAGCCCGTCACGTCTTGCAGGCGTTGTTCGGCCGCCGGCTAGGCACTCCGGCGCTGCCCCGGTTAGGCTAGGCACCCGGTTCTCGTCTCTCCCAGGTGTCGCGCGTGGCGATCGCAAAGCTCTCCGAACAACTGATCAATCAGATCGCCGCCGGCGAGGTGATCGAGCGTCCGGCCTCGGTGGTCAAGGAACTGCTGGAGAACGCCCTGGATGCCGGGGCGACGCGGGTGGATGTGCGTCTGGAGCAAGGTGGCGTCCGCCTGATCCAGATCAGCGACAACGGCAGCGGCATCTATCGTGACGAGATGCCGCTGGCCCTGTCGCGCCACGCCACCAGCAAGATCGCCTGCATGGACGATCTCGAGGCGTTGCATACCCTGGGCTTTCGCGGCGAGGCCCTGCCCTCGATCGCCTCCGTCTCGCGGCTGTCGCTGACCTCCATGGTGGCGGACGAGCGCAACGGCTGGCGCCTGACCGGGGATGGCTCCGATATCTTCCGCGAGGCCGCCCCGGCGTCGCATCCGGTGGGCACGACCGTCGAGGTCCGCGACCTGTTCTTCAACGTCCCGGCGCGGCGCAAGTTCGTGCGTACCGAACGCACCGAATACAACCACTGCGAGAACGTCATCCGCACCCAGGCGGCCGCCTGTCCCGAGGTCGCCTTCAGCCTGCGCCACAATGACCGCGTCACCCTGGACCTGCCGGCGGCCGACGACCCCGGCGAGCGGGTGCGGGCGCTGCTGGGTGATGCCTTCCTGGAGCATGCGACTCCGGTGGACGAACAGCGCGCCGGGCTGGCGCTGTCCGGCTGGTTGGGCTCGCCAACCCAGTCGCGCGCCCAGCCCGATCAGCAATTCTTCTTCGTCAACGGCCGCGCGATCCGTGACCGCGTGCTGGCCGCGGCCGTGCGCAAGGCCTATCAGGACGTGCTCTACCACGGGCGGCATCCGATGTTCGTGCTGGACCTGGAGCTGGATCCGACCCAGGTGGATGTGAACGCGCATCCGACCAAGCAGGAGGTGCGCTTTCGCGAGTCGCGCATGGTTCACGACTTCATCTTCCACAGCCTGCACAAGGCGCTTGCCGCGTTGCGTCCGGGGGATTCCGGGCATGCCGCGGCGGTACCCGACATGGGTGCGCCGGCCCCCTCCGGTCGCCCCATGCCCATGCCGGCGCAGGCGGATCGCCCGCTGTCCGGGCTGGGTGTGCCGGGTGCGGGCGGTGGGTATGCGCCCCCTCGCGAACCGCGACTTGAGCCGGTCGGGCGCGATCCAGGCTTTGGTGCGGCCTGGGCCGAGTTCCGCGGGACGTCTGCGGTGGCCGAGGTGCGGCCCGCCGCTTATGACACCCCGATGCCATCCGCCACGTCCGGTGCGCCCGCAGCGGACCCGGACGGCATGCCGCCCCTGGGGTTTGCCCTGGGGCAGGTAGCCGAGACCTTCATCCTGTCCGAGAGCCCCCGCGGCCTGATCGTGGTGGACATGCACGCGGCCCACGAGCGCATCACCTATGAACGTCTGAAGCGCGAATGGGAGGGGGCACGGGTGACCTCGCAGCCGCTGCTGGTGCCGGAGACCCTGGACGTCACCCCGGCCGAGGCCGAACTGGCCGAGGAACGCGCGGACCTGCTTGGGGAACTCGGCTTCGAGCTCGACCGCGCCGGCCCCGAGACGCTGACCCTGCGCGCGGCGCCTGCGTTGCTGCGTGGCCAGGACACCGCGCAGCTCGTGCGCGATGTCCTGGCGGACCTCGCCGCCGATGGCTACAGCCATCGGGCCGAGGGGGCGATGAACGCGGTACTGGGAACGATCGCCTGCCACGGTTCCGTGCGTTCGGGGCGACGCCTGACCCTGCCCGAGATGAACCAGTTGCTGCGCGACATGGAGGCCACCGAACGTTCCGGCCAGTGCAACCACGGGCGCCCGACCTGGGTGGAGCTGGACCACTCGGCGCTGGACCGGCTGTTCCTGCGAGGACGCTGATGGCCGGACTGGATGGGGACCGGCCGCCGGTCATCCTGCTGGCCGGTCCCACCGCGAGCGGCAAGACCGCGCTGTCGCTGGCGCTGGCCGAGGCCCTGGACGCGGAGATCGTCAGCGTGGATTCCGCGCTGGTCTATCGCGGCATGGATATCGGCACCGCCAAGCCGGACGCCGCCGAGCGTGCCCGCGCCCCGCATCACCTGCTGGATATCCGCGACCCGGAGGACACCTACAACGCCTCCGACTTTGCCCGCGATGCCCGCGCCGCGATCGATGCCATTCATGCCCGCGGCCGGGTCGCCCTGCTGGCGGGCGGCACGCTGCTCTACCTGCGCGCCCTGCTGGACGGCTTCGATCCGATCCCGCCGGTACCGGATGCGGTCCGCGAGTCCGTGCGTGCCCGTCTGGAACACGAGGGCGCCGTGGCCCTCCATGCCGAGCTGGCCACCGTGGACCCGGAGGCCGCCGCGCGCATCCACCCGAACGACCCGCAACGCATCCTGCGCGCCCTGGAGGTGTACGCGGCCAGTGGTCAGCCATTGTCGGGCTTCCAGAGTGGCGCGGCCGCGACGGTCCCGGCTGGCTGGGTGTCGCTGGCCCTGTGGCCGGCGGATCGCGAGCGCCTGCGCACCCGCATCGCCGACCGCTTCGATGCGATGCTGGAGGCCGGTTTCGTCGACGAACTGATGACCCTGACCCGTCGCCCCGGCCTGACCGCGGAGCACCCGTCGCAGCGGGCGGTGGGGTATCGTCAGGGCTGGCAGTGGCTGGCCGGCGAATGCGACTTTGCGACCTTTCGCGAGCGGGCCATCGCCGCGACTCGCCAGCTCGCAAAACGCCAGCTCACCGGGCTGCGGCGCTTCCCCCTGCATGCCCGGTTGAACGCCGAGGACGCGGATCTGTCGCAGGCTCTGCGGGCAATCCAGGCTGCACGGATAGCGGCCCCCGCAGCGGCGACGTCCGAATAACGCCCGGTGTACGCCTGGAACGGCGCCGCGAAGCCGGTATGCTACGCTTCAACCTGACCGTGCGGCGGGCCGAACTCGAGCCGCCGGCGCGGGTCGCGAACCAATAATAACGATCAAGGAACGCACCGATGGCCAAAGGGCAAACGTTGCAGGAACCCTTCCTGAATGCGCTGCGTCGGGACCGGATCCCGGTCTCCATCTACCTGGTGAACGGGATCAAGCTGCAGGGGCAGATCGAATCCTTCGACCAGTTCGTGGTGCTGTTGCGCAGTACGGTCTCGCAGATGGTCTACAAGCACGCCATCTCCACGATCGTGCCGGCCCGTCAGGTGAACATGAATCTCGAGGGCGAGGCAGCGGCTCCCGCCTCCGCCGAGGCCGAGTCCTGAACATGAGTGGAGGTCTCTGCCAGCTTGTTTGAGCGTCCGGAGAGTGCCGGCGACGAGCGCGTCGGCAATGGTGCGGTCCTGGTCGCGCTGAATGTCGGGGACAACCCCGATATCGAGGCCCAGGTCCAGGAATTCGACGAGCTCGTGCGCTCCGCCGGGGCCGAGATCATGGCGGTGGTGCGCGGCTCGCGCGACCGGCCGCACCCCAAGCTGTTCGTCGGCGCCGGCAAGGCCGACGAGATCCGGGATGCGGTGGAGGCGTCGGGTGCCGACGTGGTGATCTTCAATCACGCCCTGTCGCCCAGCCAGGAACGCAACCTCGAGGCCCACCTGAAGGCCCGGGTGCTGGATCGCTCCGGCTTGATCCTCGATATCTTCGCCCAGCGCGCCCGCTCCCACGAGGGCAAGCTGCAGGTGGAGCTGGCCCAGTTGCGCCATATGTCCACGCGCCTGGTGCGTGGCTGGACCCACCTCGAGCGGCAAAAGGGCGGGATCGGCCTGCGCGGTCCGGGGGAAACCCAGCTGGAGACCGACCGCCGCCTGCTGGCCGGGCGCATCAAGCACATCGAGCGGCGTCTGGAGAAGGTTGAACGCACCCGCGAACAGGGCCGTCAGGCGCGCCTGCGCAACGAGATCCCCACGGTCTCGCTGGTGGGCTACACCAACGCCGGCAAGTCGACCCTGTTCAATCGCCTCACGCATTCCGACGTCTACCAGGCGGATCAGCTGTTCGCGACCCTGGACCCGACCCTGCGCCGTCTGGACCTGGCCCCGCACCAGTCGCTGATCCTGGCCGACACCGTGGGCTTCGTGCGCGATCTGCCGCACGAGCTGGTCGCCGCGTTCAAGGCGACCCTGACCGAGACCCGCGAGGCGGCGCTGCTGCTGCACGTGATCGACGCCGCCGACCCGGAGCGCGAGGCGCGCATCCGCCAGGTCGAGGAGGTGCTCGAGGAGATCGGCGCCGAGGACGTCCCCTGCTGGCGGGTGTACAACAAGATCGACCAGCTGGAGAACCCGGCCGAGGACCCGGACGACCGTTTCGGCATGGCGGACGATGCCTTCTGGCTGTCGGCGCATACCGGCGAGGGTGTGGAGCGCCTGGAGCAGCGTCTGGCCGAGACCTTCACCGAGTCCATGACCCAGGGCTGGGTCGAGCTCCCGGCCTCGGCCGGGCGCCTGCGCGCCCAGCTCTACGAGGAGAAGGCCGTGGAGGCCGAGCAGACCACGCCGGATGGGTCGATCCAGTTGCGCCTGCATGTGCCGAAGCGGCGTTTCGAGCAGCTCTTCCGGGCGGCCGGGCTGGACCCCGAAACCGTCCGCCTGCAATCGGAAGCACCGGGGGCGGCGGCCGCCGACCACTGAAGCCGGCCGCGGCTCGCTTGCGCACGAAAAAGGCCCCGGGTTCAACCGGGGCCTTTTTCGTGGCGTCGATGTCGTCGCGGTTCAGGCGTCGCTCTGGGCGATCGCCTCTCCGTCGGCGCTGGCCAGGTACAGGGTCAGGGTCTCTCCGGCTCGGATGCCGTCGCCGTTCAGCCCGTTCCAGCGCCGCAGGTCGCCGATGCTGACCTGGTGGCGGCGAGCGATGGTCGACAGCGAGTCGCCGGGGCGGACCTCGTACTCGACGCGCTGGCCGTCGGGCCCACGGTCGGGATCGGCGCGCACCACCTTCAGGGTGTCGCCCGGGCGGAGGATCGCGTCCGGGTCCAGGCCGTTGGCGGCGCGCAGGGCGCCGATGGACATGCCGGTGCGCTGGCTGATGTGCCACAGGCTGTCGCCAGCCTGCACCTGATAGTCCTCCGCTAACTGGCTGTTGTCGTCGGCCACCTGCAGCGGAGCCTCTTCGCTCGGGGCGGAGGCCGGCAGGCGCAGGGTCTGACCGGCGCGGATCATGTCGTCGTCGAGGTTGTTCATGTCGCGCAGCACGGCGACGCGGGTGCCGGCGCGCTGGGCAATCTGGCCGAGGTTGTCGCCCGAGCGCACGGTGTATTCGCGGAACCGGAGCAGCGGTTCATCGTTGCGGGTCTCCAGTGCCGCCTCGAGGGTGGGCAGCGCCTCGCGCGGGACGAACAGGTGCTGGGCGCCGCCGGGGTGGGTGGCATGGCGGTGGTAGCCGGGGTTGAGCTGTTTGAGGGTCTCGGTATCCAGGTCGGCGAGCTCCGCGATTAGCGAGAAGTCCGCCTGCTGGCCGGGTTCGATCATCTCCAGCGCCGGTTCGTTGGCGATGGGCGCGATGGCGATGTTGTGGGCATCGGGGTCCAGGAACAGGTGGCGCAGGGCCAGCAGTCGCGGGATGTACGCGGTCGGCTCGGACGGCAGGTCCAGGCTCCAGTAGTCAGTGGGCTCGCCGCGGGCGGCATTGCGGTCGATCGCGCGCTGGATGTTGCCCTGGCCGTAGTTGTAAGCGGCCAGGGCCAGGTACCAGTCGTCGAAGCGTCGATGCAGCGCCTGGAGGTAGTCCAGCGCGGCGAGGGTGGATTTGTAGACGTCGCGGCGGCCGTCGTACCAGTGATCGCGCGACAGATCGAAATAGTCGCCGGTGGCGGGCATGAACTGCCAGATCCCCGCCGCGCGGCTGCGCGAGGTCGCCTGGGCGACGAAGCCGCTCTCCACGATCGGCAGCAGCAGGAGCTCGGCGGGCATGTCGCGCGCCTCGATCTCGGACAGGATGAAGTAGGCGAACGGCTCCGCGCGCCGGGTGCTGTACTCGATGATCCGTGGATGGTCACGGTAGTGCCTGATATAGCGATCCACGCGTTCGTGGTCCAGCGCGTCGTTGAAGCCGAAGCCCAGGCGCGCGCGCTCCCACAGGTCGTCGGTCTCGGCGGCACGTTGCGCGGCGTCGCGCTGCTGGCGTTCCATCGCGGCCTGCACGTCCTCGGTCGTGCGCGGTTCCACGATCGGCCGATCCGCCGCCGAGGTGTCCAGCGTGCGCTCGGAGTCGTGTAGGCTACAGGCAGAGGCGAAGATCGCCGTCAGGCCGAGAATCAGGGCGGTGGTCAGTCGTGTGCGGAGGCGTGGTGTCATGGCGCTGGAGGATAAACCAGAGATGGGGGATCACCAAGACCCATTCCTGACTTGGTTGGCGCACTGGTATGCCCAGCCGCAGGGGCGGAGGGTCCGCGAGCGCTTTCTGGAACGCATTCGGCGCTATGGCGATCCGGGCCCCGGGGGGCTGGCGGTGGAGCTGGCGCCGGTGCCGATCCTGGAGGACAGCGATGCCCTGCAGGCCCCGCTGATCCGGATCGCCTCGGCGCGCCCGGCGCTGCGCATGGACCCCGAGGCCTGGCCGCTGGAGTCCGGCTGTGCCGGGCGCATCGTGCTCGCCCATCCCTGCGCCCAGAGCGAGCAACCGGCGGCGGTGGTGGCCGAGGCGGCCCGGGTGCTGGAGCCCGAGGGACGGGTGTTTCTGCTGGAAGGCAACCGCCTGCAACGCGGTGGGCGCAACGGGGTGCGCGCCTCGCCTCTGCCCGAAGGCCTGCGGCGGCGCCAATATCGCGAGTTGCTGGAGGCGGCGGATCTCGAGGTGCTGGATCAGTGGAGCCTGAGCCTGCTCCCACCGGGGCTGCCCGCCGCCTGGCAGAAACGCCTGGCCACCATGGATGCCTGGACCCTGCGCGGTCTGCCGCCGCTGGCCAGCATGATCCTGACCGTGGCCCACAAGCGGGTGAACATGCCCCTGCGTCCGGAGCCGCGTTTCCGCTTCGCCATGCCCAACCCCGCGATGCGTCCGGGGCTGGTATCCTCGCGCTCCTCTCATTCTGGAGCCCGCCGAACGCATGGCTGACGAACGCGTGTACATCTATACCGACGGGGCCTGCCGCGGGAACCCCGGGCCGGGCGGTTGGGGCGCGATCCTGCGCTTCGACGGGCGCGAGCGCGAGCTCTACGGGGCCGAGGCCGAGACGACCAATAACCGCATGGAGATGACCGCGGCCATCCGCGCGCTGGAGACCCTGAAGCGCCCCTGCAAGGTGGAGCTGGTCACGGATTCCAAGTACGTGAAGCAGGGCGTGACCGAGTGGATGCCGGGCTGGAAGCGGCGCAACTGGAAGTCCGCCAGCGGCTCGCCGGTGAAGAACCGTGATCTCTGGGAGGAGCTGGATGCACAGGCCCAGCGCCACGACATCGAGTGGTACTGGGTACGGGGCCACAGCGGTCACCCGGAGAACGAGCGCGCCGACGAACTGGCCAATGCAGGCATTGATGCCCTGCTGGCCGGCGAACCGATCGAGAACTGAAGGAAACCACGATGCGTCAGATCGTGCTGGATACCGAGACCACGGGCCTGGACCCCTCCGACGGCCACCGCATTATCGAGATCGGCTGCCTGGAGCTGGACAACCGCCGCCCCACCGGGCGCAAGCTGCACGAGTTTCTGCAACCGGATCGCGAGATCGACGCCGGCGCGATCGCGGTGCACGGGATTACCAACGAATTTCTGGCTGACAAGCCTCGGTTCGCCGATGTCGTCGATGACTTTGTCGAATTCATTCGTGGGGCCGAACTGATCATTCACAACGCGCCCTTCGATGTCGGCTTCATCAACAACGAGCTGCGCCTGTTGGGCGATGTGGCGCCGGCGTCCGAGGTGGCCGAGGTCAGCACCGTGCTGGATTCGCTGGTGATGGCGCGGCGCATGCACCCGGGGGCGCGCAATTCCCTGGATGCCCTGTGCAAGCGCTACGAGGTGGACGGCTCCGGCCGCACCCTGCACGGGGCGCTGCTCGATGCCGAGCTGCTCGCGGATGTCTATCTGGCGATGACCGGCGGGCAGGTGGCGCTGACCCTGGATTCCGGAGGCGACGGCGATGCCGCAGCCGGCCCGGTCAAGGCGCGGCGCTCGGGCAAGCCGCTGCCGGTGATCGAGCCGACGCCCGAGGAGCAGGCGGCGCACGAGGCGCTGCTGCAGACCCTCGACGAGGCGGCCGGCGGCACCTGCCGCTGGCGCGCCAACGCTTGATCCTGGCGCCCGACGCGGGCTCCGCTCCTGCGTTTCGGTGCCTTCGGCCCGTCACCCTGCCTTGTTGTGGCTGGCCATAGTTCGGCGATCGGTGTTTACG
>NZ_MVAR01000047.1:18476-18739 GCF_001999325.1 Thioalkalivibrio versutus
CGAGGGGCTTCATACGGGAGGCGAAGGTCAAAACAAACGGTACCCCGTAGGGTGCCGTTGAACGCAGCGAAACGCACCATCTCCCACGCCGTGCGAAACCCCGATGCGATTCGCTACGCTCATCGGCATCCTACGCCCCCCGGCGCCCGCTCCGCGGGCGCGGCACGCAACGGCCACAGGCCGAGCGTGCCGAAGATGCCGGAACAGCCTGCCTCCAACCAATGGCGCAGGCCTTCGGATCGCAATTGTCTTGACCTACCTCC
>NZ_MVAR01000047.1:18873-23098 GCF_001999325.1 Thioalkalivibrio versutus
GTACCTCGCGGTGCGCTCGCGAGAGAGCGCGTGGCAGGCGGCCAGACGAAGGCACCGTAAACACCAGAGGACGAACCCGGGCCAGCCAAGTTGGCAGGCGGCCCGACGAAGGCATGTAAACACTGGATGCTGAACCAGGCCCAGCCCCCCC
Organism: Thioalkalivibrio versutus; assembly: GCF_001999325.1. Lineage (GTDB taxonomy): Bacteria > Pseudomonadota > Gammaproteobacteria > Ectothiorhodospirales > Ectothiorhodospiraceae > Thioalkalivibrio > Thioalkalivibrio versutus. The sequence goes on from NZ_MVAR01000047.1 coordinate 19,025, forward strand.
CTGGAAGATGGCAGGAAGAGGGCACTGCATACATCCCGGGATGAGAGGGCGGGTCCGGCGCGAGTCGGAATGGGGATGGTGGGCGGGGCGGGGTGGCGTTAGCCGTGCTTCAGGATCCGCGCCCGCTCGCGTTCCCAGTCCTTGTCCTTCTTGTCAGCGCGCTTGTCGTATTCCTTCTTGCCCTTGGCGAGGCCGATCTCGAGCTTGGCTCGCCCGCGCTTCCAGTACAGAGCCATGGGCACCAGGGTGTAGCCCTTGCGCTCCACTGCGCCGACCAGGCGGTTGATCTCCGCGCGATGCAGCAGCAGCTTGCGCGTGCGGCTGGGATCCGGATTGATATGGGTGGAGGCGGTCGGCAACGGGGTGATGTGGGCCCCGAACAGGAAGGCCTCGCCGTTGCGCAGCAGCACGTAGGCCTCGCTCAGCTGCGCGCGGCCCGCGCGCATCGACTTGACCTCCCAGCCCTCGAGCTCCATCCCCGCCTCCAGGCGGTCCTCGATGAAGAATTCGTGGCGCGCCTTGCGGTTGAGGGCGATGGTGCTGGACGGTTCCTTGGCTTGTTTCTTGTTCTTTCCCATAACCCGGGCAGTGTACTGCAGGCGGGCGGCCGAAGCAGTCCGAATGTCCGGGCGCGCGGGGTGAAAGTTGAGCCGGGCGACCCGCTGCCCCACAATTCCGGCGGACCCGGCGATGCGCTTGAGCGACCGGCCCCGGCCGATCCCGGGGGCGGCGGCCCACGGGAGCGCCTCCGTCTCCGTTCAACAAGGAGCCACTGATGCCAGCCACGACCTCGATCCACGGGCAATGGACGACCCGCCTGGCCTTCATTCTCGCGGCCACGGGTTCGGCTGTTGGCCTGGGCAACATCTGGCGTTTCCCCTATATCGCCGGTGAGAACGGGGGTGGCGCCTTTGTGCTGGTTTATCTCGGCTGCATCCTTTTGATCGGCCTGCCGGTGATGATGGCGGAGATCCTGCTGGGCCGGCGCGGGCGTCAGAGCCCGATCAACACCATGTCGGCGCTGGCGCGCGAGGAGGGCCTGACGCGCGCGTGGGGCATGATCGGCTGGATCGGGGTGCTGGCCGGATTTCTGATCCTGTCGTTCTACAGCGTGGTCGCGGGCTGGTCGCTGTCGTATGTCTTCAAGTCGGGGACCGGCGGCTTTCTCGGGCTGGATGCGGATGGCTCGGAGTCGATGTTCGGCAACATGCTGGCGGACCCGGAGGCCCTGCTGGCCTGGCACACGATCTTCATGGTGATGACGGCGATGGTGGTCGCGCGTGGGGTGCAGTCCGGCCTGGAGAAGGCGGTGACCATTCTGATGCCGCTGCTGTTCGTGATGCTGGTGGTGATGGTCGGCTATGCGATGGTCGAGGGGCAGTTCCTCGCCGGACTGGAGTTCCTGCTGTATCCGGACTTCTCCGCGCTGTCCGCCAACGCGGTTCTGCTGGCGATGGGCCAGGCCTTCTTTACGCTCAGCCTGGGCATGGGCGCGATCATGATCTACGGCAGCTATCTGCAGAGCGATGCGTCCATCGCGCGCACCTCCGCGGCGGTGGTCGGGGCGGACACCCTGGTCGCGATCATGGCCGGGCTGGCGATCTTCCCCATCGTGCTCGGGGCCGGGCTGTCGGCGGAGCAGGGGCCGGGGCTGATCTTTGTGACCCTGCCGCTGGCCTTTGCCGACATGCCGGGCGGGCTGTATTTCGGCACCATGTTCTTCGTGTTGCTGGTGTTTGCGGCCTGGACCTCGGCGATCTCCATCATCGAGCCGGCGGTCGCCTTCCTGGTCGAGAACATGGGGCTGACCCGGGTGATGGCGACCGCGATGATCGCCATCGGGGCCTGGTTCCTCGGCATCGGCGCATTGCTGTCGCTGAACGTCTGGTCCGACTACACCCTGTTCGACATGGGCATCCTGGACCTGCTGGATTACGTGACGGCCAACATCCTGCTGCCGCTGGGTGGGTTCCTGATCGCGATCTTCGTGGGCTGGCGCATGACCGAGCGCTCGGTGCAGTCCGAGCTGCGCCTCAAGCACCCGGTCCTGTACCAGGTCTGGTACTTTCTGGTGCGTTTCGTCGCGCCGGTCGCGATCCTGTTTGTGTTCCTGCGCGCCGTGGAGTTGATCTGATGGCCTCGAAGATTCGCCGCTACGCGGACGTGCCCTACAGCCGTGAACAGATGTTCAATCTGGTGAATGACGTAGACGCCTATCCGCAGTTCCTGCCCGGCTGCCGCAGTGCCTCCGCGCGCCCGCGTGGCGAGCACGAGGTGGAGGGCACGATCGAGCTGGCCAAGGGGGCGCTGCACAAGTCGTTCACCACCCGGAACACGCTCAAGCGCCCGGAAAGCATCGACATGCGCCTGGTCTCCGGGCCGTTCCGACGCCTGCACGGGACCTGGAGCTTTACCGAGGTCGAGGGTGGCAAGACCCGCATCGCCCTGGAGCTGGAGTTCGAGTTTGCCAACCGGCTCATGGCCTTTGCGATTGGCCCGGTGTTCACTCAGATTGCCAATTCGCTGGTGGATGCCTTTGTCCAGCGCGCGCGCGAGGTCCACGGTGACGGATAGCCACGTGGCACCGGCCGCAGAGGGCGGCATGATCCGGGTGGAGATTGCCTACGCGCGGCCCGACCGGCAGGTGATCCTGCCGCTGGTGGTGCCCGAGGGCACGACGGTCGATACCGCGCTGCGCCAGTCGGAGATTGAACTGCAGTTCCCCGAGATCGATCTGGACAACGCCAAGGTCGGGATCTTCGGCAAGATCACCCGTAGGGACACCGTGCTGCGCCCACGCGACCGCATCGAGGTTTATCGCCCGCTGATCGCGGACCCGAAGGAGGTGCGGCGCCAGCGTGCCGACAAGGGGCGCAAGAAGAAGCCGGGCAAGGGTGACGCCGGCGCCGCCGACGACAAGCCGAAGGAGGCGCCGGCCGACAACGCGAAGGAGTAGCAGGGGCGTGCGGCGGAGGAATATGCCGCCGCATGCGGGTGTCAGTCGTTGTCTCTGTCTACCGGATGCTCGTCCAGCGCCACCGGCTGCGGGATGTCGGCATCCACATGGCTGACTACGCCGTTGTCGAAATGCACGGTCACTCGCTGGCGTTCGGTGGAGCCGAAGCCTGGACGGCGATAGTAGACGTAGTCCCAGCGGTCATCGGCCCGGAAGGCGGGCTCCAGCTGGGGCGACCCCATCAGGAAGCGGACCTGCTGCGGGGTCATGCCGGGCTGGATCTGGGCCACCTGTACGGGGTCGATCACATTGCCCTGCTGGACATCCAGACGGAACTGGTTGAGGCCACCGCAGGCGCTCAGCAGGCTTGCGGCCACGGCGATAGAAATGAGAATCTTGATCATCTGAGCGGGCGGTCCTCGGCGTCTGGTGGGCCGTGAACGCGCATGGTACACCAAAGCGTCCCGCCTCTCTCAAGCGGACGGGACCGGGAAAACGGGCAATGGAAACGAGTAATCTCAAGAAGGCCGGGCTCAAGGTCACGCTGCCGCGGATGAAGATCCTCGAGATCCTCGAGAACTCGGAAACCCGTCACCTGACGGCCGAGGCGATCTATCGCGAGCTGCTCGATTCCGGCGAGGAAATCGGTCTGGCCACGGTGTATCGCGTGCTGACGCAGTTCGAGGCGGCCGGGCTGGTTTGCCGCCTGCACCTGGAGGGCAACCAGGCGGTGTTCGAGCTGGAGCGGGGCGGGCACCATGACCATATCGTCTGCAACCAGTGCGGGCGGGTGGAGGAGTTCTTCGACGAGACCATCGAGCGGCGTCAGCGCGAGGTGGCGCAGCACCACGGCTTTGCCATCAAGGACCACGCGCTGGTCCTGTACGGCGACTGCACCGACAGCGCTTGCCCCCACCGCCCCGCCTGACCACGCGCTTCCCGTAGCCGCTGTCCCAGTCGCGCCCATGCGTCACACACGGCGTGTGATGCCTGCCCGCTTGCGGGCTATTGTTCGCCCAGGAGTGGCTGGTCCCGGTTCGGCGATCGGTGTTTACGGGGGCTTCGTCCGGCCGCCTGCCATGCGCTGACTCGCCAGCGCGCCGCGAGGTACTTTCTTG
>NZ_MVAR01000048.1 GCF_001999325.1 Thioalkalivibrio versutus
CCCGCCATGGCCTTCTGTGCGTCCTCGTCCAGCTCCTGGATCTCGGTCCACCAGCGACACAGCTCGGGGTCGGCATCGCCGGCGCGGGCGCGCAGGCAGAGAAAGTCATAACCGGCGCGAAAGCGCGGATGCGTCAGCAGGCGCAGCGCACGGCCACCACGATGGCGCTCCAGCCGCGCCTGGAGTTCCCAGATCTCGCGCACGATCAGGCTGAAGCGTTTGGGAATGGACACCGTCTTTACCTGACGATCCAGCACCTCGGCCATCGCCTGCTGCCAGGCCGGAATCTCCTGTTCGTCGGCCGCGATCCGTTTGGCCGCGGCCACCTGCACCGGGGCCCAGAGGATGGCCGCGTAGAGGAACGCCGGGTTCACACCCAGGCCCTCATTGATGCGCTTGTCGGTATTCAGCAGCGACTCGACCAGGAACTGGCGGCGCTCGGGGCCGACGTCCGGATCGGCAAAGCAGGCCGCAGCCTCGGGGAACATCGGCTCGAACAGGCCGAGGCGTTCCAGCTCGTCCAGACAGGTGACCGCCGCACCGCTGTGGAACAGCTTGATCACCTCGTCGAACAGCCGCGCCGGGGCTACCGTCTGCATCAGCGAGGCGAGATCAAGGATGCCGGCCTCGACCTCCGGCGCGATGGTCAGACCCAGCTTGGCGGCGAAGCGAACCGCACGCAGCATACGCACGGGGTCTTCGCGCAGGCGCGTCTCGACGTCGTCGCCGATCAGGCGCAGCTCGCCCGCGCGCAGGTCCTCGAACCCACCGGTGTAATCCAGCACCGAGAAATCCTCGATGTCGTAATACAGGGCGTTGATGGTGAAGTCGCGGCGCACCGCATCCTGCTCGATGGTGCCGTAGCGATTGTCGCGCAGGATACGACCTTCCTCGCTCAGCGCGACCTGGCCTTCGTCCTCGGACTCGTCGTCATGCGGCGCGCGGAAGGTCGCCACCTCGATCATCTCGCGTCCGAAGAGCACATGCGCCAGGCGAAAGCGGCGCCCGATCAGGCGGCAGTTGCGGAACAGGCCACGCACCTGCTCGGGGGTGGCGTCGGTGGCGACATCGAAGTCCTTCGGCTCGCGGCCCAGCAGCAGGTCGCGCACGCCGCCGCCCACCAGGCAGGCGCGATAACCGGCCTCGCGCAGCCGATAAAGCACCTTCAGGGCGTTGTCGTCGATCGCCGCGCGCGAGATGCCGTGCTCCGCACGCTCGTAGACGCGCGGTTCCGGCAGCTCGCTGTCGGGCCGGGACGGGGTTGCGGGGTCAGCCTTTGTCACGCGATACCGTATCGGTGGTCGAAAGCGCCGTATGGTAACAGCTTGGCCGGATTCATCCCGTTTTTTGTACCGGACGCGGGGCGGCGGTTTCGCCGGTCAGGCGCCAGCGCCGATAGTCGTCGAGGATGCGTCGGTGGTCGAAGACCAGCACCTGGCCCGGGTCTTCCGGGTCCAGCCAGGCGCAGTCGGCAGCGTCATCCCCGGCCCTGGCCTCGCCCCGGCCCCGCGCGATGTAGACCGCGCTGACGGTGTGCCCGCGCGGGTCGCGCTGCGGGTCGGAATACACCCCCAGCAACGCCTCCAGCTCGACCTCCAGCCCGGTCTCTTCGCGCGCCTCGCGTACCGCGGCATCCTCGGTGGACTCACCGACGTCGACGAAGCCGCCCGGCAGGGCCCAGCCGTGCGGGGGGTTGTGGCGCTCGATCACCAGCACACGACCGGGCTGCGCCGAGTGGCGGATGACCATATCCACCGCCAGCCGGGGTGTGACGGGCGGGCCACTCGAGCCTTCGGGGTTGTTCACTCGGATTCACTCCTGTCGCTGCCGTCCTGGCGAATAAAGCGGCGGATCTTGCGCCGCGCGCGCTTGTCCGGGCGCCGGCTGGGGGCGCTGTCCGCGACCGCGCGCTCGGCGCGCCGGCGTTCGCTTTCGGCCGCGCGCCGGGCCTGGCTTTCTTCGGTCTCGGTGTACAGCGCCTGGGCTTCGCGCGCCGGCCGTCGCTGATCGCTCAAATGGACCACATCCAGCTCCCAGACCTGCGGGCCGCGGTGGATGGTCAGGCGATCACCGGTGTGCACCCGACGCGCCGGCTTGCAGCGCTCGCCGTTCACGTGGACCTTGCCGCCGCCGACCGCCTCGCTGGCAAGGCCGCGCGTCTTGTAAAAACGGGCGGCCCAAAGCCATTTGTCGATCCGCAGCCCGGCGCCGGGCGCCCCGTTGTGGCCGCTACCCTTGCCCAAGGCTTTCCCGCGACATCACGAGGGGAGACAATGCGCCCCCTTTAATAGCGAGGAACCGGCGACCCGGATCGGGGCCCCGCCCCACCTGCGGACGCCGAAGACCACCATGAATCTGCCGCATCTGCACCTGATCAGTTTCGCCATCTGTCCGTTCGTTCAGCGTAGCGTGATCACACTGAAATACAAGGAGGCGCCGTTCGAGCTGAGCCTGATCGATCTGGCCAACCCGCCGGACTGGTTCCGCGAACGCTCGCCCCTGGGCAAGGTTCCGCTGTTGATCGTCGACCACGATACGGTGCTGTTCGAGTCGGCCGTGATCAACGAATATATCGATGCCATTACCCCGCCCGCGCTGATGCCGACCGACCCGCTGGAACAGGCGCGGACCCGGGCCTGGATCGAGTACCTCTCGGAACAGACCTTTGCCCAGTACCACTGGATGACCGCGACCACCGAGGATGCCTTCGAGCTGGCGCGCCACACCGCCGCACGCGGGCTGGAGCGCCTGGAACAGCAGATGACGCAAGACGACCGCCTGGCCGCGCCCGGCTTCTCGCTGATTGATGCCACCCTGGCCCCGATCCTGATGCGCTATGCGCTGCTGGAGGATCCGGACAGCCCCTGGGAGACCGAGGCCTTTCCGCGCCTTGCGGCCCGCTGGGACCAGCTGCGCGAGATACCGGCCGTGCGGGACTCGGTCCCGACCGACTTTGCGGCACAACTGGCCGACTACCTGCGCCAGCAGGACGGCTTTGCGCCGGCGCATTTCGCGGCGCAGCTCGACGCGCCCGCCTGACCAAGGCTTCACCCGACCGCCTACCCCAGTGGTCGGACTCGGCCCATCAACCGCCGGGTTGAGTCTGGTCATGGTTCGACATCTGGTGTTTTCGCTGGCTTCGGTCCGCCGCCTGCCTGGTTGTGGCTGGCCATGGTTTGTCCTCTGGTGTTTACGTGCCTTCGTCCGGCCGCCTGCCAGGCGCTGACTCGCCAGCGCACCGCGAGGTACTTCTTTGC
>NZ_MVAR01000049.1 GCF_001999325.1 Thioalkalivibrio versutus
CCCGCCGGCATCGCGTAGGGGGCCTGCCAGAAGACTGCGGTCAACAGGCCCGGCCGGGCCTCGAAACGCAGCGTACCGCCGTGACGCACGGTCTGCTGGATGCGACAGGCGGCATCTTCCTCGGTCAGCTGCCAGTCACTACGCTCCAGCGGTTCGCTGTAGGGCGCAGCACCCGCCGTGGCCATACCCACCCCCAGCAGCACCAATCCCGGGAGTGCGCAACGCAGCCACTGGCGCAAGCGGGCCATGACCCGCTAGCGCTTTTTCGGCGGCAGAATATCGGTGATCGAGCCGTGCGCGGCCTCGGCGGCGAAGGCCACCGTCTCGCTGAGCGTCGGGTGCGGGTGCACGGTCAGACCGATGTCTTCCATCTCGGCGCCCATCTCCAGCGCCAGCATCGCCTCGCCGATCAGGTCGCCGGCGGACGGGCCGACGATACCGGCTCCGATCACGCGGCCATCCGCGTCGAACAGCAGTTTAGTCAGGCCGTCCTCGGCACCCAGCGCGATCGCGCGCCCGGAGGCGGCCCAGGGGAACACGCCCTTGGTGTATTCGATACCGTCGGCCTTCGCCTGCTCCTCGGTCACGCCCATCCAGGCGACCTCGGGGTGGGTATAGGCAACGGACGGGATCGCGCGTGCATCGAAGTGGACCTTGTGCCCGGCGATCACCTCGGCGGCAACCTTGCCCTCGTGAGTGGCCTTGTGCGCCAGCATCGGCTGGCCGACCACGTCGCCGATGGCGAAGATGTGCTCGACGTTGGTGCGCTGCTGGCTGTCGACCTCGATAAAGCCGCGCTCGCTCACCTGCACGCCGGCCGCCTCGGCCTTGATCTTCGCCCCGTTCGGGCTGCGGCCCACGGCGACCAGCACACGATCGAAGGTGTCTTCTTCCGGCAGGCCCTTGGCCTCGCCCTCGAACTGGCAGACGATCCCGGCCTTGGTGGCCTTGGCCTCGGACACCTTGCTCTTCAGGAAGATATTCTCGAAGCGCTTCTTCGCGCGCTTCTCGAACGGGCGCACGATGTCGCGATCCGCGCCCGGCATCAGGGTGTCCGAAAGCTCCACCACCGTGACCTTGGAGCCCAGAGACTCGTACACGCAGGCCATCTCCAGACCGATGATGCCACCACCGACCACCAGCATGCGCTCGGGGATCTCGGCCAGGTCCAGCGCGTCGGTGGAATCCATCACCCGCTCGTCGTCCCAAGGGAAGCCGGGCAGCTTGATCGCCTGCGAACCGACCGCGATGATCGCGTGCTCGAAGCCGATCACCTCGCGGCCGTCATTGCCCTCCACTGCGATGCTGTTGGCGCCGGTGAATTCGCCGACGCCCTGGACCACGCGCACCTTGCGCTGTTTGCACAGCTGCTTGAGCCCGCCGGTCAGCTTCTTGACCGTGCCGCCCTTGTAGCCTCGCAGGCCCTCCAGATCGATCTCCGGTTCGCCGAACTTGATACCCAGCGCGGCGAAGCGCTCGGCCTCGTGCAGCACCTCGCCGGCATGCAGGAGCGCCTTGGACGGGATGCAGCCGACGTTCAGGCAAACCCCGCCGATCTCCGGGTAGCGCTCGACCATCACCACGTCCAGGCCCAGATCCGCGGCGCGGAAGGCGGCGGTATAACCACCGGGGCCGGAACCCAACACCAGCACCTGGCACTGGCTGTCGGTGTTCGGGTCGGCGGCCGCCTTGGGGGCCGCGGCCTTATTCGGCTCACTGGCGGCGCCGGATTCGGCCTTCGCGGATTCGGCTTTGGCATCACCGCCGGAAGCGCCCTGCTCCTCGGTGCCCGCAGCGTCGCCACTGGCCTCGAGATCGAGGAGCTTGCTGCCCTTGGACACCTTGTCCCCGACCTTCACGTGCAGCTTCTTCACCGTGCCGGCCTCGGGGGCGGGCACGTCGATGGTCGCCTTGTCGGACTCCAGGGTGATCAGCGGGTCTTCCGGCGCGATGTCGCTGCCCGGCTGTACCAGGACCTCGATAATCTCGACGTCCTTGAAATCCCCGATGTCCGGGACCTCGATGGTCTTGGTCTGGCTCATCCAATCGCTCCGGTTCGAATTCGGTTACAGCAGCATGCGGCGCATGTCGGACAACAGCCCGCTCAGCGTGGTGGCGAAGCGCGCGCCCAGTGCGCCGTCGATCACCCGGTGATCGTACGACAGTGCCAGCGGCAGGATCAGGCGCGGCTCGAACTCCTTGCCGTTCCAGACCGGCTTCATGCTGGAGCGCGACACGCCCAGGATCGCGACCTCGGGGGCATTCACGATCGGGGTGAACTGGGTCCCGCCGATCCCGCCGAGGCTGGAGATGGTCAGGCAGCCGCCCTGCATGTCCGCCGGCTTGAGCTTCTTGTCGCGGGCGCGCTGGGACAGGTCCATCAGCTCGGAGGCGATATCGACCAGGCTCTTGCGGTCCACGTCGCGCACCACCGGGACGACCAGGCCGTCCGGCGTGTCCACCGCGATGCCGAGGTTGTAGTACTGCTTGATGATCAGGTTCTCGCCGGTCGCGTCCAGCGAGGCGTTGAAACGCGGGTACTGCTTGAGCGCGGAGACCACCGCCTTCATCAGGAACGGCAGGAAGGTGACCTTCACGCCCTTCTTTTCGTACTCGGCCTTCAGCGACTTGCGGAAGTCCTCGAGCTCGGTGATGTCGGCCTCGTCGAACTGGGTCACGTGCGGGACGGTGACCCAGTTGCGATGCAGGTTCTTGCCGGTGAGCTTGTTGATCTTCGACAGCGGCTGGGTCTCGGTCGGCCCAAACTCGGAGAAGTCGATCTCCGGCATCGGCTCGACCCCCAGCCCGCCACCAGCGCCCTGGCTCAAGGCGCGCTTGACGAAGCCCTGCACGTCCTCGCGCAGGATGCGCCCCTTGCGCCCGGATCCGTCGACCTTGCTCAGGTCGACGCCCAGCTCGCGCGCGAACTTGCGCACCACCGGCGAGGCATGCGCCTTGCGGAAGGCCGACTCGTCACGGATGTGCTCGGTGGGCGACGGGCGCGGGTCGGCCCGGTCGGCGGGCTTTGATGCCTCGGGCTGCTTCGGCTTCTCGGTGGCGGGGGCCGATTCGCCCCCGGCATCCGAAGACGACGCCTCCTGCTTCGACGGCTCGTCTTGCCCGGCGTCGTCCTTCGCAGGGGCTGCTTCGGCCCCGCCCTCGTCGGAGGGTTCCAGCTCCAGGATCGGATCGCCCTCGTTGACGCGGTCGCCGGCCTTTACCTTGACTGCTTTCACGGTCCCGCCCTGCGGGGCCGGGATCTCGATGGAGGCCTTGTCCGATTCCAGCGTGATCAGCGGATCCTCGGGAGAAACGGTGTCCCCGGGGCTCACGATCACCTCGATGATCTCGACGTCCTTGAAGTCACCGATGTCCGGTACGTGCACGGTAGTCGTGTTGCTCATGTCTGCTCCTGCCTCGGTACCGGCGGCCTCAGGCCTGCAAGGGGTTGGGCCGTTCGACGTCGATCTTGTACTTCTTGATCGCGTCGGAGACGGTCTTGGCCTCGACGGTCCCGGCGTCGGCCAGGGCCTTCAGGGCCGTGACCGCGATGTGGTAACGATCGACCTCGAAGTGCCGGCGCAGCGCCGCGCGGGTGTCCGAGCGGCCGAAGCCGTCGGTGCCCAGCACGCGGTAGTCGGCCGGCACGAAGGCGCGGATCTGATCGGCGTAGGCCTGGACGTAGTCGGTCGCGGCGATGACCGGGTCGTCCGAACCACCCAGGCACTCCTCCACCCAGGACTTGCGCGGCTTGGCCTCCGGGTTCAGGCGCGCATGACGGTCGGCATCGCGGCCGTCGCGGGCCAGTTCGTTGAAGCTGGTCGCGCTCCACACTTCGGCGGCCACGCCGAAGTCGTTGTCCAGCAGTTCGGCGGCGGCGATGGCCTCGCGCAGGATGGTGCCGGAGCCCAGCAGACGCACCTTCTTTTTCTTGCGCCCGCCCGCCTGGAAGCGATACAGCCCGCGGCGGATACCTTCCTCGGCGCCCTTCGGCATGGCCGGCTGCGGGTAGTTTTCGTTCATCACGGTGATGTAGTAGAAGACGCTTTGCTGCTCCGCGTACATGCGGCGCATGCCGTCCTGGACGATCACCGCCAGTTCATAGGCGAAGGTCGGGTCGTAGGCGATGCAGTTGGGGACGTTGGCGGCCATCATCTGGCTGTGGCCGTCGTCGTGCTGCAGGCCCTCCCCGGCCAGGGTGGTGCGCCCGGCGGTGGCACCCATCAGGAAGCCGCGGGCGCGCATGTCCCCGGCCGCCCAGATCAGGTCGCCGACGCGCTGGAAGCCGAACATCGAGTAGAAGATGTAGAACGGCACCATTGCCACGCCATGCGTGGAGTAGGAGGTCGCCGCCGCGATCCAGGAGGACATGGAACCGGCCTCGTTGATCCCTTCTTCCAGGATCTGGCCCTTCTTGTCCTCCTTGTAATACATCACCTGGTCCTTGTCCTGCGGCTCGTAGAGCTGACCGACCGAGGAGTAGATCCCCAGCTGACGGAACAACCCTTCCATGCCGAAGGTGCGGGCCTCGTCGGGCACGATCGGAACCACGTTCTTGCCGATCTTCTTGTCGCGGGCAAGCAGGGTCAGCAGCCGCACGAAGGCCATGGTGGTCGACATCTCGCGCTCGCCGGAGGCCTCCAGCAGGCCGTTAAACGCATCCAGCCCGGGCACTTCGAGCGGCGTGGCCAGCGGCCGGCGCACGGGCAGATGCCCGCCCAAGTCGTTGCGCCGCGCGTTCATGTACTTCATCTCTTCGGAGTCGGGATCCGGCTTGATGTACTCGGCCTTCTCCACCTGCTCGTCGGACAGCGGGATATTGAAGCGGTCGCGGAACTGCTTCATGTCGTCCGAATCCATCTTCTTCTGGCTGTGGGTGCGGTTCTGGGCCTCGCCCGCCGCGCCCATGCCATAGCCCTTCACGGTGTGCGCGAGGATCACCGTCGGCTGCCCCGTGTGCTCGGTTGCCGCCTTGTAAGCCGCATAGACCTTGACCGGGTCGTGCCCCCCGCGATTCAGACGCCAGATGTCCTCGTCGGACATGTTGGCCACCATGCGCTGGAGTTCGGGATACTTGCCAAAGAAGTGCTCGCGCACGTAGGCGCCGTCGCGCGACTTGTAATTCTGATAGTCGCCATCGACCGCCTCCATCATGCGTTTTTGCAGAAGGCCGTCGGTGTCCTTGGCCAGCAGCGGATCCCAGTAGCGGCCCCACAGGACCTTGACCACGTTCCAGCCGGCGCCGCGGAAGATGGCCTCCAGCTCCTGCACGATCTTGCCGTTGCCACGCACCGGGCCGTCCAGGCGCTGCAGGTTGCAGTTCACCACCCAGGTCAGGTTGTCCAGCTTCTCGCGCGAGGCCAGAGTGATCGCCCCCAGGGTCTCCGGCTCGTCCACCTCGCCGTCCCCGACGAAGCTCCACACACGGCGGTTCTTGGTCTGCGCCAGGCCGCGGTCCTGCAGGTAGCGCATGAAGCGCGCCTGGTAGATGCTCATGATCGGACCCAGGCCCATGGACACGGTCGGGAACTGCCAGAAGTCCGGCATCAGCCAGGGGTGCGGATACGAGGACAGGCCCTTGCCGTCCACCTCGCGGCGGAAGTGGTCCAGCTGCTCCTCGCTCAAGCGCCCTTCCATGAACGCGCGGGCGTAGATGCCCGGCGAGGAATGCCCCTGGGCAAACAGCAAGTCACCGCCGTGGTCGTGCGCAGGGGCGTGCCAGAAGTGGTTGAAGCCGACGTCGTACAGCGTCGCGGCGGAGGCAAAGGTGGCGATATGCCCGCCCAGCTCGGCAGAGACCCGGTTGGCCTTCACCACCATCGCCATTGCGTTCCAGCGGATATAGGAACGAATGCGATGCTCCACCGCGCCATCGCCCGGATATTCCGGTTCGAGGTGGGTGGGGATCGTGTTCACATAGGCAGTGTTGGCGGAGTACGGGAGGTAGGCCCCGCTGCGGCGCGCCTTGTCGACCAGTCGCTCGAGGAGGGCATGGGCCCGCTCCGGGCCATCCGTCTCCAGCACGGAGGCCAGGGCGTCGATCCACTCCTGGGTCTCCTGCGGGTCGATATCGTGTTCGGTCGCGTTCGGGTCCATGCGCTCTACCCCTGAAAACGGGTTGGGAATCGGGTTGCCACTACGGGGCCGGGCCACCGGGCAGGCGGGCATTTGCTACCATGCGCCGGTGTTGGGCGGGCATAAAAGGCGCAAGTATCCCGACTGTCCCGCCAACAGGTCAAGCGAAAGCCCGCTATGGCGCCGATCGTCGGGGAAATCTGCGGGAACGTGCGCAAAGTGCGCGCAACCCGCCTAAACAGCCGGAACGCGGGACAATCCCCGCCCGGCGCCGCCGACATCCCGAACCACCGCCGCACCCGAAACCGAGTACCTCAATGCCCGAAACTCTGCAGCTGGACCCCAATCACCGCCCGATGGCGAACCGCTTCCGCGGCTTCCTGCCGGTGGTCGTCGACGTGGAGACCGGCGGCTTCGACTGCCACCGACATGCCTTGCTGCAGATCGCCGCGGTGTTTCTGCGCCGCGACGCGAACGACCACCTGGTGCGCGACCGCACGGTCAGCGTGCATGTGCGGCCGTTCGAGGGTTCGGAAATGGACCCGAAATCGCTGGAGGTCAACGGCATCGACCCCTACCACCCGCTGCGCGCGGCCTACCCCGAGGATCAGGCGATGGGCAAGGTGTTCAGCGAGGTGCGCCGGGAGGTGAAGGTCAATCACTGCAAGCGCGCGGTGCTGGTGGGGCATAACGCCCACTTCGACCTGGGCTTCGTGCACGCGACGGCCGAGCGCTGCGGCATCAAGCGCAACCCGTTCCACCCGTTCAGCAGCCTGGACACGGTATCCCTGGCGGCACTGGCCTTCGGCCAGACCGTGCTGGCGCGCGCGGCGGACGCCGCAGGACTGGGCTGGGACACCGAGTCGGCGCACAGCGCGGCCTTCGATGCGGAAAAGACGGCGGACATCTTCTGCCAGATCACCAACCGCTGGCAGGACGGGATCGGGGTGCCGCAAAACGCCCTGCGCCTGCCCGACCCGGAAGAGCTCCCGCCCGGGAGTTGAACGCAAAAAACCCGCCGCCCGAGCCGCCACAAGGGCGCCCGGGTGACGGGTCATATGCCGGACGACCGTATGGCCGCCGGGCCAGTTCAGCCTAGCTGGCCGCGCGCTTGGCGTGGGCCTCGTCGACCATCTTCTTCAGCTCGCCGCTCTCGAACATCTCGAGGGTGATGTCGCAGCCCCCGACCAGTTCGCCGTCGATATAGACCTGCGGGAAAGTCGGCCAGTCGGCGAAGCGCGGCAGATTCTGCATGACTTCCTGATCCGCGATCACGTTCACGTAGCCAAATTCCTGGTCGCAGCGCTTGAGCGCCTCCACCGCACGGCTGGAGAACCCACACATGGGGAACTGCGGGGTGCCCTTCATGAAGATCACCACCGGATTGTCTTCCACCTGCTGGCGGATGCGATCCATTACGTCCATTACTGTACTCCCGAAATTTGGTGCCAAAACAGGGCGCAGCCGCGCATCGCGGCACGCCCCAAACTTATTTCCTAGTATAACGCTCAGACATTGAAGCGGAAATGTACCACGTCGCCCTCTCTCAGCACGTATTCCTTGCCTTCGAGGCGCCATTTCCCCGCGTCCTTCGCGCCCTGCTCGCCGTTGTATCCGACGAAGTCGTCGTACCCCACTACCTCGGCACGGATGAAACCGCGCTCGAAATCCGTGTGGATCGCCCCCGCCCCCTGCGGCGCAGTGGAGCCCTGGCGCACGGTCCAGGCACGCACCTCCTTCTCGCCCGCGGTGAAGAAGGTCTGCAGGTTCAACAGGCGGTAGGCCGTCCGGATCACCCGGTCCAGCCCCGGCTCCTCGAGACCCAGGTCGGCCAGGAACTCGGTACGCTCCTCGGGATCCAGCACCGCGATCTCGGCCTCGATGGCGGCGCAGACACTGACCACCTCGGCGCCCTCCTCGGCCGCCTTCGCCTGCACGGCCTCGACCATGGCATTGCCAGCGGACAGCGAGGCCTCGTCCACATTGGCAATGTACATCGCCGGCTTGAGGGTCAGAAGGTGCAGGTCGTACAGGGCCCGCCGCTCGTCCTCGTCCAGACCCTGTGCCCGTGCCGGAATGCCCTGATCAAGGCCCGCCGACACCTTCTCGGCCGCCTGCAACTGGGCGATGGCGGTCTTGTCCTGCGACTTGGCCGCACGTGCCAGACGGGAAAGCGCCTTGTTCACCGTCTCGAGGTCCGCCAGCATCAGCTCGGTGCTGATGGTCTCGATATCCGCCAGCGGATCGACCTTGCCGGCGACATGTACGATGTCGTCATCCTCGAAACAACGCACCACCTGTGCGATGGCGTCGGTCTCGCGGATATGCGCCAGGAACTGGTTGCCCAGCCCCTCGCCCTGGGCGGCGCCCGCGACCAGGCCGGCGATGTCCACGAATTCGACCGTGGTCGGCAGCGTGCGCTGGGGCCTCACGATCTCGGCGAGCCGCGTCAGCCGCGGATCCGGGACCTCCACCACGCCCACGTTCGGATCGATGGTGCAGAAGGGGTAGTTCTCCGCCGCGATGTCCGCGCGCGTGAGGGCATTGAACAGGGTGGACTTGCCGACATTCGGCAGGCCCACGATCCCGCATTTCAGACTCATCGGGCTTCCTCGGAGTTCTTGGAGCCGGCCGGCTTCGACCCGCCCCCATGCAGATTGCGCACGGCCTCGTCCCAGCGCCCGGCCACCAGGGCCGGGATCTGGTCCAGGGCCGTATCGATGGCCTCCTCGATGGCCCGGGCATCATCCCGCCCAGGGCGATCGAGCACGAACGGCACCACGTCGTCGCGATGCCCCGGGTGGCCGATCCCGACCCGCAGCCGGGCGTAGTCCGGCCCGCCCATGTGGCGGTGCAGATCGCGCAGCCCGTTGTGTCCACCATGGCCGCCGCCCAGCTTCAGTCGCACTACGCCAGGATCGAGATCCAGCTCGTCATGCACGACCAGGATGGCCGCGGGCGGGATGCGGTAGAAATCCGCGCACTTGCGTACCGGCAGGCCACTCTTGTTCATGAAGCTCATGGGCTTGAGCAGCCAGCAGTCGCCGTCCGGCAGGGTCAGACGTGCCGCTTCACCATCGAAGCGACTCTCGGGGCGGAACTCCGTGCCATGGCGGCGGGCCAGGGTGTCCACAAACCAGAAACCCGCGTTATGCCGGGTTTCGGCATAACGCGGGCCCGGATTCCCCAGCCCGACCACGAGACGGATCGGTTCGGGTTGGATCGCCATCAGTCAGGCGGCAAGCCGCAAGGCTTACTCCTTGTCCCCGGACTCCGACTCGTCGCCGGAAGCGGCCTCGTCGCCACCCTCGGCTTCTGCGCCACCTTCGGCTTCCGCGGCTTCGCCTTCGAGCTCTTCCTCTTCCGCCTTCGCGGAACGCGGCAGCAGCACGCTGACCACGGCGTAGTCGTATTCCTCGCCGTGCATCAGGGCCACGCTCTGCACGCCCTCCGGCAGCTTCAGCTCGGAGATGTGCACGGTGTCACCGACATCCAGCTCGATCACGTCGAGATCGATGGACTCGGGCAGGTCGCCCGGCAGACACTCGACCTCGAGCTCGTTGATCATGCGGCTGACCATGCCACCGCCCAGCTTCACGCCCTTGCACTCTTCCTCGTTGTGGAAGTGCAGCGGCACGCTGACGCGGATCGGCTGATTGGCGCTCACGCGCATCAGGTCGACGTGGTAGATGGTCGGCTTGAACGGATGGCGCTGCACATCTCGCAGGATCGCCTTCTCGGTCTTGCCGCCCAGCTTCACGCTCAGGATGTGCGAATAGAACGCATCTTCCTTGAGGTTGTGGACCATCGCATTGTGATCCAGCGTGATGGCCACGGCGTCCTTGTCCGCTCCGTACAGGATGGCGGGCAGCTTGCCAGCGCGACGCAGGCGGCGGCTCGCACTCGAACCCTGTTCGTCACGCTTCTCGGCTTCAATGGTAAAGCTCATGCTCATTGCTACGGTCTCCAAAATGAAAGGCGCTTCACCCGAAGCGCCTTGAAACACCCCGCCCGCGACCAGGCGGGGCGCTGAATGGGAGGCAAGCCTCCCGAAATCGGTTATCGCCGGTCCACAGCTCCAGCCCACACGGGCCTAGTCCATGAACAACGAGCTGACGGACTCCTCGAGGTTGATGCGGCGGATGGTCTCCGCAAGCATCTCCGCGACCGACAGCTGACGAATCTTTTCGCAGGCCTGCGCATTGGGCTGCAGGGCCAGGGTGTCGGTCACCACCAGCTCGTCAAGCGCCGAACCGTTTATATTATCAATTGCCGCGCCGGAAAGCACGGGGTGCGTGGCATAGGCCATCACCGAGTGCGCCCCGTGTGCCTTCAGGGCCTTCGCGGCCTGGCACAGCGTCCCGGCGGTATCCACCAGGTCGTCGATGATGATGCAGGACTTGCCGCGCACGTCCCCGATGATGTGCATCACCTCGGACTCGTTGGCGCGCGGGCGGCGCTTGTCGATGATCGCCAGATCGGCGTCATCCAGCCGCTTGGCGATGGCGCGGGCACGCACCACCCCGCCGACATCCGGCGACACCACGGTCAGATCGCCCGAGACATGCCGCCAGACGTCGCCCAGCAGCACCGGCGAGGCATAGATGTTGTCCACCGGGACGTTGAAGAAACCCTGAACCTGGTCGGCATGCACGTCGATGGTCAGCACGCGATCCGCGCCCACCGCCTCGATCATGTTGGCGACCACCTTGGCCGAGATCGGCACCCGCGCCGAGCGCACACGACGGTCCTGGCGCGCATAACCGAAATACGGGATCACCGTAGTGATGCGTCCGGCCGAGGCGCGGCGCAGCGCATCCACCATGATCACCAGCTCCATGATGTTTTCGTTGGTCGGCTGCCCCGTCGGCTGGATCAGGAAGACGTCGCGGCCGCGCACGTTCTCCAGCAACTCGACCTGCACCTCGCCATCGCTGAAACGCCCCACGATGGCCTTGCCCATCGGCAGCCCCAGGTGTTCCGCAACGGCCTGGGCGAGACGCGGGTTCGCATTGCCCGCGAAGATCATCATGCGATTCTTGTCGACCACGGTTCGTCCCGGTCTGGATGGAGTGGAGCGAGCGCGCTAGAACGCCCGAGCTCCAAATTATAGACCCCGGATCGGGACCGGGGTCTTGGTGGTTTTGCTTCGCGCCCTTCTGGCGCGAAGCGGTTGTTGGCTGGGCCGGCAGGATTACGGCGCTGCGCGCCGCCCTTCGGGCCGCCGCCTGTGGCGGCGTTCTCTCGCGGCGATGCCGCTCGAGTCGAACCCGGTTCTCATCCTGCCGTCCCGGCAGTTTGGGTGACCCGCGCCCGAGGCGCGGGTCTGATTGTATGGCTGGGCCGGCAGGATTCGAACCTGCGCATGGCGGGATCAAAACCCGCTGCCTTACCGCTTGGCTACGGCCCAATATCTCCCTGAACTCTAATTGTATTGCCTGACCGGCGCCGTGCCCGGCTCACCCCGCGAATCGGCAAGGCCGATTCGGGCCGGCAGGATGATGGCGCTGCGCGCCACCCTTACGTGGACTCATTCTTTTTCGCTGTTACCGCCGCACGGCGGTAACCAGGCCTGCAAGGGTGACGCGTTCTGCAACGTCGTCACCCAACTTTTCCACGGGGCGGGCTGCGCGGACTGCGCTGCCCGGGCCGCCCCCTCATCGGGAAACACCCCGAACACACAGCCGCCGCTCCCGCTCAAATACGCCCGGGGGCTTTGATCCGCCAGCCAGGCCAGCGCGTGATCGACCTCCGGATAGCGCGCCCGAACGACCGGTTCGAACACGTTCACGAACCGCTCGGCATCGATCGCGGACGAAATTGTCTCGGTGGCGCAGTCGCGTGTCAATTCCGCACACCCGAACATGGCCCCCGTGGCAACCGAAACGCCCGGGTCGATCAGCAGAATCCAGCCCGTGTCCGGGGCCACCGGCGCAAGCCGCTCACCCACCCCCTCGGCCCAGGCGGCATGTCCGGCGACGAACACCGGCACGTCGGCGCCCAGCTCCAGCCCGATCGCCGCCAGTTGCTCGACTGGACACCCCAGATCGAACAGGTAGTTCAGGGCCACCAGCGTGGTGGCCCTGAACTACCTGT
>NZ_MVAR01000050.1 GCF_001999325.1 Thioalkalivibrio versutus
TTCTTGGGCAAGCAAGAAAGTCCCTCGGGGCGCGCTGGCGAGTCAGCGCTCGGCAGGCGGCGGACCGGAGGCACGTAAACACCAGAGGAAGAACCGGGGCCAGCCACAACTAGGCAGGCGGCGGGCCAAGGGCACCGTAAACACCGACGACGAACAGCGGCCAGTCGGCGAGAAAGAGGCGGGCGTCAGGCTTCGCCCATGAGCCAGGCGCTCACGGCGCCGGCGAGGCTCATCAGCGCGAGCACGAAGATGGCGACGTCGGTGCCGGCCAGCTGGGCCAGCAGCCCGAACAGGCCGCCGATCAGTAGCAGGCCGCCGATGACGGTGTTGCTGACGGCGGTGAACGCGGCGCGCGTTTCCTGGGTTGCCATGTCGACCAGGTACGTCTTGCGGCCCAGACGCACGCCGGCATGGCTGACCCCGAGCAGGAAAAACAGGGTCGCATAGACCCAGCCGCCGGGAACCAGCGCATGGTCGGTGCCGACGGGCGCGAGCCAGACGCTCAGGGCGACCGCGATGCCGAGGCCGGCTGCAAGGAGTCCCGAGAGGATCAGGACCCAGCGGGCGGAGCGGTCGGACAGCCGGCCCCAGACCGGGGCGCTGACGGCCGAGGCCAGGCCGCTGGCGAGGATCAGCAGGCCCAGGGTGCCCAGATCACCGGCGGTCGCGTCCTCCGCGAGCAGGACGTAGAAGGGCAGTGCCAGGGCCGTGCTCATCAGCAGCGCGCGGGTCAGGACGAAGTGACCGAAGGCGCGGTCGGTCCACAGCAGGCGCATCGACTTGATGGCTTCGGTGACGGCGTTGCCGCCACCCTCGGTGGCACCCGGATCCTCGCGCAGCCGGGTGAAGGTCGCGGCGGCGACCCACCAGGCCCCGGCCGAGGCGGCCAGCAGGGCCACGAACACGCCAATGCCGGCCTCTTCCAGGTTCGCGAGAGTGAGGTAGATGCCCAGCCCCAGGGTGAAGAACCCGGCCAGCGACGCGGCGTAGCCCATCACCGTGCCGCGGCGATGCTTGGCGATGGTCTTGCCCAGCACATCCTTGGCCGCGACCGAGTTGATCCCGCGCGAAAGCGCAAAGACCACCAGTAGCCCGAGAATGGCCCAGCCGGCGGCTGCACCCTCCAGGGTCAGCGCGACCACGGCCATGCCGGCCACCGCGAGCCCGGAGAGCAGGCTGCCGAGGATCCAGAAGCCCTTGCGGATGGCCCGCCGCCGGATGGCGGCGGCCACGAACAACTGCGGCAGCAGCGAGCCGGACTCGCGGATCGGGACCAGGAAGCCGGCGAAGGCGGCCGGGGCCCCCAGGGCGCCCAATAGCCAGGCGAGGACCAGGCGGGCCGAGGCCAGCTCGTCGCCGATCTTGCTCAGGGTGTTGGAGACCAGGTGGACGAAAAAGTTAGTCGGCTGGGCGTTGCAGGCGTTTTCCGGGATGTCCTTGCAGACGCGGGCGTCCTCGTCCCCGGCGATGGTCTCGTACAGGGAGATCAGCGGGCGCGGCAGCTTGTCCGGGTCATGTTCGGCCATGGAGTCCTTCCGTTGCGGTGCCCCCCGGTCATTGCGAGGAGCCGAAGGCGACGTGGCAACCTCCCGAAGTTGGCAACGCGCCAGGTCCCGGTGGCTCCGGTGGGAGATTGCCGCGTCGCTGCGCTCCTCGCAATGACGGCGGCTGACTAACGCCGTCCGGCCAAGGGGTCGCTCGGATCGACGCTGTCGCGGAACGGCTTGCGCCGGTCGAGGTTGGTCAGCTGATAAACGTTGCCCAGCCAGTTGTTGATCACCGCCAGCGCGGTGTCGTGCCAGGTGTTGTCCAGGCGGTCCAGCAGCAGCGCCTCGGGCAGCGCTGGGATCTCGGTGCAGTGCTCCAGCGCGGCCTCGACCTGCTCGCGATGCTCGCCGAGGATCGCGGCGGCCTGCGGCATCAGGTAGTTCTCCGGTAGCGGCGGGTAGGCGTCGCGTTCGCCCTGGATGTAGCGCACGACCTCGCGCTTGTATTCCTTGAGCAGGCTGATGGAGTCGTACTCCGGGTGGCCCTGGAAGAAGACCATGCGGAAGCCGTCCGGCGAGGCACCCAGGTGGATCCCGGACTGCTCGCTCTCCACCAGTACGCGCAGGCCGTGGCGTTCGAATTGCTCGCGCGAGACATCGTTGTAGCGCGAGTGCGGCACATCGAAGCGGGTGTTGACGCCGGTGACCAGCGGGTGCCCGCGGTCCACCACCCGGTGCGGGAACACGCCCCACAGCTTCTCGCCCATGTGCACGCGGCGCTCGCCGTAGCGTGCCTGCAGCACGGCGTGGGTGGCGAGGCAGGAGCAAAGCGTCGAGGTCACGTTTTCCCAGGCCCAGTCCACCACCTCGGCCAGCGGCTCCCAGAATGGCTCCAGTGCCAGGTCCGGCTGGGTGACGTTGGCCCCGGTGATGATCAGCGCGTCGAGACCCTCTTTCTTCAGGTCCTCGAAGTCCTCGTAGTACTGCTTGATGTGATCGCGCCCCTTCGGCCCGCGCTTGAGCTGCGGCAGGGTGAACGGGTGGATATAGAACTGTGCGATCTGGTTGCTCTCGCCGATCAGGCGAAAGAACTGACGTTCGGTGGCCGACAGGGCGGCGTCCGGCATCATGTTCAGCAGCCCGATGTGCAGCGCACGGATCTCCTGCTGCTGCGCGAAGTCGCTGGGCAGTACGGTCTCGCCCTCGCTCTTCAGACGGGCAAAGGTGGGCAGATCGGAATAGGCGACAAGTGGCATTAGAGGCGAGCCTCCCGTTCCAGGGCCATGCAGACCAGGTCATCGAAGTCGGCCGCGTTGCGTACGCGCGCCAGCTCGGTGGTGCTGATGGTGTAGCCGTGGGTCTCGGCGATCGCCTCGTAGCGCGGCAGGCGCGCGCGGAACAGGCGCGAGAAGACCCAGCGCACGAAGGCGTCCGGATCGATCTGGGCAACGTAGTCCAGCCCCTCGTCACGCATGTATTCGGCAAGCTGCTGGTCGAGGAAGGCCTCGCGGTAGTACAGCGGCTTGGGGTCGCGCTCGGCGCGCTCGATCAGCTGGCGCTCGTCTTCGTCCGTTGCCTTGATGTACAGGATCAGGGTGTGCTCGGCCAGTGTCTCGAGCACGCCGGGGCTGTCCAGTTCGCAGACCGAGCCACCGGCGTCATTGACGAAATGCGGGTAGCCGAACAGCGTTTGCGCCTTGTGGATGAAGTCCGGCACGTCGAGCATCGCCTGCACCTCGGCCTGGTGGTGCAGGGTCTGGCGGCGCTTGAATTCGGTCAGCGGCAGGCCGCCCAGCTCCGGGTTGCCGAGCTTGCCGAGGAAGCTCGCCACCGGGTGCAGGTTGTCCACGGTGATGTTGTTGATGATCTGGATCGAGTCCGAGCGCAACAGGTCGCGCAGGAACGGCACCGCCATCGCCTGGGCCTTGATGTTGTCCAGGATCGGCTCGCTCAGGTAGCGCGTGCCGATGCGGTAGTCCCCCGAATAGTGGAACCAGTCCTCGCGCCGGAGCATGTTGGACAGGCGCGTCTTGCCGACACCGGACATCCCCAGCAGGGTGATGCGGCGGTGCTCCTGGTTGCGGTATTCGTCGGGTGTCAGGCGCATGGGGACTCGATTAGCGTCGCAGGATGAACAGGATGCCGGCGATCACCGCCAGGCCGCTGATGACGTAATGGTCGTACTGGAACTGCAGCCCCAGCAGGCCGCGCAGGCCGAACAGGATCAGCCAGACGCCCAATAGAATGTTGCCGAGTATGCGCATCCCTGCGGAATCCTCCGGTTAGCGGATCAGTTGGCTCAGTTCGCGGAACTGCGGATCGGCCGCGTCGCGCAGCCATTCGAACAGCACCGATTCGTGGTTGGTAATGATGGCGCCGGCAGCGCGCAGGCGTTCCAGCCCGTTGCGTTTGCGCCCGGCGTCGCGCGAGCAGACCCCGTCCTCGACCACGAACACGGTTACGCCCGCGTCCAGCAACTCCAGCGCCGTCTGGGTCACGCAGATATGCGTCTCCGAACCGGTCAGGATGACCTGGTCGCCGCCTGTCAGGCGCGCGCGCAGGTCATCCTCGGCGCAGCAGGAGAAGGACGTCTTGTCGGTGACCGTGCCGTACCCGTCGAGCGCTTGCTGCAGAGTGGCGGTGACTTCGCCCAGGCCCTGCGGATACTGACGCGAGACCTCGATCGGGATATCCAGCTTGCGTGCGGCCTCGATCAGGCGGGCGGTATTGCGCTCGACCTCGTCCCGCGCGTCCGGCATGGCGGCCAGCAGGCGTTCCTGCAGGTCGATCAGGACCAGACGCGAGCGCGCACGCTCGCAGCGGGCTCGCGGATTGGAAGCGGCAGCGGCCATTACTCCAGCAGGCGGTTGATGGCCTCGAGATCGGTCACGCTCAGGCGGCCGGCGGCGCGCTGCAGGCGCAGCGACTCGCTGAGGAAGCCGTAGCGGGCCTCGGCGTAGTCGCGCTCGGCGCGGAAGACCTCGCGCAGGGCGAGCAGGACGTCGACCTGGGTGCGGGTGCCCACCTCGAAGCCGGCCTCGGCCGCCTCGAACGCGGACTGGGTGGAGGCCAGGGCCTGCTCCAGGGCGCGCACGCGCGAGTTGTTGGAGATCACCGACAGATAAGCGCTGCGGGTGTCCTGGGTCGTACGGCGTTCAACCAGCGACTGGCCTTCCTGCGCGGCCTGGAAATTCTCGCGCGCCTGACGGGTGAGGGCGCTGACACGACCGCCGGTGTAGAACGGGATCTCCAGCTGGATCCCGACCTGGGCTTCGGTGCCCTCGAAGAACATCGCCCCGCCGGTCGTGCCGGCATCAAGGCCGTGATAGCGGTTCTCGTTGACCGAGGCGTTCAGATTGATGCGTGGCAGGCCCTCGGCGCGCTGGCGCTGGATCTGCTCGCGCGCGCTCTCCGTGCTCAGACGCTGGGCGGCCAGTTCCAGGTTGTTCGCCAGGGCGATATCCACCCAGGCCTGCGGATCGGCCGGATCCGGCGGGGTCAGCTCGGCGTCGTCGCGCAGCATGTCGAGCTGGTCCCAGTAGGTATTGGTGATCACCGCGAGCTGTTCGCGGGTCAGGTCCAGCTGGTTCTCGGCGCTGATGCGCTCGGCCTCGGCAAGGTCGCGCTGGGCCTGGGCCTCGGTGACGTCGGTGCGTGCGACCAGGCCGACCTCAAAGCGGCGCTCGGTCTGTTCCAGCTGGCGCTCGATTGCCTCGACCTCGGCCTCGCGAAAGGCCAGGGTCTCCTGTGCGATCAGCACGTCGAAGTAGGCCTGGGAGACGCGCAGGATCAGGTCCTGACGGGCGGAATCCAGTTCCGCCTCGGCGCGGGCGATCTCGAGATCCACCTGCACAAGATCAATGTAGTTGCGGCGGTCGTAGATGCTCTGCGAGAGATTGACGCCAAAGCTGGTCTGGCGCCCGTCGTCGCTTCCGGGGCGGTTGCGGTCGTCGCGGTAGAACGCGCCGGCCTCGGCCTGCCCGGAGATCTGTGGCAGCAGGGCAGAGCGAGTGATCGGGCGATTTTCCAGCACGCCGCGGTATTCCGCCTCGGCGGTGCGCAGCTCCGCGTCTTCCGTGGCGGCGCGCTCGTAGACCTCCAGGAGGCTCGAGGCGGCGGCGGGGGCCGAGATCACAAGGACCAGCCCGGCGGTGGCGAGAAGCGACGGCAGACGGTTCATGGACGCGACTCCGGAAGGATATTAGGAAAAGCCTATCCTATCAGAGCCGGTTCGGGCATGGGACCTTCATCCCAGGTTGGCCGCGCCTGAAATGGGCCCCTCGGGTGCCGCTCAGAATTCGAAGGCGGGCTTCGGCTCGAAGCCCACCAGCGGCTTCACGCGGGTCTCGAACAGCTCCTCGTGGCGGCAGCCGTCCTCGGTGGTGCGGATGATCAGCTGGGCCTCCATGATCGGACCGTCACCGGTAATCACGAACAGTCGCCCGCCCAGGGTCAGGTAGGGCTCGAGGAAGTCGTCATATTCGGTCATGCCGCCGGTCAGGATGATTGCGTCGTAGCGCGGGCGCGGCGGGGTCCAGTCGGGCGTCACCGAGGCGGTGCGCAGTTGCGCGTTCTCGATGCCGAGATCGGTCAGGCGGTTGCGGGCGGCCAGGCGCAGCTCGTCGATGCGCTCGACGCTGTCGACCTGGGCCGCGAGATGGGACAGGCAGGCCGTGACGTAGCCGGAACCGGTGCCGATCTCCAGCACGGTTTCGGTAGGCTGCGGCGACACGGCCTGCAGCAGGCGGCCGATCACGACCGGCGGCAGGGTGTTCTCGTCGTGCCCCAGGGGGATCTCGGAATCGGCGTACGCCAGGGCCTGATAGGGCTCGGGCATGAAACGCTCGCGCGGGAGCGTTTCCATTACGTCCAGTACACGGGTGTCCAGCACGTCCCAGGGGCGGACCTGCTGTTCGACCATGTTGATCCGGGCCTTGGCGTAATCCATCGCGGTTTCCTCAGTGCGCTCGACAGCCGCGAAAGAGTACGTTCACGGGCCGAAACAGGCAAGTAGATACCGTCTTGCCCTAC
>NZ_MVAR01000051.1 GCF_001999325.1 Thioalkalivibrio versutus
GTAGATACCGTCTTGCCCTACGGGGTGCAAGGAGTTTCATGGCGGGCTTGATACGGGGTTTGGGATTTGAGCACACCGAAGGCGATGTGCAGGAGTTTGCGCATGGCCGCCCCGATCGCCGACATCTTGGCCTTGCCGCGTGTCAGCAGACGTTGATGCTGGTGTCGCACGTCCGGGTTGTACCGGGTCGCCACCACCGCCGCCATGTAGAGCGCCTTGCGCAGTCGGCTGGAACCGATCTTCGCCAACCGCGAGGGCCGCCGGACCGTGGTCCCCGATTCTTCCAGGACCGGCGCCAGCCCATGGAACGCCGCCGCTTGTCGAGCGCTCGTGAACGCGCGGCTGCGCAGCGTTGCGGTCATCGAGGCCGACAGCACTCGGCCGATGCCGGGGATGCTCTCCAGCAAGGCCCGATCCCGCTTCAGGTGGTGATGGGCGTCGAAGTGATCGTCGATCTGCTGCTGGAGCCGACGGTGTTCCTCACGCAGGGCCTGCAGGACGTTGTCGATCGACGCCTGGGCCAGGGTGTCCTCGCTGAAACGCGCCTTCTCCAGGCGGTTCTCTTCGCGCCGCATGTCCTGTTCCAGAGCCTCCAGGCGGCTGAGCAGGCGCTTGAGTTCCCGCACCTCCGGCGGTTCGGGCTGCCAGCGCCGTGGTGCGCGTTCGATGCCGTAGCGGGCCAGTATCATGCTGTCCTTGCGGTCGGTCTTGTTGCGCACCCCCATGCCCTTGGCATGCGAACGCACCTGGGCCGGGTTCAGCACGTGGACCCGCACGCCCTGCTCATGCAGCCAGTAGGCCAGCGGTTCGTGATAGATGCCCGTGGCCTCCAGGTATACGTGCAGGGTCTCGGGCGCTTCACCCGTGTTGCGCTCGAGCCAGCGCAGCATCTCCGGATACTGGTCCCGACGGTTCGGGAACACCTTCGGCTTCACCTTGCCCGCTGCCAGGTCCCGGACCCACATGCAGTCGAGCTTGTTCTTGCTAACATCAATGCCAATATGAGCCATCTCGTCCTCTCGCCTTGTCCGTACAGCCTCACCCGTCCATCACGGAGGGGGGTCTTGGATACCGTTCAAACTTCGAGATGAGAAAGGACTCGGGGGCCAATCTACAGAACAGGTTCGTG
>NZ_MVAR01000052.1 GCF_001999325.1 Thioalkalivibrio versutus
TGCTTCGTCGCTCTGCTCCTCGCAATGACGGGGGAGGGAAGAGGCGGTGTGGGTGAGTACTGCGTAGGCATCCGTGATTACCGCCGCGCCAGCGATTAGACTGTGCGGGTCCTGCGGCTCGGTGGAATCCCGGGGCCGCTGCAACCGAACCCAATCGAAGGAGTCGTGACCGAATGGCAGGCCACAGCAAGTGGGCGAACATCCAGCATCGCAAGAATGCCCAGGACGCCAAGCGCGGCAAACTCTTCACCAAGCTGATCCGCGAGATCACCGTCGCTGCGCGCCAGGGCGGCTCGGACCCGGAGACCAACCCGCGCCTGCGCCTGGCGATCGACAAGGCGCTGGGCGCCAACATGACCCGCGACACCATCGAGCGTGCCGCCAAGCGCGGCGCGGGCGAGAGCGACGGCGACAACGTCGAGGAGATCCGCTACGAGGGCTACGGTCCGGGCGGCGCGGCCATCCTGGTCGACTGCATGACCGACAATCGCAACCGCACGGTCGCCGAGGTGCGCCACGCCTTCTCCAAGATGGGCGGCAACCTGGGTACCGACGGCTCGGTGGCCTATCTGTTCCAGAACAAGGGCGTGATCCGCTTCGCCCCCGGGCTGGACGAAGAGGTGGTGATGGAGGCCGCGCTGGAGGGCGGAGCCGAAGACGTCCAGCTCGAGGATGACGGTTCCATCGAGGTCATCACCGAACCCGATACCTATCAGGACGTCCGCGCCGCGCTGGCGGAACGCGAACTCCAGCCGGAGGATGCCGAGGTCACCTGGCGCCCGGAGACGCTCGCGCCACTGGACGCGGAGACCGCCGAGTCGATCCTCAAGCTGCTGGACATGCTCGACGACCTGGATGACGTGCAGAATGTCTTCACCAATGCCGACTTCCCCGACGAGGTCAGCGGTGACTGATCCGGCCGCCGCGTGACCGGCGTGCGTATCCTCGGGATCGACCCCGGTTCCCGGATCACCGGCTTCGCGGTCGTCGAGTATGATCGCAGCCGCGGCCGCTCCTGCGGGCACGGTGTGATCCGGCCCAAGGCCAAGGGTTTCCCCGAGCGCCTGGGCGAGATCTTCGCCGGCGTGGTCGAGGTGATCGATGAACTGAAGCCCGACGTGCTGGCCATCGAATCGGTGTTCGTCGCGCGCAATGCCCAGTCCGCGATCAAGCTGGGACATGCCCGGGGCGCGGCCATCTGCGCCGCCACCCAGGCCGGCCTTGCGGTACACGAATACGCCCCGCGTGCGATCAAGCTGGCCGTGGTCGGTATCGGCGGGGCGGACAAGGAACAGGTCCAGCACATGATGCAGCAATTGTTACGCCTGGCCGAACCGGCCAGCAGCGACGCGGCCGATGCCCTGGCCGTCGCGCTTTGCCACGCCCACACCCAGCAGCACGAGGCGCGCCTGGCGGCCGCCACCTCCGGCTCGATCGGGGGTCGCCCATGATCGCGCGGCTGGAAGGCCGGCTGATCAGCCGCGAGGTTAACGGCGTCGTGATCGACGCCGGCGGGGTTGGCTACGAGGTTGACGTCCCTTTGTCCACGCTGGCGGCCCTGCCGGAGCCGGGCGAGACCGTCGTGCTGGCCACCCATCTGGTCGTGCGCGAGGATGCCCACCAGCTGTTCGGTTTCCTGAACAAGCGCGATCGCGACCTGTTCCGGCGTCTGATCCGTGTGAACGGCATCGGTGCGAAGCTGGCGCTTGCCATGCTTTCTACCTACGCCGGCGACGAGCTGGCGGGCCTGATCAGCGGCGGCGATGTCACCGGCCTGGCCAAGGTGCCGGGTATCGGCAAGCGTACCGCCGAACGCATCGTGCTGGAACTGGGCGAACGCCTCGCCGAGATGGGCTTTGTCGGCGCGCCCGCCGGGGGAGCGGGCGGCAGCGAACCGACGCCCGCCGCCGCGATGGAAGCCGAGGCCCTGGCCGCGCTGGAGTCGTTGGGCTATCAACGCGCCAGCGCCGAGAAGATGGTCGCCGCCGTACGCGACCAGGCGGACTCGGTGGAGACCCTGGTACGCCTGGCCCTCCGCGCCACCGTCAAGCGCTAACGTACACCAAGCCGCGCGGCTCCCTGGCTGCCGTTTGAGGTGTCGTCCGCCCTGGGGCATGTCTCGCTCAGTAGAGGCTGGCCCTGGTTCGTCCTTCGGTGTTTACGGTGGCCTCGGTCTGCTTACTGCCACGCGCTCTCTCGCGAGCGCACCGCGAGGTAC
>NZ_MVAR01000053.1 GCF_001999325.1 Thioalkalivibrio versutus
GATGGTGCCTGGGAGGGGTTGTGAGTGCGAATGATAACCCCCGCCCCGTCATTGCGAGGAGTGCAACGACGAAGCACAAAAGCAGCGAAGCTGCGTTGAACGGCCAAAGGCCGGCCCGAAGGACGAGCGCAGCGAGTAATCTCCTGATGCTGGCACTGCGCGACTGATCAGATTCCGGTGGTTACGGACGGAGATTGCCGCGTCGCCTTCGGCTCCTCGCAATGACGGGGCGGGGGTTATCATTCGCACTCACAACCCCTCCCAGGCACCATCACCGGCAAACCCCAGGCCCCACAACGCATGAGCACCCACCACTCCGGCACTCCAAAGGACCACCCCCAGGCCCCGCGCCTGCGCGTGCTGCTGGGCGAGGTCACGGCCATGGGCCCGGGCAAGGCCATGCTGCTAGAGGCCATCCGCGACAAGGGCTCGATCTCCGCGGCCGCGCGCAGCGTCGGCATGTCGTACCGCCGCGCCTGGGACCTCGTCGAGACCATGAACCAGAGCTTCCGCGAGCCCATGGTGGCCACCGCCAAGGGCGGCTCCGGCGGCGGCGGGGCCCAGGTCACCGCCTTCGGCGAGACCGTACTGGCACGCTACCGCGACATGGAACGCCAAGCCTGCGAGGCCCTGCGCGACGAGCTGCACGCCTTCGCCGACTTCCTCGCCGACGACCCCAAGCCGTAACCCCGACCCCAGCCTTGACGGGTCTCCCTGGCCCCCGCATCATTGCGCCTACCGATATGCAAACTGAAATATAACGAAACGCATATCCACCCAGACAAGAGCCGCGTCGCTGCGAGGAGCAACGCGACGAAGCACAAAAGCAGCGAAGCTGCGTTGAACGGCCAAAAGCCGGCCCGAAGGGCGAGCGCAGCGAGTAATCGCCAATGGAACCACCCGAGTCCACCAAGACCCAGCCACAGGGAACAACCTACACCATGCACCTGCGCGCCCTCCTCCTGACCCTGCTGCTCCTGCTACCCGGCCTGACCACCGCCAACGGCCCGCTGACCATCGCGGCCGCCTCCGACCTGCGCTTCGCCCTGGACGAGATCCTGGACGCCTACCGCGAGGCCCACCCGGACGATGCCGTACGCGTGACCTACGGCTCCTCCGGCCGCATGACCACGCAGATCATGAACGGCGCCCCCTACGACGTGTTTTTCTCCGCCGATATCGCCTACCCACAGAAGCTGCGCGCCGAGGGCCACGCGGTGACCGAGCCGGAGGTCTACGCCATCGGCCGCATCGTGCTGTGGAGCAACCGCATGGATGCCTCGGAAATGACACTGGAAGACCTGCTACGCGACGACATCCGCCGCGTCGCCATCGCCTCCCCCACCCACGCCCCCTACGGCGTGCGGGCAATGGAGGCGCTGAAATCCGTCGGCATCTGGGACGACCTGCAACCGAAGATCGTCAACGGTGACAACATCGCCCAGACCGCGCGCATGATTCAGGCGGGCGGCGCCGAGATCGGCATCATCGCCCTGTCGCTGGCCGAGTTCCCGGACCTCGCCGAACACAACTACCATCTGATCGACGACGCCCTGCACGAACCCCTCACCCAGGGCTTCATCATCACCCGACGCGGTGAACACAACGACACGGCCCACCGCTTCGCCGAGTACATGAACGGCGACACCGCCCGCGACATCATGCGCCGCTACGGCTTCGTGATGCCCGGCGAGGCCCTCCCCGAAGACGGGCCCGCCAACACGGCCGCGGCAGCCCCGTAACCGGCCATGTTCGAGCTCAGCCCCACGGACTGGATGGCGATCGAGGTCACCCTCAAGCTTGCGCTGTACACCACGCTGATCCTGCTGGTGATCGCCACCCCCATCGCCTGGTGGCTGGCCAACGGCCGCGCCCCCGGCGGCCTGCGCACGACGATCCAGGCACTGGTCGCCCTGCCGCTGGTCCTGCCGCCCACCGTGCTTGGCTTCTATCTGCTGGTCCTGCTGGGCCCGGCCGGCCCGGTCGGCAGCACGCTGGAGAACCTGGGCCTGAACCACCTGGCGTTCACCTTCCAGGGCATCCTGATCGCCTCAGTGATCTACTCCCTGCCGTTCGCCGTGCAGCCCCTGCAGCAGGCCTTCGCCAACCTCGGCCGCCGCCCCACCGAGATCGCCGGCTCGCTGGGCGCGGGGCGCATGGACCGCTTCTTTACCGTGGTCCTGCCGATGTCGCGCGGCGGCTTCATCGTCGCCGCCACGCTCGCCTTCGCCCACACCCTCGGCGAGTTCGGCGTAATCCTGATGCTGGGCGGCGCCATCCCCGGCGAGACCCAGGTGCTGTCCATCCTGATCTACGACCACGCCGAGGCGATGGACTTCGCCTCCGCGCATCGCCTGTCGCTCGGGCTGCTCATCTTCGCCTTCGTGGTGCTG
The DNA here is from genome assembly GCF_001999325.1 of Thioalkalivibrio versutus. GTDB lineage: Bacteria > Pseudomonadota > Gammaproteobacteria > Ectothiorhodospirales > Ectothiorhodospiraceae > Thioalkalivibrio > Thioalkalivibrio versutus. The sequence goes on from NZ_MVAR01000053.1 coordinate 2,394, forward strand.
TTCGTGGTCTACGCGATCAACCGTCGCTTCGACACGGTGCGCCTGTGACCCGACCCACGAGCGAAACACTGCGCATCCAGGCCCGGCTGGAACGCCCCGGCTTCACGCTGGACGTGGACACGGCCTTCCCGCTGGAGGGCGTGACCGCCCTGTTCGGCCGCTCCGGCTGCGGCAAGACCACCCTCCTGCGCATCATCGCCGGCCTGGAGCATCCGCCCGGCGCCGAGGTGCACTTCGGCGACACCATCTGGCAATCCGGCAAGACCTTCGTCCCGCTGCACCGCCGCCGCGTCGGACTGGTGTTCCAGGAGTCCACCCTCCTCCCGCACCTCTCCGTGCGCGGCAACCTGCTCTACGGCTACAAACGCACCCCGGAGCCCCTGCGCCGCCTGCACCTGGACGAGGTCGCCGACCTCCTCGGCATCACCGAGCTGCTGGAGCGCCGCGCCGACCAGCTCTCCGGAGGCCAGCGCCAGCGCGTGGCGCTGGGCCGCGCCTTGCTCATCAGCCCCGACCTGCTGCTGCTCGACGAACCGTTGAATGCGCTGGACACCCAGACCAAGCGCGAGATCATGCCCTTCCTCGCCCGCCTGTCCGACAGGACCGGCATCCCCACCCTGCTGGTCACCCACGCCCCGGACGAGGTCGAACGCCTCGCCCACCGCGTCACCTTCATGCACGACGGCCAACTCGAACGCCTGGAACCCCTGCGCGAGGCCCTCGCCCGCCCCGATTCCCCCCTGTTCCGCGACGAGGGCGCCGTATCTGTCCTGCAGGGCGAGCTGGGTCCGCCAGACGAACACGGCCTGCACCCCTTCGGCTCCCCGGACGCACGCTATCGCGTTCCGGCCACGCCCGGCTCCACCAACGGCGCCGGCAGCGAGGCCCGCCTGCGCATCGACGCCCGCGACGTCTCCATCGCCCTGACCCCACCCCAGGACGTCTCCATCCTCAACATCATCCCCGTCACCATCGAAGCCCTGGACGAGGCCCCCGGCCACCACGGCCCCGCCCGCATCCTCGCCACCTGCCGCCAGGACGACGGCCAGACCCTGATGGCCGAACTCACCCGCCTCTCCACCGAACGCCTCGGCCTCCAGCCCGGTACCCGCGCCCACGCCCTCGTCAAATCCGTCGCCTTCCTCGACTGAGCGGCCTTCACGCGGGCGCCAACCGGCACTACACCTTCGAAGCGTTCGCCAAACCATATTGCCCGTGCCAGAATCCGGCTGACGACCATGCAAAATGGCCACCACCCAACCCACCACGTATGAGCTGGTCTAATTTCCGT
>NZ_MVAR01000054.1 GCF_001999325.1 Thioalkalivibrio versutus
GTAGGAGATTCTATGTCTCTCCACAAGGGATCTTAGGTTGGTAATCGGTCTGATTTTTCATCAGGGCGAAGGCGACGCGGGCCAGCTTTCGAGCCAAGGCGTTCAGTGCCTGGGTCGTCGCCAGGCCACGGTCCAGGCAGCGCTGGTAGTAGTCGCTCCAGGCGGCTTTCGACTTGGCCTGCATCGCGGCCAGATAGAGCAGCCGTCGCAACTCTGGATCGCCCTGTTTGGTGAGTTTGCGCTGCCCCCGTTTCGTGCCGGAGTCGCGTATGCGGACATCCAACCCCAGGAAGGCAACGAACGCATCACCGCTGCGGAAGGCGCCGCGATGGAACGCCATCGTCAAGCCGGTGGCGGTGAGCGGGCCCACACCCTCGATCTGCTGGCAGCGTCGGGCGTGATCCGACCAGCCGGCGCGACCGACCGTCTCGCGCAGCACACGCTGGAGGACAGCGTCCAGCCGACCGATCTCCCGGAGCAGATCCTTCAGATTGGACTGCAGTTCGGGTACGCCTCGCAGGCTCTGCTCCAGCATGACCCGTGCCCGCACCAGCGTGGCACGCCGGCGCAGCAGCTTTTGCAGGGTCCGGTAGCCCTCGGGTGGCGGTGTCCAGGGGCGCAGTTCGTCCTGTTCGCGTTGCAGATAACGCACCAGAAGCCGAGCATCCCCGGCATCGGTCTTGGCCCGGCCACCGATGCTCTCGCGGTAGCGATTGAGGCGATAGCCATTAATCAGATACACCCGGTGGCCCTGATGATGAGCCTCCAGCGCCAGGGCCAAGTGATAGTCGTTGGTCGCCTCCAGGGCGAAGTCGGCCGGACCCTCCAAGCCACGGACCCACCGGCGGATCGCCGGGAGCTCGTTGGGACACGGCTGTGCGGTTTCACCGTCGATGCTGATCCACAACTCGGCCTTGCCGACATCGACCCCGATCCGATGCGTTGCCATCATCACACCTCCCGAGCTAGCTTGGAGTTGTCTGTCGGGGCCTCACCGAACGCTGGCTTGCCATCTATCGTCGGTCCCGTGCCGATCGATTCCTTATCGGCGTTTAAGGTGAGGGGTGGGACGAATTCTCCTACCGTCTGTGCCACAGGCCAGATGCCGGCCTCGTCCCTCCACCCCGACAGACCTTTTCTAGGCCTGCCGGGGTTAAACATACAA
>NZ_MVAR01000055.1 GCF_001999325.1 Thioalkalivibrio versutus
TGACGCGCCCGTAGCCGCCGCCGCCCGGAGTCCGGATCTCCACCGCATCCCCCGGCGCCACCGACTGGCGATCACAGCCTGCCATCGGCTCGCGCGTGCCATCCGCGCGCAGGATGGCATCCTCGCCCAGCGCCCCCGGCTCGCCATCCGCCAGCCCGAATGGAGGAACGCGGCGGCGATTGGCCAGTAGCACTACCTCCATCGCCGCATCAAAACCCAACCGCCGGATCACGCCGTCACCCCCCCGGCGCTGCCCCCGGCCGCCGGAGCCCCGGCGATAGCCGAACTGCTCCACCCGAACCGGGAAACGACTCTCCAGCACCTCCGGGTCGGTCAGGCGCGAATTGGTCATGTGCGTCTGTACGGCGCTGGCCCCGTCATAGCCGGGTCCGGCCCCGGCGCCACCGGCGATGGTCTCGTAGTACTGCCGCTCGGCATCGCCGAAGGTCAGGTTGTTCATCGTGCCCTGGGCCGCGGCCTGCACCCCGAGGGCGCCGAACAGCGCGTCGGTCACCACCTGCGAGGTCTCGACGTTGCCCGCCACCACTGCAGCGGGTGGGGCCGGGTTCAGCAGGCACCCCTCCGGGATCGCCAGGTCCACCGGCGCCAGGCAGCCATCGTTCAGGGGAATCTCGTCCTCCAGCAGCGTGCGCAGCACGTACAGCACCGCCGCACGGACGATGGAGCCCGGGGCGTTGAAGTTGTCCTCGCGGGCCGGCGAGGTCCCCGCGAAATCGATCCGCAGGCGACGCGCTCCCGGATCGGGGGTCACGGCCACCCGGATCTCGGCCCCGTTGTCCAGCGCATAGGTGAACGTGCCACCCTCCAGGCCCGCGATCAGCCGTTGTACCGCCTCGGTGGCGTTGTCCTGCACATGCCGCATGTAGGCCGCCACCGTGGCCACGCCATATTCGTCCAGCAGCCGGCCCAGCTCTTCGAGCCCCTTGCGGTTGGCCGCCACCTGGGCCTCCAGATCGGCCAGATTCTGCTCCGGGTTGCGTGCCGGCCACTCGCCCGATCCCAGTAGCGCCCGCATCGCCGGAGACGCGAAACGCCCATCGCGCACAAGAAGGGTCGGCGGGATCAGCACGCCCTCTTCTTCCAGCCGACGGGAGAAGGCCGGCATAGAACCCGGCGTGATGCCGCCGACATCGGCATGGTGGCCGCGCGAGGCCACGAAAAACGCCGGTTGCGCGATCCCGGCCTGCGGATCCTCCGTCACTGCATCCCCGGGCCCCACGAAGACCGGCGTGACCACGGTGATGTCCGGCAGATGGGTGCCGCCGTTGTAGGGATCGTTCAGCACCCAGGCGTCTCCGGGACGCAGATCACCATCCGCCGCCGCGACCACCGCGCGCACGCTGGCGCCCATCGAGCCCAGATGCACCGGCATGTGCGGAGCATTGGCAACCAGGTTCCCGCTGGCATCGAACAGTGCACAGGAGAAATCCAGGCGCTCCTTGATGTTCACCGAATGGGCAGTATTGCGCAGGGTGAACCCCACCTGGTCGGCGATCGCCATGAACCGATTATTGAAGACCTCCAGCAGGATGGGGTCGCGCGGGATCGCGTCCGCATCGGTGGTCTCGGCTGTCTCGGCTGCCCCCCGCCGACCGGCGCCCACCTCGCGCTCCAGGCACAGCGTGCCCTCGTGCTCGATGCGACCCCGCCAGCCCGGCTCCAGCACCAGCGTGGCGGTGTCCTCGATCACCAGTGCCGGCCCTGCCAACGTCATCCCGGGGCCCAGGGCCTCGCGCCGGTACAGGGGTACGTCGCGCATCTCGCCCGCCACGATCATCGCGACCGTATCCGCCTTCGGTGCGGGACGCTCGACCAGCGATTCCGGTACCCGGTCCGGCGGCAACTCGGTCCCGGCGGCGATGGCCTCGGCCGCTGCGACCGCCACCACCAGCTCGCGATCCGGCGGGGCAAAGCCGTAGCGCCCACGATAAGCCGCAGCGAAGGCCTCCATCAGAGAATGGGTGGAGCCGGCTGGGACCTCCAGCGCCGTATCCGAGCCGGCTAGCCGCAGATGCAGCCGCCGCTCAATGCGCATGCCCCCAGGTTCCACCCCCTGTTCCGCCAGGGCCGCGGCCGCCGCCGTGGCCTGATCGTCCAGCGCGGCCTCGATCGCTGCGACATGCTCCTCGTCCAGGGGCCACTCCAGGCTGCGCTCGCGCAGGGCTCGCAGTTCCCCCAGCCCCATCCCGTAGGCGGACAGCACGCCTCCCAGCGGATGGAACAGGATGTGGCGCATGCCCAATTGCTCCGCGACCCGGCAGGCATGCTGCCCACCCGCCCCGCCAAAGCAGACCAGGGCATAGCGCGACACGTCATGGCCCCGCTGCACCGAGATGGTCTTGATCGCCTGGGCCATGTGCTCCACCGCGATCTGCAACAACCCCTCGGCCAGCCCCTCCGGCGTCACCCGTTCAGCCGTCATCGACATGACCTGAACCGCCAGCTCATCGAACTGCTGCCGGACCGGCTCCGGGTCCAGCGGTCGGTCGCGCTCGGGGCCGAACACGGCCGGGAAATACTCCGGTCGCAAGCGCCCCAGCAGCACATTGCAATCGGTCACCGTCAACGGCCCACCCTGGCCGTAACAGGCCGGGCCGGGCTGCGCGCCGGCGGACTCCGGCCCGACCCGCAAGCGGATACCGTCAAAGCGGCAGACCGACCCACCGCCAGCGGCCACGGTATGGATATCCAGCATCGGCACGCGCAGACGCGCACCCGCCACCTCGCTCTCCTGGCGGCGTTCCAGCTCCCCGGCCAGGTGTGCGACATCGGTGGAGGTCCCGCCCATGTCGAACGTGATCAGGCGCTCGAAGCCGAGTGGCGCGGCGGTCTTCAGCGCACCGACGATGCCGCCGGCCGGCCCGGACAGGATCGCGTCGCGGCCGCGAAAGTGTGCCGCGTCCACCAGCCCGCCATGCGACTGCATGAAGCGCAGCGGCACATCCCCCAGTTCGCCGGCCACCTGATCGACATAGCGGCGCAGTACGGGCGACAGGTAGGCATCCACCACCGTGGTCTCGCCACGCGGCACCAGCTTGATCAGGGGGCTGGTCTCGTGGCTGGTCGCCACCTCGGCGAAACCCATCTCCCGCGCAAGCGCCGCGATGGCCTGCTCATGCGCCGGATAGCGATAGCCGTGGATGCAGACGATCGCCACCGAACGAATGCCGTCATCCAGCGCCGCCTGCAGGCGCGGACGCAGCTCATCAAGCTCCACCGGCTGGAGGACCTTGCCGGCCGCGTTCACCCGTTCGCGCACCGGTGCAACCCGCGCATAGATCGGCTGTGGCAGGCGGATGATGCGCGCAAACAGGTCCGCCCGTGCCTGGTGCCCGATCGCCAGTGCGTCCTCCAACCCTGCGGTGACGACCAGAAGGGTCGGCTCGCCCTTGCGCTCCAGTAGCGCGTTGGTCGCCACCGTGGTGCCCATGCGCACCTCGTGGATCACCCCGGCGGGGATCGCCGCGCCGGCGGCCAGACCGAGGAGGTCGCGGACGCCCTGCACCGCGGCGTCGGCATACGCCTGCGGGTTGTCCGACAGCAGCTTCCGGGTGTGCAACCGTCCTTCCGGGTCGCGTGCGACCAGGTCGGTGAAGGTGCCGCCGCGATCCACCCAGAACTGCCATTGGTTGTCGGTTCCGACTTGAGTCATGTCTGCCGCTCTGGTTTGATCACGTGAACTCGGGCGCCGCGCGCCAGTCGCAAGCGCGTCACCTAAAAGGAAATGCTCCCGCATGGATCCCGTCACCCAAGCCAGCCTGGGCGCCGTTGTCGGCGGCCTGACCCTCGGATCACGCCTGGGCCGCAAGGCCATCCTGCTGGGCGCCGCCGTGGCCATCGTCCCGGACCTGGACGTGCTTATAGCCTACGGGGACGACGTCTCCGATTTCATCTATCACCGCGGCTTCAGCCACTCCCTGCTGGTCCATCTGCTGGTCGCGACGGGCGTAGCGGGCCTGCTCGCACGCATTCCGGCCACCCGCGATATCGGCTTCGGACGCTGGTGGTGGTTCCTGTTCCTGGTGCTGTCCACGCATGTGCTGCTGGACGCGCTCACCACCTACGGCACCCAGCTATTTTGGCCCTTCGCCGGGCCGGTGGGGACCGCCTCGATCTTCGTCATCGACCCGCTCTACACCCTGCCCCTGCTGGTCGCCGCGATCGGCGCGCTGTTCTACCGCTTCGCGCCGCGGCTGCTGGTGGCCGGACTGGTCCTTTCCACCGCCTATGCGGGCTCGGGCCTGGCGCTGAAGGTCTGGATCGACCACCGCATCCAGCCCGCGCTGATCGCGATGGACCTGCAGGACCAGCCCCGCATGGTGCAGCCTACCCCGTTCAACCTCCTGCTGTGGCGCATCACCGTCGTGGATGATGACCAATTCCTGGAGGCATGGGTGGGCATCTTCGACCAGCCGATCCGGCCGGACTTCGAGGCCTTCGAGCGCGGCGCGCACCTGCAGGAGGAGGCCCTGGCCCTGGAGGACGGCCAGCGTCTGCAATGGTTCGCCGGCGACTTCCTGCGCTTCCACCGCGCCGAGCACACCGACGCCCCCGACCGGCTGGTCGTCACCGACCTGCGCCTCGGCGCACCTGGCTTCTTCCCCTTCGGCTTCGAGATCGCCGAGGAACGCGACGGCGACTGGCAACCCATCACCAGCCGCCAGGTCCGCGAGACGGGCCCGCGTGAAGACGCGATCCGTGCCATCGCCACGCGCATCATTGATCCGGAGGGTGCGCCCTGCCTCATGGACCTGGCCGAACCCGATTACGCCATCACCCGGCCGCCGCCGCGCTGCCGCCTGCAGATGCCGTGATCGGTTCCGACGAGCCTGAACCGGGACCCGCGGCCGCCTGCGAACTGTGTGGCCGCGAGATGGACGCGCTGACCCGCCACCACCTGATCCCGCGCAAGCAGCACCGGCGCAAGCGCATCCGCCGGCGATTCAGCCGCGCCGAACGCGCGGCCCGCATCCTGTGGGTCTGCCGCCCCTGCCATGACCACATCCACAAACACTTCGACGAACAAGCCCTGGCGGAACGCCTGAACACGCGCGAGGCGCTCCTCGCCGAACCGGTCGTCCACGATTTCGTCACCTGGATCGCCCGCCACCCACCCGGCTTCAAGCCCCGCGGCTAGCCCCCGGGCACTGGACGGCCATTCTTCGAGCCCCAATCGCTTTCGCCTGCACCTGCACCTGCGGTGGCTGGCCCTGGTTCGTCGCCAGTGTTTACGTGCCTCCATCCAGCCCCCTGCCGGGTCAGGCTGGCCCCGGTTCGTCCTCTGTGTTTCCGTACTTTCGGTCCGCCACCTGCCATGCGCTGACTCGCCAGCGCGGGCCGGGGTTTCCCTC
>NZ_MVAR01000056.1 GCF_001999325.1 Thioalkalivibrio versutus
GCCTGAGCCCCGGGCCGGGGCGCGGGGCCCCGGCCCGGGGCTCAGGCCTTGCCCTGGAGCTGCGGGATGACGGCCTCGTTCTCCAGCGTGGAGGTGTCGGAGGTGATCTCCTCGCCCTTGGCGATGGAGCGCAGCAGGCGGCGCATGATCTTGCCGGAGCGGGTCTTGGGCAGGCCGTCGGCAAAGCGGATGTCGTCCGGCTTGGCGATCGGGCCGATCTGGTCGGCGACCCAGTTGCGCAGTTCCTTGACCATCTCCTCGGCCTCGTCGCCGGTCAGGCGATCGCCCTGCAGGATCACGAAGGCGACGATGGCCTCGCCCTTCACGTCATGCGGGCGGCCGACCACGGCGGCCTCGGCGACCGCCTTGTGCGCGACCAGAGCGGATTCGACCTCCATGGTGCCCATGCGGTGGCCGGAGACGTTCAGCACGTCATCGATGCGCCCCATGATCCAGAAGTTGCCCTCGGAGTCGCGGCGCGCGGAGTCGCCGGCCAGGTAGTACTTGCCGCCGAACTTCGGCCAGTAGGTGTCCTTGTAGCGCTGGTCGTCGCCCCAGACGGTGCGCAGCATATGCGGCCAGGGCTTCTTGATGACCAGGTAGCCGCCCTCGTCGGCGCCCAGGCTCTTGCCGTCCTCGTCCACCACGTCGGCGGCAATGCCGGGCAGGGCCTGGGTGCAGGAGCCGGGGACCAGCGTGGTCGCGCCCGGGATCGGGGCGATCATGTTGGCGCCGGTCTCGGTCTGCCACCAGGTATCGACGATCGGGCAGCGCTCTTCGCCGACGGTGGTGTAGTACCACATCCAGGCCTCGGGGTTGATCGGTTCGCCGACCGTGCCCAGAAGGCGCAGCTTGGACAGGTCGTACTGCTTGGGCAGGTCCGGTCCGGCCTTCATCAGCGCGCGGATGGCGGTGGGGGCGGTGTAGAACACGGTCACGCCGTGGTCCTGGCACATCTTCCACCAGCGCCCGGCGTCGGGGACGGTGGGGGTGCCCTCGTAAACCACCTGGGTGGCACCCACGGCCAGCGGGCCATAGGCGACATAGGTGTGGCCGGTGATCCAGCCGACATCCGCGGTGCACCAGTAGACGTCGTCGCCCTGCAGGTCGAACACCCACTCGTTGGTGACAATCGCGCCCAGCAGGTAGCCGGCACTGGAGTGCTGGATGCCCTTGGGCTTGCCGGTGGAGCCGGAGGTGTAGAGCAGGAACAACGGGTGCTCGGCCTCCACCCATTCCGGCTCGCAGTCGACGGATTCGCCGTCCACGGCGTCTTCCCACCAGACGTCGCGGTCGGCGTGCATGGTCACGTCGTTGCCGGCCCGCTTGCAGACGACCACTTTCTCGACGTCGCCCGGGTTGGAGTCCAGCGCCTTGTCGACGTTGGCCTTGAGCCCCACGACCTTGCCGCCGCGCTCGCCGCCGTCGGCGGTGATCACGACCTTGGAGCCGGAGTCCACCACGCGGTCCCGCAGGGCGTCCGCGGAGAAGCCACCGAACACCACCGAGTGGATCGCGCCGATGCGGGCACAGGCCTGCATGGCGATCACGGCCTCGGCGTTCATCGGCATGTAGATGATGACGCGGTCGCCCTTCACCACGCCCATGCCCTTGAGGGCGTTGGCGAGCTTGCCGACCTCGTTGTAGAGGTCACGGTAGGTGAGGTGGCGGGTGTCGCCGTTCTCCGCCTCGAAGACGATCGCGGTCTTGTTGCCGCGGACTTCCAGGTGGCGATCGATGCAGTTGTAGGAGACGTTCATGCGCCCGTCGGCGAACCACTGGTAATGCGGCGCCTTGGACTCGTCGAGACCCTGGGTGAACTCGGTCTGCCAGTCGATCTTCTCGCGCGCGAGATCGCACCAGAAGCCCTCGTAGTCGGCCTCGGCCTTCTGGTGCAGGGCCTCGAGATCGGCCGGCTTCAGGCGGGCGTTTTCGGTGAACTCCGCCGACGGCGCAAAGTGGCGCGTCTCGGTGAGGGTGGACTCGATGTTGTCACTCATCAGGGCCTCCAGATCGGTTTTTGGTATGGGGTATGGGAGTGGCCAACCGCCAGCCCCTTTGGTGGGTGCGAGGATAGCATGCGAACCGGGCGCTGGCCGCGCTTACCAGAGCCACGCGGGGCGGAACAGCACGCGCCCCAGTGGCAGTTTTCCGTCCGGCGATTGCCGGCTCAGCAGCGCGGCGAACAGTTCGCCCGCGGCGATGGCGTCGAACAACGCGTCGTGCGCGCGATAGGCCGGCAGGTTGTAGCGCGCGCGCAGGGTATGCAGGCGCAGCCCGTGGGCCGGGATCGGCTGGCCGGCGCGGCGCAGGGCCGTCTCCGCCAAGCGCAGCGTGTCCACGATGGCCAGCGGGGCGCTTACGCCATACAGGCGCTGGCAGGCCTGCTCAAGGAAGCCGATCTCCAGGGCCGCGTGGTGCGCCACCATGACGCGCCCGGCGAGCGCGTGGAACAGGGCGTTCAGGGCCTCGTCCAGCGGTACCCCGCTGGCGGCGCGCTGATCGGTGATGCGGTGGATGACGGCGCTGGCCTCCGGCACGGGCCCTTCCGCGCGCACCAGGCGCTGGTCCGCAGTGGCGAGGTCGATGCGCGGGCCCTCCATTGCCACCCAGCCCATGCTCAGGATGCGGTCGTGTTCCGGGTCCAGGCCGGTGGTTTCCAGATCCACTGCGAGAAAGCGGCTGGCGGCCACCGGCTGGCCGGCGGGCGGCATGGGGGCCTCGAGGAGCTCGCGCAGCGGGCCCGGCGGGG
>NZ_MVAR01000057.1 GCF_001999325.1 Thioalkalivibrio versutus
GACATAGAATCTCCTACGGGGGGCTGGTCGTGCCAATCGATGGTTGCACCTGGTTGAAGGGTGACGCGTTAGAGGCGTTCGTTGACTGTGCGTGCAAAGGTCCGGAAGTCGTCGAGGTGGCGTGAGCACACGGCGTGGACGATCTCCCAGTTGATGCGCTCGTAGTTATGGACTGCGATGTTGCGAAAGCCGACGGCCTTCTTGAGCCGGTCGGCCAAGCTCGCTTCAATGATGCCGCCTTCAGCGAGACGATCGAATGTCTCGCCCATGGTGTCCGGAGGTGGTAGTTCGAGGGAGGTCACGAGATGGGCTCCAATGTCGACACATTGTCGCGCCGCACGGGACAGGTTCAGGGCAATGATGTCCTGTGTGTCCGGGTCTTGCTGGAGTTGGTTGGGGTCGTCGGGGCAACGTTGCGCGACCCGCTGGACGCAATAGTGCAGCGTTTCGAGCTTTTGTTCGATTACCCGGCGATCCACGCTTGTCTCCGTTCGGCCAGAATGCGGTCGCGGTAGGGGGAGAAATCGGCCTGGTCGAGCAAATGGCGCGTGAGGAAGCGGGCGTGGGCCTCGTCTTGTCCGGTCAGGCGGATGCCGCGTGTGACGATCTCGCCCAGTAAGGGTTCGCCGGCCTGGGTGAGGTCCACAAGGTCCACAGGACGCCCGGTGGTGGAGGCAATTTCTTCGATGAGCGCGATGCGCGTGGTGGCTGGAAGCGGCGCTCCCGCGCTGACGGCCAGGTCGACATCGCTATGTGGAAGCATTTTTCCGCTCGCCAGGGACCCGAACAGAATGGCTAGCTCCAGCTCGTGATGGTGTCGCAACACGGCACGAATGCGATCGATTTCGGTGCGATTGCTCATGCATCCCAGTGTAGGGAGATGTCTCTGAATGTGCACGTTCGCATTCATGGGCGATTGGCGCATCCTTAGTAGAGGCAACACTGGGGCGGAGAGGATTTTGTTGTTGGCCGTTATCCCGGAAACTGTGGAGTGGTTATCCGGGGTCTCTGGCGTGGGTGGCCGCACCGGCGTTTGGTGTTTCTCTGACGTGGGAGATCCCGGCTCTTCGCTTCGCTACGGCCGGGATGACGGGGTGGGGTGGCGCTGCGGCCGGGATGACGTTGTAG
>NZ_MVAR01000058.1 GCF_001999325.1 Thioalkalivibrio versutus
CGGGCCAAGCGGCAATCGACCCCACCCCGGTCGATTGCCGGTTGCCCCACCCCACACGGACCCACGCATGAACGGCGAACTCGAAGAGATCCGCGAGTTTCTCGACCACTGCCCCGATCTGGCCCCCCTGCCAAAGGCCAGCCGGGATGCCTTTCTGCGCCAGCTCACTCTGCGCTACCTGCGTGAGGGCACCAGCTTTCCCCCGGACGCCGAACCCGGCCTGTGGATCGTGCGCACCGGCACGCTGGAGATCCGCGACGCGCAGGACACCCTGCACGACCGCCTGGGCGAGGGCGATCTGGTGCACATCCCCAACACCCCGGCGCACCCGCTGGGCCCGGTCACCGAGGACGCCCTGGTCTACCACCTGCCGCTGGATCGCGCCCTTGAGCTGGCCGCGCGCGACGACGCCATCGCCCAGTTCCTCGACGCCGACGCCCCGCGCCCACTGGCCACCGACCGCACAGCACAGGGCGGGCACGGGGACCGCAGCCTGCTAACCACGCCAGTGCGCGCCCTGATGACCTGCGACCCGATACTGGCGGTCAGCACGCTCAGCCTGCGCGAGGCCGCGCGCCTGATGGACCGCGGCGACATTTCCGCGCTGCTGCTGCACACGCCCGAGCGCCCGGGCGAACCCTGCGGCATCCTCACCGACACCGACCTGCGCCGTGCGGTCGCCAACGGCGTGGACCCCGGCCAGCCCGTTGCCGAATCCATGGCCAGCCCGCTGACCACGGTTGAGCGCGGCACCCCCGCCTTCGAGGCCCTGCTGCGCATGGCGCGCCACGACATCCACCACCTCCCGGTCGTCCACGAGGCCGACGGGACCCTGGCCGGCATCCTCTCCAGCACCGACCTGATCCGCCACCAGGGCACCAGCGCCATCTACCTGGTGCGCGACCTGCGCCGTGCCGACGACCTTGCCGGCCTGCAGGGCGTAATGCAGGCCCTGCCCCAGTTGCAGGTGCAACTGGTGGAGGCCGGCGCCGACGCCGCCCAACTCACCCAGACTGTTACCACGGTGATCGACACACTCACCCAGCGCCTGATCGAGCTGGACGAACGCGACCGCGGCCCGGCCCCCTGCGCGTTTGCCTGGCTTGCGAGCGGCAGCCAGGGCCGCCACGAGCAGACCGTGTTCACTGACCAGGACACCGCTCTCATCATTGCCGATGACGCCTCGCCGGACGTCGACGTCTGGTTCGCGGAGCTTGCCCGCGGGGTAACCGCCGGCCTCGACGCCTGCGGCATCCGCGCCTGCCCCGGCGATGTCGATCCCACCCATCCCGACTGGCGCCGACCCGCGGCTGACTGGGCGCGCGAGATGGAACGCGTGCTGCACCACCCGGCCCCACGCGATGCGATGCTGGCCACCCACTACCTCGACATGCGCGTGATCCACGGTGCGGCCGAACTGTTCGAACCATTGCGCCAACAGGCATTGGAGGTTGGTGCGCGCCACGAGGCCCTGCTGAGCACCCTGGCCGACCAGGCGCGCAACCTGCCCCCACCGCTCGGCTTCTTCCGCCAGTTCGTGCTGGAGGACAGCGGCGCACACGCCGACACCCTCGACCTGAAGATGCGTGGGCTGCTGCCGATCGTCGCCATGGCACGGGTCTTTGCCCTACACGCCGGCAGCGCGGCACGCAGCACGGTGGAACGCCTGAGCGCCGCGGCCCGAGCGGGGGTTATCAACGAGAGCACGGCCGAAAACCTGGCCGATGCCTGGCTGTACATCGCTAACCTGCGCGCCCGTCATCAGGCTCGCCAGATCCGCAACGGCCAGCCCCCGGACAACGCGCTGGACCCGGCCGGACTGTCCACCCTGGAGCGCAGTCACCTGAAGACCGCCTTCCGCCTGGTGAACGACGCCCGCAAGACGGCCCTCTGATGGTCTGCCCTCTGCACGCTGCCGCATGGCTCCGCCCGCCTGGCCACTGGCGCTTCTGCCGCGCCCGGCGTCGGGCTGCGCGCCGCGCCCCGCCGGGCCCGCTGCGCG